>JBCCHF010000009.1:0-178956 GCA_039028895.1 Bacteroidota bacterium | reverse complement strand
ATGGTGAATGTCGATCTGAGTCTTGGCTTTGCTTTTGGCTTGTTTGCCTTGTTCTCAATTATGCGGTATCGCACCACAACGATCAGCATCAAGGATATGACTTTCCTTTTTTCGGTGGTCTGCATAGCGGTGATCAACTCGATTTACAGTAACCAAATGAGTTTGGCTGAGTTGTTCTTTATCAATATCGCGATTGTACTTTCAATGTTTACACTCGACAGGACTATGCTCAAAAAACAGTTGAGCGCTCAAAGAATTCTATATGAAAAAATCCACCTGGTCAAGGCTGGTAATCGTGAACTTTTAATTCAGGATCTCCGTGAAAGAACTGGGCTTGACATCATGAAAATTGAGATAGAATCCACCAATTTCTTAAATGACAGTGCATTTATCTGGGTCTATTACAAAAACACAAGTGACACCATCCACCTTAATACTGCCAACGACGTCAAAAAAGAACAAACCAACTATAAAAAGGTAGAATCCTCTTAAATCCTAACCATAATGTTCCTGACATCTCCTCCAGGGCAATTTCCAAAACTTTCAAAAAAAATTGAAAATAAGCTTGTCCGGTAAACCCCCGGTGTGTAATTTTGTTGTACAATTAATTAACAGTCAATTACCTTATCACTATAACGTTTGGTTTTTTGAACTGAAGAATTAAATGCTTCCTTATGCACGTTAAAGAATTGCTTGACCGAGCGCTCAACCTTGATTTCCTCAATATCGATGAAGCGCTGTTTCTTTGGGAAAATGCCTCGACTGCCGATCTCATGTTCGTAGCCAATACGCTACGTCAAAAGCATATCCCTGGCAACAAAGTTACCTGGATCATTGACCGAAACTCAAACACTACTAATGTTTGCATTGCCAATTGCAAGTTTTGTAATTTCTTCAGGAAACCTGGCCATGACGAGTCGTACACCACCTCAATCGAAGAATATAAGGTCAAGATTGATGAGCTTTTCAAATTCGGCGGTGATCAACTGTTACTCCAGGGCGGGCATCACCCTGATCTCGGACTCGACTATTATTGTGATTTGTTTAGTGAGTTGAAGTCAATTTATCCTGACCTCAAACTACATGCATTGGGCCCACCCGAAATTGCACATATCACTAAGCTCGAACAGTCGACACACACTGAAGTATTAAAGGCATTAAAGGAAGCCGGACTGGATTCATTGCCAGGAGCCGGTGCTGAGATATTAAGCGACCGCGTAAGAAGACTGATATCCAAAGGGAAATGCACAGGTGGTGAGTGGCTCGACGTCATGAGGGCAGCCCATCAGTTAAATATCACTACCTCAGCAACCATGATGTTTGGCCATGTGGAGACAGATCGCGAAAGATTTGAGCACTTCATCATGTTACGAGATGTTCAAGCTGAAAAGCCAGCTGAGGCAAAAGGTTTCATTGCATTCATCCCATGGCCATTCATGGATGAAGGAACACTCCTAAAGCGCCTCAAAAGAGCACGTAACACAGTCACCGGCGACGAATATCTTCGCATGATCGCCATGAGCAGGATCATGCTCCCCAACATCACCAACATCCAGGCTTCATGGCTGACAGTAGGTAAGCAGATCGGTCAACTTTGTCTTCATGGCGGAGCAAATGACTTCGGCAGCATCATGATCGAAGAGAATGTCGTTTCTGCCGCAGGCGCCGCTTTCAGGTTTACTGCAGCCGGTATCCAGGAGGCTATTCGCGAGGCAGGCTATGTACCACAACTCCGCAATCAACAATACGGAGAACGTGAACTCCCCGAAAACATCATTCAACAACAACTGGATCACTCCACGATGATAGTCGACTAGTTACTGGGATTGGAAGATTTGACAGGATTTAATTTCCATTAAACTGTAAATTTTCCTGCCCGGCCATGAAGTTTTGTATTTCAAAACAAAATCCCGCTCAATCCAAAAAATCCACTTAATCCTGATGACGTTTTGACTTTTCAATCGATGTAAGAGAAAATGAAATAATTTAATCACTTTTTCTCCATTTAAACATCGATAATTATGAGATCCTATTTAATTGGATTCCTACTCCTTCTCACCCCACTTTTTGCTTCAGCACAGTTAGTTTACGGTTTTCAGCAAGAGTATTTCTTTGGGTGGCTTCCAAGTCCAAAGACAGATGCTATGGCTAAAGCGGACGTTGCAGTTGGCGGCAGTGTTGCCTCTATGTTTCGCAATCCAGCCGGACTCGGTTTAATTGACAGAGCTGAATTTACCTTTTCATCTGGAGGACCATATTACCTATTAAAAAAATCTGATTACTACTTTATTGGAGGTGCCTGGAAATTTCACAAAAGATTTACAGGAGCCTTAACTGTAAATCAGCTAGCCATTGGTCCTACCACATTTGATGTAACTATTAATGGTGTTCGCCATCCGCTTGACAAGCCCAAAACAACTAATGTGGCCTTGTCTGTTGCAGGAAGCCCGGTTAAAAACCTCCATATCGGAATGAACTTTAATCTATGGCGCTGGAAACTCTTTGATGATGTCAGTCCAGGAAGCACTTTCCATCTTGATCTTGGGGCTTTGTATACAATTTCCCTTGACGGCAATTCGACAACACCTCAAAGAGGCATTCGCCTAGGTGCTGCTGTTAACAACATAACAAGTGCAAGTGTTACCTATGCTAGTCCTGACGGTGATGAGGATAACAATGAGCTTCCTACTATCGGCAGATATGGCGTTTCCTACTTTAATGATCGCTTAGTAAAACTGCCTGGTGCAGGCCAGGGGAATTTAGGCGTATTACTCACACTTGAAATCCAAAATGTTTTCAATAGCGACTTCCGAACAGGATTTGCCATTGGGTCTGAAACTGAATTCTATGATGTCTTCGCCTTTCGCCTTGGATTCTACACCTTAAGCCAAAATGACTTTGGCAACGATGTCAACAAAGATCGAATAAGCGCCCTTACTTATGGTTTTGGGCTCATTATGCCTTTAGAAAAAATGACCAATCAGAAACTACCAGTCAATGTCCATTTTGACTTTACTTCATTACGTCAGCCCAGGGTTTCTAATTCTGGAAACTTTATTCCAAATGTGCGCAGCTTCGCTTTCAGAGTAGTATGGACACCTAAACAATCATCAGCAGAATAATTTAAAATATCATGAAAAAACATATCATTCTTAAAATTTCTTTAGCGCTCTGTTGTTGCTTTGTAATCAACACCGCTATCAATGCGCAAGCATTTTACAGTTTCCAATCAATCACCAAACACACTGTTTTCTTTTCCCTGTCATGGCAAAAAAAGATTGTCCTTGGTGCAGGCTATAGTTACCGTGCAGGAGGAGACGTCAAGTATGCAAATTTAAGTTTTGAATGGAAGGCCCCGGTCGACCAATATTTTGATGGCAAAAACTATGAAGCTATAGCCGGTGCTTATTTACGGCATAGTAACGGAAGAGGCGGACTGGGTAGCGGATACCACTTCAGACTCAAAAAGATGTCTGATGAACAGAAGGAAGCAACTTTGGCTGGCCTTGCCATTACCCTTTTGCCCAATTATATTTTTGCAGCCCCACTCGACGACGACCTAGGTGGCTCGTTTGGAGGAAGGTTAACCTATATTCCGACGATATTTGCAAGTGTAAAAGACAAGGCCGGTGATGGTACAACAACTCAAAAAGCTTTCGCGGCTCATACTTTCGAAGGTGGACTGCACGTTGACTTCCTGATCAGAAGAGCTCTTGGGTTGGCGGTCAACCCAGTAATCGCAAAAACTTTCACTTCTGACACCTTTACTTTGTCAGATACCCCCAATTGGAATTTCCAGGCAGATCTATACTTTGGTCACACCTGGTTACTAGACCGCGAATAACGGATAGGACTAACAGGATTTGTGGGATTTAGCAGGATTTTAATTCCATTGAAATGGAATTTTTTAAACCATTTTGTATGTCAATGCAAAATAGGAATCCTGCTAAATCCCATTAATCTTTTAATCAAAGTGTAACTTTTTGAGGGGCTCTACCGTCCCACTGCTGACATTGATTAAAACAATATTTTTCCGAGGGCCCCGGAAGCTATTGTCATAAATGAAAACCAATAATCATGAGCAGCATATATATTTTAAATCGCACCATAACTAAATCACTTCTTCTCTTCTTTTTAGCCTTTTTTCTTTTACCCGTTACCGGAATATCACAAGACGATCCAGACAAGAAAGATGAAGACAGACGGGAAGAAAAAAAGAAAGACCGCGACCGCGACGATGACTGGGACTGGGACAACCGCTGGAGTCATCGCAATGGCAACTGGAATTTTCGCCACCGCCATTCACGGGGAAATGTAACGACCGACTTTTTTGGCCTGGATATAGGGATTAATGGTTACGGCTTTGATGGAAGCCTGAACTTACCTAACAATTTGGATAATCTCGAATTGAACTATGGTCAATCATGGGAAATCACCTTTCATGTTGTCAAGCAACGTGTCAAACTTTACAAAAAAGCCATTCGTCTTGTTTACGGACCAGAATTCAATCTGAAATACTATCGCTTTACGAATGATATTACCCTCGTTCCAGGTCAAGATGAACTGACTATCATCAATGACGATATTGACTATAAACGAAATCGACTACGTACAACTTTCATTTCACTTCCACTTGAACTCGAGTTCAGAGCCAAAGGGAAACACCACCACAATGCCTTTGCCATCTCAGGTGGTGGTTACATAGGACTTTTAATGAGTGCAGGCCAAAAGCAGAAAAGTGATGAGTTTGGCGTTCAAAAAGAACGTGACGACTTTAACCTCAACAAATTCAGATATGGCCTCATAGGAAAAATAAATGTCGGGCACGTCGGGTTTTATGCAAAATATGCCTTGAACAGTATGTTCAAAGACGGTGAAGGCCCTGAGTTACATCCTTTTACCATAGGTGTAACTTTATTCACCATCAGGGACTAAAGAAGTTTCATTCAAGATTTGTAATTCCAGTGAGAGAGGAGTTGCATTTATTGCACAGTTGAAGCCTTTCAGAAAGTTGAAAGGCTTCTTTTTTTTATCTTGGTAAGTCGTGAACGAATTGTACTTTATCATTGGCACAATCTTCGCTGAAAAGCAATGTACCAATCAACTTTTCGTTCTATATTTAAACTCAATTTTGTAAATCATAATCACATGATAAAAAATACAATTACTTTCCTTGCCGGAATATGTCTTTTGCTTATTGGAACTACGGTTTCCGCCCAGGAGATCAATGACCCCAACGATCCTACTCAAATGGACTACACCGAAGTTGACCGATATGTTAAGTCGCTTTCTGGTGCCTCTTTTTTGCACGTCAGAGACCTGGTCAACAAACTAACCGCCAACTTCGACACAGAAGCAGAAAAGACCAGGGCGCTTTTCGTCTGGTTGACCCATAACGTAAGTTATGACTGTGGTGCAGAAGACAAAAGTGAGCAGTTAAAAGGAAAAGACAGAAAAAAGTGGAAGGAATGGAAAACAGAAAGAGATAAAGACTTCCTGCCAAGAGTATTCAAAGAAAGAAAAGGTGCTTTTAATGACTTCGCATTTTTCTTCAAAGATATGTGTGATTCTGCTGGAGTTACTGTTAGATTAATTCCAGGATACGGCCGTAATGATGAAACTCGTATCGGGAAAAGGCCCCCTCGCAGACCTAACCACGCCTGGAATGCTGTCAGACTTAATGAAAACTGGTATCTCCTTGATCCGACATGGGCCGCAGGAACAACTGATTGTACTGCAAAAACAGACCGCTTCGAGAAAAAGTTTGGCGATCATTACTACCTGACACCTCCTATCCGTTTCATTAAGGATCACCTTCCTGAGCAGGAGGGCTGGCAACTGATTGACGATGCCTATGATCGCGGCGACATCGAAACCTTCTTCCTGGGACCACAGGTTTTTGCGGGCTATTTCAAGAGCGGCATTGATAACGTTGAACCTGCTTTGGGTCTGTTGGAAATGAAAGAAGACACTACTATTGCGTTTACCTTTACTTCAGCAGCTGCCCTTGACACAGTAACCGTTTACCGAACAAGGAAAGTAGAAAACGAATACACAACTGAGGAATTGGATACAGCTCCTTTGACAAAAGAAGGTGAAAACATCTATACCTATTTCTTCACACCTCCGGAGAAAGGTCGCCGCTTCTACCTTACGTTCGCTATCAAAGGTGAAGATGTTGTGACCTACAGGGTGGTGGTCTCAACCGGTACCTAGTGACTGAAAACCTTTTTGCTGATACTCTGAATCTTGTTCTCAGAGATTTTGAATTGGAACCGAATCAAGACCTTGATACGGAGGAGGCTTTGCTTGACCATATGGCAGATGTAATCGCCTGGTACATTGAAAAAAACAGGCTTGAATATCTATTCCAGATTCTCTATCGACTTGATGTCGACGAGCGGAAAATGGAAGCCGCCTTTGCAGCAGAAAATCCGGAACCAGCTAACCTGACATTGGCGAAAGCCATCATAGAAAGGGAAAAACAAAGGGTTATCACCAAACGGCAATACAGATCCAAAGACCCAATTGACTGGTTTGATTATTAGCTTTCTGTTATTTTAACGGGGCCTTCTCCAGATTTGTCGGCAATCCAGCGTCCGTTTTCGCATAACGACTCAAGATCGGACTTGATAAAAGACTCGACAACGTCACGGTGCTCTCCAGGATACAACAAGTGAAGGTTTGGACCAGCATCAAGCGTGAAATAAAGCGGAACACCAGTATCTGCCCTGAAAGCTCGAACCCGCTGAATAGCTTCCAGGCTATTAGATGCCATTAAAAGAAAAGACGGTTCTGAAGTCATCATTAAAGCATGTAAAGTCAGGGCCTCGCCTTCTGTGATATTTCCAAAAGTCTCAAGGTCGCCGATTGCCATGGCTTTAATCAATGTCTCAAGACGACTATTGGCCTGTGCATACCTGACCGGAGCATATGGGTTGCCTTCCATTAATGCATGACCAGCGCGGCTGGAAACCGATTTTTCTTCCTTACTGATGATCAGGATAGCATCATGAAAATCATGAAACATCGGATGTACTTTATCAGCAAATGGTATTGCATAAAGGTCTGAGGAATCCGCGACAGCATCAGTTTGTCCCCAAACCGCAACAAATGGATACACAGAACGAGCAGCTGACCCGGAACCGAGGCGCGCGAAGTAGGAAGCCTTTTTCAGGAATGCGGCGTTGTCATTAAGTGTATTAAAAAATCGGTTTTCCATTGAGCAAAGACACATGGCAACTGCACTCATCGCTGAAGCAGAAGATGCGATACCAGCAGAATGCGGGAAAGAATTGCCCGAACTGATCTTCAGTGAAAGCTGACCAAGGAAAGGAAAGGCATCCAATTGTTCGGCAAGAAATGTTTCAACTTTTTTCCCGAATGCCGGATTGGCCTGACCTTCAAAGAAAAAAGAAAGATCAATAGTCGAATCGTCTTTTACTGACTTGGGCGACCAACTAATGGTTGTATCTGAATAAGCTTCTTTTAATGTGAAACTGATGGACGGATTTCTCGGCAATTGTTTGCCATGTTTACCCCAGTATTTGATCAAAGCGATATTTGAAGGACTTGTCCAACGAATCTCACCTGAGGTCAGAGATGAAGCAGAAAGTCGAAGATCAGGGTTTGTGTATTGAGTCATTAACCGGATTTTTTAAGACCAGTTTGAAAATAAGTCACAAAGTTAAACGAAATTTGCGCTTGCATATCATTTCTATGATGATGAAAAAACTGATCACCATTTTATTAATATTGCCAATGCTAGTTGGTGTTGAACATGTTTCGGCACAGGAAAGTTGGCAAGACAGTCTGTTAAACAGCATTTTCAAGGCAAAACAAGGTTCATTGGCTGCCTACGAACAAGAACAGATTGCCCTCCGCAATTCACTAAGTCGACATTATCTCAATGACGATTGGGTAGAAGGCGCCATTGTCCCGAAAGGGGCGAATGACCTAAAACTGCCCGGCGTAAGGTTGAAATATAGGGTATATGACGACCAAATGCAGGCAGAATATAACAACAGTGTTTATATCATTGATCCAGATAAGGTGGATGCTGTTATTCTTGGCTGGCAAATATTTATCAATGCTCCATTCGAAGTTGATAATTATAGGAGCAAGAGCTTTTTCCAACAATTGAATCAAGGCGAAATATTATTGTTAAAACGCTGGAAAATGGCCATAAAGCGTAGTGATTATGACCCACAACTAAATACCGGGATAAAGGAGGATATAATCTTTCCGGAAACGGAATATTTTATAAAAAGACCGGGAGAACCTGCCTATCGCCTCAAAAAGAAAAAGAAAATCCTTTTCAGGCTGTTGCCAGAATATAAAAACGACCTCAAGACCGTGATGCGCCAGGAAAAACTTAATTTAAAGCGTGAAGCGGATATTATCAGGATGATCGATTATTGTAATGGCCGATAAAATTTATTTTGCATCAGATTTTCACCTTGGGGTACCAGATGAACAGCAAAGCATTGAAAGAGAGCGCTGTATCATCCGCTGGCTTGACAACATCAAACAGGATGCGGCTGAAATCTACCTGGTAGGTGACGTCTTTGATTTCTGGTTTGAATACGCCACGGTGGTACCTAAAGGATATACAAGAATTCTTGGTAAACTGGCTGAATTACGCGATGTCGGTATTCCCATCTTTTTCTTTACAGGCAACCATGATATGTGGATGTTTTCTTACTTCGAAACAGAAATGGATATCCCGATTATCAGGGAGCCCATCACGAAAAAAATTGGCGGAAAAACTTTTTTTATCGGCCATGGTGATGGACTTGGACCTGGAGACAAAGGCTATAAGATGATCAAAAAGATCTTTGCTTCTAAGCTATGCCAATGGCTGTTTGCAAGACTTCATCCTAATTTTGGCATACGACTTGCAAAGTTCTGGTCAGGAAAGAGCAGAGATACGAATAACAAGACCCCGGAAACGTTCCTGGGGCTCGATAACGAATGGCTCTACCTTTATGCCAACAAGAAACTGGATAAGACGCAGATTGACTACTTTGTTTTTGGCCATCGGCATCTTCCTCTTGATTTGGTATTAAAAAATGGTAAAAGCCGATATTTGAATCTTGGCGAATGGATCAACTTCAATTCTTATGCAGTTTTTGACGGGAAAGATCTGGAATTGAAGTTTTTTGAGAAAGAACCAGTACAAACGCGCTACCAAAAGTTTAACAGCAATCACAATTTTTGAAAAAATTACTTTCCATATTATCCTTAATCCTGATCGCCTGCTTTAGCAGTATGGCACAAGACAGTCTGAAATACCAACTGTCAGCTACCCTTGACATTAAAGCGAGTTACCTGGTTACAGATGTACTGCAAAACATTTATGCTGTGGATGAAGATGGTGAACTTATCAAGTTTTCTCCTGAAGGTGAAGAACTTTACCGATTCAACGAGTTTACCCTGGGCATGCCTACGCTGATTGATGCTACCAATCCTTTCAAAGTCCTCTTGTACTATCCCGAATTTCAGACAGTCGTCACCCTTGATAACACATTAAGCAAGACAGGCTCATTTGATCTGTTTGATCTTGATTTTGATATTATTGAGGCGCTGTGTTTTTCAAATGATGGCAATATCTGGCTTTATGATCCTATTTCTTTCAAAGTAAAAAAGATCGACAACAGTGCCAGAACATTATTGTCAAGCAGTGACCTTTCACTGGTACTTGAATCCGCTCTCGAACCCAGCTTTCTCCTCGAAAGGGAAAACTGGTTGTTTGTGAATGACCCTGAATCAGGCATTCTTGTTTTTGATGTATATGGTGAATATTCGAAAACCCTTGATATGCCTGGCTTAAGAAGCTTCCAGGTGGTTGATGGCAGGATCATTTACTTCAATGACAAAACTCTTCATGCCTTTGACCTGCAATCACTTGATCGCTATATCATCTCCATTCCGGAAACGGAAAAGGCCATCCAAAATGTCAGGATTGAAAAAGAGCGACTTTACCTCGCTCTTGAAGATGAAGTCAGGATCTATTCCTTTTGATCTTCTTCCGTAAAAAAGAATTCGTAGGGAGCGAGTAAGCGTTTGAACAACAAATGCTGAACCATCATGAAGTCTGTATTTTCATCAACTGAGGCAAAATACCGTTCAACTGGAGCGCGCTTGATCGTTCCATCAGGAAGTGTACCGACTTCTTTGCCCTGAATCGGGAATAATTTGACGTTTTTCGAATTATTATTTTCATCAACCACATTGATCCTGGCAAATGGTTGAGTCTGAATGATGGAATCACGGGCCTCGTTACCATTTTCAAAAGCTTCAGCAATCTGTTTTTCGTATCCTTTGAGATAATACAAGACCTTTCCCTTGACGACATCCGGCCGATCTTTCACGAAACTTTGTTCAACTTTTAATGGGTAGACCTGGTAATCGTCTTTAGCTTTCTTTTCCAGTTTGAAACTTGACTCTGGTGAACCGGGATACTCGACTGTAACCTCTTTGATTTCATCAGGGTTGAACCGGAAAACAGCCCGATCGCGCCAATCGATTTCATCGAGCAAAAACCTTGGTTTGAGCACCCCTTCCCAGTTGCGAATCCGTACCACATAGATGTTGTTATCGCCTTCCTGCATCATGTAGGAGCCATTTTGATTTGGCGCTCCACCACCGACATAATACACCTTCAGTATCTTGTCGTTCTTATCATAAAACTCAGCTTTGATGCCGAAATCACGCAGTTCTTGCAATACATTTTTTTCAGCGGCTTTGGCCACATAATTTTGCACTCTCACACCTTCAACAGTATTGAGCAGAGTATTGACCGCAGCATCTCTTGCCCTGAATTTATCATTGACTGTCCAGCCATCATCACCTTTTGTAAGGGTGATCCGGCTTTTGTGCCTGTCGGCAATAAAGATCTTATGGATCTGGCTCGTATTGGCAATAGCCAACTGATCACCATCCATGTAATTTTCTTTTTCCCCTTGTGTGAAATAAGCGACTGCAGCCAATACAAGGAGCAGAGCGAGTAGTATCCAGGTAGATTTTTTCATTGCGGATAATTTTGGACTTTAAGCGTAATTAAACAGCATACCTTCTTTTTCTCAGGTAGTTATACCCGATACCGAAGAGTATGAGCAGTATGAGGGGAAGTAACAGGTTAATCACCTGTCGTTTTGTTTTTTCCTTCATCGGAATGCCTAGCAAAGCAGAATCGCTTCTGAGCTGGGCCTTATTGAGCAAGCGCAATTTGACTTCTTTCGACCGCGCACCGATCAAGCCGTCTGAATCCATGAGATATTCGATACAGTTGAGCAGGAAATCGCGATTGGCGAAGGTGTATTGTTCGAAAATATTGTAGCCCAATGGCTTGAGTTCTTTCTTGTCAAGATCGACGTGGTTACGGGCGACGTCTCCATCAGAAACGACGATCATCTTTGTGGGTTCGGACTGAGGCTTGAATTCCTGGTTCATGGCTTTCAGGCCTTCTGCCATTGACTCAGTAACCCGATTTTGGTAAAGCGAAGGAAATGTGCCTTCCAACAATATGGCCACTGGCTTATTACCATTGTTATATCGGTCGAGATTGGGTTCTGTGCGCGTAATATCGAAGGTTAATCTTGATGGCGATCGCGAAAAACGACTATTTTCGGAAGACGTTAACAGCACTGTTTTTTTGACCGGGGTCTTGGTTTTTAGGGTATCAATGGTTGAAACGAATTTAAAATCAATACCATCAAGGTTTTTCACGATCGGATGATCCGTTTCTGCGTCCGGTAATATAATTGGGAAGTAATACCAAAACTTGAGGTCAAATTGCGGGCGACCTCCTTCAATGCCCACCTGCAATGGAATTCTTGAACTTTGCAGGTCGAGAATCAGGTCTGAATTGATCCGGGCACCATATCTGAATATCAGGTCATCAAGCTGGTGCGGCATTGGCCCGGAGAGTACCTCCCCTCTAGTCCGTAGACTATCGATACCTGCATTGGTCTGATCAACCAACCATAATACTTTACCGCCATTCATGACGTACTGATCTATTTTAAATTTATCCCTATCAGAATATGGGCCACGTGGTTTCGCAATTACGGCAACGTCGATCCGGTCACTGATAACCGTAACGCTGTCTAGATTCATTTCCGCGACATCGTAAAATGGCTTGAGGGAAGCCTCAAAGTCAGCTCTTTCAAAATCAAATAATTCACCGTGACCTGTGATGAAGGTTATCTTTGGTTTTTGAATGGTCTTCAATTTCTGAATTGCATTGGCCAGATTATACTCCAACATGGATATGGAGTTATTAAATCTGACCTGTTTAGGTGTACCAGGAGTTGCCTTTTCCAGGAAATAAACAGAAATCTCGCGACCTTTGTAATAGAGTGTGGCACCCGGGAAAACACGTTTTGCCGAAAACTCGTCACTCCCTGCACGTTTGTCTACATACTCAAAGATGCCTCTGTTACGCAATTCTTCCAGAGTTTTATTGATCTCGTCTGGTGAACCATCGAGCGGATTGACCAATTGGTATTCCACATTCCCCGAAAGGGATTTGAATTTATCCAACATCTCAGTTACGCTTGTTTTCAGGCGCTTGACGTCGGAAGAAAACTCCCCATCCATATAGACATTCACAAACAGGTTATCATCAAGATTTTTGACGACACTCTTGGTAGCCTTTGTCAATGAAAACCGTTTGTCTTCTGTAAGGTCGAGATGAGTGTAAAACCTGTTGGCCACAACATTCAAAAACAACAGAACCCCTACGAAAAGGGCCAACTGAATCAATGATTGTGTACGGTTTTTAGACATAAGTTTATACGTTGGTTACCACTTTCTTCTCTCCAATGCGGTTTTGGTAAACAAAAGAAATACTGAAATGATACTCAGAAAGTAAATGACATCTCTCGAATCAATTGCACCTCGGCTAATCAGGTTATAATGGTAATTAATGCCCAGCATCTGGACGAAGTCATCAAGTTTGGCAAAGAAAATGGGTAATCCACTCAAAAAATCGAAGGCCATAAAAAAGAAAAAACACATGAACATACCCAGTATGAAGGCCACGATCTGGTTTTTGGTTATCGAGGATGAAAACAATCCAATAGCAACGAAAGAAGCCGCCAGGAAAAACAGGCCGATATACGAACCAGCGACTTCACCTGCATCAATATTTCCTTTTGGGGCACCTAGCTGGTAAATCGTGAAATAGTACAGCAAGGTGGGCAATAAGGCAAATAGAACAAGTACCAGGCATGCAAAAAACTTACCCAGGATAATGTCCAAATCTGTGAGTGGCTTTGTTGCCAGTAGTTCGATAGTGCCCGTCTGGGTCTCTTCAGCAAAAGACCGCATCGTGATTGCCGGGATTAAAAACATGAAGATATTGGGCGCAAAGCTGAAAAAGCCATTCATCGAGGCAAACCCATAATCCAGCAAGCTGGTTTCGGGAAAAACCCACATAAACAAGCCTAACGACAGCAGAAACACCCCGATAGCGATATAGGCGATCAGTGAACTGAAAAACAGGTTAATTTCCTTTTTAAAAATGCTCAACATCTCTTAAAGACAGCTTCAGGATTTCGAATTAATAAACACAGGATTCCTTTCATTGAAAATGAAAAGGCTCTTATACATTTTCGACCGCGCTTCAGTATCACTCAATTCAATCAAAGTATTATACAAAGCTTCATCGCTTTTGATCAATTTCTTGAAATTTGAAAGGTTATAATCAATCACTTCTCCAGTTTCAAACTTCAATATTTTTTTGATGGCTATCGGTTTCATATTTTCGACGACCCCGGTCCTTAAACGCACTCCGGTTCTTGGGTCGTACACATGCATAGCTACTTTTTCGGAGACATAAGCTTCATAAAAGAAATAGCACAAATTGCCGATGGCTTGCAGTCTGACGAACAAGACTGGATCTTCCCCACTACTTCTTAACCGCTCTTTTCCTTTTACCTTATTGATGTTTAAATAGGGTTTGCCTTCAATACTTACTCCCCATATGGACTCAATGTCAACCGGTGTCTGGTCGTCCAGCATAAGTATCTCACTAAATCTGACCAGGTGTTCATTACCATCAATATGGGCTTCAGCGTCTAATACATTCCATGACAATGCCGGAAGGTCATTTTTGAAGTCTTCATAAGTCAGGTACACCCCATTTGTAAAATAGAATTCTTTGTTTACCGGCTTTTGGGCAAACAGTTGCAGTGTGCAAAACAACATTACTATGGAAGCCGTAGTTTTCATTTTTCTTTTGTCAACTGTTGGAACACGGATTCAATACTGAATACTTCTTTACGCATTTCGAGTAGCGTCCATCCTTTTTTCACGGCATAATTAAAGATTACCGATCTGATATCGTTTTTGGAATTACTGGACAATTGCCACAAATTGTCCCCGGCGTATTCGACGGATTTCACACCTGGAATACCTTTTAAATGCTTCTCGTTGATCTTTTCCAGGAACTGAACGGTGATCAAAGTGCCGCCTCTAACCCTTTGTTGCAAACGTTCGATAGAATCATTTGCAACAATTTTACCTTTATTGATAATGAGTACCCGGTCACAGATAGCCTGCACTTCCTGCATGATATGTGTGGAGAAGATGACTGTTTTTTCTTTGCCAAAATCGGTGATTAATGCCCTGATGTCAACCAACTGATTGGGATCAAGCCCAGAGGTCGGTTCATCGAGGATCAAAACTTCCGGATCATGGATCATCGCTTGTGCGAGGCCTACTCGTTGGCGATACCCTTTTGACAAAGCACCGATCTGTTTGGCTTGTTCGTCGCCCAGTCCGGTGAGTTCAACCATTTCTGCCACCCGTTTTTTCTTATCGGAAATGTCGTGAAGGCCTGCAACAAAGTTGAGGTACTCTTTAACATACATATCTTTATAAAGCGGATTATGCTCAGGCAGGTAACCGATGCGTTCGCGCACTTCCATTGGCTGGCTCGCAGTATCAAAGCCGCTTACAGTGACAGACCCTTCATTTTGAGGAATAAAACAGGTGATGACTTTCATTGTGGTCGTCTTACCTGCTCCGTTTGGTCCGAGAAATCCTAACACCTCTCCTTTCTTTGCTTCGAAAGAGACATTATTAACAGCGTACTGTTCTCCATAAATTTTTGTCAGGTCTTCTACTTTTACGGACATATGGTTTATTCCGGGTTGTTTATTCCGGGTTGTTTATTCAAAAATTACCGGATTTATTAAAAGAACGTAAAAATAGAAAAATCATTTCGTAGAATACAAGCCGAAATGTAGAAGCCATTTGGATTTAAGACCTCCTTAACTAATGAAATCAGCTATTCAACAATCAGGGTGGCATTTTCATCAGGAGAATTATCATTTTCAGAAAATCAGCAGTTTTTTTTAAATTTCTGGTTAAACATCTGTTAATCCTGTGCTTTTGCCAGAAATCCGTACACTATCCTTCGCCGAGCTTTTTGAAGCATCATTGCTTATTCCTGAGTTTAAGCCGCATTATCCTTTGTCAGAATACCAAAAAAGGCTGGATGGGATTCCTCACTTGAGTCTCGGCGCTTTCAAAGAGGGTAAGATCATGGGCTTCAAATCAGGTTATGAAGTTGAACCTGGGGTGTTTTACAGTTGGGTCGGAGGTGTATTACCTGATTTTCGTCGCCAACAAGTTGCCAGATTGCTCGCCGTTCGACAGGAAGAATGGCTCAGGGAAAAAGGTTATCACACCCTTCGCATGAAAACACGCAACAAATTCAGGAATATGCTATTATTTGCCATTGGTAATGGATTCAAATTGACAAAGGTCGAGCAGCGCGACGGGATTGATGATTGGCGGATTTTTTTGGAGAAAGGACTGTGAAGACATTAAACAGATAAGCCAGACAGGCTGACAATCTGTCATTTAGAGCCCTAATGGTACACCATTTGATTTGCAGGTTTCAGATGGTTTAACTAAAAAACGCTAAACATGCCAAAAGGTAAGATTTCCGTTCAAACGGAGAATATATTTCCGATCATAAAAAAGTTCCTTTACTCTGATCATGAAATCTTTCTAAGAGAGATCATTGCGAATGCCGTAGATGCTACTTCGAAGCTGAAAACCCTTGCAAACAAAGGAGAATTTACAGGTGACCTTGGTGACCTGACCATTGAAGTCATCCTTGATGAAGAAGCCAAAACACTTACCGTTCGCGATAAAGGAATTGGTATGAGTGAAGAAGAGGTTAAAAAATACCTCAATCAGGTAGCCTTTTCTTCAGCTACGGAATTTCTTGAAAAGTATAAAGATGACAGTTCGATAATCGGCCATTTTGGCCTTGGTTTTTACTCATCATTTATGGTAGCTGACAAAGTTGAAGTAAAAACCAAATCATGGACAGATGCCCAGGCCGTTCAATGGGCCTGTGAAGGTAATCCGGAATACACGTGGAAAAAGATTGAAAAAGAGGCCCGCGGCACCGATGTGATCATGCATATCAATGAGGAAAACAATGAATTCCTTGGAAAGCACCGCATTAGTGAATTGCTTGGGAAGTATTGTAAGTTCCTTCCTGTAGAGATCAAATTTGGAAATAAGACTGAAACCACCTACGAAGGCGAAGGTGATGATAAAGAAGCCATTCAGACAGAGGTCGATAATATCATCAACAACCCCAATCCAATATGGAAGAA
Organism: Bacteroidota bacterium; assembly: GCA_039028895.1. Lineage (GTDB taxonomy): Bacteria > Bacteroidota > Bacteroidia > Chitinophagales > Saprospiraceae > JAHDCJ01. The sequence goes on along the minus strand of JBCCHF010000009.1, from coordinate 162,310 downwards.
AAATCCTGGTGAGCTTACTGAAGAAGATTATAAAAACTTCTACAATGAGTTGTATCCATACTCAACGCCGCCATTGTTCTGGATTCACCTTAATATCGACTATCCATTTAACCTTACAGGTATCCTTTACTTCCCCAAATTGAGTAACAACCTGGAAGCGCAAAAAAACAAAGTTCAGCTCTACAGTAACCAAGTTTATGTTACTGACGATGTAAAAGATATCCTTCCCGAATTCCTCACTTTGCTTCATGGTGTGATCGATTCACCAGATATCCCGTTGAACGTGTCAAGAAGTTATTTGCAGGCTGATGCAAATGTGCGCAAAATCACTTCTTACATCACTAAGAAGGTGGCAGACAAGTTGGAAGAACTGTTTAAGAGTGACCGTCCTTCATTTGAGGAGAAGTGGGAAAACATGGGTGTTTTTGTTAAATACGGCATGCTGACCGATGACAAGTTTTATGATCGTTCTACCAAATTCGCTTTACTCCAAAATATTGATAACGAGTTTTCGACAATATCAGAGTATCGTGAAAAGATCAAAGAGGCACAAACTGATAAAAATGACTCATTGATCGTCTTGTATTCCAATGATCCGGTTGAACATGACAGCTTTATCAAATCAGCACAGTCATACGGTTATGATATAGTGAAGCAGGATACGATTATCGATAATCATTTTTTCCAGCGCCTTGAGCAAAAAGAAGAGAAAATGAGTTTCGTTCGCGTGGATTCTAATACGGCTGATAAGATTATCGACAAGGATGAAAATCGCGAATCAGTATTATCAGAAAAGCAACAGGAAAAAGTCAAAGAGATTTTTACAGGTCAGATCAGTGATCCTGGTGCCCAGATCGAACTAAAAGCATTATCACCTGATGACCAGCCAGTCATTATCACCAAGCCTGAATTTATGCGCCGCATGAGAGAGATGTCAGCGATGCAGGGCATGGATGTTGGGAATATGCCTGAAAGTTATAATGTGGTAATTAACACCAATCATCCTGTTGTAACGGAAAGGTTGCTTAATGCAAGAAAGAAACAAGGTGATCTGGCCAAACACCTTTACAGCCTGGCTATGCTCAACCAGAATATGTTGAGAGGCAGTCAACTGACTGAATTTATTAATAGCAGTATAGACTTGTTGAAGTAAAAGCATTAGTCCTTCTGCAAAAGAAAAAAGGCAAGACCAAAAGTGGAATACCACATGCGGTCTTGCCTTTTTAGTTTATTACGACTTGTTTAGAAAATCGGCTTATTGGCAAGCGCTTCCTCTCTTATTCGTGAATAGTAGTTTTCATACCGCGGAAGAATTTGGTGAATATCAAATTCCTCTGATCTGGCAAGCGCATTGGCCCTGAAAGTCTGATGGAGTTCTTCATTCTCCAAAATATGGGTCGCATTGGCCCCCATCTCCTGGTAGTTACCAACATCGCTTAAAAATCCTGTTTTCCCATGAATATTTAACTCTGGAATACCACCTGCATTCGAGGAAATAACTGGCACCTCACAAGCCATCGCCTCTAATGCTGCCAATCCAAAACTTTCACTCTCGGATGGCATTAGGAAAAGATCAGCCACGGCTAACAATTCTTCTATCGCATCTTGTTTGCCTAAAAAACGGACTTCATGACATAAGCCGGTTTCACGACATTGGCGTTCGATATTTTCCCGTTCAGGGCCATCGCCTACCAATAACAATTTGCATGGAATTTTCTCGTATACCTTTCTGAATATCTTAACTACATCCTCCACTCTTTTTACTTTCCGGAAATTAGAAACGTGAATAAGAATTTTCTCTCCATTCGGAGCAATGGCCTTTTTGAAATGGTCTTTATTGCTTTTGCGAAAACGCTGAAAATCAATAAAATTCGGAATAACTTCTATAGGTACTTTAATATCAAAATGATCGAGGGTATCTCTCTTTAGAAAATCCGAAACAGCAGTCACACCATCTGATTTATTGATGGAAAATGCGACTACAGGTGTATAAGAGGCATTTTTCCCGACAAGGGTGATATCTGTACCATGAAGCGTTGTTATCACGGGTATGTACCGCCCTTCCGTCAGCAAGATCTTTTTAGTCATGTATGCAACCGCAGCATGAGGAATTGCATAATGAACATGTAACAAATCGAGGTTCTCATATTTAACGACATCTACCATTTTACTGGCAAGAGCAGTTTCGTATGGCGCATAATCGAATAGTGGGTAATCCAGAGAACTTACCTCATGATAGAAAAGGTTTTCCTGGAAATGGTCAAGTCTTGCAGGCTGACTGTAGGTAATAAAGTGAATTTGGTGGCCTTTTTGGGCCAACCCTTTACCTAATTCAGTGGCTACTACCCCCGACCCTCCATAGGTTGGATAACAAACAATACCAATCTTCATATTCCAAACATAATAGTTTCAACAGTTAACGCAAAGTTCGGAGCACTAGTTTATTAAATACTACAAAAAAAGCATCCCGAAATGTCTTCGGGATGCTTTTTTTGCGCTGTTTTATACTATTTATCGCGTAACTACAAGTCGTTTGACGGCATATCCATCATCAACTTTTAGTCTGACATAATACATACCAGGAGGATATTGACTGACATCAAGTTCAATAACTGACTCCTTAATGCCTTCTTCATGCAAGCCGAAAATAACGCGGCCCAGAATATCAGAAACTTCAACATCCATATCTACGAAACGATCCAACTTGAGGAATAAACTTGTTTCATTTCCAGCTGGATTTGGATATAATTCAAACGCTTCAAGACCAGCAATTTCATTTACTGACGTCGTGAAGATTGAGGTACATATCTCGTCAGTACAACCATAGAAATCGGTTACCGTTACACAATAAGTTCCGGGTTCAAGACCTGCAATGTCTTCTGTAGTAGCACCATTATCCCATTCGTAGGAATACCCCGGCGTACCTGCAGTAACTATCAGGTCAATCGATCCATCAGTACTGCCCGGGATGGTTTGGTTAGTCGGATCAGCTGATAGGCCAAGCGGCCCGCAACCTGGCAATACCGAAGCACATAATTGACCAAGACAACCGAATTGATCACTCACAATAACGCAATAGGTACCAGGTGGTACATCACTCAGATCCTGGTCATTTGACACTACAGAACCATTAAAGTCAGACTCCGTCCAGGTATATGTGAATGGAGGCGTGACAATTCCCTGTGTAATTGAAAGATCAATTATTCCATCATTTGCACCGGCAATTGATTCACTGATAACCGCTGTTATCAGGTTAACCTGTGTACAACCAGGCAAAATTTCAAAAATCAGGCTATCCTGGCAACCTATGACATCGGTAATGACAACAGAATACTCGCCTTCCATAAGCCCTGTAACTGAGCCAGTGGAATCACCATTACTCCAATCAAAGGTATAAGGCTCAACACCACCATCAATGACCAGGTCGATCATTCCATTATTCAGCGTATCAATCGTCTCATTCATAACAATAGGATTAATGCCGAATGGCTTATTCACACAGCCCATGAAGTTGGCTCTGATGTAATAACTGAAGTCAAAATCAAAATCTTCATTATTCGCCCAAACGCCTGGGCCAAATGGACTGCCATCCCAAGTCAACCAAGTGGTTCCTTCGGTAAAGATAGTATCCATACTTGCGAGCGAGATGTTTTCTCCTGGCTCAATAACACCTAGGAAATATGTACCTGGTGTCAAAGCAAGCGGACCGCCATCAAGTTCTAGTGTGAGGGTAACACCAGCTACATTATCAGCAGGTGTAAGAATATAAGGTACGGTAATCGCCAATTGGTTGTTTGGAGATCCGTCGATATTGGTATCATATACCGTTGCCCAGACAACATCACCTACAGGAGGTGAAACCAATCTGAACGTTACAGATTCGAGGACATCATCGTCGAGAAGCTCAAAGTTTTGTCCTAATTGTGCATTATCCTGAACCCCAGCTCCAATACCGACAGAGGTGCCTGGAGAAATGTCTCCATTATCACGAGCATACAAGGTTTCTGTGATCGTAAATTCGTAGGTCGCAACGTTATTCAGAAGGTTAAGGTCTTCCCCTGAAAGGATGTCTACAGTCATGGTATAATCACCTGGAGATGGTGGCATAAATGGCTCAGTAGGTGATACTGTTACACCAAAACCTGGAGGCAACAAAGGAATCATATTTGATGATCCAGAATAAATCATTGTCCCCATATCATCCATCACGGTAAAGTCGGCTGAGATATTTGACAAATTATTAAGTCCAATATTGTCAACCACCACTCTGGATGCTACGCCTGCATGACGTGCCGGAATCTGTGTGTATTCACCGAAAGGTGCAAGAACTTCTGCATCAAAGGCTAAAGGAGGAATGACTTCAAAATAATCAATACCAACCCCATCCAACTGAACAGTAAAATCAGAAGAGAAAGCAAACCTGAAAAGGACATCGCTTGATCCTGCAGAACCCAGTAGTACGTTTTCGGCAACGATCCATCCTCCAGAACTGGCTTCCCACCACTGATTCAGGTTATCTGTGTACCAGTTTTCTCCGGTACCAGATAGTCCGACTTTCTCCCAGTTAATACCACCATCGGTGGTCATCTCCAACCACACCTCGTCAAAGTTATTCTCTGTCTCAAACCAAATCGCAAATCGAACATCCGGATCCACCGGAATCGCACTAAAGTCAAAACAAGGAGAAAGTAGGTAGGAAATCTCATTAGGGTTATAAGAGCCGGTAAGATTGGTAACCCAGGCATTTTGACCACTAAAAGCAGTGTTAATGATCGGGCCAGCCGGCATACCAAGCTCCCATGAGCTCATATCGCCTTCTGTACTCCAACCTTCAGGACCATTCTCCCAATCCATTATATATGGATAAGTTGTAATGGTAGGAATACTGTTTACAAATACCGTAGTCGTATCATTGGTATGATCTCCATCTGGCTCAAACTGAGTCCAGGCTGTAACTTCATAGATGCCAGGCATAGAAAGATCAGCTCCTACATCAAACGTAAATGTTTCTGGTATATTCGGAGAGATGGTTGCTTCAAAAGTATCAACCTCAATTGGTCCATTGTTCACCTGATAAGCAACAGGAACAATTGATGTATCACCAATACTTAAGCTTTCAAGAACGACCGTTACCATCGAATTGGCAGGAAGTCCACAACCCTCTGCAGGTGAAATGATATCAACAACGTTGACGTCCCAATCAGGACGATCGTATACCGTCACATCATCAAGGGCCATATCTGATTCAAAGCCTGAACCAGTCAATGCCTCAAAACGCAATTTTACAACCGGACCATGACCTGAAAGTGAAGCACTAGCTAACTCCCATGGTTCCATGTCAGAGGCTTGGACTTCTCCAGTGTTTGACCAGAGTTGCGTCCAGGTAGCTCCATCATCTGAAGTAACAGAAACACTCATAGTGCCCTGGTTGATACCAAACATATGGTAATAGAAGTCGACGAAAGGATTACTCAATACTGAAATATCCATACATGGAGTCTGGATATAACTGGTAACATTACTACAGCCTGATGCCTCAACCCATAGATAACGCCCCAGGGCAGTTCCCGGATTATTGTCAATTGCCGGACCCGTGCCGGTTGAAGGTGTACCACCGTTATCTACACGCCAGTCATCTCCTTCATTTTCATCCTGGATCCATCCGTTGGCAACAGCTGCTGCACAATCAAAGTCACAAGGATTAAAGGCATTACCGCAAAGATTAAAGCTTTCAAAATCTTCGTTCCATGGAAAGGTAGAAATAGGAACAATATTCTCAACCGTTGTTGATAGTGAGTCATTGGTGAGGTCGCCATCATTAGGGAAAGAAATTGCAACATCAATATCATAAAATCCTGGAGTAGACAGATCCAATTGAAAAGTATACTGATCTGTACCGCCTGAAGGAATAGAACCGGTGTACATACCTTCTGGCATATAGCCACCACCATTGACCTGAGCAAATACAGGAATGTCTGTTACAGGGTCTGCACTTTGGTTTTTCAGGGTAATGGTGACGTCTTGCATCGAAGAAAATCCACAGCCATCACCAGGGGAGTCAATTGATTCAATTCCTACGTCAGTATCAGGCCTGTCGTAAATGCGAATGTCATCTAGTGACATGTCCGACTCGAAACCAGGACCTGTTAAAGCGATCCAACGTAATTGTATAATGGTACCGGGGTTTGTCAGGCTTACTTCCTGAAGCGCCCAGTCATCATCCATTGCTGCCTGGAGCTGACCAGTATTTGACCATAGTTCAGTCCAGGTGGTACCACCATCCTGGGTCATCTCAAGACTCATCGTTCCCTGATCATCACCAAACATGTGAATGTAGAAATCAACGAATGGATTGCCCAATACACTTAAATCCAGACAAGGTGAAAGCAAAATACTTTCTACACCGTTACATCCGGATGCTTCCGTGAAAAGGTATTGGCCCTGGAGTGTTCCAGGGTTATTATCCATGTCCGGACCAGTGCCTCCTGAAGGCGTCTCTCCATTATCAACACGCCAGTCATCACCATCACTTGAAGACTGTTGCCAGCCGTTAGCAACGGAAGCAGAACAATCGAAGTCACATGGGTCAAAGTTATTTCCACATAATGACCAGGCCTCGAAATCTTCAACCAAAGGAAAAGTCGTAATTGGTGTAAAATGTTCTACTGATTTAGAAGCAACATCATTACTGGCATCACCATCCATTGGGAATTGTGCTCTGACATCAATGTCATAAATACCAGGGATTGAAAGGTCTACTGTAAAGGAGTATGTATCCGTTCCCCCAGTAGGAATGTTCCCCATGTAAGAACCAACAGACGAGTAACCACCTCCATTGATCTGTACTTCAATTGGGATAGTCATGACTGCTGAAGAACTTAGATTTTCAAGAGTAACCGTTACTTGTTGAGTTGCTGAAAGACCGCAACCACTTTCTGGTTGATCGATAGAAGCAACCTTCACATCTGTATCTGGACGATCATAAACGCGAATATCATCAAGCGACATATCTGACTGAAAGCCGGTTCCTGTCAAACCTACCCAGCGTAATTGAATAACGCCTCCCGGGTTCATCAAGCTGACTTCCTGCAATGCCCAATCATCAGCCATCATACCTTGGAGCGGACCTGAGGTGGTCCATAGTTCATTCCATGTTGTACCACCATCAGTGGTCATCTCTAGGCTCATTGTACCCATTACAGCGGTACCAAACATATGGATATAAAAGTCAACAAATGGGTTATTCAACGCTGAAACGTCAAATTCCGGAGAGACAATTCGACTGATTTGACCAGCACACCCGGAAGCCTCAGTGAATAGATATAGTCCAGCTAATGTGCCAGGGTTATTATCCATGTCCGGACCAGTGCCTCCTGAAGGCGTCTCTCCATTATCAATACGCCAGTCGTCATCGTCGGTGTTATCTTGTACCCACATATTGGCAGGTGCTGCAGAGCAGTCAAAATTACATGGGTCGAAGTTGTTACCACACGCTGAAAACGCCTCGAAATCTTCATTATAAGGAAAGGTTGTAATCTGTGCCGATACCTGAACGGAACAGAAGATTAACAGTCCAACTAACAGCAAGAAAAGAGTGTTAGTGTTTCGCATAGTTTATGATTTTCGTTTTGGTAAAAGTTTTGGTGAATCAAGTTATTAAATATTTTTAAGCTATTGAAAAAAAATGAACTATCTTATTTTGACTACATTCCATTGATTTTTCACCTCTATCCACTTCATTGTAACCGCTATGGCAATAATAAAATCAGTATTAGGGAATACCCCGGAATTTGGCGAAAACTGTTACTTGTCTGATAATGCGGTAATTACAGGTGATGTGATCATAGGTAATAATTGCAGTGTATGGTTTAATGCTGTTCTGCGAGGTGATGTTAACAGCATTAGGATAGGTGAGAAGGTAAATGTGCAGGATGGCGCAATCATCCATTGCACCTATAAAAAAGCGGCTACCACCATCGGGAATAATGTTTCCATTGGACATAATGCCATCGTTCATGGTTGTACCATTCATGATCATGTCCTTATCGGAATGGGGGCCATCGTAATGGATCATGCCGTGGTTGAATCCAATTGCCTGGTTGCGGCTGGGGCTGTAGTTCTCGAAAATAGTCATCTCGAATCAGGATGGATCTATGCAGGTACCCCCGCCAGGAAGGTCAAAAAAATTGACCCCGACCAGTTCAATACGATTATTACCCAACTGGCAGATAATTATGTGATGTACGCAGGATGGTATTCCGAGGAGTGACTGCTGATTAAAAATTGAAGAAGTTCGTCGTTAATTCCATATCGTTTGTAGCAGATTTTTGCACCAACCCTTCTCACCCACTATTTTGCCCATTGCCAACAGACAACAAAATAAATGACCGCATTAACCATATTCCTTATTGTAGGGGCCATCGCACTTGTAGCCCTGGGCATCATTGGCTGTATCGTTCCCGGGCTGCCCGGGCCTTTACTTTCCTGGCTAGCAGTACTGGCTTACTCCTTTACAGGAGCTGAGAATGCCTTTGGCACCAGTGGAATCCTTATTTGGGGTGTTGTCGCTGTGATCGGACTGCTCGCAGACTTTATTGTTCCTGCCGCCGCAACCAAGAAATTTGGTGGTACAAAAGCCGGCATCTGGGGTGGTATTATCGGAACATTTATCGGTTTGTCATTCCCACCTATCGGCTTGATCCTGGGACCATTGCTTGGTGCAATTGCAGGTGATCTCCTTGGCGGAAAACAAATTCAGTCCGCTATGAAATCCGGATTCGGCAATTTCCTGGGCTTTGTGGTGGGAACGGTCATTAAATTGGTGATCGCCATCGTAATTGGCGTTGTTGTTCTTTGGCGAATTACTGCTTTCGCCGGTGGCAGTATTCTCGGCTCATTTTAAATTAATGCAGACCTAGACTATTAAAGAAATTGGTCGCCAGTCTGTTCTTTTACTTCCCCTGTAACCCTTTTGATATCCTGTTCTTCTGATTTTGGATAAATCAGAAGAACATCTCCTTCATCAACAATAATAAAATTATCCAGACCCCTGATCACCACAAGTTTATCTTCTGGAGTTCTGATCAGGCAATTTTTACTTTCCTCCAACATCACGTTATCAGAAAAAGCAAGATTATTATTATCATCCTTCCCTGAAGATTCTACATGTAGAGAATTCCATGTACCAAGGTCAGACCAGCCAAAGTCGGAAGGAATCGTGTACACATTATCCGCCCGTTCCATGATCGCAAAGTCAATTGAGATCTTTGGATTCTTAGGGTAATACTCATTGATAACAGCCTGCTCTTCTTCGGTATTCAACCGACTTTGAATACCTGAGAAAATAGAAAAGATATCAGGCGCATGCAGTTTAAAAGCATCGACAATGGTGTTGACATTCCAAATGAAAATACCGGCATTCCAAAGAAAATTACCACTCGCCAGGTATTCCTTAGCTTTTTCAAGGATCGGTTTTTCCATGAAATTAAATACTTCATGAACACCGTCAGCATCATTATCTTTACTGTAATTGATATAACCATACCCGGTATCAGGCCTGGTCGGCTGAATGCCCAGCGTCACTAATGCCTGGTTTTCAGCCACAAAGTTCAATGCCTTATTTACGGTTTGGACAAAGGCCGGTTCGTTAAGAATAACATGATCAGAAGGCGCAACGATGAAATTCGCATTTGGGTTTAACCCCTGCAATTTAAAAGCAGTGTAGGCGATACATGGTGCGGTATTATTACGCGAAGGTTCGCAAAGCACCTGGCTTTCAGTTAGCTCTGGCAAATGCTCTAAAACCTGTTCCTTGTACAATTCATTGGTCAGAATGTAGATATTTTCTTTGGGGCATACTTCCAGAAAACGCTCGAAGGTCATTCTAATCAATGATTTCCCTACACCCATAATATCCAGAAACTGTTTTGGACGATGAGTTCTGCTACCCGGCCAAAACCGACTACCAATCCCTCCGGCCATGATGGCGACGTATGTATTTTGCATTTTTGGTTTATCGTTTAATGATAATCTATATTCACTGTTGCGGATACTTTTATTAACCGACAACACGAAGAAACATAAAAGCTCCGCAAGATAGCAATACCACTAAAAACCGTTACCTTTACTGACCATGAATTTTTCATCGAAACTGATAGAAGAGGCTGTCGAGGCATTTGCTTCCCTTCCCGGAATTGGCCGCAAAACAGCTTTAAGACTTGTGCTGCATCTACTAAAAGAAGATAAGGAAACAGTCAACAAATTTGGCGATTCCATTACCAGGATGCGGGAGCAAATCAAGTTCTGCTCTTCTTGTCATAATATTTCTGATGACCCTATCTGTTCGATTTGTACCGACAAATCAAGGGATTCGGGATTGATTTGTGTAGTTGAAAGTATCAAGGATATTATGGCCATCGAAAACACTAATCAATACCGGGGCCTCTACCATGTGCTGGGTGGCGTAATCTCCCCAATTGACGGGGTTGGTCCATCCGACCTCAATATCGAGTCACTGATGGAGCGTGTCAAATCAAATGGAGCCAGGGAAGTGATTATGGCTATAAGTCCTACGATTGAAGGCGATACAACGATTTTTTACCTCTCAAAACAACTTAAATCCCTTGGACTGAGTGTAAGTACACTAGCCCGGGGCATTGCATTTGGCGGTGAGCTTGAATATACTGACGAACTGACCCTTGGCCGGTCGATAGCAGCCCGTCGCCCCTATCTGAATGACGCAATCAATGAAGAATAAGCCCGAAGAAACGGTTACCCATCTTCAAGATAAGCCTGCAAAAACTTCCAATCCTGCAGGCTTGCCTCGTCTTTCGGTTATTATTGTCAACTATAATGTAAAATACTTCCTCGAACAGGCGCTTTTTTCTGTATACAGAGCAGCTGATAACCTCGATGTTGAAATCTTTGTCGTTGACAATGACTCTGTTGATGATTCAGTGGCAATGGTTGAAGAAAAATTTCCGGATGTTAAGCTAATTGCCAATAAAGAAAATGTCGGATTTTCTGTGGCCAATAATCAGGCTATTGAAAAAGCCAATGGAGATTACATCCTCTTGCTTAACCCTGACACTGTTGTAGAAGAAGATACGTTTGAGAAATGCCTCAACTTCATGGAAGCTCATCCTGAAGCAGGTGGATTGGGGGTAAAAATGATAGATGGCAGAGGTAAATTCCTTCCGGAATCAAAAAGAGGATTTCCCTCCCCCTTTGTAGCCTTCAGCAAAGCATTTGGCCTGTCAAGATTATTCCCCAAGTCTAAAGTTTTTAACCGGTATCACCTGGGTTTCCTCAGCAAAGATGAAACACACGAAGTAGAAGTGCTTTCCGGCGCTTTTATGCTGATGCGCAAGTCAGTGTTGGACCAGGTTGGTTTGCTTGACGAAACCTTTTTTATGTATGGTGAGGACATTGATCTTTCCTACAGAATCATCAAAGGTGGCAATAAAAATTACTATTTCGCAGATACCACGATCATCCATTACAAAGGGGAAAGTACGCGAAAGGGAAGTTTGAATTATGTCAGGGTCTTTTACAAGGCAATGATCATTTTCGCCAAGAAACACTTTCGCGGACAAGCAGCTTGGATCTTCATTTTTGCCATGCAGCTGGCGATTTACTTTAGAGCCGGACTAACACTATTCAGCAACTTCCTTAAAAAGGCATGGCTGCCAATGGTCGACGCCCTAATCATTTTCGCAATGATGTTTTTCCTGAAGGAAGTTTGGGCCAACACCCGGTATAATGACCCGGACTACTACCTGCCAATGTTCATGACCTTTAATGTACCGCTTTATATTTCAATCTGGTTAAGCACCTTATTTTTCAATGGCGGATACGATGAACCATTTAACATCGGTAGACTCATCCGAGGTTTTGCATTTGGAACTTTGGTCATAGCCGCTGTATATGGTTTTCTGCCGCTTGACCTCAGAAGTTCCAGGGCCTTGATCCTCCTGGGTGCTTTTGGTGGCTTGCTTTCATTATGGATCATGCGGGCCGGACTCCATTATCTAAGGTTTGGGAACATGCAACTTGGCGCATTGAGAAAAAGTAACCTAGTCATCGTTGGTTCTGAGACCGAAAGCAAGCGCGTACAGGCGTTAATCTACCAGGCACAGGTGCAGAAAAACCTCATTGGCACAATCTCCCCTGAGAGCGCATATAACTCATCCAGCTTTATCGGTAACATTGATCAGCTTGATGAGTTGGTCTATATCTACAATGTCAACGAAATCATTTTTTGTTCGACAGATATTTCTGCGCAAAGCATCATGCAATGGATGACCCGGCTTGGGCCGGAAAAGGACTATAAGATCGTTCCTGAAAAGAGTCTCAGCATCATCGGCAGTAATTCAAAGAACACTGCTGGCGACCTCTATACCATCGATATTCAATTCAGTATTGCAACTACTATGAACCGACGTAATAAGCGAGGGTTGGATTTGCTTACAAGCCTGGTCTTATTCATCCTTTCTCCATTTGTCATATTCCTTGTGAAAGGAAAGATGACCTTCTTTACTAATATTTTCAGCACCCTGATCGGTCGTAAAACGTGGGTCGGTTATCACGGAGAACAAAAATCCAACATCAACCTCCCAAAACTGAAGGAAGGAATCCTGTCTCCTCTGGATCCTATTCGACTGAAATCTGTTGACCCGCCAACCATCAATCGTCTGAATTTTCTGTACGCTAAAGATTATAATCCACAGCAGGACTTATCCATCATCTGGAAATCTGTAAAACAACTTGGAAGAAAGCACTGAAAGTTGTTATAACTGACCAAAAAATAATTCGGTCTTATAAGGCATTACTACTTTCCCATCCTTTTGATACATTTCAAATATTGATTTTAGCCTGTCAATCGCTACTCTATGTTGCGGATGGCTTTCATTAAACGCATACGAACTGGAAAGGTATCGCCCCTTCAATCCTTCGAAAGAAAATTCCTGGGAGTTAGGCAAAATGTGATACTGATAGGCATTGGGACCAAAAAAACAATCGAAATTTTCAGTGTCTGTTCTGCGCTTATATATTTTTCCATATTCATCAGAATACTCGGAAACAAACAAGTTGTATGCATCCATGAATGGGGCATTTTCCGGATTACGTGTATTCCAGATCAAAACCACCCAACCTGTATCTGAAAGTATGCGCCTAAACTCTGCTCGTGATTTTTCAGGATCAAACCAGTGAAACGCCTGGCCGGAAATAATAACATCCACTGAAGAATCGCCCAATGTCGTCAACTCAGCTGTAGCGTTAATGCTGTGGAAATTCTTGTAAGCATTAAATATTTCTTCTGCAGCTAATCGCATCGGGCCATTAGGTTCAACAGCATAAACAGGGCAACCATATTCAAGGAAAACCGCTGAAGACTTGCCAGTTCCTGAACCCACATCAGCAATAACAGATGTTTCAGAAAGTCCAATGGCCGACTCAAGAAAAGGAACTATGGAAGAAGGGTAATCAGGCCTGTAAAGAATGTAGTTGGCAACACGGTCAGAAAATCTTTTTGTAGGGTCTTGTTGCATTTATATAACATCAATTTCGGCCTTGATCTTTTTGGTTCCTATTCCATCAAGGGAAAAAGAACAATAAAGAAAAAGTAATATTTAATACCTCAAAAACTTCCCGCTAATAACATCTTCTCCAACTACCAATCTCACCACATAAACACCAGCAGCTGCCTCGTTGAGGTCTATTCTACTTTCCGCTTGAAGAACAGTAGTCTCAAGTTGGATCAATCGCCCTTGTATATCCAGTATCTCAACGACCCCTTCCTTTCCTGCCAATTCAGCATTGGAGACATCCAGAATAAAATAATCGTCGACCGGATTAGGATAAATATCCACTCCCTCAAACCCTGTAACTTCATAGGTAGAAACCACCGGATCATTGACCAATACCACAAACGTAAAGTTTTCACACGTAGGCATATCGCAGGAGGTATTACAGGCCTCAAGAGAAACGGTATAAAGACCTGCCGATGTATATTCATGCACCGGTGTGGCGTCATTAGACATAGTTTGATCGCCAAAATCCCATGTGTATGTGTCAGCGTTTTGAGAGAGGTTGTTAAATGTTACTTCCGCAGTACCTGTCGTGGCATCGATAGTTGCGACTGGTGGTTGAGCAAAAAAGAAAGGATTAGGAGAAAGACATCTCAGGGTATCCAGAAACTCAACACTTGTAATTACATCGTTACCAAATACTTCATTCCCTGTAGCTTTTAATACAGGAATACCAAAATTTGGGTCCAGCCAGGTATATTCCACTTCCGTTGTCGGTAGTGGTAAAGCTATACCGTTGGTAAAGAGGGTATCATTATTCTGGATAACGGACTTCACCTTTAAAACCGACGGAAACGTGGTATAAGGGGTCGTCAAAGATCCCCATCCTTCTACATTTGAAGTCCTTGTTTGGGAAGCCTTGAAAACCAAGTCCTGACCAAGATCATTCAGGTCAAAATCCCAGGATGATGTAGAAGAATAAGTGTCATTATAATTCAATGGAAATTGGTAGATCAGGTCTGCCCCATCATAGGCAATCGCCAATGGAATGCCCAGAAAATCTGTCCCCACAGTTACACCAAGTATAGTGGCTTCAAGAGCAGAATTGGTTTTCCGCATAAGGTTGATCACATTACTCAATTCAATCTGGCCCAGCATTATCTCATCCAGTTCCTGAACACCGAAGTCAGTCAGGTCGTTCCACATTTGCGTACAGGTAAATGGGCCATTCCCATCAAATAAACAGGACGTAAAATAAGAACCAAAGTACCCTGTATCTCCAGGATCAAGGAATTCGCGATTTGCCTGTGAAATGATATTCAGATCGCTATAATCCCAGTTGAAATTTGCTCCGGTATCTCCAAAATCAGTAAAAAACGGAATGAACGTCGCCTGGCTTAGCAGGAAATTATCACCTTCATCTCCATAATCACTGGCGTTGTAGGTGGTTTGTGCAATAAGTAAAACCGGAAGTGTAAAAAGTAGAAGGGTAATTAGTTTTTTCATATCCCTGGATTGGTCAAGTAAAGCCGTTTGTGGTGCAAAAATACAGTAAAAACGCCAAATCAACTTGGGTATGCTTACCTTTGCGGTAAACATTACCCTATCATGATAAAAGATAAGATCAGGCGACTGGCTGCCGACAACCATAACGCCATTGTAGCTTGCAGACGACATCTCCATGCTAATCCGGAACTGTCGTATAAAGAAGTCGAAACCGGGAAATACATTGCTAACCAAATGCAAGAGATCGGAATTCCGTTTGAACATGGCATGGCAGATAATGGTGTGGTAGGACTTATTAAAGGTAAAAACCCCGATAAAAAAGTCATTGCGCTTAGAGCTGATATGGATGCCTTGCCAATTCTGGAAGCCAACAACGTACCCTATAAATCAAAGAATGAAGGCGTCATGCACGCCTGCGGACACGACGCACACACAGCTTCTCTTATTGGAACAGCCCGAATACTCCATGCATTAAAAGATGAATTCGAAGGTACGATAAAGCTGATCTTCCAACCTGCTGAAGAACGGTTTCCTGGCGGTGCTTCCATCATGATCAAAGAAGGCGTTCTCAATAATCCCGCTCCTGTCAATATTTTTGGCCAGCATGTCCACCCTCCTCTTGAAGCTGGGAAAATCGGATTAAAAGGCGGTATCTATATGGCATCAGCAGACGAACTTTATGTAACCGTTACCGGAAGAGGGGGGCACGGTGCTTTACCTCAGGACTGTATTGATCCTGTGGTTATTGCGGCTCATCTCATTACGGCAATCCAACAACTCGTATCCAGGCAATCCGATCCTACAATGCCGACGGTAGTGTCTTTTGGGAAGGTCATTGCGAATGGTGCCACCAATGTTATTCCCAATGAAGTAAAGATGGAAGGCACCTTCCGCACCTTCGATGAGAACTGGCGCAATGAAGCTCATAAAAGGATGGTTAAACTCGCCACGAGTATCGCAGAAAGCATGGGTGGCAAATGCGATTTCTTCATAAAAAGAGGTTATCCGTTTCTTTTTAATAATGAAGCGCTTGCTGCAAAAGTAAAAGAAAGGGCTATTGCTTACCTCGGCAGGGAAAATGTGGTTGACCTGCCCATCAGAATGACGGCTGAAGACTTTTCTTATTTTTCTCATGAAATTCCAGGCGTATTTTATCGATTAGGCACTGGCAATGTGGAGAAAGGCATTACCTCCCCGGTTCATACCAACACGTTCGACATTGACGAATCATCACTCGAACTGAGTACTGGCTTGATGGCTTGGCTCGCCTTACAGGAACTGGAAAACTAACAACATCAATGCGCTATTTCGCTGAACTCTCCTACCTCGGCACCAATTATCATGGTTGGCAACGGCAACCAAATGGTATCTCTGTACAACAAGTGATTGAAGAAGGCCTATCCACCATTCTTCGGGCCGACATACCGATTACAGGCTGTGGCCGCACCGATACAGGCGTTCACTCCAGTCAGTATTTCATCCATTTTGACTTTGACGGCACATTCCCGCAAAGGTTTACAAGAAGGATTAACAAATTTTTGCCGCAAGACATTGCTATCAGGCGGTTTATTGAGGTACACGATGATGCCCATTCCCGATTTGATGCCGAAAAGAGAAGTTACCAGTACCATATAGATCTGTACAAAAATCCGTTCAGAACCAACCTTGCATGGTATTATTATATCGCCAATGAACTCGATGTTGGTAGAATGGATGAAGCTGCTGAATTGCTCAAACAATACGAAGAGTTTGCGCCCTTTTGCAAGACCAACAACGATGCTAAAACTATGAAGTGTGACCTTTACAGAGCAGAATGGGAAATCGATGAGAATGCTGAGCAACTGATCTTCCACATTTCAGCCAATAGGTTTCTAAGAGGCATGGTCAGATTGATCGTAGGGGCATGCATCAATATTGGTGAAGGGAAAATAAAGCTTGATACGCTAAAAAAAGCGATGGACAACCAAACAATATTAGAGAAAAGCTTAAGTGTTCCACCTCAGGGTTTGTATCTTAGCGAGATCAGTTATCCGTACATCGAAAACACGAATACCCAACTATGAAAATCGCCACTGTTGATCTTGTCAGCGAGCTGGTTACGCGGACCAATTCGTTTATAGAAATAGCAGAAAAATCATTTTTACCGCTTAATGAAAACCAGATAAACTGGAAGCCTGACATTGACAGTTGGAGTATTGGTGAATGTCTTGAGCACCTCAACATGTATGGAGACTATTATATTCCTGCCATTTCTGAAGGAATTCATAACGGGGCCAACACGAAACCATCAGAAAAATTCAAACCCGGTTGGTTAGGCAATTACTCAGCCAATGCCATGTTACCAAGAGAGGGGGTGATTACCAATAAAATGAAATCTCCAAAGGATAAGAATCCAGCTTTAAGTACTGTTCCGAGAGGTGTTGTTGAAAGGTTTATCAATCAACAAAAAGATATTCTTACACTTTTGGAAGAGTCCGGCAACGTCAGCATGAGTAAGGTCAGAGTACCAATATCCATCGGACGATTTATAAAGTTCAAACTGGGTGACACGTTCCGTTTTATCATATACCATAACGAAAGGCATATCATTCAAGCCGAAAACGTTTACAAAGCGCTAAAGGCATCAAAGAACTAACCTCGAAGTTTTTTGTTTAACTTGCTTCTCCTACGAATTTGATAATGAATAAGACTGCAGGCAACAAAATAGACTGGATTTTACTGAAACGCGTGTTGCAACTCGCCAAACCGTATAAGGTCACTTTCGGAATTGCTGCTTTCCTTGCTGTTTCGCTTGCCCCTATTGCCATCATGCGGCCATATCTGATCCAAAGGGCAGTCGATCAATATATCCTCACCTATAATGCAGACGGACTGATGTTTATGATCATGCTGCTTATTGGAGTTTTGGCCCTTGAAGCCATTTTCAGGTACTTTTTTATTTTTATTACCAATTGGCTTGGTCAATCTGTGATTCGCGACCTTCGCGTAACGGTTTTCAAACATATCACTAATCTGAAGCTTCAGTATTTTGATCGTACTCCTATCGGTACTTCTACTACCCGAACGATCAATGATATTGAAACTATCAATACGGTCTTTTCGCAAGGTGTAATAACAATTATTGCTGATTTACTTACGCTTGTCGCCGTTTTGGCAATTATGTTTATTACCAGTTGGAAGTTGACTATTGTGTGTCTGATTACCTTCCCTTTGCTTATTTGGGCCACTTACATTTTCAAGGAAAAAGTCAAGGCTGCCTACCAAACTGTAAGAACGCAAATCTCGAATATGAATGCCTTTTTGCAGGAAAGGATCAGCGGCATGCGGATCGTGCAAATTTTCAATGCCGAGGAACGGGAACTTGAAAACTTCAAAGTCATCAATAAAACTTACACCAAAGCGAATCTCGACTCAATTCTTTATTACGCCGTCTTTTTTCCGGTTGTGGAAATTCTATCGGCAGTGTCATTGGGCTTAATGGTTTGGTGGGGCGCCCGCGGTGTCATTAGCAATGATATCACCCTGGGTGCACTGATTGCTTTTCCTTTATATCTGAGTATGTTGTTCAGACCTGTCAGAATGCTTGCAGACAAGTTTAATACCTTACAGATGGGGTTGGTAGCTGCTGATCGGGTATTTGGAACTCTTGACACTCACAGCCATATAGAAGATAATGGCACTCGAAAAGTTGAAAAATTTACTGGGACTGTTGAGTTCAAAAATGTGAATTTCGAATATCTTGAAAATGAGCCGATCATTAAAGATTTAAGTTTCAGAGTCGACCCAGGTGAAACAGTAGCATTGGTGGGAAGTACGGGGTCAGGGAAAACGACAATCATCAATATTCTCAATAGATTCTACGAAATCAAGGATGGACATATCCTTCTCGACGAGCATGATATTCATGAATATCCGCTTGATCTCCTCCGCCGAAGAATGTCAATGGTCTTGCAGGATGTCTTTCTTTTTTCTGGTTCAGTCCTCGAAAATATTACCTTACGAGATGACAGGATCACCAGGAAAGAAGTAATAGCCGCTGCCAAAATGATTGGAGCACACGACTTTATCGCAAAACTCCCGGGTGGTTATGATTATGAAGTGATGGAGCGCGGCGCTACTTTATCGATGGGACAACGACAATTGATCTCATTCGTCAGGGCACTTGTCTTTGATCCGGATATCTTAATTCTTGATGAAGCGACTTCTTCAATTGACCCTGAGTCAGAAGCGGTTATCCAATATGCGATCGAAAAACTTATTGCGAAGCGGACCTCTATCATTATTGCTCACAGGTTGACAACCATTCGTCATGCCGATAATATTCTTGTTTTGGACAAAGGGGTATGTAAGGAATTTGGCAGCCATGAAGAATTGCTAAAAATTGAAGACGGTTATTACCGCAAACTCCATGATATGCAGTTCGCAAATACCACGGTAACCTGAT
The DNA here is from genome assembly GCA_039028895.1 of Bacteroidota bacterium. Taxonomy (GTDB): domain Bacteria; phylum Bacteroidota; class Bacteroidia; order Chitinophagales; family Saprospiraceae; genus JAHDCJ01. The sequence continues at coordinate 142,831 of JBCCHF010000009.1, read as the reverse complement.
CCTGGGTCTCTTTAATCCGTAAAAGCCACATACTAAAGTGAATTATTCGAACACTCGTCTAATCTCATTTCATTTCTGCCAACCTTTACGTATTTTTATAGTATGGAAAAAAAATATGAATATAAAGGCAGCAGCAATAACCCTCTGATCACAATCGTGATGGCAGTATTTGCCATATTTGTGATCTTTGCGCTGTTTAAAATGGTCGCCTTTGTAACCAAGTTACTTGGCATCATTGCTCCTGTTCTTTTGGTCGCTACTGCGATCATTGACTTCAAGGTATTAGTCAATTTTGTAAAAATGATCGTTGGTCTCTTTCAGCGAAATGTTCTGTTGGGCATTGGCGCATCAGTTTTGTCGATCATCGGTATTCCATTTGTAGCCGTTTTCCTTTTTTCAAAAGCCCTGTTAAACAGGAAAGTCAGAAAAGTCAATGAGCAGATGCGTCAAGAGGAGGAAGGCGAATTCGTCAATTTTGAGGAGATCGTCAATAAAGAAAAAGCTGAAAAAGAAGTAGAGATACTTGAGCTTGAAGAGCCAGAAAAGCGTAAATCAAACGAATACGAAACGCTGTTTGAAGATGCAGAGATCGAAGAAGAGAATTCTGCTAATGACAAGAATGACAACCTTTGGGATTAATCATTTTCATCTATTGCGGGTTAGCCATATTACTTAGTTTCTTTTATGGCTACCTGATTATTTTCTTTAATCGTGGCTGGGATAGGCAAAAACCCTGGCCGCTTGCCGCTTCCCCTTTTCAAACTTCTGTATCTATAATTATTCCGGCAAGGAATGAAGAAAACAATATTCTTTCCTGCCTTGGTGCTGTTCTGGCCCAAAAATACCCGCCACACCTGCTGGAAATAATTATTGTAGATGACCATTCAACAGACACAACTGCTGAGCTCATAGAAAACCATCCCTCTTCCGTTCCAAAGTTGATAAAAATGGCAGATTTGCCAAAACAGGAAACCGTAAATGCCCACAAGAAAAAAGCGCTAGAAACCGGAATTAAGGTTGCAAAAGGTGACTTAATCGTTACGACAGATGCTGATTGTGTGATGGGTGAATACTGGATAGCTACAATCGTTTCCGGATATGAAGCTCATCAATACAAAATTATTGCAGCACCCGTAATCTTCCATCATGCACAGTCAATTTTTGAAAAATTCCAAAGCCTTGATTTCCTGGGCATGATGGGTGTTACTGGCGCCGGCATTGAAACCCAAAGCATCCATATGGCCAATGGTGCCAATTTAGCCTTTGAAAAACAGGCATTTGAAGCCATTGACGGTTATGGGGGCATTGACCAAATTGCCTCGGGAGATGATATGATGCTTATGCAAAAAATGGCAAAAGCCTTTCCCGGAAAAATTGGCTTTGTCAACGATCCGCAAGGAGCCACTTATACCAAACCCGAACCATCATTGACTACTTTTTTCAGGCAACGGATCAGATGGGCCACCAAAACCGGAAGCTATAATGATCAAAAAATCACCTACACCTGGGCCATGGTCTGGATGTATTGCCTTTGCATCCTGTCAGGGTTTGTACTTTCACTGATATTTGGATGGCCGGCTTTCTTCATTTTCATGTTTACGCTCATCACTAAGTCCTGGTTTGACTATCAATTCCTGGGGCGAACCGCGCGATTTTTTCAGAGGAGAGATTTGGTTAAGCCGCTGATATTCCTGCCATCAATCTTTCTCGAAATCATTTATGTCGTTGTCATCGGTTTACTCGGACTGGTGATAAAGGAGTACGAATGGAAAGGGAGAAAGGTAAAGTAATGGCCGACTTATTTTCTACGTTTAAAGTCCAAAATATTCAATCTGCCTTCGCAGAAATCAAAATCATGATGAATATTGGAAGCGATGATCAGGGTACGGTTTTGACCGTAGACCTGAATCAATTCGCGATACCAATCCACACCTTGTGCGTCAAGATTGGTTGTTGGCTCATCGAGCAACAGCAATGGCGTATCAGAACACAGGGCAAGCACCAGCTTTAATCGCTGCTTCATACCTGACGAAAAATAGGCCACTTCCTTACTTTTTGATTTGGAAAACTGAAGGATGTCAATAAGTTCAGTGGAGGTGAGGCCTTGAAAAAAAGGTTTGAATTTTCCGTGAAAACGCAGCATTTCCGAAAGGGTAAATTCTTCAATCAAATCGACATAAGGTGCGGCATAGGCTACATATCTGAAAACATGATCCTTTTCAAGTGGTTCTCCGTTTAACGAAAAAACGATTTCTCCTTTGCTTGGTGACAGGTGGCCTGATAAGATTTTGAGAAGGGTAGATTTTCCCGAGCCATTTGGTCCGCTGATGGCGTATTGTTTGCCAGATTCAAATCGGTAATCAATGGACCTGAAGATCCATTCATACTTGTATCGTTTGCTAAGATTATTTAGACTTATGTCCATTGAGGTGCTTGAATCCTTTCATCAATCCACGTTGAGAATCTTTCACAAAATTCAGGATATAATCTTTTACATCGGAAGGCTCGCAGTCTCTGATGATCTGGTCAACGGCCTGGCTGATATTGACCCCTTTGTGAACGAATAATACCCGATAAATATCCTGGATCTGGTGGATAGTTTCTGTGTCGAATCCTCTGCGTTTGAGGCCAATGGAGTTAACGCCGGCATACGATAATGGTTCGCGGGCTGCCTTGACGTAAGGTGGTACATCTTTTCTGACCCTCGATCCTCCACCAACAAAGGCGTGCGCACCGATCTTTACAAATTGGTGAACAGCTGTCAGGCCTCCCAAGATGGCATAATCTCCAACTTCAATATGCCCTGCAAGGGTAACATTATTGGCGAGCACACAGTTTTTACCGATCACACAATCGTGAGCGACATGTACGTAGGCCATTAGCAATGCATTGTCCTTAATTATGGTAGTATCTGAGGCTTTGGTACCTCTGTTAATAGTGCAGTATTCACGAATGATGACGTTGTCTCCAATTTCGAGGGAGGTATTTTCTCCTTTAAACTTGAGGTCTTGCGGGATTGCGCCCACAACAGCTCCGGGAAATATTTTACAGTTTTCCCCAAGTTTGACACCCGACATGATCGAAGCATGTGAACCCACCCAGGTGCCTGGACCGATCTCAACATCGCCGTGAACCGTTACGAAAGGCTCGATAACGACATCGTCGGCAATTCGGGCATCGGGGTGAATGGAGGATAACGGGTATTTATTCTTCATCTACTTTCCTTCTGATAATCTGGGCCAGAAATTCCCCTTCCGTTGCAATCTTGTTCCCAACATAGGCCGTCCCTTGCATATGGAAAATTCCTCGTCTTATTGGACTGAGAGTTTCCATTTTCAGAATCAAGGTATCACCGGGTACTACCTTTTGTTTGAATTTGGCGTATTCAATTTTCATGAAATAGGTATCCCAGTTTTCAGGGTCAGGAACCGTGTTTAACGCAAGAACGCCCCCTGTTTGAGCTAAGGCTTCTACCTGTAAGACACCAGGCATAACGGGGTTTTCCGGAAAATGTCCTTGGAAAAAGCGCTCATTAAAGGTGACGCTTTTTACACCTACGACATGTGTTTCCGACAGTTCTATTATTTTGTCAACAAGGAAGAAAGGAAATCGGTGTGGCAATAATTTCATGATCCCGACAGTGTCCACAATTGGAGGAAGGTCAGGGTCGTATTTTGGTTTTCCGCGCAGTTTACGCTGTTGTTTATATAGGGTCTTCAGTTTCTTTGCAAATTGGACATTAGCCGTGTGACCCGGTTTGGTAGCCACAATTTTGCCCTTAATGTGTTTCCCGACAAGGGCCATATCACCAACTACGTCAAGCAGTTTGTGGCGTGCAGGTTCATTACTGAAATGCAGGTCAATTGTATTGAGGATGCCCTCCTGCTCTACTTTTACCGAAGGTTTGTCCAGTTTTTCTGCCAGCCGATCAAGCTCATCCTGGCTCATAACACGATCAACAATAACGATAGCATTATCGAGGTCACCTCCTTTGATGAGGTTTTGCGTAAGCAGTGATTCGAGCTCGTGAAGGAAAACAAAGGTACGGCTGGGTGCTATTTCTTTACCATAATCATCCAACTGATCTAGAGAGGCATATTGTTGACCAAGCACATCAGAGTTAAAATCGATCATCGTGGTAACCTGGAAACTATCAGCAGGAAGTGCTAATAGTTCTGTACCGGTTAATTCATCCTGATAAGATACAGGTTCTTCAATCTCAAAATATTCGCGATCAGCTTCCTGCTCCTCAATACCCACGCGTTGAATTTCAGAAACTATAGGTTCTGCACTACCGTCAAGGATTGGGGCTTCGGGACCATTAATTTCAATGAGGACGTTATCGAGATTCATACCATAAAGCGCCGAAAGTGTATGCTCAACGGTGCTGATGGTAGCCTCTCCCAAGCGGATAGTTGTTCCACGGTGTGTAGATACTACAAGATCTACATCTGCATTTAAGACTGGTTGCTCTTCCAGGTCGACACGCTTGAATTTAAAGCCGTGATTTACAGGGGCTGGCTGGAGTGTCATGCTGACATTCTTACCTGTATGTAACCCTACCCCTTTCAGCGTGAAAGAGCTCTTTAACGTACGTTGTTTCATAAGTTGGATGGTTCCTCCTTAAAAAGCTGAGGGCAAAGATACGTTATTTTTTAGGGTTTGACAGAACATTAAATTTTATTCTGTAAATCCTTTACCATTTTTTCCAATTCGTTGATTCTCTTTACCAGATCTGGTAACTTTTGGAACATTACCTGCGAGCGCAGGAATGAATTATACTCAAAGGCCGGGGAGCCATACCACGCCTTATTGGGTTGGGTAATTGAGCGGGCAACTCCAGACTGAGCCTGTACCCTAGTGCCATCGGCAACCTCAATATGCCCTACAAATCCGGCTTGTCCTCCGACCATGCAATTGCTGCCAATCTTGGTGCTACCGGCTATACCCACCTGGGCAGCGATTACCGTATTTGATCCCACTTCTACATTATGGGCAACCTGGATCAGGTTATCAAGCTTGACACCGACTTTAATTAATGTAGAACCCATCGTAGCACGATCAATTACACAATTGGAGCCAATCTCAACGTGGTCTTCGATTACTACATTACCTATTTGAGGGACTTTCTTGTAGCTACCATCTTTTTGAGGGACAAAACCGAAACCATCACTACCAACAACCGTATTGGAATGGATCACTACATGATTACCAACTTTGCAATCGTGATAGACTTTTACACCAGGATAGAGGATCACATTATTGCCAATTACTGCATTTTCGCCAATAAAAACTTGGGGGTGAATAATGGTATTTTCACCGATAACAGCGCCTTTTGAGACATACGAAAATGCACCAATAAATGCTGAATCGCTTACAGCAGCTTCCGGATGCACCGTTGACCGATTATCCACACCAGCTCCATTGCTTTTATTGTTGCCAAAACGCTCGAGAAGGAGCGAAACGCAGGAATAAACATCATCCACCCTGATTAAGGTTGGCCTGATAGGTTTATCCAATTTTAAGTCTTTACTAACGAGTAACACTGAAGCATCCGTCGTATAGGCGTAGTGGATATACTTGGGATTGGCAATGAAACTGACAGCGCCAGATTCTCCTTCTTCAATTTTCGCGGGCTTATATACGACTACATCTGGATCGCCTTCCAGCTTTCCATTCAATAGCTTACTGAGTTCTTTCGCCGTCACTGTCATGATGCAAATTTATAAATTTTAATTCAGAGGCTTGTCTGTTGTTTCCGAAGTTTTAGCATGGTCAAAATAAAACTTCAGTAGTTATTAATATCTTTGTTAGCCTAAAGCATACACCATGTATAGCATACGATTTTCGACTTTCTTACTGGTCTTTTTGGGGTTGGTAATCATTTCTGGCTGTAATTCAAATACGGAAAACAACCAGGATAATCCTGATGCGGATACAACTTTAGTTTCTGATACGTCGGAAACAACAGTTGAGGAAGTTGACTCTACAAAAATCGGGAAAGGTGAACAGGAACTTCCTGTTAAAGACACCACAAAAAACATACCTGATAGTGAAAAAGCCCCAGAACAAGAGAAAATAAAGAAGAAAGGGCCCAAAATCTCCTTTGCGGAAACTGATTATAGTTGGGGAGAAATTGAGCAGGGCGAAAAAGTTACCAAGACCTTCACATTTACCAATATCGGCGACAGGCCGCTCAATATTCTCAGTGCATCGGCCACCTGCGGTTGTACCATGCCTAGTTATCCCTTCCTGCCCATCGAACCAGGAGGCACAGGCAAAATTGAAGTAACTTATGACAGCCGTCTCAAAGCCGGACCGCAGCAGGCAAAAGTTACCGTGCAGACTGATGCTCGACCTAAAACCCATTATTTAATGCTACGTGGCATGGTCAAAACACCTTCACAGGAAACCAAAGAAGTAGAGGAAACACCTGCAGACACGACTTCCAACGAAGGGCAATAATTGCTATAAAAAGCAAAAGATTGTATATTCGGTTATGCCCCAAGACGATAATAATAAGAAAAGAGGCTTCGACCTGAATCCTCAAAACCAATCTCATATCCCTATTGGCGCTTCATGGTTCTTTGGTATTGGCATAAATCAATACGACGAATTTCCCAATCTAAACAATGCAGTAAAAGACGTTCAAGACATCTGTGATCTCCTCCAGGAAGAGTATGATGTAACTGAAGAAACCACCGTATTGTTATTCGACAAGGCGGCTACGAGAGCAAACATTCTCGAGAAACTTGATGAAGTAAAACTTAAAGTAAAAGCAGGCGACAAGTTTATCCTTTATTATTCCGGCCACGGGCATCTTGACCGAGACAAACTCGGTTATTGGATCCCGACTGACGGTAAAAAGACAAGCACGGTCAATCACATACGAAACTCTGCCATCAGAGAAACCATAAAGGTCCTCAAATCACTACATACTTTATTAATCTCAGACTCCTGTTTTTCAGGATCATTATTTGCCCCGGGAGCCACGCGAACATCTACTTCAGCCGTTGAACAACTTGAGCAACGTATTTCGCGTTGGGCAATATGCTCCGGCCGCCATGATGAAGAAGTATATGACGGAATTCCTGGAACCAACAGCCCTTTTTGTAAAAGTATCTTTAACGCCCTGAAATCTAACGAAGCCTATAAATTAAACGTCGCAAAACTTGCTAACGAGGTCATTGAGGTGACTGGATCGAATTATAAACAATTGCCTGAGGGCGCTCCATTGCAAGGCGTAGGGCACGATGGCGGACAATACATTTTCAGGAAAAAAGGAGACAAAATAAATACTCCTGAAACGCACAAGAGTGAGGCGACAGACACCAAGCAGGTTGAAGAAGAAATAAAAGAAGTTGTTGCAATTAATCAAAAGCATGCAGCCGTAGCAGAAGAAGTGGCTGCTTTGAAAAAGGCTGAAAAGAAAGGCACAATAAGTGCGTACAACAAATATCTAAAAGATTACCCTAAAGGGCTTTTTGTCAATGATGCCAAAGCAAAAATAGAGGCTATCAGAACTGCCAGAAAGAAGAAAAAAGAGAAAGAGCAAAGCAAAACAGACAATCCTTTAGTTTCAAATCAATTCTCCAAACTCAAGCAACCTGGTTTTACCAAAAAACCGCTTTACAAATCTCAATCTCCCATTAATCCACTTTTAAAAGACAAATTGACACTTTCTCAATCTGAAATTAAAGCCAGGATAAAACAAAGAGAAAAGAATGCTGGAATCAGTACTTATTCTGATACAGGTATTGATTTCCACCAGTTATTTGTTAAAGGAGGGGTTTTGCTTTATACAACTGTTGCTTTGCTTCTACTTTGGACAGGCAGCAGTTGGTATGAATCGATGGCTACTTATCCGGCCTATATCAAATGGTTTTTAACCGGTATTGGTTTTCCTGGACTCCTTTTTTTTATCATCAGAATCCTTCTTCTCGACTTTGACTTTGATGGTTTTTTTTTAACCGCTCTATTTTCCGCTGCCTTTGGAATTCTTTTAATCTTGACTGGTATTTTTCCTGTAATCAGCATCCCATTATTTACACTTCAGATTATCCTTACTTCATTAGCAGGACTTTCGACTATTTTACTCTTATTTACAGAACTTGAATAAGAAATCATCCAAAACCAAAGTGGATCAAGGTCTGTCCAATCTTAGGTCAAATCGTTTTTGGAGATCGTCGATGAGTGGATTTTTCTCTCTTAGTCTTTGGTATTTTTCCTTTTCGGAAAGGGGTTTTTTGACTTCAGGTTCTTCGACCATGCGGCTTTTATCTATTTCAAAGGTTAGGGTCAGCGCTTTGGTCTTGAGTTGTTCTTCAAGAAATGGCACCAAGCCCATCTCACTTCGAACTGATCCCTCAGCCACTTTTGAGCCTACCATAACATGAATATTGCCATTTTCGAGCACAAGCTCTGCCGATTGAAAGTAATTCTTGGCCGAGGGTGACTTGATCGTTTCTGCGAAAGCAGTCCATGCCTGCATGACGTCATCAAGTGTGATATCTGTTTTTTCTACCAGTACGGTTTCTTCCTCTGCTGCCTCCACTTCTGCCTCATGCGATTGATGAGAACCGACCATCAGGGCTGGATTGATCAGAGAAGATTTACCCAACAAGTCTGACTTGAGACTGCCACCTCCATTCTGACTGGAAAGTATTGGTTGCCCTTCTTCTTTGGGGGGTTCCGTATTTAGGGGTTCTTTCTTTGGTTGGACTTCAGCAATCGGCTCGACAACTTTTTTGGCAACTTCTTCGGTCTTAGGTGGTTCCTTTAGCTCAGGGCTTTTTTTTTCCGCTTGAACCGGCTGTGGCTGGGCGTTATTCGCAACAGGATTAAATTTAACAACCCTATTGATATAGGCCATTTTGATAATGGTCATTTCAACATGCAGCCTTTTGTTTCTTGCCATGCGGAAATTAACATCGCAGTCATTGGCAAGACTAAGTGCCGTTAAAAGAAGTGAAGTGGGCGACAGGGCCGATTGATCTGCATATTTTTGGCGAATCGTTTCACCGACTTCCAGCAAATGTGCTGTAGCCTGATCTTTGCATACCAAAAGGTTTCGTAAGTGACCGGCAAGACCATTGATGAAAATATCAGGCTCGAAGCCTTTATTGATGATTTCATCAAACAGCACCAATATGCCGGAAAGATCTTCAACCAACAAAGCATCAACAACCTTGAAGTAATAATCATAATCAAGAATGTTGAGATTCTTAATGACCTCTTTGTATTCGATCTTTTTATTCGAAAAACTAGCGATGCGATCGAAAATGGACAATGCATCTCGTAAGGCACCATCTGCTTTTTGGGCAACGATGTGCAAGGCATCCTGTTCTGCATCAATGCCTTCCTGTTGACAAATCGATTCGAGATGTTTAACGATATCAGGTATTCTGATCCGTTTGAAATCGTAAATCTGGCACCTTGACAGAATGGTTGGGATAATCTTATGTTTTTCGGTAGTCGCCAATATGAATATGGCATACGGCGGCGGCTCTTCAAGCGTTTTCAGGAATGCATTGAAAGCCGCTTGCGACAGCATATGAACTTCATCGATGATATACACCTTGTATTTTCCTTGCTGGGGCGGGAATCTTACCTGATCAGTAAGCGTCCTGATATGTTCTACCGAGTTATTTGAAGCTGCATCGAGCTCATGGATATTGAATGAGGCATTGTCATTAAATGCTTTACAAGAATTGCATTCGTTACATGCTTCCATGTCCTGAGTTGGAGTCTCACAATTCAACACTTTTGCCAGGATCCGTGCACAAGTCGTTTTTCCCACACCCCTAGGACCACAAAACAAAAACGCATGCGCTACCTGATCGCTTTGCAGTGCATTTTTGAGGGTTTGGGATATATGTTCTTGCCCGACGACTTCGTCAAATCTGATTGGCCGATATTTACGAGCGGAAACGACAAATGACATAGAACGAGATAAAAAATTATTGGTTATAATGCCTTTTCAGGAATCATATAAAAGTACAAAAATAATTAGGGTGGGGATAATTTATTATTTCAAATTCAATCAACCCCCGAATAAACTCATTAGGGATAGTTCATACGGCTCTTCATAGGTCATAGGCACCCTGATATTTACGCCTGCGGCACTTACAATAATGTACCCTTCAAGTTTAATTTTCACCTCCTTTTTCTTGAGGAGATTGAAGTTTTTTGGCTTTTCCAAATGACCTGCTAATTCTTTAAGTGGAATATCCAGTATGATGGGCAAACTAAAATCCGAGTTTGCGCCAATTGATGCAGATACATCCTGTTCGACACGACTCATTTTTTTGTCTTCAGCGAAAACATCAAGATCCAGGCCTGTAACGGTAATGCCAAAGCTATTAGGGTTTTCGAGAATGGCATCGCCTGACAATCGCACATTAAATCCTTCACCAAAAGAAGCTGACTTGAATTTCACGTTTTGCATACCCTTGAATGTTGGGTTTTGAGGACCATTACAGCCGACAAAAGCCAATAAAAATGAGCAGAAAGCAAAACAAATTATTGATAAATTAATTTTCATTGCATCCAATTTTTTACCAAAAATATAAAAAGACGGGTTAATCTGGTCTGCCCCCAAATTTTAGTACCTTGTGCGCCACACTTAAAATGTTTTTCAGGATGAAAGTTGAAACCAAAATTATCCATTCCGGAATGAAGCCTGATCCTTCAACAGGAGCAATTATCACCCCTATTTTTCAGACCTCTACCTATGTCCAGGATGCACCCGGCGTTCACAAAGGTTATGAATATGCCAGGACACACAATCCTACACGCGAAGCACTTGAGAATAATATCGCTGCGATTGAAAACGGAAAATTCGGCGTTTGTTATTCAAGCGGATTAGCAGCAACAGATGCCATTCTGAAACTATTCAATCCGGGAGATGAGATCATTTCGACGAATGATCTTTATGGTGGCACTTACCGGAAATTCACTAAAATATATGGCCGCTATGGGTTGAAATTTCACTTTGTCCCAATGGTCGATGTAGCCAGGGTTGAAGAAAAGATCAACGAAAATACCAAGATGATCTGGATTGAAACACCCACCAACCCGATGTTGAATATCATTGACATCGAGAAGACGGCAGCATTGGCAAAAAAGCATAATATAATTACTGTTGTTGATAACACTTTTTCCTCACCATATCTCCAAACCCCTCTCGACCTCGGTGCTGATATAATTATTCATTCAGCCACTAAATATCTGGGCGGTCATTCTGATGCCATTCTTGGAGCTGTCGTTTGTAAAGATGAGAAGATCCATGAAGAACTCAGGTTCCTTCAAAATGCATCTGGTTCTGTGCCCGGTCCTCATGACTGTTTCCTGATTTTACGTGGTATTAAGACGCTCCACCTGCGTGTGGAGCGAGCCTGTGACAACGCACAGAAAATTGCTGAATTCCTACGAGGGCATTCGAAAGTAGATAAAGTTTTTTATCCAGGTTTTGAAGACCATCCCAATCACGAAGTTGCTAAACGACAAATGCGTGATTTCGGGGCAATGGTATCCTTTACCTTAAAAGAGGACACAATTGAAGCTGGAACCAGGGTATTGAGCAATACGCATCTTTTCTTTCTCGCAGAATCACTTGGAGGTGTGGAATCGCTTATCGGACATCCACCCAGCATGACGCATGGCTCTATCCCGAAAGCAGAACGCTACGCTGTTGGAATGACCGATTCTCTGATTAGGCTTTCTGTAGGCGTTGAGCATGTCGATGACTTGATTGCTGATATCGAAGCTGCACTATCCCACGCATAACCTAATCCTGGTTAATCTTCTCTTTGGCCAATTGTCATCTTTACGCTCTTTATCCTGCGTTGGTCTACTGACATAATAGTAAAACGGAAAATATCATGAGTGATTTCTTCCTGTGTCTTGGGAAGTCGACCTGCCAGTTCGAGAACCAGGCCAGCAACTGAATTTGAATCGCCTTTGACTTCATCGAAAATGCTTCCTTCAAGATTGGTAATTCGACAAACATCATTTAACATGGTCTTACCTTCAAAAATGAAGTTATGGTCATCAAGTTTTTCATACTCCAAGTCAATATGTTCGTCAAATTCATCTTTGATCTCACCGATGATCTCCTCGAGGATATCTTCGAGGGTTACAATACCTGATGTACCGCCATACTCATCAACGACAATAGCCATATGGGTTCTTTTCTCCTGGAAGTTCTCTAAAAGGTCATCAATCTTTTTTGTCTCTGGCACAAAATAGGACGGTCGCACCAGTTTCTGCCATTTGAATTGGTCGGTTTTGTCGACATGCTCTAGCAGGTCTTTTGCGTACAATATTCCGATTACATTGTCGAAATTATCTTCATAAACAGGAATTCTGGAATAAGCTGATTTTCTAACGAGGGCTAACAATTCGGTAAACCTGACATCATTTTCAACCGCCACAACATCAACCCTGGATCGCATAATCTGCTGGACTGAGACATTGCCGAATTGGACTATGCTTTTCAGCAATGCAGCTTCTTGCTGAGCATCCTGTGTGTCTTTTACGGTTAGATCGATGGCTTTATCGATCTCCTCCATGCTCACCATCTTGCTTTTTTCGGCTCTTTTTTCCATTCGTCTTTCGATAAACTTGGTGCTGTTTACCAATAAGTAAGCAAAAGGGTATGAAATTTTCCTGAGGAAGAGCAATGGTCCAGACATTGCTGAAGCCAGTTGCAAGCTATTCATGTTGGCGTAAACTTTTGGGGCAACTTCACCAAACAATACCAGCAGGAAAGTTACAAGTACAACATTAACCGCAATACTGATCCACCCTTCATCAGGAATGAGACTTGCCGTGATGAACGTTGATATCATCACGATAGAGATATTGATAAAGTTATTGGCAATTAGGATTGTTGCCAGCAAGAATCGTGGATAATTCAGCAATTTTAATATCCTGGAGGAAATAACTGTAGGATTTTTTTTGAGTTCGGAAAGTGCTTCCGGGCCAAGTGAGAAATAGGCGACCTCAGATCCTGAGACAAGTGCTGAGCAACCTAATAGCACAACAATCATTGCAAATGCAATGCTCAAGGCAAGCGGATCAGCACTTAATAATATGATGAACTCAAATAATTCCGAATGATATTCGCCAGGGTCCGATTCCAAGGAGTTGGATTATGGTTCGACAATTTTTATAAATATATACACCCTCAACGAAAAATGGGCGATTTTAAAAAATAAAATCAGTTTGAAAGGAAGGAATTGCCGATATCAAAGTTGACTTTCTTTGAACAAGACACCAAAAAACACCTTCCTTTCAATTAGGTTTTAGAAAGGCAGGTCGTCAGAGGGTTCTTCTTTTGAAGCAGCATTATCAACTACAGGGGCAGGTTTTTCTACGGCGTTTTTGTTTCCCATTTCATCTGAGGTAGAAGGAAAGTACCCGGAGTTAGGATTTGCTTCGCGTTTTTCCAGCATCCGAAAAGTCTGCGCCACTACTTCTGTAGTTTTCCTCGGGTTACCGTCCTTGTCTTCCCACTTGCGGTGGGTAAGTTTTCCTTCGACATAAATCAATTTACCCTTAGAAAGTTGTTGCTCTGCACGCTCAGCCAGTACACGCCACATAATAATGTCATGCCATTCGGTCTGCTCCTGCCAGTTACCTGATTTGTCTTTATAACTTTCTGAGGTAGCTATAGAAAACTTGGCGACAGCAGCTCCGTTTTCAAGATAACGGACCTCAGGGTCTCTTCCCAGCCTGCCGATAAGCATTACTTTATTCAATGAGCTCATGCTATTTTTTTTTAGAATGTATTTATAACTATTTTGTTTACGTTTATAGGAGCAAAGATAAGGATTTATCCGTTAAAAACCAATCTATCAACTTCGGGACAGCAAAATTTTTCAAATTATTTCGCTCAACGAAAATAAGATCTCGTTCATCCATTTTTAGTCCACACTCAATTTCAATTTTATAAAACATCCCAACAATTTTTTGATGGGTTAAGTTTTGATAAAATGGCCCTGATACGCTTTTTATCAACGGTTTGTGTTTACTCAAAAGTTCCCACAAAGAAATTTTTTCTTCAATTTCTTGTCTTGAGAAAAGGGTATCCGTTTCAATTAGTAGAAATTGATAAAGGTCTTTCCAAATATCATTATCCTGTCTTTTTTGCAAATAAACGCCATCTTCAAATTCTATCACCAAATAATTAAAATACCGGGTCTTCTTTTTTATTTTTTTCACTTTAACAGGAAATTCCGCTACAGTGTTCTCTTTAAAGGCCACACATTCGGAAGTCATAGGACAAGCCGAACATTGCGGTTTCTTGGGCCTGCATTGATCTGCACCAAAATCCATAATTGCCTGGTTGTAGGCTCCCGGATCTGATCGATCGAGTAACTTGTCTGCAAGTTGGCGTACTTGTTTTTTCCCTATAGTTGTATCAATCGGCTCACTGATACCAAAGAAACGGGTTAAAACACGATATACATTTCCGTCAACCACCGCTACAGGCTTACCGAAAGCAAAGGAAGCAATAGCCGCTGCAGTATAGGCTCCTACGCCTTTTAAAGACAACAACCCTTCATAGGTTTCGGGAAATTGCCCATCAAGTTCCCTTGAAACATATTTCGCGGTTGCATGAAGATTCCTCGCCCTTGAATAATATCCCAATCCCTGCCAGCGTTTCATTACCTCATCTTCATCAGCATTAGCCAGGTCATGAACAGTAGGGTATGCAGATTTAAATTTAAGAAAGTAGGGCTTTCCCTGCTGTACTTGTGTCTGTTGGAGTATGATCTCTGAAAGCCAAATGAGATAAGGGTCTTTTTCCCCTTTCCAAGGCATTGGACGAAGATGAGTAGAGGTCCAAATCATCAGGTTTTCCGTAAAAAAATGTTGAGGCATTCAGGGAATATTTACATTTTTCATACAAACTTACATCCTTTCGGGATTATTTTTGTTAACTCTTTGATAACACTGCAATCGCAGTAGCTTCAATAAAGCACTTTTTACACATTAAAAATATCGAAAGGTGTAACTAATTGAAGCATTTAATATTGTCAAAATAAAACGGGATATACTTTTTTAATTCTAGGAAAATTACGACATTTGCGTTCGCCTTAGAATGTTCTAGCCCAAATTTATAACTATCTAAAAACCAGAGTTTAATATGAGAAAGGCAGATTTAGTTGCTCAAATTTCAGAAAAAACAGGAATTGCCAAAGTTGATGTCTTGGTAACCCTTGAAGCCTTCTTCAAGGAAGTTAAAGATTCATTGTCTAGCGGTGAAAATGTTTATGTCAGAGGTTTCGGTAGCTTTATTGTTAAAAAACGCGCCAAAAAAATAGGTCGCCACATCAAGAAAAATGTGGCTATTGAAATTCCTGAACACTTCATTCCTGCGTTCAAACCTGCAAAAATTTTCGTAGATGCAGTTAAGGACAAAGTTACCGCTGAAATGGTGGAGAATGGTGTTGGAACCGACTAATTGCCAAATGAGGTAATTTAAAGAAATCGAGGGTATGTCAAAGGTACAGGTTGCTGTAATCATCGTTTTTACAGCTTTATTTCTGGGGTTATATTTCTTGGTACCTAACAAGCCCAGAGAACAAAAGGATATTGATCGGCAAAGAGCCATCAGTGCTGTATCTATTACACCGGAAAAACTACTTAATTCGGCACAGGTAACAACCCCTCCTGCAGAGTTGGATTCAATCATGCAACTTGAAACGCAGTTGGACTCTGCTACCATCGAACAACAGATCGAACTTTTGAAGAAGATTTCAAGTCGGTGGAATTTGGTAGGTAACTTCCCACTAGGAGGAATTTATGCTGAAGAAGTAGCGACCCTTTCAAATTCAGATACAGCTTGGTCTATTGCTGGATCAACCTTCTTTTCTGGCTTCAGATTTGCTAGGGATACCAGTATTGGGAACTATTGTCTCCGAAAGGCAATTAATGCATTTGAATCTGCAATCTCAATCAATCCGGACGATACCCGGCACAGGGTTAATCTCGGATTGTGTTACGTTGAAGGTGGGAAAGCACCGATGAAAGGCATTCTGATGATCAGAGACCTTTTACAGAAATACCCAAACGACGTTTTGGTGCTCTATACGTTAGGAAGGCTTTCCATACAGTCGGGGCAATATGACAAAGCAGTTGAACGACTTGAACAGGTCGTTTCTATTGATGATACAAATTTAAACGCGCATTACCTGCTGGCAGAAAGCTATCGCGAAATGCGCAATACACCGAAAGCCATTGAGCATTATCAAATCAGCCTCAACCTCTCGGATGATGAAGGACTTAACAGACAAATTGAAAATAATTTAACCGAATTAAAAAAATAACAAGACTATGCCTTGTGGAAAAAAACGTAAGCGTCATAAAATTTCGACGCACAAAAGAAAAAAGCGACTTCGTAAGAACAGGCACAAGAAAAAGAAATAATCTTAGCCTTTTGTAATAAAACAGAACGTATATTGGTAAGCACGTGGACGAATCATAACAAACTTCTTCGTCCACGTGCTGACCGCGTTTAGGTAATCCCCAGTAAAAAGATAATTTAATCGGATAATCCCAATCGTGTCGTACTCAATTTGACGTCTTTACCCAAAACCTATTTCCCTGGCTCCCTCACCAGGCTGATAGTACGATACGCTTTCAAGCCCCAATAATTACCCCGGAAAAGATTTTTGGGAATACCAAAACGGAACCTACCCGCTCACTCCGATTACGGGCCATGTTCATATCTCTTGTTCTGCTTCCAATATTTA
Organism: Bacteroidota bacterium; assembly: GCA_039028895.1. Taxonomy (GTDB): domain Bacteria; phylum Bacteroidota; class Bacteroidia; order Chitinophagales; family Saprospiraceae; genus JAHDCJ01. The sequence continues at coordinate 126,068 of JBCCHF010000009.1, read as the reverse complement.
AGCAAAAACAGGTGTTTTGGAAAAAGAATTAATTATTAATTCCACACCTACGGAAGTAGAAATAGCCCTTCTGGAAAACAAAAAGCTTGCTGAACTTCATTACCAGAAAACCAACAGTAATTTCACTGTAGGAGATATATTCTTGGGAAAGATCAGGAAGCTAATACCAGGGCTTAACGCTGCTTTCGTAGATATCGGATATAAAAAAGACGCATTTCTGCACTATACAGACCTGGGACCGAAATTGCGGTCACTCGTCAAGTATACCAATGGTGCCGTTTCAGGTGGCATCCCTCAATCCTCACTCGACAATTTCAAATTCGAGTCTGAAATCATTAAAACCGGGAAAATAGACCAGGTCCTTGACAAACGTCAACCACTGCTGGTCCAGATTCTTAAAGAACCAATCTCTACAAAAGGGCCCCGCCTGAGTTGTGAGATAACCATTCCCGGACGACATATTGTACTCACCCCATTTTCTAATGTGGTGGCTGTTTCCAAAAAGGTGTCTAACCAGGAAGAAAGGAAAAGACTGGCACGACTCGTGGAAAGTATCAGACCAAAGAATTTTGGCGTAATCGTGCGAACCGCATCAGAGGGCAAAGGAACTGCAGATATTCACGAGGAAATGCTGTTGCTTATCAGCAAATGGCAGCAAATCCATGAACAACTTCACAGGGCCAAACCGCCCAAGAAATTACTTAGTGAACTCGATAAGACTTCAAGTATTTTAAGAGACATCCTTAACGAATCGTTCAACAAGATCATTGTCAACGATAAGGAAATGTTCCTTAATGTTAAATCATTCCTGCAGCAAATCGCTCCGGAGAAAGTTGGTATCGTCCAACACTATTCTTCCAATCGGCCAATTTTCGACCAGTTTGGGGTAACCCGACAGATCAAGTCCTCTTTTGGAAAAACAGCCACTATGGCTTCAGGAGCTTATTTGGTCATCGAGCATACAGAAGCGATGCACGTCATTGACGTCAACAGTGGCCAAAAAGTAAGTAGTCATACCGATCAGGAAGCTAATGCCATTGCAGTTAACTTGGAATCGGCCGCAGAGATCGCCAGACAATTACGCTTACGGGATATTGGCGGAATCATAATTATTGACTTCATCGATGTAAGAAAGGCAGAGAATAAGAAAAAACTCTATCATGCAATGCGCGAGCATATGAAAAAAGATCGCGCCCAGCATACCGTACTGCCGCTTAGTAAGTTCGGACTCATGCAGATCACCCGTCAGCGGGTAAGACCTGAATTGACGATCAATACAACTGAAACCTGTCCGACATGTAATGGAACAGGTAAAATCTCAGCATCGATCCTACTCACTGACGATATCGAAAGAGATCTTAAGTTTATCATCAATTCACAAGGACCAAGCAAGCTCAGCCTACACGTACATCCTTATGTCTTTGCTCATCTCAAACGTGGATTTCCAAGTCAACAGGTGAAATGGTTTATGACCTATAAAAAATGGATCAGCATACATGCCAATACGGATTACCAATTGCTTGATTATCGCTTTTTCGACCATCATGAAGATGAAATAAGACTGGATTAAACAAACCCTGCTAATCTGAAATAACCAGCTTTAACAGACTTGACTGCCAGGAAGAAGATGTGAACTGTAAGAAATAAAGTCCGTTAGGTAATTCTGGAAGATCAAGCTCAAGGCTATTAAGCCCTTCAGCAACTTCTACATCGTAGATTTTCACTAATTGGCCTCTGCTATCTGTTACCCTGATATGGCCCGCTCCTTCAATCCCGGTTTTTATTCTCAGGCTAAACTGTTTGCCAGAAGAAACCGGATTTGGGAACAGGGACATCACGCCTGACTCAGCAAAAACGTCATTGCATGAGGCTTCAATAAACTTGACCTCTGAATAGGATACCTCGCTATTAAGGTCAACCTGCTTTAATCTGAAATAATTATCCTTTGTTGTCAAAGGAGCTGTAAATCGGTACTGATTGACCGAAGTGGAGTTTCCGACTCCTTCAACCTCACCTATGGATTCAAACATTTCGCCGTCTTCACTGACTTCAACCACAAAATGGCTGTTATTGGTCTCTGATAATGTTTCCCATTCAAGTACCGCATTGCAGTTTTCTTCTTTCACATCAAATCGGCTGAGCTCTATAGGCAGAGTTGCGCAAATTCCGCAAATCGTGATATCCTCAAAAGTTCCGGCTGTCGCTACAACAGGACTGCCGCCAACTTGTGCAAGTATCAATGTACTTCCCTGATCCCATGTCAAGGTAAGACAAGGAGGCATTGGGTCAGCCATGCTCATCCGTAAACGTCCGACCTGAGTCCAGGTGTCAAATGTAATTGGAAATCCCCCACCAAAAAGCAGCGTTACATTATACGATACAAGATTTCCTGACGACCCGGTCAATGTGTGTGGGCCATAAAAACTCCCAGCTACCATACCCGAAACTGAACCTTCGAACTGTATAAAGACTGACCTGTCTGGTGGATTGGTATTAGGCGGGCCTATTGGCGGGTTAATCTCCGGTACGGCGCTTGTATTGAAGTTAAACCTGTAATTCTGAATGCCTAGGTTAAATTGTTCTGGAACGGAAGAGGCTTTGATTTCAACATCAATAAAAATCTCCTCTGTCAGGCAACTTGTGATCTGGTTAACAAAACGGAGGTCGTATTGCTGGCTGAACAAGGCATTAGCGGAAGCAAAAAAGTAGATACAGCTAATAAGGAAGGCTTTCCAAAAATAAGTCTTCATGGTGTTTGCAAATTAAAAGGTGTACAAGGCAACCGGTTTTGCCAGCAGCTTTCTTATGCAAACTTAAGTCTTTTTTGGAAAGTAAAAGCGGGGAAGAAAGCGATCCGTTTTGGGTTAGGACCACTTTCATTCCTCCACAGTGCTTCTTTTATTGGACTTTAATAAACTTTTGGGTCGATGAGTACCAGTCTCCTCCAATAAGCTGAACAACATAAACCCCTGGTTCGAGTCCAGATGGATCAAACACAAGCTGGTTTGGCCCCTGGTTAATCTCTACATTTTGTTGCATCCGCAATCTGCCGGAAATATCAGTTACTATGATAGATGCATTAGAGGAAGGCAGGGTTGTATAAAACTGAATAGTTGCCTTCTGTTTGCCAACAGGATTCGGATAAATTGAGGTGATGGTATTTTGTAATTCATCGTCAAAACAACTCGAATTGACAATAATCTGCTCCGAAACGGTAGTAGTACCATCGAAGTCAACCTGGCGCAATTGGTAATAATTTACCACACCTACACGGTCATCAATATATTCGTAGTTGATCGGAGATGAAGAATTTCCTGCGCCTTCGATTCTGGCAATTGATTCAAAATTAAGGCCGTCAAAACTGCGTTCTATATCAAAATAGGCATTATTCGTTTCCGTGAGCGTCGTCCAGTCAAGCTGGATTGAACACCCAAGATCTGTAGCAGAAAAATGGGATAGCTCAATTGGCAATATGGTGTTACAGATATTATCCATATTGTTAAGGAAATTCGTATAAGTGTCTTCGTCCACCTCATATCCAATAGGGTTGCCCGGAATGCCACCACCAATAAATGTATTTGGGAAAAGTGCAGGATCCTGGGTATGAAACCATAGATTAAGATCTTCATCTGGGTCAATAACCTGGAAATTAAGTGTTCCTACGCGAATCCACTCTCCAGGATACACTGGATAACCATCTCCTGCAGCCATGGCTACGTTATAAGAGCCGACAGTATCTTGAGAGCCAACCAGAGTATGCGCTAAAAAGAAACTGGAATAGCCATCTTTAAATACAAAACCGGAAAGCTCATTTTCAGATTCTATGGAAACAGGACCACCTGCCCCGGTAGGATTTGAGTTATTAATTGTTGAGGGAATTGGGGCTACGGCACTCCGATTAAAGGAAAATCTGTAGTTCTGATTGGTAACTAGGAAAGTGTCAACCGAAGCAGATATTTCCACTGCCAGCGACAATGTATTATTGTCACAGTCAAAACTTGACATCTCAAACCTCAGATTATAAAGGCCATCCTGCCCATGTACAGCCAAACTTGAAAAAAACAAAAGGAGGATTAACAGACCCTTTGTTGGTGTCTGTGTAAAATTGTTCATCTGTATTTGTTTAGGTTCTGTAATTACAAATTAAATCAGTACAAACACTGTTAAAGAAAGGGACCGCCTAGTGGATGAATTAAGGGCTAGACAAATTTCGCATTTACAACCTGTTGAAACAAAGGGCCAGATGACATTTTTGTGACATTACAAACATTAAAGCCGATTCGACAGGGAAATGAGACCAGGGAATTATTAAAAGTTTGAATCATTCCCAAATGCCCTTAGACATCCAAAAACCAGAAAAGAAAAGATGACTTGCAAGTAATTGACCTACAGTCATTTAGAGAAGTGTAAAAATCAATGGGAAGGTAATATGACCGGGTAAAAAATAAAAAAAGCTACTTGTCATTTTGTGACATACTTGAAAATAACTTTTGCTTGATAAAGTTTAATTACTCCGTAAAGTACTACCCCAAATGAAGTTATTCTTTATTTGACAACATTAAATGCGCCAGAAAGTTTCTCTCCTCCTGATTCAATGTTGACAAAATATACCCCTTGCACAAGATCAGAAATATCTTTTTTTAACACTTTGGCACCTGTTCCAACTACAGTTTCATTCCACAACACCCTTCCTACAGCATCAAACATAACCAGATTTACTGCTTTGGCATGCGCAGGAACAAAAAAGTCGAGGTTAATATGACTACTTGCCGGAACTGGAAACAGATTCAGAACAGCAGATTCATCGAAAATCTGATTGACACTTACCGGAGGATCCACTACTTCAACAAGGATTGAATCAATAGGAAAGGTCTGTATCCCTCTGGCAAAAGTGCCTGCTACCAGTCTATTGTTAGTTTCGTCATGTGTCAAATCAAAAACCGGGATGATCGGCATATTATCCCCTACTCTTTCCCATTGTTGTCCACTATTCATGCTTCCATAAATACCACCATCAGTAGCGACGAAAAGGATGGAATCTGCATGGTTAGGTAAAACAATAATATCGTTAACCGAAAGAGGAGGAAGATCATTGGCAATAGGTATCCAGTTATCTCCATTATCGTCAGAACGATGGACATGCGGGAAGAAATCATTATCACGGTATCCCGAATGGGTCACATAAACCACATCAGCAGTCTCAGGTGAAGCCTTAATACTGCTGACATAGCGGTCAGGTAATCCAGAAGTTACCTCGTCCCAGTTCAAGCCAAGATCGAGCGTCCGCCAGGCTCTTCCATTCGAAGTACCGGCATAGAGGAAATTGGTATTGATCGGCGATTCTGCAACAGTCGAAATGGATGATCGAAATCCGCCTTCTCCGACGAGATCAGGACTAATTTCGGTCCAGATACCCGCTTCCGGAAAATCGTTCCGATATACTTTTTCCGCACCTGTGTACAGTAGATTTGAATTATCGGCACTCATGATATACTGCATATCCCAATGACGTTGTTCGCCAGGCGCAAAGCCGCTCGTAATCGAAAACCAACCTGAAATACCGCCGTCAATTGTCATATTGATATTCCCTCTTTGCGTTTCAACGTACATGATGTTCGGGTCTGTAGGGTGAAATAATGGCTGAAAACCGTCTCCTCCATATATCCTTGGCCATTCAGGCAATAAACTATTACCGCCAGTAGTACCATTGTCCTGTGCACCGCCATAATACTGATCAGGGGTATGAGGACTCCAGGCTACCCGATAAAATTGAGTGGTTGGAATATTTTCGATATCATTCCACGTGTCACCACCATCCGGTGACCTGTATAGTCCCCCGTCAGTCGCCAGTACCATACTCCCGGATGAAGTAAAAACAAGGTCATGTTTGTCTGCATGAACTGTATACTCCCACCAAATCGGTGTAGCCATTTCCCAGGTCTGCCCTTCATTAACTGTTCTGAACATATCTACGCCCAGAATGTAAACTTCATTATCATTTACAGGATTAACTCTTATTTTGCCAAAATACCACCCAAATCCGCCAAGTGCATTGAAAGTTTGTAGATCTGCCACTCCCAGGCTAACCCAGTTTTCCCCACCATCATCTGTTCGGTAAACACCAAATACATCGTAATTATTATCATTGCCAACATAGAGTGCATACACCTTTTCGGGGTTCGTTGCTGACATAGCGAGTCCTACCCTGCTATGGACTCCCGAAGGTAATCCGCTGGTGAGTTGGGTCCAGTTTTCTCCACCATCTACAGACTTGAAAATCTTTGAATCAATTCCCCGCGCAATACTTTCATTATTATTCCTGATCCGGTTCCAGGTAGCTGCATATAAAGTATCTGGTGCCTGGGGATTGATCAAAACATCTATGACCCCGGTACTGTCATTGAGGTAAAGGACCTGCTCCCAGTTATCTCCGCCATCAACCGTCTTGTAGAGCCCCCTGTCATTATTTCTTTCAAACGGTAGTCCCATTGTTGATACATACAACGTATTTTGATCCGTTGGATGGGGCACAACTTTAGAAATAATACGCTGATCGGTCAAACCAAGGTGCGTCCATGTTGCTCCACCGTCTACACTTTTGTATAACCCATCTCCGATTGAAGGATATCCTGAAATATTCGGGTCACCGGTACCAATATATACGATATCAGGATTGATTGGATCAAGCGCAATATCACCTGTTACCAGGAATACCTGATCATCGAAAATCGGTGTCCAGTTATTACCGCCATCAGTGGTTTTGAAAACACCACCATCAGAAAAACCGGCATAAATGATATTCTCATCAGAGGGGTGCACCACAACTGTATTAATTCTTGCGCCAATATTCCCCGGACCTTCTACCCGCCATTCATTATCAAATCCCGGAAATGTCATATCGTCTTTGAGTGCTGCATTAGCTTTTGCTTGCCGCAATGCTTTCTCATAGGCGATATAATCAAAAGTCGCATTTGGATAGGCCCGTTGAAGGAAAAACTCTTCACTGGGTTCATGTTTCTCATTGACTCTGCCGTTTTCGGGAATTTCCGGTAAAATCGGCTTTTCAGATGGAATAAGAAAAAAGGCTGTTGTAGCCAGAATTAGTAATCCGGAAAGGAAGGCTAATACTTTCATCACTGGTGATTTATAAATTTTATTTGGGTGTCTGCCTTATAAAACCGTTCTCTGCCAATTTGTTTTGATCAAAATCTCAAAGACCGTGAAACTCACTTTTCAGAAAACAGCTACCAGGCTTTTACTTATTCCTAAGACACAGTTGCATCGTAAAACCCTGACATTAATTTGTTTCAAACAATTTTAAATAGAATAAAATTTATTGCTTTAAAAATGAATCAAATTCTTGCATTTAAAAACTTTTTGTTTTAATTTTATGCAAAAGAAAACAAATTGATATGCACAAACATGAAAAAAATGATCGCTTACGTTTGGTGATTGACGCACTGACAAAACAGGGCACCATCCGGAAAAAACACAAAAACAAACTTAATCAAGGCGAATATAACAAACGTACATTTGCCGAAAAACTAGGTACACATTCCGGGGTTATTCCTGCTATTCTCAAATACGAACGATATGTTACAGAGTCAATCATTGGCAATCTTTGTAAATACTTCGGTGTAAGCGAGTTATTCATGCGGATGGGAGAAGGCGCCATGTTTGCTTCTAAGACGCCTGTTCTGCCTTACGGTCGATCCAATATCATTTATTCTGGTGTCAGTGCGATTGCGGGTGATAGCATCGGAGAAGGCGAAGTCGCGCCGACAGAAGCTTTCGGTATTCCCGGCCTCGAAGGCGACATGGTAGCTTTTGATGTACAGGGAAATAGTATGGAAAACATCCTCAAAAGCGGTGATATGGTCTTTTGCAAAAAAATAGAAAAAGCCTCGCAAATCCGGGAAGGCGATATCTATGCAGTTGTGGCCGATGGCACCGTCCGTATCAAATACATCCAGCAATTACGCAACCAGGATGGCGAGATCGTTGCCTTACAATTACTTTCTGAAAATAAACTGGAACACCCACCGATTTACCAGGAGATTAACGACAATATCAAAATTTATAAAGTCATGTACTTCCTTACTGATCTTAAGGAACGGCTTGGTCTTATCTAATAATATAATCCCGCAAACCCTCGCTATTCAATATGCATCGAACAGATAGACAACAGCTAAATGACAGATTTGTCAAAGTTTATCGCCTTTTGGAAAACAAAGGACTGATTGTACGCAATCATCGCCAAAAAAGTAAATCTGCCTTTGCCCGGAAACTGGGTACCAAAGGCCATATCATAGACAATTACCTGGAGGAAAAAAGGCATATCACATACCCACAGGTTAAAATGCTATGTAATGCTTACGGCATAAGTGAAGCCTATATGTTCCAGGGTATTGGGAAAATATTCCAGAAAAACAATCCAAAATCAAACCTAAACCCACCCAAAGGAAAGGGTAATCAGGCGCCTGATGATGAACTCCTGCAAACCAGTTCAGCAGACACGTTCAATATCCTATTCACAAGCACAGGTGCCTTTGCAAGCGATACGGTCAGCCTCGATGTAGGAGAAGAAAACCAGTACTTCCACATTCCTGGCATGCAAGGTGAACTCGTCGCATTCAATATCAATGGCAATAGTATGACCCCATCAATAGCTAATGGCGACATGGTCATTTGTTCACCGCTGGACAACAAAAGTGAAGTTTGCGAAAACGAGATCTACGCTGTTATCACCAATGAAGGTGTCCGTGTAAAACGCCTTCAGCGCATCTATGATAATAATGGTGTATGGACACACCTCAAACTTATTTCAGATAATTATATCGACTTCGACCCCGTTGTGGTCAAGCTGGAGAATATCCGGTATATCTACAAGGTCATCAGGCGGCTAACGGATCTCAGAACCTGATCACCCAACCCCAAATTCGCTAACAAAAGGACTAAGAAGCGGGTTTTTTAGATTGATTGGCTTCCGGGCAAAAGCGTCCGGGAGCTTTTTTATTTTTTGTCAGCCACGCCTTATTTATTGTTGCCTTCGGCTTACTTTTGTCGTTCGCTTTGGTCGCTTATTTTTTTATTTTTTCTTTATCAACAATTATATTTTAAACAAAAAAACGACCGCAGGGAGTGACAACAATCCTGTTCAACAAAAAACTAAAACACATTTGTCCATAAAAACATGGGAGCGACAGCAAATCCAATCAATCAAAAACTAAACCACCCTGGTCAAAAAAAACAGGGAGGGACAACAATACTTGTCAGCTAAAAACTAGCCCACCACAGTCAAAAAGAACAATAAGCGAGCAAAGGGAACGCCACAATTAAACCTTTTCGTAAAAAGAATGTCTAATTTTTAAGTTTGGTGCAATTTTTGATGGGCAATCCGCCTTTTTATATAAAAGTGCCCTATATTTGAACAATATGTTAAAGCAGAACCTGAGTCAAAAGTTACTTCAAAAGCTGTCTCCTCAACAGATTCAGCTAATGAAGCTGTTGCAGGTCCCCACAGCCGCCCTCGAACAGAGGATTAAGGAAGAAATGGAGGCCAATCCTGCACTCGAAGAAGGTCACGAACAAGAAGAGGAACAGCAGGAAAGCGATGACATTTTCGTAAGCGACGCCAAAAAAGAAAAAGACGGTAATGACGCCGAAGATACCAGTTCCGATGACATGGAACTCAGCGACTACATCAATGACTACCTTGATGATGACACCGCCGACTACAAGCTGAAAAGCAATAATTACACAACAGATGAAGAAGACAAATCCATTCCGATTCCTGTTGAAAACACCTTTCATGAATATCTCGAACAGCAACTGGGGCTGATTAATTTGCCAGAAGACGATGTGATCATCGCATTGCAGATTATTGGCAGTATTGACGATGATGGCTATTTGCGTCGTGAACCAATAGCAATCGTCGATGACCTTGCCTTTTCGCAAAACGTTATGACATCCAGTGACAAGGTAGTTTCATTGCTAGAGGTAATCCAGAGATTAGACCCTGCTGGTGTGGGAGCGCGTGATTTAAGAGAATGCTTACTTATCCAACTTGAGCGTAAACTTGAAGGAGAAGAGCAGCAGCACGATGGCGTCAAAAATGCAGCAACCCTCATTCGCAATCATTTTGAAGAATTTTCAAAGAAACACTACGAAAAACTTCAAAAGCAGATGGGAATTTCCGAGGCAATGCTTAAGGAGGCAGTGGATGAAATTCTAAAACTCAACCCAAAACCTGCTTCCGGTTACGCTTCTGGCAATCGCATTCAACATTATATTGTTCCTGATTTTATCATCACTAATGATAATGGCGATTTAACGCTTGTCCTGAATTCCAGGAATGCACCAGAACTTCGGATCAGCGATTCTTATAAAGATATGCTCAAAGATTTTGGTGGTTCCGTAAAAGGAAGACGCAGGAACAAAAAGGAACGGGAAGCAGTCATGTTTATCAAACAAAAGATTGACTCTGCCAAATGGTTTATCGATGCTATCAAGCAAAGACAGCAGACAATGTACAAAACCATGTACTCCATCATGCAATACCAGTATGATTTCTTCCTTTCAGGAGATCAAAAACGGCTAAGACCAATGATCCTTAAAGATATTGCTGAGATCACAGGTCTTGACATCTCTACCGTTTCGAGGGTAGCCAATAGCAAGTATGTCCAAACCGAATTTGGAACAAAAAGGCTGAAAGATTTCTTTTCAGAGTCTCTCCAAACAGACAGCGGAGAAGAAGTTTCAACGCTTGAGGTCAAAAAGATCTTAACAGAGCTTATCGAAAAAGAAAACAAGCGTAAGCCGCTTTCAGATGAAAAATTGAAAGATGAACTCAGAAAGGCCGGTTATAACATTGCCCGCAGAACCGTAGCCAAATATCGCGAACAACTCAATATCCCTGTCGCACGTTTGCGCAAGCAACTATAAAAGCCTAAAGCATGATTACAAGGCATATCGCGACATTTTTATCTGTGGTTTTCCACCCACTACTCATACTGACCTACATGCTCTTCTTTCTTATTTGGGTCAACCCTTATGAATTTGGTGGTGGTGGCTATGCTCGAAATACTCTTTTGATCGCCAACGTCTTCCTGTATACTTTTATGATGCCCTCATTTGCATTGGTCATGATGCGGTTTCTAGGCCTGGTTTCAGATATTAAGCTCTCAAAACGGGAGGACAGGATAATTCCTTATATCGCAGCTGGCGTTTTTTATACCTGGTTGACCGTCAACGCCTTTTATACCTCGGTTTATCCAATGGCCTATACCGTTTTTATCATGGGTACTACTATTAGCCTTTTTATGGCATTTTTCGTCAATATTTTCTGGAAGGTCAGCATCCATACAACTGGTGTAGGTGGCCTTGTCGCTATGGTATTTATTACGATGACTCAATTCAGTTACGAAAATATTGACTTTTTCTTCCTCGCCTCTATTCTTATTGCCGGAGCGGTCGGAACATCAAGATTGATCCTGAAAGCTCATTTACCGGGCCAGGTATATTTCGGTTATGTAATTGGTGTTATAGGACAGGTCATTGCATTTTTATTGCTTTTTTAACAGGATTTCACAACTCTATTTTTAACTTCCCGTTTCATCGTAGATAATTACGATCAATAATTTTCGATTTTATTTTAAAACTCCAAAACCTCCCTCTTTGAAACCGACTCACAAAGCACATTTAGCTTTGTTACTGGTGGCACTGATTTACGCATCCAACTATACGATTGCTAAAGCAGTGATGCCTGATTTCATTCAACCATTTGGATTTATCTTGATGCGGGTAACCGCTGGTATGGTGGTTTTTTCCCTGGTTCACTTCTTTTTTTTAAAGGAAAAGGTCGAAAAAAAAGATTTCCTGCTCCTGGCCGCTTGTGCCATGTTTGGAGTTGCTATCAATCAAATGATGTTTTTCAAAGGATTGAACTGGACTACGCCGATCCATGCAGCCCTGATCATGACAACGACTCCTATTCTTGTTTTAGTTGCGTCTGGACTGATAATAGGCGAACTCATTACCAAACGAAAAGTTTTAGGTGTCTTGGTAGGAATGGCTGGTGCTATAATGTTGATCGCTTACGGGCAAGATATTAATGCAGGCAGTGAGGGTTGGAAAGGAGACATATGCGTTTTTATCAATGCCTCTTCGTACGGTATTTACCTGGTATTGGTGAAAACGCTGATGACGAAATACCATCCTTTGACCGTCGTCAAATGGCTATTTACCTTTGGTTGGTTTATGGTGTTACCATTTGGCATTGGCGAATTTATGATCATCGATTGGTCGACTTTCCCGATGTCGATTTGGTTGGCAGTGATCTATGTGCTCATCATGGTTACTGTAGTCGCTTATTTCTTGAATGCTTACTCGCTAAAAGCGCTTAACCCTTCAGTTGTATCAACTTATATATACCTGCAGCCGCTACTTGCATCAGCCATTTCCTTGTTAGCTGGTAAAGACAAGTTATCCTTGGTAATGATCATGGCGGGTATTTTGATCTTCCTTGGAGTATATCTGGTTAGTAGCTGGAACCCAAATGTAAAATCAAAAAACAGGATCGACTTCGACAAGTCAGACAATAAAAGAGAACAGGTTTCTTCTTCTGAGTAACCGATAAAGCGAAGTGGAATCTAACATTAGCACAGAGTAGTCACATTTTTCTATCTTTGCACCACCCCGGTTTTAAGACCCCAATACAGGTAAAATCACCAGTATATGCTTCAATCAATGACAGGATACGGACGCGCTGAACAGGAATTTGAGAACAGAGCGATCATAGTAGAACTCAAATCACTGAACAGCAAATTCCTTGACCTTAAAGTGCGCATTCCACAAGGATATCGCGAAAAGGACATGGAAATCCGAAAAATAGCTTCCACATCGATTATGCGGGGCAAAGTCGACCTGATTCTTGACATAAAATATCTGGATGCTTCTGATGAGATGGTTTTCAACCGGGATCTTTTCAAACGGTATTACAAGGAGTTACTTGACACCACGAAAGAACTCAACCCTGGCAATATTGGCGATATTACGCAATCTGTAATGCGACTACCAAACATCTTAATGCCTTCTGACGACGTGGTAAATGAAGGAGAATGGGAAGTTGTTAAAGATGTATTGGGAAAAGCCATCAATAAACTTAACGAGTTTCGCAAGACTGAGGGCCAATCAATGGAAGATGATTTTCGCATCAGGGTAAATTCAATTCTGGACCTCCTCCATCGTGTTGAGCCTTTCGAATCTCCAAGGATTGATAAACTCAGAAAAAGATTCAGGCAAAACCTTGAGGATTTAACCCAAAAAGGAAATATCGACGAAAACCGATTTGAGCAGGAAGTGATCTACTACATCGAAAAAATGGATATCACAGAGGAAAAAGTCAGACTGGAGCAACACTGTCAGTATTTCCTCGAACAGCTTGACGCCAATAACGGTGAGCCTAAAGGTCGAAAACTGAATTTCATTTCGCAGGAAATGGGTCGTGAGATCAATACCCTTGGCGCAAAGGCCAATTCGGCCGATATCCAGCGTTTGGTGGTATTGATGAAAGACGAACTGGAAAAGATCAAGGAACAAACGGCAAATGTTTTATAAGTTTCTAAAAAAACTGTTTCCCTCCTTATTTGGCGAAAGCCAATCAAAGCAAAATAGAAAGCTAATCATCGTTGCTGCCCCTTCAGGTGCAGGAAAAACAACCATTGTCCGTCACTTACTAAAGACTTTTGACTTTCTTGATTTCTCAGTTTCTGCTACTACCCGTGAAAAACGCGCTCATGAAGAACATGGCAAACATTATTATTTCATTAGTGTAGATGACTTTAATAAAAAACTAGGAAAAGGTGCTTTTTTAGAATGGCAGGAAGTTTACGAAAACCAATACTACGGAACACTAAAATCCGAGATTGAAAGATTGTGGGCGCTCAACAAACAGGTCATTTTTGACATTGATGTCAAAGGAGCTCTCAACATCAAAAAAGCCTATCCTGACAATAGCCTTTCTGTTTTCGTAAAACCGCCTTCACCCGAGATCCTTTTCGAACGACTGCGCAACCGAAAAACCGAATCAGAAGCCAGCCTAAAAAAAAGGATTGCCAGAGCCACTGAAGAATTGACCTACGAACACAAATTTGACATAGTACTCCTCAATGACGATCTCGAAACCGCCCTTGAAAATGCCGAGAAAATCGTACTGGCCTTTATCAACAGCTGACCGAACATAAACTGTCTTTTAAATTTTTTTTAGGATTTCGCTAACTTTAGGGATACGTACAACGTTATATTAATTGAGTTGTAATAATTTTTTGCCGAACTCCTGATTATGGAAACTACCACTACCGAAGGAATAAAGATAAGTGTCGAAACCATGTACCAGCCTGAATATTCAAGGGCCTCGGACAATAAACATGTATTCGCATATCGCATTTCTATTGAGAACATGAATGATTTTACAGTGCAACTTCTCAGAAGGCATTGGTTCATTTTTGATTCAGTAGGATCACGTCGCGAGGTAGAAGGAGAAGGGGTAATTGGCGAACAACCAGTTATCGCTCCAGGCGGTACTCATCAATATGTTTCCGGCTGCTCACTAGATAGCGATATCGGCAAAATGCACGGTACCTACCTCATGAAAAGAGTGCATGATGATGACAATTTCAAAGTCCGCATCCCCGAATTTCAAATGATTACCCCTTTCAAACTCAACTAAGAGTCAGATATTAAGAAGAATTTACTGGAAAGGTTGGAATTTCTACTGAAAGTACACATGCCAAAAGCATTAAAACCTTGCTAAATCCAGTGAATCCCTTAAATCCCAGCCATTTTATTAACTTTGCCCCTGTGGAAAAAGAACGAAATAACGATCAGATTTTTGAGGAAGAATTCCTTCCCCAAATTGACGCCCTGTACAACTTTGCATTTCACCTAACTTACGACGAAGATGACGCAAATGACCTGGTCCAGGAAACTTATCTTAAAGCTTATCGGTTTATAGATAAGTATAACGAGGGAACGAATGCGAAGGCTTGGTTGTTTAAGATATTGAAAAATGCTTTCATCAACCAATACAGGAAGAAGAGCAAGCAACCTACAAAGGTTGATTATGAGGAGATTGTAAGTTATCATGACGGTGAAGATTCAAAATACGCCGGCTATCTTGATATGCGCGAAGAGATCTTCCAGGGTATGATGGGAGATGAAGTAACTAATGCAATTAACGCATTGCCCGTAGATTTTAAAACGGTAATCCTTCTTTGTGATATTGAAGGATTCACCTATGAGGAAATTGCCAAAATTACTGATATCCCTATTGGTACAGTAAGGTCGAGGCTGCACAGAGCACGTAATATGCTCAAAGAAAAGCTGAGAACTTATGCCGCTAAGTTTGGATACAAAGACAAAAGAAAATAATTGCTATTTGTACATTCGTATACCTAAATGAATAATCACAAGTTTGGACAATAAAACCGCTTAATATGGCAAACAAAACAGCGAATGATTCCTTTTTGGAAAGGGTAATCATGTATCTAGATGGTGAACTCACCAAGCAAGAAGAAAGAGAATTACTCCTGGAGATTAAAGAAACTCCTGAATACCTCGAAAAATTTAAGATCGAAAAATCCTTTCGGGAATTCATACGCTCAAAAATCACTCGCCGAAGCGTTTCCCAAAATCTGATCCAGAATATCAAAGACCAGATCAGAACCCGACCTTCCTAAAAACAAATAGGTAACCACAAATGAGGCCATTTCTCACAGCAGAGTGGCGAAACCTGATCCTGCTAACCTACTCGGTTGAGCCTTCAAAGCTTCAACCCTGGCTGCCTGATGGTCTAACACTCGACATCATTGATGATAGAGCATTCGTCAGCTTCGTGGCTTTTGACTTCCTTCGGACTCGGGTGAAAGGTCTCCCTATCCCCTTTCACATCAATTTCCCAGAGATCAACCTCAGGTTTTATGTCAAAAAAGGGGAACAACGGGGGGTCATGTTTATCAAGGAGCTTGTTCCGAAACCTTGTATTGCACTTGTCGCCCGAAAACTTTATAACGAGCCTTATGAGGCAACTCCAATGAAGTCGTTCTCCAAAATTGAAGGCTCACATCTTATTATTGAGCACTTTTTTGAATACGGAGGACGGAAGCATGACCTAAAATTCGTGGCAGACAACGAACCCTTTATGCCAGAAGCAGATTCCACAGCCACCTTTTTCAAAGAACACGAGTGGGGATATGGTCTCGATCACAATGGTAAACTCCAACAATACCGAGTTGAACATCCGCTTTGGAGAATTTACCCGCTAAGAAAACGTTTTCACCTGAATGTCGACTTTGGACTTCTGTATGGAGAAACCTGGGACTTTCTCGGGTCTAAGATCCCTTATTCCGTTCTTCTCGCTGAGGGCTCAGCAATTAAGGTTTTCCCGGGAGAAATTGCCTAGACCTCGTCATCCCAAGCCGAGATAAATGCACATAGAACTTTTCGACAAGCCTCCAAAGCGTTTGGGTCAACATGTTCTGGAGTGTCAAGTCTTGTGTGATAAGTAGGATCCAGTCTGTCAATGGGCAATCCCAATAGCGTAACAGATGGTATGCCTTTGCGGAGAAGGCTGGCAGCATCAGTTGCCCCGATTAATAAGTCAGAAATGCGATGTTTAACTTCTTCCTGGTCAAAAGCCGCGCTTAGCTTTCCGATAAGGTCTTCAGAATAAAGAGCTCCAGTCATTCTTTCCTTTCGGACAATGTGGAATTCATCCATATTCATTATACCATCGAGATTAACAAGGATCGCATTTTCATCTTTTAATGATTCACCAAATGTTTCAGCAAATTTCATAGATCCCACCAATCCCGCTTCTTCACTTCCAAAACTTACCATTTTCAGACGGGTATGTTTCAGACTGCTATTTCCCTTTTGCCCTTCGCTGATAAATGACCTTACTGTCTCATAAGCTACAACAATTCCCGAAAGGTTATCCTGTGCGCCATCAACAACAATTGACCCTCTCATGTACAAATAAGTAAAAATAGCAGGACTTATAGCAGTCAAGAACCACCACGCAATAACGCTCCAGTCAGGACCAGAGGAAAAAAGTAAAACTACCAGATAAAAAACAGGCTGAAACAGAAATAGTAAGCCTCCAACAACCATTAATCGGGCACCATTATCCTTCAGCCAATACCACCACACAAATTCCTTGGTACTATCCATATGAGCTGATATTAGAATGGTAGACTTTACCGCTTCTTTTGGCTCGAGCACGCCCATGATGTTGAGAGACCGTTTTTTGGGATACAAAAAGTCTAACCATCCTCTATACGAAACAAAATGACCATAAAAGCAAACGGCATTTAATAAGGAAAGAAAAAAAGCAGCCAAAGGACTCACCCAAAAAAGTAAAAGCGCAGCAAAGTAAACAATAGCAAATAATCGGGCTGAACCAGGTTTTGCTCCTAGTGGGGCTTCGAAATTATGTCGATCTGCATAGGTGCAAAAACCTTTTAGTTTTTCGAAAAGGTAATCCTGGGCATCTCTTTCCGCTTGTGAACCGGCAAGCCTGCCGCCAAATCGGTTTATAAAATCTTTTATCAGGTCATGCATAGAATAATTACGATTCAGAGTTTGGTATTGAATTTGAAATATCACATAATACTGAAATTGCGATTTTTTCTTTAGATTTGAACATTATTCCCCGCTTCTAATCGTTTAAGAGTTTGTTCAACTGTCATCTTTAGGCAGTATTTGCCGTTATAATTTATACTCTTAATTCCGTTATAACCGTGAAGTTTAGACATCCCTTAAGACTAAAATTTGGTCTTTTGTTGTTCATTGGCTTGATGATCTCATCTACTCTTGAAGCTTCCAAAGTACGCCATGTTATGGCTGTTGCGCGACCAGGAGATGGTGTTTTATCCTTGCTTAGACTCTACCAGTTGGAGAAGATGCAATGTAACGTCGATCATTTTTACAAAGTCAATAATCTGAAAAAGGACCAGGGCCTTGTTGTTAACCAGGCCTATAAAATGCCATTGTATTATTACGAATATAATGGGAAAAGCATCCGCTCTACAATTGGCAATAATAACTGGGACAAAGCCGTAAGAATCCAGAATTATAATCGAGAAATGGTCAAAGCAAAACTGCAGGCCAGGGAATACGAACAAAGTAAGGCGCTTTGGGTACCCCACCACGAACTCGAATGCGAAGCACCAGCAAATCTCATCAATGAATCTCCCGAAAAAGACAAAAAGGATGAAATCATTGCCATACCGGTGGGCTTTAAGGAAAACTTGATTTTTGGGAAAGACTATGCCAAAGTGCCAATCGTCTCCTCCAAACTCAAAGGACAAGTTTATTATATAGTTGCCGGGCATGGAGGTCCAGACCCCGGAGCCGTTGGTAAAAGAGGCGGCAAATTATTGTGTGAAGATGAATACGCCTATGATGTGTCTTTACGTCTCACCAGGAACCTGATCTCACATGGTGCATCTGCCTACATGATTATTCGTGACCCTAATGATGGCATACGATCTGGACAAATTTTGGATTGTGACTATGATGAGGAATGCTGGGGTGGAAAAAAGATTCCAAGAAACACCAAAGCTAAACTCACACAACGGGCAGAAACCGTTAATGGCCTGTATAATTACCATAAAAAGAAAGGGGTTCCTGATGCCAATCAGAAAATGATCTGCATCCATGTAGACTCAAGAACCGGAAATGAGAAAATTGATATGTTCTTTTATCATTTCCCTGGCAATGAAGCTGGTAAAAAACTGGCGAATACTTTGAGACAAACAATTAAAGAAAAATACAAACAATATCAGCCTAACCGGGGTTATACAGGTACTGTAACACCGCGCGACCTGCATATGACGCGAGAGGTAAAGCCAACATCTGTTTACGTGGAATTGGCCAATATCAAAAACAATTTTGACCTCAAACGCATCATTATCGAACAAAACCGACAGGCCATTGCCGACTGGCTGTTACAGGGTCTGATAAAGGCGAAAGGTTAGACTACAAACGTCTAATCGAATCCGTCAAAAGAAAATCTAAATAAGCTTTAAAAATCAACTTAATGGAAATTAAAGGATCAAAGGTTTTTCTGACAGGTGGAAGCCTCGGTATCGGAAAAGCGACAGCCAAAATGCTGGTTGACAAAGGTGCACAAGTAGTCATCACCGGTAGAAATAAAGAAAGACTTGAGTCAGCTGCAGCTGAAACAGGTGCAATACCAATGGTATATGATATGGCTGACTATGAAGCAGCCCAAACGGTCCTCAACCAGGCCGTCGAAAAAATGGGCGGCATTGACGTTTTGATCAATAACGCCGGCATCGGCAACTTCCCCACTCTCGAAGACCTGGAAATAGAACATTTCGAAAAGGTATTCTCCGTAAATGTATTCGGATTAGCAATGCTCACTAAAGCTGCAGCTGTTCATTTCAGGCAGCAGAATTACGGCAATATCATTAATATTGCCTCCACCGCTGCGCTTAAAGGATTTGCTCGGGGCACAGTTTATGCGTCCTCCAAATTTGCTGTTCGCTGTATGACACAATGCTGGCAAGCTGAACTCAGGAAACATAATGTACGGGTCATCCTTGTTAATCCTTCTGAAGTTACAACAGCTTTCGCCAATCCAGAGCGTAAAGAACGCGATACAACGCCCAAGAAATTAAGATCCGAAGAAATAGCACATACCATTGTAAGCACCCTGGAAATGGACGATCGCGGGTTTATTCCTGAAGTCACAGTTTGGGCTACCAATCCATGGGAATAAAAATTTACTTCGTTTTAAATCTTCTCCAAAAACTATGAGCGCATCAGATTTTAACCCCAAACTGGCCGCACTGATAATTGATTTGCAGGCCGAAACAGATTTCATCACTGAAGAAAGAAAAACACAGCTCAAAAGCATTGGAAGCCAATTAGCTGCAATGCTTGAAGAAGATGGCCACTTAAAGGTCAACTTTATTTGTACACACAATTCAAGAAGAAGTCAGCTCGGACAAATTTGGCTGAAGGCTGCGGCTTTCTGGAATGATGAACCAAACATATCCACCTTTTCAGGAGGTACCGAAGCCACTGCTTTCAACCACCGCATGGTGGCAGCAGTTAAACGTGCAGGTTTCGATGTTAAACAATTAACAGATTGGGAAAACCCAAAGTATTATGCCCCAATTACAGAGGAGGATAAAACTCATGATATTTATTTCTCCAAGAAGTTTGCTAATTCCTATAACCCAAAATCAGATTTTGTTGCCGTAATGGTATGCACCGATGCAGACAAAGCCTGTCCTTTTGTTCCAGGAGCCAAATTGCGGATCTCACTCCCCTACCTCGACCCAAAGGCATACGATGATACGCCCCGTGAAGCTGAAGAATACAATAAAAAAGTTCGCGAAATAGGCAGAGAAATGCTTTATTTGATGGAAAGCATTCAAAATGGGAAATGACATAAAACCGATTGCCGTTGCAGGCATCCATGAAAAATTCTTCAATTTTCTTTCTGAAAGTTTAAAACATATCGACCAACCAGCAATCCTTGATGTTGGTGCAGGCCACGGAGCATTGTCAAAAACCCTTTATGATGCGGGATTCAAGGTGTCAGCTTGTGAACTGTTCCCTGAACTATTCCAATTTGAAAAGGTCGAATGCAAGCAGGCTGATATCACCAAAAACCTACCCTACCCCGACGATAGTTTCGATGCCTTGATTGCTGTGGAGGTAATGGAGCATATTCACGATCATGAACACTTTTTACAAGAATGCCACAGGGTACTAAAAAACAATGGATTTCTCTTTTTTTCCACCCCGAACATCCTCTCTCTTAAATCCAGGATGCGTTTTCTTTTTTCGGGTTTCGTTTATTCTTTTGGCCCGCTTGATCACACAAGGCATGATGGGATGCAACACGTAGCCTCTCTTACTGTTGATCAATACCGAAATCTGGCTGTTAGAAATGGATTCCGAATGGAATCCATTACCATTGACAAAAAACAGAACTCTTCCAAAGCTTTAATCTTCCTGATTCCCTTCATTAAACTTTATTGTTGGTTAAAACCAGTTGATTTCAAAGTGCACAACCAGTACAAATTTCTAACTGGCCGAAAGTTGTTTGTAAGGTTATTCAAAATATAATCAAAAAAGTTAAATTTAGATCAAATATTGACCTGTTTAACTTTTTTAGTTACATTGTGGTGTGTTTTTAGAATACCTACAACCTTTCAACCATGAAATACACCTCAATAATTGATCTGAATCTTCCAATAGAAAAAGTCATTGAACTTTTTGACAATCCTGACAACATGTATCAGTGGCAACCAGAGCTAACCAATTTTGAACATTTAAGCGGCGACCCTGGTCAACCCGGAGCCAAATCAAAACTCACCTATCAAAATGGCAAGCGAACAGTTGAAATGACGGAAACTGTACTCGTAAGAGAATTGCCAGAAGAATTTTCAGGAACTTATGAAATGAAAGGTGTAATCAACCACATCAACAATAGCTTTGAAACTTTAGCAGATGGCAAGACCCGTTGGACAGTTATTAGTGATTTCCAGTTTTCAGGTATAATGGGTTTTCTGTCCATTTTCATGAAGGGGATGTTCAAAAAGCAAACCATGACCTTCATGCAACGATTTAAAGACTTTGCGGAAAACACTTAATTTTATCGTCATCGGCATTTCCATCAATCGATTGCTTGACACGGACTTTATCCAACTGTAATGAGAAATATCCGCCTTTATTTCTGGTTCCAGGTTATGATTTCTTCAATGGCCTGGCTGCCTGTTTTTTTCCTCTACTTCAGTGAAAATCTTTCACTGAGGGATGTTTTGTTACTTGAGGCGGTTTATTATATCAGCATCGTTATTCTTGAAGTGCCCAGTGGGTATTTTTCAGATGTTGTGGGCAGAAAAAGGACGCTCGTTTTTTCCGCAATATTTTTCAGTCTGGCCTATTTTCTGTTTTTCATTACCAGAGAATTCGAATTTTTTGTTGCTGCACAATTCCTGCTCGCTGGCGGCATGGCATTCCTGAGTGGAACAGGTACTTCTTTCCATTTTGAATCATTAAAAGCAATTGGCAAGGAAGATGAATATGGTGAAAGAGAGGCAAAGGTCTACACGTGGAGACTTGCTGCAAGTTCTGTTGCAGTGTTATCTGGCGGTTTAATTGCGCATTATGGGTTGCAATATCCCTATGCCTTATCCTTTCTGACTGCTATCCCAGCATTAGCAATAGCTTTGTTATTCAAAGAACCAACAGCGGAAAAAGAAGCTAGTGAACATGGTCTTCCTTTTATTAAACAACTGATCAAATGCTTCTCTTATCTTAAACAAGCTCCTTTGGGATGGTTATTTGGATTTGCGGTATTGCTCTATGTATTAATTCATGTTCCGTATGAATATTACCAACCCTATCTGGGGTTACTTGAAGCCGAGGGTACACTTACGCTTGGAGACGCCCCACTGATTTCTGGAATTTTGTATGCTTTGACTTCTGCAATCGCAGCTTTTGCGGCAGGCTACAGTATTAAGTTAAGAGACAAGCTGGGATTAACTAATCTTCTACTCATTGCACTTTTTATCCAACTTGGAATAATCGCTCTGATAGGTAGTTGGCTGCATCCAGCAATATTACTGGTAATCCTATTCAGAAACCTGGCCCTCGCCATTACGGATGCGCCTGTTAATGCTGCCATTGCGCCAAGAGTTGAGACAGGACAAAGAGCCACCTACTTTAGTCTTCAGAGTTTGACTTGCAGGCTGGCTTTCTTCGCCACACTATTCACCACCTCCTTTTTTGTTGAAAAAGAGGCAGCTATCTCCTGGCCTGTCCTATCTTCTATTCTCTTGATTTCAGCTGGAATTGGCCTTGCATTGGCCTTGGTTCTAGTTGCATTTTCTGTAAAGAACAGAAAACTTATCATTAACCCCGATGATTGATAAAATCAGAGTTACAGCTTGATTACTATCTGAAAATGACATTCCCCGGAATGATTCCGACATCATAAGAAGTCACGAAAGTACCATCCGGAGCATACACTTCGACAGCCCCATTCGAGTTAAAATCTCTGGCATTACAACCATACAAGTTGCCGGTTTGAGGGTCAACTGCTAATCCGTAAAAGAAGTTATTTAGCATTGGTGTTTCATTAAGCGCCCCAGCATTAACCGCTTGCTCATGGACACCAGCTCCTGTATAATAAAGCGTAGTACGATCAGGGTTAACTACAAGGTTTCCGGGGACAACCGATTTATCTGATAACACATAACTCTCAACAACCTCATCTGCCAGTGTATTGATACGGTATAAACCTCCTGCTGTACTTGCATCCAAATTCAGAGAAAAGTCGGCATTATAAACCTTATTCCCAGCACATAACACCCAAAGGTTACCACTTTGGTCCAATTGCATGCTGTTAGGATTGTCACCTACATCAATTACATTTTCCTGCAGGTCTTCATTGACA
Source organism: Bacteroidota bacterium (assembly GCA_039028895.1). GTDB lineage: Bacteria > Bacteroidota > Bacteroidia > Chitinophagales > Saprospiraceae > JAHDCJ01. The sequence goes on along the minus strand of JBCCHF010000009.1, from coordinate 102,568 downwards.
TCATAAATGAAAATCTTGTTGTTAGAACCAAATCCACCTGAATTGGCAACATATACCCGATCGCCAAGCCTCAGCATCCGTTCAGGGCCTCCGCCAATGGTAAAGGTTTGAGTAATTGTCAGGGTATTTAGATCAACGACGTGAACTGCCCCATTTGAACCGGTGTCACCCCACTCAGATACATAGCCCTTATTTCCATCGATACCTAAAAAATAGCGGGGTTGGTTCAAACCTTCAATGGTGCCAATAGATTCGAAATCAGCAGCATTGACCACTTCAATCTTGTTTGAATTATTGACTACGATATAAACTCTGCCCAAATGCTCACTTACAGACTGCACGATATTTCCCAACGGACGATTGTTTTCCGTTTGGAAAATTTCGTTTAGCACAAATCCTGAATCACGATGAATGAAGCTCACCGTACCTGTACCATTCTGAAAAGGGCCTTCATTGCTGACCAGGATACCATTGTCATATTTTCCTGGTTCAGGAATAATGATGATTTCTTCTTTACAGGAACCTAAGAATAATAAGGAACCAGCAAGAATTAGCATTAGAAACTTAGAAATTGACTGCATTGTCTTTGATATTTTTAAATGTGTAAATTATACTCGCTTGAAAATGTCGGCCAGGCATTGGACGGAACGCAACACGCTCGTAATTCGCATCCCAAAGGTTATTGATTTTTAAATGGATGCGCCACTTATGATGACCGCTATTTATAGATTGACTAATATCCAGCTTGCCAAGATGGAAACCATCGATAGCATTCTCGTTATCTGAAGTCGTAAAACTTTTTCCAGTAAACTGATGGAGATATCTTAGGTTAAATTTGCCCAATCCAAAGGATAATGAACTCCTGAAATTATGTTTTGGAACATAGATTAGCTGTTTGTCTAGAGCGTTTTCCTGTAAAGGCCCGGTTGCGCTGTTGGTAGATATCACCAATGCATAACTACTTCTCAGGTCAATGCGGATTGGTCTCTTCTTATTTAACAGAAATCCAATAACAGACTCATATTCCAATCCTCTTGACCAAACCTTATTCACATTTCCCGGGCTCCAGATGCCCTGATTGTTTGGCAACCATTGGATCCAATTTCTGACCTGGCTGTTGAAGGCAGCTACTTCCACTCTGAAACGCAAGGGTTGCTTTTTTTGGTGCCAGGCAAGTTTAACATCCATATCCCAACCCGATTCCGGCTTCAAATCAGGATTGCCTCCGGGTATCCAGAAAAGGTCGTTGAAGGTAGGAATTCTGTAAGTTCGATTAACGTTCCCTTTTACCAGAAAACCTTTAGGAAGTAGTACAGATGAACCTATGGAAGCTGTCAGTGGTGTCGTTTCACCATCGACCAACGCCTGTCTCAAGGCGACAGTGCCAGAAAGGCGTTTATTGCGATTACTCAGTTTATAGTGTGAAAAAGCTACCAGCCGATGCTGGGTATTCCGCCCAGCATAGTTATCGGTTTCCGCGGAAGCGAAATAATGACCAACACCAAAATTCAGTCGATGCTGAGGGTGAAAATGGAAGGTCAATTCCCCTTCCGAAACAAAATTTTTGGAACGATTATCTGCTTCAAGGTTAATTCCCGGATCGGTAAAGCCTATGTATTCATCAAAATATCCCGCTCTCAACTTAAAAACTGCCCGATCAAGAGTTACCCGCCATGCCATCATCCCTCTTACCATTTGATCACGCTGGCTGGCTTCACTAAAAATTTCGGTAAGACTCGGAGGAATTTCACGAGTTACATCCTGAACCCAAAGATGGAATGAGAGTTTATGATGGACTGAAGGCCGAAAAGCAAAGGAGGAAAGAACTCCGGAATTCCTCGTAGTAGCGTTCGTCAGTTTAACAATTGGCTGTCCGGGTAGTACCGGATTCAGGAAACTGAAATTATTCTTCGCAGTATGGTTGAAACCCTTAACACTCAACATCCAATTAGCTTTGGATACATTGGTTTGTACCCATTGTCTGTAATCGCTGAAACTACCAAAGCTTGCGCCTATTCTTAATTGTGTGCCACCTACAATATTTTCCCGATTACCAACCTGGATAGTTCCTCCGATAGCACCACTTCCAAACATAGCCGCACTACCACCAGACTGAAGAGTCATTTCATCAAAAAGAGAAGTTGGAATCAACGAAATATCTACAACCCCATTCATGACATTCTGCAGGTTGAATCCTTCCCAAAGCACAGCAGAATGCCCGGCACCTTTACCCCTTAAGGAAATTGTTGCAAGGCTGCCGGCTCCATATGACCGGATCGAAACCGGTAAAGCATCCAGCCTTTCGGAAAGATTATCGTTGTCAGAGAAGTTGTTCTCAAGCGAATCAAGCTGATTTGTAGACTTGGAGCCTCCATAGACATCAAGTTTCTCAGCAGATTTTAAAACAGCAGGTAAATGGTAGATGGAATCTGCCATTGGGCGCTGGCCAAAGCATATCGAGGCCAGGCAAAGGAAGCCAATTGTGTAGAGGTGTTTGTTCATATTCTTTGCTTTTTCACCGAAAGCGTCGAATACCGTTTAGGGCAGGTCTTCTGACTTGCTTCATTTTGCCCGCCTTCCCACCAGATGGTAGTGGCACTATAGACAAAACTTTAAAAGCTTACAGCTGCGGGAACAGTCCCTGATTTTCACAGGATTCCCTATTAACCTTCTATGAAGGACCGTAAACGGGAGGGTAAAGATAGCTATTAATTACAAATACTCAGGCAGGAATGCTACAAGTGACCCAAAACCCAGATCACCTTCATCGAGCGCTGCTTTGGCTATAGTGTGAAGGTTATTTACAAGATCCTGGTGTTGTTGCGGATAGGCAGCAAGGCGGCTTTTCACCCGGTCATCATCCATTATTGCGACAATATCGTCCTTATCGGGCAAAGCTGATAATCCTGCCAATATGCCCAGGTTATTACCAGTCAACACTTCACTCTCCCGAATCGAATCAGGCAATTGCTCAAAGCCAATGCTTATCGTAGTAACTGGCTGAACAACTGTAAAAACCGCATCACCGCTGGCACGAGCATAAAAAGCTCTCCCCATACGACCAACAAGGTCAATCTTATTAGGATCGATCCGGTTATTTTCGTCCAGCACCGCCTCATTGACATGCATGCGCACAACTTCGCAAATTATCAAATGACCCGCTCCTCCCTGGTCGCCAAGGGTAATAATATCTTTCACCTTGCACTCCATCTGGACAGGCGACTCTTTGACTCTGAATGGTTTAACGAGGTCTGATGCCACAGGTGTCAACCCGGACTTAGAGAATTCACTGACACCAGTATCAAATGAAATACTAGTAACAGCCATCTGACGAACAATGGCATGACTGACCACATTTACAACAACCTCACCTGTAGCTTCGATATTATGGAGCGTATCTTTTGTAGTGTTATCCGACACCCTCCGATTTGACGAAAAGACCAAAGTCGGGGGATTTGAACTAAAGCAATTGAAAAAACTATATGGCGCTAAATTCGGATTGCCTTCTTCATCGATGGTACTGGCAAATGCAATCGGTCTCGGGGCTACAGCACCTAATAAAAATTGATGAAGGTCTCCTGTTGGTGTCGACTTGGGGTCTACTACTAACATATAGGGTTAAATTTTCAGGGTTTTCAAAAATGCAGCTTCCTGTTCTATCGTTGGTCCGGCCTTTCCTTCTTCCCAAAGCTTATTGGAATCGTGCCATTTTATCGTTTCTGCAATACTGGTATCAAACGGCGTCAAAAATTCACCAAAATCTTCCAGCATCTTCGAATGATCAAAGCGATATTGATTGGATGTGGTATAGACCTGGGGAATCTTACCGCCCAAAACTTCTTTATTATCCAAAATCTGCTTGGGATCAACAAACAACCAATCGGGCGATTTTCCTAATGCCTTGGCCATGCTTTTAAGCTTGTCGAGCAAGCTATTAGGAGCATGGGTTGTCGTGTTATATATTTTCCGGTGTACCGGAATGTCAAGACATTTTTTCATCAATGTCACGATGTCCTCCGCGTAAGTCATGTTCATCAATTCTTCTCCTTTTCCAGGAACAATAACCTGGTTAAGGTTTTTGATGCGGTACATCCAGTAGTACAATCGCTGGGTGTAATCATGCGGGCCGTAAACAATGGCCGGTCTAAGAATGATGCTATCCAGCCAGTCGTTGGCTGCAAGTATCCGTTCACATTCTGCTTTTTTGGCACCATAATTCTCGCCAGTAATTTTCTTTTCTGCTCTTTGTTCGATCGTACAATCCAGAATAGGAGCATCCTCGTTTTTGACCATCTTCGGATCTTGCCTGTATACAGAGACCGTTGACACAAAAATGTATCTGCCTACATTACCCTTCAGTCCTTGGATCAGCTCTTCAAATGAATTGGGGTGATAACATTAAAAATCGATGATGGCCTCCCACCATTTACGAAGGATTCTCCTAGAGTCTTCTGTTTCACGATCACCGATAATCCGCTTTACATCCGGAAAAAGATCAGGGTTTGTTTTTCCCCTGTTGAATAATGTGATCTCGTATTTACCTTCAGCCAGAAGCTGCTCCACCAACATTCTGCCCATGAACTGGCTTCCGCCAAGGATAAGTATCTCTTTTTTCATTCGATTGTTTTTTAGCTATTTAGTAGCATATCACTGTAGGATACTGCCAGCAAATCTTCTGCTTTGATTTCCAGCAAATCCATAAAACTTTCACATTGCCCCTGAAGCCGCTGTTGCCCAATACTCCCATCCGTATCAATCGCCTCAATCTCAACGAAATTACCCAAACCTTCAACCTTGTCAATATGAAATTTCACATTATCAATAAAGTAAATTCTACGCATTTTATCCACCACAACTAAAACCCCAACTGAGTCCGTCAAAATTGTTTTCAGCGCATCGCCTTCACCCGGTTTATACAGGGTAACATGCGATTGCTTCGGTCCTTCCTGATTGCTTCTATGGTAATGGATCAAATTCCTTTCAATGTTACCTTCGCGCAATTTCAAACGGCCGTTAGGTACTTTGAAATAGGTGTCAATCTGGTGATCTTCTCCCCTGAAATCAGCGCTATTTGCCATCAATAGATCATGAATATTTTCAGGATTACTACAGCGCGCTTTTATTTCTACGTTAAGGATTGACATTTTGGTTGATGGTTGATGGTTGATGGTTGATAGTTGATGGTTGATGGTTGATGGTTGATGGTTGATGGTTGATGGTTGATGGTTGATGGTTGATGGTAAGGAATTTAAGTTACCAATTGTAGACTGCCAACTACCAACCGACAACCATCAACTGCTAACTCCCAAGCAAAAACTAGTCCGCCGGCAACACTTTCCCGCTCACCTCGCCAAAACCAATCCGCACACCATTCCTCACCCCATGTCCTTTCATGATCACGGTATCACCATCAAGAATGAATTTGCGTTCTGTACCATCAGGCATTGGAATTGGCTTTGTGCCACGCCAAGCCAATTCGAGCATTGAGCCGAATGAATCAGGTGTAGTACCACTAATGGTTCCAGAAGCACACATATCTCCTGGATTAAAGTTACAGCCATTGACCGAATGGTGAGCGAGCTGTTGGCTCATATTCCAGTACATATATTTGAAATTGGAACGGCAAACGGTATGTGCTTCTCCGTTTTCAGGTTTGATCTGTACTTCAAGGTCGAGGTCGAAGCGTCTGTTGCCTTCATACTTCAGATATGATAATACTTCAGGTTCCTGTTCAGGTCCGCTGATGCGGAATGGGTCTAAAGCATCAAGTGTAACGATCCATGGAGAGATCGACGATGCAAAACTTTTCCCGAGGAAGGGGCCAAGAGGTACATATTCCCATTTCTGGATGTCACGTGCCGACCAATCATTAAACAAACAGACACCGAAAATATGATCCTCGGCATTCGCTGTTGATATGGTATCACCAAGTTGAGTGCCTGTTCCAACCACAAAAGCCATTTCCAGCTCGAAATCCAATAACTTACATGGCCCGTAAACTGGTTTTTCGGCATTAGCCGGCATTTGCTGTCCTTTGGGTCTTTTTATTGCCGTGCCCGAAACCACGATTGAAGAGGCACGTCCATGATAACCAACTGGCAAGTGCAGCCAATTAGGCAATAACGCATTATCCGGATCGCGAAACATGGTGCCAACATTTGTTGCATGCTCGCGACTTGAATAAAAATCTGTGTAATCGCCGACCTTGATAGGCATTAGTAACTCCACTTCATTCACATTATGCAGGATCGCTTGCTTTAGTTCTTCATTGTCCCTCAATTCAGCATTATCATGTCTGAATATTTCTGAAATTCTGACTCTCACTTGTCTTGTGACAGTTTTCCCAAGCGCCATGAAATCATTGATATACCTTTCGGAAAAAACTTTGCGTTGTGACTCAGAAAGATCAAACATCTCCATATTTGCCATTACATTCAGGTCGATTACAGTATCGCCTATGATCGATGCCATACGCGGACTTTTCTCAGGGGTTCTGAAAATGCCAAACGGAATATTTTGAATGGGGAAATCGCTAGATGGAGCTACCTCAATCCACGAGGTAAATTCAGGGTTATTTGCTTCGAACATGAATATATTTTTGTGGGCAAATGTACGGAGAAATTAATAGAGCTTATTGGGGTTTGTTTTATAAAACAAAAGCGCTTTCTTTGATTTACACCAAACCAGTGTAAATTGGCATCTATAGTCGTGAAATTATTTCTAGAACCCCGTTCTACCTGTATCAGGTAGGTAGTTAAAAGCAAAACCATGAAAAGATTCATCCCGCTCCTACTCGGCATAATATTTTTCTCATGCCAGGGCAACCTGCACCCAGGGAATGCCGAATCAAGTAGTAACCTAAATTTCATGACCAATGAAGGTGATAAAAGCTATAAGGACTTTAGCGAAACCTTAGATGAAGACTTCACTACTGATGACCAATCCAGAAATAAAAAATCACAACCCTTATCCCAAAACCAGCCGGAAGAAACCAAAAAGGAACCAGAAGTCGAAAAGAAAGATGGTCGCAAAATGATCAAAACCGCTGAAATAAGGATGGAGGTCAGCGATTTTGAAGAAGGGAGAACAGAAATTGATAAAGCCATTGCGAAATATGACGCTACCATAACCAGCGAAAACGAACAACGCACATCCTATCAACTTAGAAACGGTTTAGTTATCAGGGTAAAGCCAGAAGAATTCGACGCCCTGGTCAATGACCTCGAAGGTATCGCGCTCAATCTCGATTCCAAAAACATCGACGCGAAAGATGTAACCGAGCAATTCGTCGATATCACTTCACGTCTCCGTACCAAAAGAGAAGTGGAAGAGAGGTATCGTGATATTCTTAAGCAAGCGAAAACTATCTCTGACATCCTAGCAGTAGAAGGGCAACTCAGAACGATCGTCGAAGAGATCGAGTCACTTGAAGGCAGACTTAAATATCTCAATGACCAGGTTGGTTATAGCACCATAAATCTCAATTATTACGAAGCGGTAGAACAAACCTACACCCGGAAAAAAGGCTTTTGGAAACGCATCGGCAATTCATTCGGTGACGGCTGGGAAGGCATGAAGGAGTTTCTTATCGGTCTTACGAGCATCTGGCCATTTGTTCTCATCATTGGTGGTGTTATATGGTGGGTAACCCGGACGATTAGGAGGGGGCGGAAAAAGAAAAACCAGGGTTGATTTGGATTAACATCATGAGAGTCATTAAGATATTTATTGCTTCGCTTATCTTCTTTTCAAGCTGCTCAATTGAAAAGCAGCCTTTTGAGGAGATTAAACTCGCATTTTTAAATAACGAAGACCAACTCATTGACTTTAACAATGGCAATGGTAACGTTTTTATCTTTTTGACTCCAGACTGCCCAATCGGCCAGAAATATTCATTCGTTATTGAAAAGCTTTATCAAAAATATCAGGGAGATGGATTGTCGTTTTATGGTATTTTTCCAAGCAACCTGGGTGAAAAGAAAATATCCCAAACATATGCAGAGGATTTTGATCTCTCTTTTCCAATTCTGAAAGATCCCGAGCAACATCTGCAACGCTACTTTGGAGCGACTATAAGTCCAGAAGTCTTCTTAACAGACGCTACTGGTAAAGTTTATTACCAGGGTCAAATAGACAATTGGTTTTTTGATCTTGGCAAAAAAAGACAAATAGTCACGGAAGATTATTTAGATACTGCGCTCAAAGCCTATACAACACAATCAGATATAAAAACCAAGCGAACAAAAGCCATCGGATGCTATCTACCAAAGCTGTAGGCCTTCTGACCAATACACCACTACATCATCTTCATTGAGTTGACTGAATTCAATTTCAAAATGGTTATCAGAAATAGGCTTAACCATGAAGAAGTCTGAGGAACGTTCCTCATAAAAAAAAGAAGAGGCCGAGTCACCCAGTTTAACTTGTAAGTTGTTTTCGACTTCAGTCACTTCCACACGCGACTCCAGATCAAAGATCGGATGCATGCCAATAAGATGAACCGACCTGAAATTGGTTTCAGGACAAAGGAAATTGATGCCTTCATGGATGCCATTTCGGAGTAGATAAGCACCGCAATAGTGGTCAGGAAGATTTAGAATAATGAGTCGACCATCCCTCTTTTCCAATGAGTTTATAGACGTCAGAACTGCCTTTACCTGGTGAGAAGCCTTTTGCCAATTCGCCCCCTGGATATACGTCGTCGATAAGGCATAGATGCCAAGAACTATAAACAGCCACTTAAGCGTACGGGCATTTTGTATGATCGTACCGAAAAAGACGATCAAAACCAGTATCATGAAAAGCGAAGGCCAGTAAAGATAACGGTCAAATTGGGTATCGGAGACACTCATACTCAAATTGAGAACAGGCAAACTGGCCAAATACATTGCAGTCATCAGTACACCCCAAAACGAAGGTATTGTCCATCTGTTTCTTGAGAAAAATCTCAGTTTAACAATGCTGAAAATTAAGGATACCAAAACCGCAGCTGAAAAGAAAAACACCTTGGAATACAGCCCAGCGCCAATCATAATTTTGAAAGGATAAACCAAAACATTACGCAGGATATTCAGATTAAACCTAGTGTGAAGATTACTGCCATATCCACCTAGCAGTTGACTGGTGATGGAACACCGAACAGCGAGATAGACCCCGAGAATTACGAAAAACCCAATAACAGGATACCACGAAGATGGCTTATCAGGTTTTTCCCTTTTTTCCCCAATCCGAAACCAGATTTCAAAAGCCAGAACAACAAGGGGCAAGGAAAATATCGATTCATAACAAAACAAGGCCAGGAAAAAAGACACCAGTCCTCCGGTCAACCCAATGGCTTTACCCCCATTCCGGTAACGGAAATAAGCCAACAGAGCCAAAGCTGCAAAGCAAAAAGATAATGAAGATGCACGCCCTGCACCCCAAAAAACCGTCTCTGAGCGAATCGGCCAAATGAGAAACATCATCCCCGTCACGAGAGGTAGCCAATTGTAAAATGACCGCGACCTGAGCACCTCAGACCGTTCAAACACCACCCTTGCAATCAGCATTACCAACCAGCTATTGACAATGTGCAGCAAAAGATTACCCAACTTGTAAGGCAAAGCAGCATACCCAAAAACCTTGAAAGTCAGCCAATTGGTAAAATCCGTCAGAGGCCTGAAAAATCCACCTTCGACATATCCGAATGGATTGAAAGAGATCAAATTAAAGATTACAAGGTCATCGGAAAGGAACCACATATCGAATACCTGGTGAAAAACAATCAGGCCTGTAACAAGATAGATAAGCCCCGCTACACGGTTATCTTCTGGATTAATATGCAAAACTGACATGGTCATTACTCGAAAAGTAAAAAAATCCACTCAGAATCACTGCATAGTTGAGTTCTTCGTAAAGAGGATTGCCAATACCAAAAACTAAGAGCATGTTCGGAATTGCACTACCTTTGACTCGATGAGACTAAAGCAAGTCTATATATTTCTTATTGGTTTATTCTTGCTGTCTGTGTTGGTGCGGGTACCGAACCTCAACAGGCCACTTTCAAAGCACCATGAATATTGCACGGCTTTAAGCATGGTTATTTTTGAGAGTTGGAGCGAAATGGGTATTGCCAATGCCAATTATAATCCTGTCCAGTTGTACCCTGAAGGATTTACGCAGACTTTCTACCAAAACGCTGATCACCCATTAGCTGATGAGCGCGGAAATCTCTATTATCTTTCTCATCCGCCGTTGGCGTTTTACATCCCCTATTTTTTGCTCAATGGCTTTGGCATTTCTGTAATCGGCTTACAAGTTATCAACCTGTTTTTCCATGGGTTGTCAGCCATATTTATTTACCTGATTGCTTTGCGGTTATTTGGGAAGCAAGATGATAAAGTATTTGGGGCCGGATTCGTGGCGGCGGGGGTTTATCTTTTATCTCCTGCTACACTTTGGTTCCAGGGTAATATCTTTTTTGCTGACTTATTTAGTGTTAACTGCTTTATTGCCTGTCTTTACTTTACGCTTAATTTATGCCTTTCCGGAAAGGCCAATTCGAAAAAGTCGATGTTAGCCTTCGCTGTTAGTCTTTTCCTATTTTGCTATGCGGACTGGCTGGGGTTTCTCTTTGCTTTTATCGTTTTTCTATTTGCTTTCGCAAAAGCTTTTGTTGAAAAATTCTATATCAGTATTGCCTTAACCTCCGTAGTAGTTGTAGCAGTGGCGGGATTACTCATTGGTTGGCAATACAGCCAGGTCAATGGCCTGGAGGCATTTCTCGAAACCTCCCTTTTCAGGTGGCAGGAACGTGGGATGAGTATGGGAAATGATCAGTCAGTCACTTCTACAGTTATAAAGACATTGAAGAAATTTCAGCGGATTGGCATTCATTATCTGACAAGTTATTTACCTGTGTTGACATTAATCGCAGGACTAATAGTTGCTCGAATCATTATTTTCAAAAATCGTGAGAAGGCCGGGGCATCTAATATTCGCCTTTTATTCCTTTTGGGTTTAGTACCAATTATTTTGCACCACTTCATTTTCCTCAAATACTCTGCCTTCCATGATTTTTCGGTTTTGAAGTCCGCACCATTCATTGCACTTTTTACAGCCTTTATCAGCGTACCAGTGTTTCGCCTTTCCAATAAACTTATCTCATGGGCAGTATTCGGGTTAACCGCAATAATGTGTATCAATCAGTATTACTATATCAATCGCCCGGGGCAAATAAGCTGGAAGGGACATCGATACGATGCCATGAAAACCATTGGATTGGCCATCAAAGAACAATCCAACCAGGATGAAGTGATTTTTCTGAACGGGATTAAAGGACCCCAGATCATTTACTACGCCAAAAGGAATATATTCTATGCTCCGGATACTACCGTTGCCAAACAAGTCTTAAAAACACTTGATGCAAAGAAAGGCCGTTTGTTTTCGGTAAAAAACAGACAGATCGAAACAATTAATCAGATTTTCAATGAATAATTTATCGCTCATTGATCTCCTTCAGCAACTGGTCTACAGCAGTTTTCAACTGAGGATCTTCGCCATTTGCTTTGCTGTCAGGTGCATTGAGCACCTCAATATCGGGAACTGCGGGGCCATGCTCCATATTCAGGTCAGAATCCTTGACATACCATCCTCTGAATGGTAATCTAATAAATGAACCATCAATCAAGCCTCTCCCTCCAGTGGAGATCACCGCGCCAAAAGTAGCTTCACCAACCAGGGTTCCATGTCCCAAGGCTTTAAATGCGTGTGAGAAAATCTCTGCATTTGAATAACTGGAACTATTGCACAAGGCAATGGAAGGTCTGGTCCAGGCTGATAATGGCAGCCTTTCCCCGTAAGGGTAAAATTCGCGAAACTCCTTTTGCTGAGCTTGCAAGTCATTCGCTGCTCCACGAGGAATGGTGTATGAATGCTGGCGAACGTTGAGCACTGCCATTAACATATCAGTGGTCCATCCACCGCCATTGAATCGGACATCTATGACTATACCATCTTTACCAAGACCGCTGGCCATCAGTTCTCGCTCAAAGCGTTCGAAACTACTCCAGTTCATTCCCCGGATGTGGATATAACCGAGCCTTCCACCAGAATAGACGTCTGTCAAACGTTTTCTTTCTTTTACCCAACTTTCATAAAGTTTGGTTGAAAGCGAGCCGGTTGGCCTGATGATCACTTCGCGATTATTGCCATCCTGGTCGGCCACTTCAAGTAATATTCTTTCTCCTGAGGTCCCTGTGAGTAAGGCGTAAAAGTTTTCGTTCTCGCTGACAGGTTCTCCGTTAACGGAAAGTATGGCATCACCAATATTTAATTTACTTTCAGACTTATCAGCTGGTGAACCGGGTACTATTGCCGTAATCTCAGCACCATTTTTCCCAGGCTTGATCTCAATGCCTAGCATACCGGTTTGTTCTCTTGTCACTTCTTCACGGTCAGGGCCTCTGAGTGCCATATGACTGGAATTTACCTGGCCGAGCATATCATTAAACACATCTCTGAAATCCTGGCTTGTAGAAGCACTAAGGGCAATAGGTTCATATTTCTCTCTTAAGGCTGACCAGTTCTGGCCATGGAAATCAGGATCGTAGAATCCATCATCAAGAGTCCTCCACGCTTCGTCAAAAACCTGCTTTCTCTCGGCAGGATAATTGATTTCCATTTTGGCGGCGAATGGTCGGCCTTCAGTTTTTGAGCTTTTGACATCTATTTTGGCAATCGTTCCGCCAAACTTCAGGAGATATAAGTCTTTCCCTTTGTTCGCCCATCTCAGGCTTCCAATCCGGGCTTTCTTCATCATGGTTTTTTGATCTTTCCCATTCCATTTGACGGACACTAATTCCGGGTCTCCCTGGGCACCTTGTCTTGAGCGTCCGTTGGTGGTAAAATAAAAGGTTTCACCATCAGCAGATATCATCAGATTGCTTTCATTACCTGGTAAACGGGTTACCTGAACCAATCTTTCATGAATGTCTTCAAAATCTATCTCAACAGGCTCAGGACCTTTTTGCCCTTCTTTCTTTTTTGCACCGCCTTTCGCCGATGATTCATCTTCTTCATTCCAATCTGCCTGGGTTTTTTCCCAATCCTCTTTGTTGAGCCAAACAAACCAGACATCTGAATCACCATTATTTCTGATGGACAAAAACCCTAACTTGGAACCATCACCGCTCCAGACAGGTCCATAATCTCCACGTGGGTGGAGGCTGACATTAACTGGCGGCGACATATTTTCAGTGTCCTGAATGTAGATCTCGCTATTAAAGTTGAGGTCGCTCATGGAATAAGCGATCCATTTGCTGTCCGGACTCCAGCTCACTCCTCTTGGCGACGACCATCCTTCTAACAGGTTTCTTTTGTTCGAGATCGTCCCAGTTGAGTCAATATTTGCCAATACAAGTTGTCCACCGCCTACACGATAGCATGTTTTTTTGCCGTCAGGCGAAATAACCGGGTCGTACTCCTCTTCCTCAGTTGTTGTTATAGGCGTGATATTGCGTTTAAATGTTTTGAACAGATCAGCTTCTGTCGGATCTGAAGAACGCACCGCATAGATGTCGTAATCACCGTCGCGATCTGACATAAAGATCAGCGTAGTATCGTTTAGCCACCTGGCATCAAGGTCCCTGGCGGGATTATCGGTAATCTTTACTGTGCGGGATTTCTCCTTATCATTTTGGGTTAAAAAGATCTCACCCCGAATCGTTAGTGCAATGTATTTTCCGTTTGGCGATATTTCATATTCTGCGGCAGACCTGTTAAATCTTTTAGTCTCTACAGGATAAAATCGGTAATCAGCAGGTAACTGGACCTTAAATTCTTTAGCTGCTGTTCCGTTTTTCAAATCCTGGATAAATACTTTTCCGCCTTTTTCATATGTGACTGTTGATCCGTCGTGACTAACATCAAAGTATCTTAAACCATCATCAGAAAATGAAGTGAGTGTTTCTGCATCGCCATTTTTCTCACCACTGGCTGAAATAGCTTGCTTATAAAGATTATAACGTCCATTTTCTGCGCTCAGGTAGTAAAGATTTCTATCCTTATCCCAGTCTGGCCAGATTTCCATACCATCGGTTGCTGTAATCTGGATGTAGTTATTCTTTCTTGTGTTATGGATCCAAATATCTCTTTGAGCTGGTCCACGGTAAGCTTCTCTGGAAATCCGGCAGCCGCCCCTGGTAAAAGCCAATAATCTTCCATCAGCTGAAATACTTGGCATACGGCCAACAGCATTCATCATCCTGACGGGCGTACCTCCTGAAACATTTACAGTATGGATCTCCGATTCTCGCTCCACCTGGGCAAAGGTCCGACGTGTGGTAAAGTAGATATTGCCGTTGTTACCCCAGGCGGCATTAGCATCACTTGCAGAGTGCCAGGTCAATCGTTGTGGTTGTCCACTTTGCAGATCAATAGCAAACAAATCACTATTGCCAAATCTGTTCCCCTGGAACAAGATATGTTTCCCGTCAGGGCTCCACTGTGGTTGGCTTTCGTAACTTTCATGTACTGTCCTTCTAACGGCCGCTTCCCCGGTTGAGGCTGCCGTCCAGATATCCCCCTGCCAGGAAAAAGTAATTTGTGATCCGTCAGGGCTCAGTGCAGGATATCGCAGTAACAAAGATTCATCCTGTGAAAAGGATGAAAATGAAAAGAAAAAAAACAAGGATAAGAAGGTAAAGGTGGTTTTCATTATTTGAAGTTAAATGGTCAAAAGTTGAAGTCCCGATTGGCTTTATGGCAACTACTAAATTTAGAGAATTCTTTAAAATATTCCTTACTTTCGCAATCTTAAAAACTTTAAAAGATCTCATTGGTTATCCATGTTTGGTTCAAAGTATGGAACTAAAGAGATAAAATTTTGCTTTTATAAGTTATTCTCTTTGAAAGCAAACACAGATACAACAAAAAAGATTAAAATCGATCATGCAAAGTATCATTGATTATCCAAAATATGAAGGGCAGGAGGTAACCTCCGGTGGTTGGGTCTATAACAAGCGAGAAAGCAAAACCAATATTTTTCTTGTATTCCGCGACGGTTCAGGGTTTGCCCAGGCAGTAGTCTCTCTTGACGCTGTAGGTGAAACTCAATTTGAAGAGGCCAAGCGTCTTACACGTGAAAGTTCTATTATCCTTACCGGAAAGGTGGTAAAAGATGAACGCCAGCAAGGTGGTTATGAGCTACAAGTTTCAAAGTTGGAAACCGTTGGCCTGGCAGAAGAGTTTCCGATCAAGGTCAATGCCAGTGAGCACAACCCGGCTTTTCTGACCGGACACAGACACTTGTGGCTGAGATCACAACGTCAGTGGGCGATCATGCGCATTCGCAACGAGATAATTATGGGCATCCATGCCTTTTTCCAGGAAAATGGTTTTGTGCAGACTGATGCGCCATTATTTACTGGCAACGCCTGTGAAGGAACCACCAACCTGTTCGAAACTGATTTTTTCGGTGTGCCGGCCTACCTGTCTCAGTCGGGCCAACTTTACGCTGAAGCAATGGCTATGGCTCTTGGAAAGGTGTACACTTTCGGACCAACTTTCAGAGCTGAAAAGTCAAACACACCAAGACACCTTTCTGAGTTTTGGATGATCGAACCGGAAATGGCATTTTACGACCTCGACATGGATATGGACCTGATCGAAGATTTTGTAAAATCAGTAGTCAACAGGATTCTCGACAAATGCCAGACAGAATTGGCAGCCATTGGTCGTGATGTTGAGAAATTGTCAAAAGTCAACCAGAAATTCCCACGGATCACCTATTCAGAATCCGTCAAGATACTCCGCGGTGAGGTAGATGTTGATGGTAAAAATGCCATCACCCTGCAAGAACAGGACCTTCAAGCCGCCAAGGATGCAATAGTTGCTGCCAACGAAAAGATCGCAGCCAACGAAAAAGAGATTAAAGGTGGTGTTAAAAAAGGTAAGCGCAACTACCTACAGGCACAAATCGACCGTCTGAAAAACGAGATCCGCCAACACGAAGAAGATATCCGTAACATCCCTAAATGGATTGAGTCGGCCCGTAACTTCAAAGATGGTGAAGACTTCGGTGGTTCAGATGAAACAGTATTGACGCGTGTATTCGATGCACCAGTTCTCGTTTACAACTGGCCAGCCAAGATCAAGGCTTTCTACATGAAAGAGGTGGATGGCGACCCTAACTTCGTTAAAGGCGTTGACCTGTTAGCACCAGACGGCTTTGGTGAGATCGTTGGTGGCTCAGAGCGTGAAACCAGTCTCGAAGTGCTCGAACGCAAGATCATCGAACACGAGCTCGACATGGCCGATTTCGAATGGTATCTCGACCTGCGTCGTTTTGGCTCCGTGCCACACTCAGGCTTTGGTCTTGGTCTCGAACGTATCGTCCGTTGGGTCTGTGATCTCGACCACGTCCGTGAAACGATTCCTTTCGAGCGTCGTTATGGGCGGAAACTCGTTCCGTAATTGATGGTTGATGGTTGATGGTTGATGGTTGATGGAAGCTATTCAACATGTACCAAATACAAGAAAAAAGATTCCTTTGTCACATTGGGGTTTCCGAATGTTGCCACCTGGTATATTTGGAGCGATTCCAATGGGCTTGTTGACATATAGAGACATTCTCTTAAGTCATTATTCTTGAGAAAACTGAGGACTGACTTCTCAATGTCATTTGGCTGGATTTCTGCAAACTTTTTCCAAATGGCGAAACTGCCATAAGCATTCCGGTTAAGGTAATAAATGGACTGATCGATAGCGCCTGAGATACTGGTCATCTCTGCATCGCCAGTATTTACGATCGGTAACTTTGAAAGTTCATTTTCTCGGATGTATTCGACCGTAGCCTTACTATTTGAAAAAGGTACGCTGACTTCCTTGACAACTACCATTAGAGTCGCAATCAACTGGAAAAAGAGGATAATTAGTAGGCCTGAGTTTAGCCATAAGTGATTCCTGATTTTTGAATTACCGGATTTCTCATTTTGTAAAAACAACCAACTACAAGCCAACAAGATCATGAAATAATGGCCTGAATGCCGATAATTACGCGGAAAGGGATAATGCAGCAATAGATAGTTAGTCAGAAGGAACAGCCCAATTCCAGTAAGGAAAAAAATCAGCCATTTCTTCTCCTTGCGGAAACAAAAAAGCCAGAAAAGAAACAAGAAAAAGCCTGTAGCACCTGTAACTAACCTTGGCAAGGAATCAATAATATTCGAATTCCAAAATTGAAGTTTGCCGGGCTTCGGAATGGGTAAATGAGCTCTCAGGTAGCCATCAAACACTTCTGCTATTTTCCAGGCTTCGAGTGTGGGTTGTGCTGGATTGACAAAACCGTTGTCTGGTTCTGGAAAGATCATAACTGCTGCTGCGACAAAAGACAATCCGATTATTGTACCGCCAATTAGTTTTTCCCGTAAGGGAAATGCATTATCTGGCTGAAAAGCCTTCCACAGCCACAAAAGCGCTAACCAACCCGCAAGCACAACACCATAGGTTTGAGTATTAGCCACCAACCCAATAGCTAATGCAAGCCAGACCAAATGGCGGCTCTTACTTTTGTAGAAAATGCAGAAAAGTACAAGGCCAAGCACCGCAAGACCATAAGGCCTGACTATGATCGAATACTCGAAGAGAAAATAATAGCCAAAACTTAACAAAACATTGATAATCAGCAAAAAAGGAGCAAATCGCCAAATTAAACCAACAGTAGTTGCAGCGATGGCTAAATGGAAGATTTTGACTGCTCCAAATCCCATCCCGAATTGTGAAAATAACCATAACAGGCAATGCCAAAAGATGGGTTGACCTTCGTATTTATGATTGGTAATGAGTTTAGAAAATGATTCGGCAGTATCCGCGATCAGCCATGCCTGGTATTCATCACGCCAGGTTTCATGATACCCGGAGATCCAAAACGCAATCGCAAAAAATACAAATGCCGCCATGAAGCTTATCCTTGTCTTTTCCGAACCGGACAATTGGTGGTATTTGTGGATGAATTCCAAATTACGTTCAAGTTAATCCACTTTGCGTTAACTTGTGCCTTACTTTTGGTGCTTTATAGGAAAATCTTGTCTTCTGAAGTCTAACTGGCCATATTACCTGCTTCACCTGATCGCCCTGGTTGTGCTCTTGTCCTTCCATCGGTACACCATATCCAGTCCAGATACTGCGCATTACTTGTTTATTAGTCGCTATTACCTCGAAGGCGAATTCTGGCAAGCTGTCAACTCGCATTGGAGTCCAATGGTTTCCTGGCTGCTCATACCCATACTGGCTTTAAGGTTTGAACCGTTACTGGCCTTTTTCCTATTGAATGCTGCGGTCAGCTTTGTGGCTTTATGGTTGTGGTTGGAAGTATTGAAAAAAGCTACCCTCCCGAAATGGCTGGAGTGGGTGGCTGTATTGCTGGTCATTCCTGTGCTAATAACAGGTGTGGTTGTGTTGACGCCTGATTTCCTGACGGCGACTTTGCTATTGGTCTACTTTCATCTGGTGACTAAACAAGCATTTGGCGATCATCTGAAATCCGGTTTATTGGCAGGCGTAACGGGTGGCTTTATTTTTCTATGTAAGAGCTATGGTCTGCCTTTTTTCGTGGTTCATTTTACAGCAATTCACTTTCTACTTTTTCTTTTCGGAAAACGGGATAAACAACCGATGCCTAAAAAAGGAGTACTAGGGAGCTACCTTGGCGGAATGCTGGGATTCATTTTGGTGATTACGCCATGGGTAATTGCCCTGAGTCTTAAATTCGGCACCTTCACTTATAGCAATGCGGGCAAATACAATATCGTTAATTACGGTCCGGAAGGCGGGCAACATATTTATTATAATCGTCTCATAGACCCTGACACGAAGTATACGCGATACGATGCTTTCGAAGAGCCTTCCATGTTTCTGACAGACTGGACGCCACTCGAATCAACCAAAAGCCTGACGTATTATCTGAAAAGGATCGGGCCAAATCTTTCGTCCTTGTACTATCTCTCTTACCTGCGGGATATTGGTATTCTGGTGGCTCTTTGTCTTTTTCTGTTTTTCCTTTACGGGAAGGCGTTATCCCGGACCAGGCTGCTTTTGCTCTTGCAGGCAGGTCTAGTTGTTGCTATTTATACTTCTGGCTACTTATTACTTTTGATAAAGGCCCGATATCTTTGGATCGATTACTTACTGGCTACGTTTTGTCTTTGGATTCTGGTAGCTCATTTACTGGAAAGCGGGTTTCACAAAAAATTGGTGGGGTTTTGGGTGGTAGCGGCATCAATCATGATTCTGGTCAATACTCAGGATATGTTCAGAGGATATGTCGTTTACAGGATCTATGGTGAAAAGCTTTACAACCTGCAGCAAAGCGTTGCGGAGTTACCCCTTGAAGATAAAGACGTCGTGAGCAATATCGCCAGGAACGGGATGACACATTCTGCTATGAACAATCTTTTCAGGTATTATTCGAAATTCAGGCATTGGGGGCATCTTGTTGACGAAAATCTCAAAACTGAAGGCCTTAAACAAGCCTATGACAATAACCTGGATTACTTCTTTCTCTGGAATCCACCCGAATATCTGGATTCCGTTTTCAGTGATGTACCTGTGGTGCTTAGAGACACGACTGTTGGCCTTACCATTTACGATCTGAAATCAAATAGCCAATAAGCGTTGACCCAACCTGCCAAATATCAAAAAAGCCTGCTGCTGGTCTTCGGACTCATCAGCATGGTATTTTTGGTGGTTTATCGGCACAACCTTAACGCACCGGATACCTTTAACTATCTATTTATTGCCGAGGAACTGATTAAAGGCCAATTCTATGATGCAATCAGTGGACATTGGGGTATGCTGGGACCAATCCTACTGGCGCCATTATTAGCTTTGGGCATTGAGGGCGTGCTAGCATTTAAAATCCTAAACTGGCTGGTTGGCCTCGTACTTTTCTCCCTGTTTCTAAACTTACTCGGTCGGCTGAATTTAGGAAATTGGATTTATTGGATTTCAGCCATTGTTGTTATGCCCGTAATCATCAATATGTCGATGATGTTGACATCAGATCTCCTGATGATCACTTTTGGATTTTGGTATTTTAGCCTGGTTTCTGATCCGTTATTTTTTGACAGCGAAAAAGCTTGCAGAAAAGCTGGACTGGCTGGCGGGTTTATGTACCTGAGTAAAGGCTATGGTTTGCCTTTCTTTTTGGCACATTTCCTGGTTTTGCATCTTGCTGTTTTCCTTTTCAGGAAGCGATTGGGCATTCCGGTAAACGGAAAAATCTTAAAAACCTACTTCCGGGGTCTTCTGACTTTTTTCCTGGTAGCGCTTCCGCTAGTCCTTGCGCTTTCGGTCAAATTTGGCGGGTTTACGATCAGCACTGCCGGCAAATACAATCTCGCTTTAAGCGGTCCGGAGCGATCGGGGTTGCAGGTTACAAAAAACGAATTGGTCGACCCTGGCACAAAATACACCAAACTATGGGCCTATGAAGAACCAGCGACTTTTGTAAATGCCTGGAGTCCTTTTGGTTCGCAGGAAGCCTTTTCAATTTATCAAAAGCAGTTAAGCATCAATGCGTGGAGCATTTACTACATCCCGATGATCAGGGATCTTGGTTTTATCTTTGCTTTGCTGGTTGGCGGAATTTTGCTTTGGCGAATTAATCTGGATCCGTTGGAAAGATATTTACTCCTTTCAAGCCTCCTGGCTGTACTGATCTTTACTGGCGGTTACGGTTTGTTGATAGTAAGACCACGGTATCTCTGGTTTGATTTCCTATTATTGATGCCCATGGTGTGGTTGAGCCTAAAAATAATCAGCTCAAAAGTTAATCTCGATATCGTTCGATTTTGGACAGTTTGTGTTGGCGTATTGGTACTGGTCAATACTTATGACGAATTTGGTTATCGCACCGCGCATAAGGCATTCTTCGAACAATTGGTTAAAACCGAACAACAGATACCTGACGAATTACTTAAAGGTAAAAACGTCGCCATCATTGATATTCCGAAGGAACAACACCTGATGGAAGCTGATGCCTATCTTTGGTATAAAAAACGATTCAAATTTTTGGGTCAACCATTTGCGGAAACCATTTTGGAAGAAGGCTTGTCGCCATTAAAAGCCTTTCCTGTTGACTATTTTATGCTTTGGCAACATGACGACCTTGCGGAAACTGTTTTCAGGTATGAGGAAATTGTGTTTGAAGATGAAATTCTGGATCTGAAAATCTATAAACTGAGCGACTAAATGCTCGAAAAGGAGAAGACATATCTCTATTTGCTATTCCTCGTATTAAGCGGGTATTACCTCCTGGCTTTCCCTTGGCAGTTGTCTGCTAGCGACACTATTTTCTACCTGATGAGTGCCCGCGAATTTTCAGAAGGACAATTTTGGGGAGGTGTAAATTCCTATTGGGGCACCCTGATTTCTTTGCTCATGGTACCGTTGATGTGGCTAGGGCTAAAAGGCCTGTGGGCATTCAAAGTCGCCCAGATTCTGATTGGCTTGGTGGGTGTTGGGCAGGTGTGGCGGCTGATGGGTCATTTCGAGCTTCAAAAACCAGTCGCTTTTTGGGCCCAGGTAACTTGTATCGTCCTTTTGTGGATGATGACGATGAGCCATACCCCTGACTTACTAATGGTAGTTTTGTTATTAGGCTACTTTAACGAAACACTGAAACCTGAAAGTTCTTCAGCCTTGAAGGTTGGGATCATCGGGGGCCTTTTATTTTTGTGCAAGGGGTATGGATTTCCTTTCTTTCTCGCTCATTTTTCTCTCTGGACTATTTATCAACGGTTAACAGTCAAAAACCAGGAACAGAAAAGTCTTCAGATCAAATTTTTCCTTACCGGAATGGTGGCCTTCCTGGTTATCGCGGGGAGTTGGGTTTCAATCCTGAGTGTCAAATACGATCACTTTACCCTTGGCAGCTCCGGCAGTTACAATATGGCCTATATGGGGCCATTTATGCAATTCAATCCACCCTACTTTGACAGACTGCATAACCCGGAAACAAAGTTTACAAATTACTTTATCGGAGAAGAGCAAGGATTATTTGCAGACTATGGAAAATGGCAACCATTCGGTTCAAAATCAGGACTTCAATACATGATGACCAGGGTTTTTGCAAACGCCTCAAAGTTGTATTATATCACCTATCTGAGAGATTTGGTTTTCCTGTTGATAATGATCGGAGGGTTTTCCTGGTTTTTCAAAATGAAGCTACCTGAAAAAGATCGCCAACTGGCAATTTCAATATTAATATTCCTGGGTGTCTATAATGCAGGTTATTTTGTGCTTTTCCCTAATGAAAGATACCTTTGGATCAACCATATCCTCTTAACCATTGCCTTTTTCTGGATGCTTGGCAGGTTGTGGCGGACTGAAAGGTCATCAAGGCTGGTAAAGCTAATGCTCATTCCGGTTATCATTATTTTTGGTATAAACATCATTGACAGGATCCAATTCCGAACACAGGAAAATGACTTTCACACAGCACTTCAAGCGGCCAAGTCAGACATAAGGGCTCTTCAACTCGAAGGGAAAAGTGTAGTCAGCAATATCAAGCCTGTCCCTTCTGCCATCCCCGACTATATGGACCCCACCTGCCTGCTGATGTACGAAAACCGATTCAAAATTTGGGGATTTATTCGAACCAAAAAGCTCCATTCAGGGATTATTGATGAGATAACGCGAGCGGATATTGATCATTTCCTGCTTTGGGGAAATCATGCCGACAGCAGTCCCTTTACTGATTACGTTTTACTTTATGCGAATGCGGATATCGGGCTACGAATCTATGATCTCCAAAATGCTGAATAACCGCTATTTTTCTTTCCTGTTTTTCCTGTCGACTTTTTGTTAACTTTGCGGTCTGTTCAGGAATTGTGCGCCAGGATTGACGCTCAGCGCACGAAAAAATAAACACAAATGCAAAATACACGAGTTGCAGTAATCGGAGCAGGACCTGCGGGCATTACTGCTGCGTACGAACTGGCTAAGAATGGTGTTTCGGTTGATCTTTATGAAGCATCAGATCGGGTAGGTGGTATGGCAAGAAGCATTGAACTTTGGGACCAGCGCGTTGATATTGGTCCTCACCGTTTTTTCAGTAATGATAACCGCGTAAACCAGGTTTGGCTTGAAGTTGCTGATGGAGATTATGAGATGGTTGATCGCCTGACAAGAATCTACTATAAAGGTAAATTCTTCTTCTACCCGCTAAAAGCATTTAATGCCCTTTTTACCCTTGGTCCATGGGAGTCATTCCTTTGCATTTGGAGCTATTTCAAAGAACGTATGAGTCCTACAAAACAGGACGGCACCTTTGAAAGCTGGGTGACAGGTCGCTTTGGTCGTAAGCTTTTTGAGATCTTCTTCAAGACCTATAGTGAAAAACTCTGGGGTATTTCCTGCAAAGAACTGGATGCTGATTTTGCGGCACAACGCATTAAGAAATTATCACTTTTCGAAGCTATCAAAAATGCACTCTTCGGTGGCCGCGGTAATAAACATAAAACACTCGTTGACCAATTCGCGTATCCAATTGAGGGTACAGGCATGATCTATGAGCGCATGGCGGATTACGTTCGTGAAAACGGTGGTAATCTGTATCTCAACACCCCTGTCCACCAGATTCACACAGTGGATCATTCTGCAAAAGGATTAAGCCTTGAGGATGGTCGTTATATAGAGTATGATCATATCATTTCCTCAATGCCTCTGACCCTAATGGTCAACCGATTGCCAGAAGCACCCGAAGAAGTCAAGACAGCAGCCAACTCCTTAAAATTCCGAGACACCGTTCTCGTATATCTCAAAGTTGAAGCAAAAGACCTGTTTCCTGACAATTGGCTTTACGTACACTCTCCTGATTTGAGAATGGGCCGCGTGACCAACTTCAGAAACTGGGTTCCTCAGCTTTATGGTGAAGAACAGAGTACGATTATCACACTTGAATACTGGTGTTACCGCGACGAAGACGACTTCTGGAAATGGGATGAAGACAAACTGATCACCCTAGCAAAAGAAGAAATTCGCAAAACAGGCTTGATTGGCAATGCAGAGATTTCCGATGGGTACGTTTATCGTATTCCAAGATGTTATCCGGTTTACAGCATCGGTTACAAAGAGCGTCTGCAACCAGTTGAAGATTATCTTAAAACCGTTAAAGACCTTCAGGTTATTGGCCGTTATGGGGCATTCAAGTACAATAACCAGGATCATAGTATCCTAATGGGTTTGCTCGCTGCCGAATCAGTTGTAAAAGGAACCGAGTCCAACCTTTGGTCGATCAACACCGACTACGAAAGTTACCAGGAGTCTTCCGTAATTACAGAGACCGGTTTGCAAAAAGTTGAATGAAAAACACTTACTTCCATCGGCTTTATCAACATTCCAAAAGCTTGTTTTGGCTGGTGGCGGCTTTCTGTTTTTTCACACTTACCCTTAATTTTACTGGTGATGAGGTAACCCCTTTCTTCGTTTGGGGCATGTTCTCCGAAAAATTCGAGCCGAAAGTTGAACAGGAAATCATCGAGATCAGGATAGATGGCGACGTTTTCAATTACTACACAGAGCTGAACAATGTCAATCGACATATGCTTATCAGTCCAATTGGTTATTACCATTCCATCATAGAGAACAATAACGAAGACCCGACCCGCTCGTTTTTCCGATCTAAAACAGGATCAATGTATCCAAAAATCGAACCTTTCCTTAACCAGGTAACTAACGAGCCAGAAATCAAGGAAGCATTCGAAGCATGGGTTAGACGATATCTCGAACATAGTTGCAACAAACCAATTAACACTCTTGACATCTATTTAAAAACTTACAGGTTCGACAGCCAGGGCAAGCCTTCGGAGGTGAAAGCTGAAAAGTTATTCAGCCTATGACCGCCAGGTATGTTTTTGAAGCAATCGGCCGTAAGGTACTTGGCCGATGGGTATTTGGCTTCATTGTCGTTTTCCTCCTTTACCGCTTTGCATCGAATGCGTTTACACATCAACTGGCCTCGCCTGTTCTGAAATTTGCGTGGGTCGATCTGGCATATTGGATGGTCCATTTACTCCGTTTACCAGAAATGATTACCGGTCATCTGGCTGTTTCGATTGTTTTTGACCTGTTGCTATTTACTTCTGCGGTACTGAGTGCCGTATTTGTCAATAAAAGAATTTTCCCGATTGCCTTCGGTGTGCTGTTTGCGCTTTACTTTTTGACCTACAATTCCTTTAGTGCTCATCACACCCATTGCATGGCAGGCATTTTGCTTGTCAGCATTCCATTTTGGTTTAAGTCTGACAAGTCATTTAGCTTTTTGTGGGAAGGTCTTCGCTACTTTACGCTTTGGATCTATTTTTCTGCTTTTCTCTGGAAACTGTTTCGAGGCGCTTTGTTCCATCTCGACCAGGGGTATGCTGTTTTCCTTAATGAAACGGCCAACTATATCGTCCAGGCTCCGGATTCCTTTTGGGGAAAGACGTATAGCTACTTTATTGCTAACCCTGATCTAGCAACTGTTTTCGTTGCCGCTGGTGTAATTGCCCAGGCAGCTTTCATCATCGGGTTCTTTACCAGAAAGTTGGATTGGCTGTGGTTCATCCTTCCCATTCTTTTCCACACAATTTCCTATTGTTTCCTGGGTGTATTTTTCTTTGAGCTGTTGGTTTTGAACTTTACTTTGTTGCCACCTCCCCTAACCCCTCCTTCAGTAGGGGGACGATAGTGGGTGGTCAGTTCCCTTCTCTACCTCACCTAATCTCTCCTCCAGGAGAGGAATTCACATCAGTTCCCTTCTCCTGGAGGAGAAGGGGTTAGGGTTGAGGTGGACACACCCCCTGAAACCAATCACCATTCAACAACGTTATACTACTGATGAAAAAATCAGGACATGCTGATCTTCCACTACACTATGGTCGTGTACCGCCATGGCTGGCCGAACGAATGGCTACACTTGGCAAAGCGATCACAGAGGCAATTGTTGTGGAATATGGAAAATCAGAGGTCCTTAAACGTTTGAGCGATCCTTTATGGTTTCAGTCTTTCGGTGCTGTGCTTGGTATGGACTGGCATTCATCAGGGATTACCACTTCGGTGATGGGAGCTCTGAAAAAATCTTTGAATCCGATATCAAAGGATCTTGGCATATATATTTGTGGGGGTCGCGGCAAGCATTCTAGGAAAACGCCAACCGAATTACTTCAAATTGCCGACAAAACTGGGCTCAACGGCCATCATCTTGTGAAATGTTCAAGACTTAGCGCTAAAGTGGATAATACCGCTATCCAGGATGGGTTCCAGATTTACCTGCATTCTTTTGTCGTTACAGACGAAGGGGAATGGGCTGTCATTCAACAAGGCATGAACGACAGGAATGGATTTGCAAGGCGCTACCACTGGCATTCACAGGTATTGGAGTCTTTCATTAATGATCCACATACCTCCGTTTGTGGAGAAAACCAGGGCTTAATCCTCAACCTCACAGCCGATGATGCCAACACTACTCGCGACAAAGTCCTCGAACTATCCTCCGGCCATCCGGATGCTTTCATAAAAGAGGTTAGAAAGATCCTAATGCCAGCCCACCATGATGTAAGAATGAAAGACGTCGACATGAAGCGACTCGGAACGATCATCGCATTGGCCTACGAGTCAGAACTCCAGGATTTTGAGTCATTATTGCTTCTTAAGGGACTTGGTCCGAGGACACTTCAGTCATTAACGCTTGTGAGTGAAGTGATCCATGGTACGCCTTCAAGGTTCAAAGATCCCGCTCGCTTCTCCTTCGCGCATGGTGGAAAAGACGGCCACCCCTTCCCCGTTCCCACCAAAGTCTATGATGAGACCATTGAAGTGTTAAACACTGCAGTTCAAAAAGCTAAAATCGGTCATACAGACAAACAGAAGGCGTTAAAGAGTCTACACCTCACAGCCAAACGATTGGAAAAAGGATTCACCCCCACCGAGAACCTCAACAAGCTGATCAAAAAGGAATGGGAAGATTCAAAAAAATACGGCGGAAGGACCGTCTTTGATGATAAACACAGGAAGAACAGGAATAGGCCTGGAGGTAATCAATTGAAGCTATTTTAGACCTTCTACCTCCCCTAACCCCTTCTGAAGGAGAGGGACGTACATCAGGTCCCTTCTCCTGGGAGGAGAAGAGCTAGGATTGAGGTGGCTCTACTCATCCTCTTCACTCTCCACTTTAACTTCAGGTTTCATCTGCGGAAAGAATAACACATCCTGGATAGAATTCGAATTGGTGAGGATCATGGCAAGACGATCCATCCCGATACCGAGTCCGGCCGTTGGTGGCATACCATATTCTAGTGCACGCAGAAAGTCTTCATCAAGGATCATTGCCTCATCATCGCCACGTTTACCGAGTTCGAGTTGTTCTTCGAATCTTTGACGCTGATCAATCGGGTCATTAAGCTCTGAGAATGAATTGAGGATCTCTTTTCCATTGCAAACAGCCTCGAAGCGCTCTACGAGTCCTGGTTTGTCGCGATGCTTTTTGGCAAGCGGCGACATCTCGATTGGATAATCCGTAATGAAAGTTGGTTGTATCAGGAATGGCTCACACTTTTCTCCGAAAATTTCGTCAATCAGTTTTCCACGGGCCATTGATTCATCGACTGGAACATGTAATTGCTTTGCAACCGCTCTGATACCATCCTCATCCATTTCTGAAATGTCGATATCCGTAAAATGCTCAATAGCTTCGTACATCGTGTAGCGTTTCCATGGGCGCTTGAAGTCGATCACATTTTCACCAACTTGCACCTGGGTCGAGCCGTTCATGTCGATGGCGGCTTTTTCGATCATCTCCTCTACGAGGTTCATCATCCACTCATAGTCTTTGTAAGCTACATAAAGCTCTATCTGCGTAAATTCAGGATTGTGGAATCTTGACATCCCTTCATTCCTGAAATCTTTTGAAAATTCATAAACACCGTCGAACCCACCAACGATCAGTCTTTTGAGGTAAAGTTCATTGGCGATTCGCAGGTACAAGGTCATGTCCAATGTATTGTGGTGCGTTTTGAAAGGTCTGGCCAAAGCCCCGCCATATAAAGGCTGAAGGATCGGCGTTTCGACTTCTAAGTAACCTTTGGCGTTTAGATATTCCCGGAAGGAATTAAACATTTTTGTCCTTTTGATGAAAGTCTCCTTTACTTCTGGATTTACCACGAGGTCGACATAGCGTTGGCGGTAACGCAATTCTGGATCTGTGAATGCATCATAAACTTCCTCCTCGCCTGTTTCTTCATTGATCTGCCTTTTTACGATAGGCAATGGTCGCAAGGACTTGCTCAAAAACTTAAACTCGGTAACTTTTATAGAAGTTTCACCAGTACGGGTTGTAAAAACTGCCCCTTTCACACCGACAAAATCTCCAATATCAAGCAGTTTTTTAAATAGGGTATTATACAGGGCCTTATCTTCTTCAGGACAGATCATATCTCTTTGTATATACAGCTGGATTCGACCTGACGAATCCTGAAGTTCTGCGAATGAAGCCTTGCCCATGATGCGCCGACTCATAATTCTTCCAGCCAGGCTAACTTCCTGATAATTACGGTCTGCCTCTTCTTCCGCATTATTAAAATTGGCTTTGATGTCACTTGCTTTGGCATTAACTTCAAATTCGTCTGCCGGGTATGGATCGAAACCAAGTTCGATCATTTGCTGCATGGCTTCTCGCCTTACAATTTCCTGTTCGCTTAGATTTTGCATCTATTTTAGATTGTATTTACTCAATTTACCTCCTTGATCTGCCGTCAAAAGGATTAGCAAAAGTTGCTATAAAAGAGTGAAACAGTAAAACAATAAATAGGTTAAAATTTCAAACCGCAAAACTACATTTTTTCAAAAAAAGTTCAGCTATGGTTGGCTTTTATTCCTTTGAGGGTGGGTCTTTTATGCTTTGTGTGAGCTTTTGTACCACCTTGAATTCGCTGAGGAATTCTTTGGCAATTACCCTGCCTACGGTGTAAACCGGAATAGCCAGTACCATTCCGATGATACCACCGAGTTGGGCTCCAACCATGATCACAAGGAAAATCTCCAATGGATGTGCCATCACAGAAGTAGAATAAATAAAGGGTTGCAGGATCATATTGTCCATGAGCTGCATTGTAGCAAACACAATCAAAACCTTGATGATCAGCGGCACCATTTCGGTATAGAATTCTGCATTAAGGTTTGAAGAAATAGCGATAAACACTCCGAAAAAAGCACCAATAAGTGGCCCGAGATAGGGAATTACATTTATCAATGCGGCAAAGAAAGCGATTAGCAAAGCACTAGGGACATTAAGGAAACCAAGGATTACAGAAATATAGAGTGTGATAATCGTTATCTGGATCAGGATACCGCCAAAATACCTGGTCAACAACCTTGTCGTTCTGTCTACTACCGCATTGACTTCAGACTCGTACTTGAGCGGGGTTACCATCAAAAGAAAGTTGAGGAACAGACCTTTTTCCTTGAGAAAGAAAAAAGTGATAAATATCACAGAAAATACGCCGATAAGTAGATTGCCAGTAAGGCCAATCAGTGAACTGAATATCTCAGCGATTTGTGTTGGAGCGAAGGTTTGGAAAAATTCTTCCTGTACAGATTGGAAAAGGGTGCCTTCGCCATCTGGTCGCACCAATCCTCTCTCTATTAGTCCGGCCTCAATCTGCGAAAGGGGTCTCTCCAATCCTTGTGAAAGCGCTTCATAGTCTACATTGGCAAGATTTGATGCCTGCCGGATGATCAATGGTACAAATAAAGCAAACATCGCTACCACAAAAATGACATAGGTAATTAGCGTTAAAATTGCGGCAAAAGCAGGCCCCACTTTAAACCGATTGATTTTAATCTTTTGAAAAAGGGTCATTAGTGGCTCTCCCAACAGACTCAATACCCATGCAATTGCGATGTAAGAAACAAGGGCTGAGAAATACCATACAACACCTCCTATCAAGGCAATGACAACAAAAACAACGATGTAACGATTGACGTTTTTCATTTCAGGCCAATTGATCACCAAGTTAGGGATTCACAAGAGAGTTTTTTGATCAAAGACATTATATTTGAAAGAAAAACCCCATGTCATTTGAAAATGAACACATTCTTGACGAAGCTTTCATTCGTGCCAGACCCCCTAGGCGTATAGATTTCTTTTCCCGTTCCACCATCTTTTTCAGCGGATTTATGAGTCAGTTTGGCTGGCTTTTCTTTGGATTCGGCCTGATTTTTTTCTGGGTATTCGGGGGTGCCGCCGGAATAAAACATTTTTCCTTATTCGAGGGCGACTGGCAACCAACCAAGGGCGTCATTCTGTCAACCTATGGTACGAGTTCATCAATCAATGAAACCACGGTATATGGCAATGACTTTACCTACACCATTAACGGTAACGAATACTTTGCTATTTCATATACTACAGGAAATCGCTATTACGAAGGTCAGGAAATTGATGTTGAATATAAGAACAGGAATCCTGATAAAGCAAGGATAGTAAATTCAAGGATGGCACATTTTCCTTTCTGGACAAGCCTCATTACCTTGATTTTCCCTTTCGTTGGATTGGTCTTTATTCTTGTCGGGATGCGGAGGAATATCAGAGCTAATTATTTGATGAAATATGGCGTTTTCACTCGTGGTGAACGATTATCGAAAGAAGCTACCAATACGACGATAAATGATCAGCCCGTCTACAAATATGAATTCACTTTCACATCGGATGATAAGTCTTATATCGCCACGTGCAGCACGCACCAAACCCACCGGGTAGAAGACGACAAACAGGAAATCATCCTTTATGATGCCCGCAATCCGGAAATATCGGTCGTCTATGATGCTATTGAAGGATATCCGGCTATTGACGAAGATGGTAATATGGGACCGGTCCCTGCGGGTAATATCATTTATTTGATCGTACCCGGTATTTCAATTATCGGACACGGACTGTTCATTCTGTTTTACTACTTTATCTAGGCGTTAGCCTACTGGAAAGTTACCATTTCACTACAATCTTGCCCATAGATTGTCTGGACTGCAAAAAGGCATGGGCCTCGCCTAGTTCTTCAACCCCAAAGGTGCCGCCTACTGTAGGTTTAAGAATGCCTTCTTCGACAAAACGCACACATCCTTCAAGGCATCTTTTTAGTGCTTCCGGGCGATGGTCGGCTATCCGCAACATATTGACCCCAATAATCGACTTGCTATTCTGGATGAATGCAATTGGAGAGTAAAAGCCAAATCCTACAGCAACGCCTATTTGTTTGAGCGGGTTTTTGCCAGCATCCGTCATTGTTGCGGCCCCAAACAGAACCATTCTTCCACCATGCCCGAGTAACTTTAGCCCTTTTTTTACAGCTTTCCCGCCAAGGCTGTCAAATACGATATCTAGACCTTCTTCTCCTCTTATTTTTCGAACTGCTGTTTCGAAATCCGTCTTTCTGTAGTCGATGGGATGATCAACACCTTGCTCTCTGAGGTAATCCATTTTATGGGTAGATGCTGTTCCGTAAACCACGCATCCGCGATGTTTGGCCATCTGGACCAGGGCAGTGCCTACTCCGCCTGCTGCCGCCTGCACCAACACGTGGTCACCTTCGTGCATTCTCACCATTTCCTCTGCGCAGTAATAGGCGGTTCCACATTGTGTCGCCAGGGCCGTAGCGACGCCAGCATCCATATCATCAGGAATGGCTGCAACAGCCCGAGCATCGGTACAGGCGTACTCCGCATAACCGCCAAAACGCGTCAGTGCCATCACGCGCTGACCTATTTCAAAGCCGGAAACTTCACTGCCCAAAGCATGGATATGACCACAAACGTCATAGCCAATAACGCCTGGTATAGGCGGCGCATCTGGATACAAACCAAGTCGCGCCATCACATCGGCATAGTTGAGGCCGAAGGCTTCTACTTTGATACAAACTTCATGTGCCTGCGGCTCAGGCTGAGCGGTTTCACGAATTTCGAAGGCTTTTTGCGGGTCACCGTTTCTGACAAGGAATGCTGCTTTCATATTTGTGGATTGACTTTAAGGTATTCGGAATTAAGTCTGTTCAACTTATAATAGAGATTACCAACCAGGTAACATCATGACAGCAATTTAACAAATTAGACTGCGATCTAGAAACCATCTTACTATCTTTATGCAGACAGAAAGAATTATGATATGAGCCGATGGGGATTCCTGGCAATGCTTGCCTTTATTATTTGTTCGTTTACTTCCGATACGGAAAAAAATTATCCAATTGATTATTTCAGGTCTCCAGTTGGCCATGATATGAGATTATCCGGTACGTTCGGAGAACTCAGGCCCAACCATTTCCATATGGGAATTGACATAAAACCCAAGTACGGAATTGGTGAAAAACTATACTCGGTTGCCGATGGCCGTGTATCACGTATTAATGTATCGCATAGAGGCTATGGCAATGCGATTTACATTGACCACCCAAATGGTTATACGAGTGTTTATGCCCACTTGCATAAATTTCCAACAGAAATTGCGGAATACGTAAAGGCAGAACAATATGCAAGAGAATCCTTCACGCTGGAGTTATACCCTGACTCAACGACATTTCAAGTTGAAAAAGGGGAAGTAATAGGATACATGGGTATTTCAGGAAGGTCATTTGGCACTCATCTCCATTTCGAAATACGCGATACAAAAAGTGAAGTACCGATTAATCCGCTGCTATTTGGACTAAAGGTCAAAGACAATGTCCCGCCAGTCATGAATCAATTGAAAGTCTATTATCTCGACCATCAATTGCAAAGCATGAAGGAAACGGTATATACCGCACGAAAAGGGAGCAAAAATTACTATATCTCAAAAGATACCCTGGAAGTAGGAACTGCTTATCTCGGTCTGGCCTTAAAGACTTACGATCGTATGGATGGGGTTTCAAACCTCAATGGTATTTACCGACTCAGAGTTCTGCAAGACGACCAACTTATTTATGAATTCGAGTCAGATGCTATTTCCTTTGACGAAACGCGGTACCTCAATGCCCATTCTGATTATGCGCATTGGAAAAAGGACAAATCACGATTTAACCGCTGTTTTATCCTTCCGGGAAATCAGCTTAGCATTTATGAAAATGTAGAGAACGATGGCCTGATCAGCCTCGATAGAAACCAGGCCTCCAAAATTGATCTCATTGCAGAAGACTTGCACGGCAATGCATCCAGAATGACCATTTATGCCAAACATTCGGACTCAGTACTTGATGGGGAATCCTTCGTATTCAACTATGTTTTGCCTCATG
Organism: Bacteroidota bacterium; assembly: GCA_039028895.1. GTDB lineage: Bacteria > Bacteroidota > Bacteroidia > Chitinophagales > Saprospiraceae > JAHDCJ01. The sequence continues at coordinate 69,299 of JBCCHF010000009.1, read as the reverse complement.
ATGAACCGAGCATTATTCAAACCTCTGAACTTGAATTAAAGGTTCCTGAATACGCGCTTTATGAAGATCTTTATCTGCTCTACCAGGCATCTGACGAAATATCGGATGGCTATTATTCTTCCATTCACCATATTGGTGATCCGTTGATCCCTATCCATAAATACATCGACATTACGATTAAGTCAAAACCCATTCCTGAACGGCTAAAAGGAAAAGCGCTTATTGCCAAATGCGACGGTTCGACGGTCCTCGAGAGTTTTGGAGGGAAATGGCATGGCGATCAACTAAAAGCTAAAATCCGCGGCTTGGGTGATTATTGCATTGTGCTTGATACGATCCCGCCTACCATCCGGCCAATTAAAGTGAGCAGCACTATGGCGACAGGCTATCGGATGTCCTTTAAGATTGAGGACAATCTGGCTGGCATAAGCAGCTATGAAGGCAAAGTCGATGGCCAATGGATTCTCATGGAATATGATCAGAAATACGACCTGCTAAAACATCGGTTTGATGGCCGAATTCCGAAAGGAAAACACGAGTTTCAGCTCAGGGTGACTGACACCCGTGGAAATGTTCAGACCTATTCCAAAAATTTTGTGAACTAGTTGAAGTTTGGATTGTTACAAAAGGAGGTTGAATTGATAAATTGAATCTTTACCAGAAAATAGCAAAACCAAATGACAAACCTAAAAGCCGGCGATACCGCCCCACCGTTCACAGGCATTGATCAGAACGGCAATGAAGTAAACCTTTCTGATTTCCTTGGGAAAAAAGTAATCCTCTATTTTTATCCAAAGGATAACACGCCAACATGTACTGTTGAAGCCTGTAATTTCAGAGACAACCATACCATGTTAAAAGAAAAAGGGTTTGTTGTACTAGGTGTAAGTCCTGACTCTGAGCGGAAGCACCGTAATTTTATCGATAAATTCGAACTGCCATTCACTCTTTTAGCTGATACCGACCATTCGATTATCAAGGCGTATGATGTATGGGGCCCGAAAAAATTCATGGGAAAAGAATACGAAGGCTTACTCAGAACGACTTTTGTAATCGACGAAAACGGTAAGATTGAAAGGGTTTTCGTTAAAGTAAAATCAAAGGAACACACCCAACAAATTCTCGACTCATACGCAACCATTGAGATATAAGTTTTGCTTTTCTGCTGAATAACAGGCACAAAGGCATGAAACTTGTAGCGGTTTTGGTGAAGGTTATGTATATTGAATAAAAAATTCCCTTTACCGGAGAAACACAATTCATTACCTTTGCGTTGAAGAAAGGCATACATGTCTGGGCCATCTCCAAACGGCCTGATCATGGAAAATCAAAGTTTATGACTCGTTTTGTTATTCAGCATATATTAGTCTGTCTGATATTTTGCTTCTCGGTGTTGAGCACTTCACTCTTTGCTCAGCCACATCGACCCACTGAGAAGGATGTTCAGATTCAGAAAGTCTTCATTGAAGCCAGTAAGGAAAAACTTCTTGGCAATTATGAAGATGCGATCTTCCTTTTTAATGAAGTTTTACATAAAGACAAGCGCAACCATGCTGCCATGTTTGAATTGGCACAACTATACCTGTTGACAGACAGAGATGATAAGGCTTTCGCTAAAATTGAGGAGGCATTGGAAAATGACGAATCAAACCTTTGGTACAACCTGTTTTATACAGATCTGCTTGAGAAAAAAGGCGATTTTGCCAAGGGTGCCGAGGTTTTTGAAAAGCTGGTTGACCTTTATCCTGAAAAGGAAGAATACCTATTTGATCTGGCTTATTTTCTCGCCAAAAGTGCACGTTATCAGGATGCCATTGACGTTTTTGACAAATTAGAAATTCGGATTGGCATGAGTGAAGAATTGACCATGCAGAAGCACAGCATCTACATGGCCATGAATGCTGCAGAGAAAGCCACAGCTGAACTTGAGAAGCTGATCGCTCGTTATCCTGATGATGTACGATATCTTCATGTAATGGCCAGCCATCTTAAAGGCATGGGTGATCATGAAGGAGCAGAGGCTATTTTTGAAGAGATCATAAAAATTGACCCCAATGACCCTTCAGCAAAAATGGCTTTAGCAGAATCTTACAAAGCCAATGGTGACCATGTCAAATACCTGAGTTCGATAACCGATGTTTTTGGAAATCCTGATGTCAATATCGATGCGAAAGTCCAGGAAATCATTCCGTATATCGATATGGTCGCAAGAGGCATCGATGAGGAATTGACCGAAAAAGCACTTGAACTTGCAAGATTGATTGCTGAAGCCCACCCTACAGAAGCAAAAGCATACAGCCTGAATGGTGATATGTTGTACAATGCCGGTTATCTTGAAAAATCGCTCGTTGAATATCGTAAAGCGATTGAACTTGAAAAAAATGTCTTTACCCTTTGGCAGCAGATATTCCTGATCAACTCTGAGCTTGGTAACTTCGAAGATCTGGTTGATGATACCGAAACTGCGCTCGACTACTTCCCTAATCAACCTTTGGCATATTTCTTCTCCGGAGTCGCTCATGCAAGAGTGGAAAATCACGAAACAGCTATTGAGATGCTAGAGGAAGCTTTAATGTTGTCGTCTAAAAACCAGCAGCTTAAAGCTGAAATATATGTCCAGTTGGGCTCTGCCTATAATGAGACAAAAGAGTTTGAAAAATCAGATAATGCCTTTGAAGAAGCATTGTCCATCAATGCCAATAATGCCCTTGCACTTAATAATTACTCCTATTATCTCTCTGTAAGGAACGAAATGCTCGACCGAGCAGAAAACATGGCCTGGAGAGCTAACGAACTTGTACCCAACCAACCTTCCTACATGGATACCCTAGGATGGGTATTTTACAAGAAAAAGCGTTTCAAAGAAGCTAAAGACTGGATCAAAAAAGCCATAGAAAATGGTGGTGATACCAGCCCTCAGATCCTTGAAAATTATGGTGATGTACTTTACCAGTTAAAAGAGGTCGATGAAGCCGTTGAATACTGGATGAAAGCCCAGGAAAATGGATCTTCCTCTGAAGTTCTTGAGAAGAAAATCGCCGACCGCAAGCTTTACGAGTAATAAATCTTGTTGATTTACTGTTTTATTCCTTGAGCGTCAATATTGGCATCCTTTTGGAAAAGTTATCAATAACGAAAAACTTAGAGATCAGCAATTGCCATGCAAAAACTGCTAACAAATTTCCTGCTCCTGATCTTTCTTGTTTTAATGGCTTCTGCCTGTAAAACAAGTAAAGAAGCTGTTGGTGACCTGAAACGCAAGCCACCTCGATACCTGGTAGAGCGCCTTAAAGATAACCAGCGCCAATACGAATGGTTTAGCGGAAAGGGCAAACTCAAATTCACCTCTGAAGGAAAAACGCAATCCGCTACTACAAATATCAGGATGCGGAAAGACTCACTGATCTGGATAAACGTTACAAAAATTGGATTTGAAGCAGCTAGGATGCTGATAACCCCCGATTCAGTCCATATCCTGTTACGTCGTGAGAAAGAATACTATGCCAGGGAGTTCCAAGCTTTTGCTGATGAATATAACCTCGATATCGACTTTAACACCCTACAGCAAATCGTACTTGGCAATGCCCTTTTGCCCGATTCCAGGAAACTGGATTCAAAGATCGACCCGCCGCATTACCTGCTTACCGCAAAAGATGGCATATACACCCGTGAATTCAGGATGGGTGGTAGTGATTATCTGCTTGCGCAAATGAAAGTATCTGAACCTTCAACCAACCGGACTTTCACTGTCGACTATGAAACGTATAAGGCAGTCTCCAATGCATCAGCATTTGCCTATGACCGAAGCGCCATCTTTACACAGGATGACGTTTCCCAAGCCGAATTAGATATCAGATTTTCCAAGATCGAACTTGATATTCCAAAAAACACACCGTTTAGTATCTCCTCCAGATACGCCCGGAAGTAGAGTTGTAAATCGCTAAATTTAAAACTGCAAAATATAAAATGAAAAAGCAGTCTTTCAGTTCATAGCGCTTTAGACAACTTTTACAATATGCGGCCCTACTCTTTAAATTTTACATGCAGCAAAGGTGACCACAACTTGCGTAATTCTGCTGCCATGTTCCAAATCCTGTTGATTTTATGTAATTTAGAGTTCGTAAAGGTTAGAGCATTGTTTTTGGGACACTCTAGAGGAAACGAGAGATGCGGTATCAAAACTTGGTAAAATTACTTATCCTGGCGTTGTTCAGCGTCCTGCTGGCAGTACCTTCCTATGGCCAATCACGAAAAAGCCTGGAAAGTAAACGTAAGCACCTCAATAATGAGATCAAGCTTACCACCAAAATGCTCAACGAAACCCGTGAAAACACCCGATCAGCATATGATCAGTACATCACACTCCAGTCACAGATCATTCATCGTGAAGAGCTCATAAAGACGATCAATAAAGAAATCGACTATCTCGACAAAAGTATCGAAAGAAGCGGAGAGGTTATTGATGCACTCGAACAGGATATTACTAAGATCAAAGATGATTACAGCCGGATGATGCGACAGGCATACCGTTATAAATTAACCAATAACAGGCTGTTATACTTGTTTAGTGCCCATAACTTAAGTGAAGCTTTCTTACGTTGGCGCTATCTTAGACAATACGATGATTATCGTAAAAAACAGGCCCAATTGATTATCGAAACCCAGACTTCACTCGCTTCAAAGATCTCTAAAAACGAAAAAAGTCTTGTCGAAAAAGCAGAACTGATCAGAGCAGAAACAGAACAACAAGTACTGCTTAACCAGGAACTGGCAGATAAAAACAATCTGGTCAAAAACCTGAAACGAGAATCATCGAAGCTCTCAAAACAACTAGACAAGCAGAAGCAACAAAGAGCTGATTTGCGCAAAAGGATTGAAGCCCTTATCGATGCAGACATCGCCGCACGCACAAACCGCAAACCAACCAACAGTTCCTCCAAGGCTGCTACGCCAGCACCATTATCACAAGAAAGTTTCACACTTGCCACCGAATTCCGCAAAAACAAAGGGAAACTCCCGTGGCCAGTAGCATCCGGGTTTATTTCAGGTCATTTTGGCGAACAACCCCATCCGCTTAACAAGCAGATCAAGATCCGGAATACAGGTATCGACATCCGCACCCAGGAAAACACAGAAGTCAAAGCTGTATTTAAAGGTGAAGTCGTCAGCGTACTATACGACCCCGCTTTGAACAATGCGATAATGGTGAAACACGGAAACTATTACACGGTCTATTCCAATATCAAAAAGGTATTTGTCGAAAAAGGTGACAAAGTCGACACCCAGCAGGCAATCGGTTTGGTGGACACCAAAAACGGCACCAGCGAAATCCATTTTGAAGTGTGGAAAGAACGCAAATATCAAAATCCCAAGTACTGGATTGCTCGTCGTTAGGTCTTTCCCCTTATCAAAAACTAAAATTCTATCCTATAGCTCAATGCAGGGATAAAACCTGTCTGCCTGTCATATGCAATGGTTTGTCCTCTGCCGTTATAATAAGCACTTTGGACATTTTGATGATTGGTCAGATTGAGCAGATCCAAACGCCATTCGTGGGTTAGGCTCTTCTTGTTGAGGCGATAACTCACCTGGAGATCAATTTTCCAGTAATCGGGCAACCGTTCTTCGTAAGCCCTGTTAACATCATAGATAGCTTCGCCTGCTTCTTGCGATGCTGCCAGGTCAATCGGAATATGCCGCTTATTACCGCCCCATGTGGCTCTCAGGTTTAACCCCAGCAGATTACGTTTCTTTTGGCCTGTGGCGAATTCTTTTCCGGCAAGGAAATTCAAACCGAAATTACTGGCAAAAGGTGTATTGCGCCGTTTCCCGTCAAGGGGTTTGTAGGTAGCCTCATATAAAGAAGCTCCAATCAACAGATAAAAATCTTTGTTGAAAAACCTTTGAAGCGTAAGCTCCAGTCCGTAATTCCTGCCTGTTCCTTTATTGACCAAGGTATCAACAGTATAGCTGTCTTCAAGCAACAAAGTTGAGAACAAATTATTCGGATCATGGTGTACAGGCACGTCATAAAGATGTTGGTAATAGGCTTCAGCCTTGAAATACCAATTCTTGGAAAACAAGTTATCATATCCGATAACGTAATGCATCGCTTTTGTAAAATCAAGGTCCCTGTTTGGCTGAACGGTTGAACCGTCCTGCAGAACTAAATTACCCAGGTAGAATTCCAGGGATTCAATTCGGCTATGCATGCCAAAGCCTGCGCTAATTGACTGTTTGGGCGTAAACTGCCATTTTAAGGCTGACCTTGGCTCAACCACGATTTTATTATTCAATCCAAAGTAGAGCAAATGGGCGCCATTAACGAATGATAACTTGTCTGTTATCCTAAACTTCCAGCTAGTGTAAGCCTGTACCATACCAGCATTACCTTCCTCGTTTAAATATTCATAATCGTCAAAAGGTGGTGGTGCCCCAGGTATGATTTCCCTTTCGGTGAAATCATAACGGTTAAAAGTATAAGTAACGCCGGATTCAAGAATATGACGAGCACTAAATTTCGTACGGAGCAACGAGGATAGCCTCGTGTAGGACTTAATCTTATTCTCTTTGTATTCATATGGAAATTCGACCCTGGCATCTTCAGCATCATAACCTATACGGGTGATTGAGAAGGAAGCCGAATTTTTAATGTAGGTTTTATCGCTTAAGCGATGGAGATGAGACAATCCTACTACACCCAGGTCAGAAAATTGGGTTTCCGAATAAGTACTCCCTGAAGGCGTAAAAACATCTTTACTCAATCCGCCAATACCATAAAGTGCGACCTGTCCACCATTTTTTGTTGGGAAATTGAATTTGAAGGCGGCATCCTGGTAGGTGGTTGCATCATCTTCACCTACAATGTTTATTCCCAGTGCATTGAAAATAGATAATGTCGAATATCGATAATTGACCAGGTAGGAAGCATTTTTTCCTTTCACAAAAGGCCCTTCAAGCGCTGCTTCTATACCGAGCATACCAGCCTGGAATGTGTATTCTCTTTTTTCATTATTACCGTTTCTCAACTTGATATCGAATGCTCCGGAAAGCGCATTGCCAAATTCAGCTGGAAAGGCACCGGTGTAAAAATCTGATTTGGCCAGTGTGTTTGTACTTAGGATACTAATTCCTCCGCTCGACGCTCCTTCCAAAGCAAAGTGGTTGGGATTGGGTATTTCAACACCTTCCAAGCGCCAAAGCAGCCCCCGGGGCGAGTTTCCCCTGATGATGATCGCATTTTGGTCATCACCCCCATTACTTGATGCCCCGGGATATGCTGTAATCATTCTTGCCGGATCACTCGCGCCTGCGGCAAAGCGCTTGGTCTCTTCTACTGAAAACGATCTGGCGCTTACCGTCGCCATTTCATTCAATGCAGCTGCTTTATTCCCGGCTCCGGCAGTTACAGTTACGATATCGAGATCTGCCACACTTTCCCGCAATTCTATATTTAGAATCACCTCTTTCCCTGAGCCTACAAGAGTATTGGGAATAACCAAGGGTTCGTACCCAAGGTAAGATACCGAGATCGTATGCCGCCCAACAGGCACATTCACCAGCCTGAATTTGCCATTGATATCAGAACTTGCACCAAGAAACGGCTCAGAGTCAACGATGACAACATTTGCCCCAATTATCGGGCTTTTGGTGTCTTCGTCAACAATGGTTCCCCTGATGGTTTGACTGTAACCTTCTGGATTTTGAGCCCCGGCGGCCAAAAACAATACGCCTAATAGACCTGTGAATAAAATCTGCTTTACCATTTTCCTGGTTTGTGATTTAAGGATGTTGATAGGTAGAGTATCGTACTATAGGCATTCATTTATATGATGGACACAATATTAAACGGAATAAAACTGTAAAACTTATTTTTTCTTTTTCTGGTAAGGAAAAACTTATGAGAGACTGGTTTCACCGTATAAACGGATCAGGCTTGCATGGCGTTGAATAAAGCCCGGCTAAAAACTTTTCTCTATTTTTGCGAATTATTTTGCTCAACAGTTGTTATATCTCATATGAACGAATGGAACGTAGGTGAAAAACGCAAATCCGGTCTTAAGAAATCCACGGAAAAGGCGGTTCTAATTGGTGTCATCACTCCCAATCAATCGGAGGAGGCAGTGACCGAGTATTTGGATGAATTGGAATTCCTGGCCCTAACAGCAGGCGCCTTAACTACAAAACGTTTTGTCCAGAAACTCAAACATCCAGACTCCAGGACCTTTGTAGGGAAAGGAAAACTTGAGGAAATTGCCAAATATATTGAGGATAACGAAGATATCAATCTTGTCATTTTTGATGATGACCTTACCGGGAAACAAACCAGCATACTCGAAGAAGCGCTTAAAGTCAAGATACTTGACCGAAGCAGCCTTATACTTGATATCTTTGCCAGCAGAGCACAAACGGCACAGGCCAAAGCGCAGGTAGAACTGGCTCAGTTACAATACCTGTTACCACGACTAAGAGGCCTCTGGACGCACCTTGAAAGACAGCGAGGCGGTATCGGTATGCGCGGACCGGGTGAGAAAGAGATCGAGACTGACCGCCGTATTATCAGAGACAAGATTTCGCTACTCAAGAAACAACTCGAAAAAATCGACCGGCAAAATGTTACCCAGCGTAAAAACCGGGGACAACTCATCCGCCTGTCACTTGTCGGTTATACCAATGTCGGGAAATCCACTTTGATGAACTTCCTCAGCAAATCAGAAGTCTTCGCAGAAAATAAGCTTTTTGCTACCCTCGACACAACTGTCAGAAAAGTCGTTTTCGGCCGAATGCCTTTTTTGCTTTCTGACACCGTTGGATTCATCAGAAAACTGCCTACTCACCTGATTGAAAGCTTTAAATCGACACTGGATGAAGTTCGCGAAAGCGATATCCTGGTTCATGTTGTTGACCTCGCCCATCCCAATTACCAGGACCAGATCAACGTTGTTAACGCCACATTAGCTGATATTGGGGTTGAGGAGAAACCCTTGATCATGGTTTTTAACAAACTGGACCTTTACAGGAAAAACAACTTTGATGATCTACTTGAGCAGGAAACTCGCAATGATATTGAACGAGACCTGAAAGCCGCTCTTGTAAAAACTCATGGAGATAAAACCGTTTTTATTTCAGCGCTTAAGAAGGAAAACCTCAATGATCTCAGGGCATTAATGGAGAAAGAGGTCAAAGATCTTTACCTCAAACGCTTTCCTCACCAAGCCAAGTTCTGGTAACATTCGCGGGTTTATCGGCTTATTGTTATATTACCCTGCATTAAGGTTGTAAACTTAATTCTGCGCTCCTTTTGCAGATGAGGTGCTGCAATCGTTTTTACCATCCAAATACCTAGTTCAGTTAATGTCCAATATCTTATCTAAGTACGCCAAACTCCTTGTTAACTATAGTCTTGAGATCCAACCTGGAGAGCGGCTTTTTGTAAAAACTACCACACTGGCAGAACCACTTGTCAGAGAAATATTTCGGGAAGTATTAAAGGCAGGCGGTTACATGGAAACCTTTTTCGATTTCAGGGAGAAGGATCGCATTTTCTATGAAGAAGCCAATGAAGAACAATTAAAATACGTTCCTCCCTATTTTAAAAAATCCATGGAGACCTATGATGCTTACCTCAACATCAGGGCACAGTTCAACTTGCGGGAAACCGCCACCATTGATATTGCGAAAGCCAAGATAAACAAGGAAGCGCAATCTGAAATGTGGCAAACCTACTTCAAAAGAACTGCTACCCGCGACCTAAAGCGATCCTTGTGTCAGTATCCAACCATTGCCTATGCACAGGAGGCCGGTATGTCGCTTGAAGAATACGAAAAGTTTGTTTACAATGCTTGTTTCCTGTATGAAGATGACCCGGTTTCCAAATGGCTGGAAGTCCGCGCTTATCAACAAAAAATTGTAGACTTTCTTAATCAACGCGAAGTTATCCGCTACAAGCATCCCGAGTTCGACATTTCCTTCCGAACGAAAGGCCGAACCTGGATCAACTCTGACGGTCAGACGAATATGCCTTCAGGTGAAGTCTATACTTCTCCGGAAGAAGATTCGGTGAATGGTATCATCCACTTTTCTTTTCCTGCTATTAGGGCAGGCTACGAAGTTGAAGAAGTTACACTTTGGGTAGAAAATGGTGAGATCACAAAATGGGACGCAAAACGCGGCAAGGAATACCTCGACGAAATATTTAAGATACCAGGCTCTACACGGTTTGGAGAAGCCGCAATTGGCACCAACCGGAATATCCAAACCATGACAAAAAACATCCTGTTCGACGAAAAAATCGGTGGAACTGTACACATGGCGATCGGACAATCGTATCTGCAGGCAGGTGGTAAAAACACGTCGGCAATTCACTGGGATATGATCACCGATATGACTAATGGTGGAGAGATTTTTGCCGACGATGAATTAATTTACAAGAATGGTGAATTCCTGTTTTTATGAAGATCGGACTATTCTTTGGCTCATTTAACCCTGTCCACACAGGGCATATGATCATTGCAAATTTCCTTGGCAACCATACCGACATTGACGAAGTATGGTTAGTCGTTACACCCCAAAATCCGTTAAAGCAGAAGTCTAACCTGGCACCTGATCATGTCCGTTTAGACATGGTCAGATTGGCTATTGGTGATCACCCTGGCATAAAAGCTTCTGATATTGAGTTTTCCTTGCCCATTCCCTCCTACACCATTGATACGCTCAAGCATTTGGACATGATTTACCCCGATCACCAGTTTGTGCTTGTCATGGGTGGCGACAACCTAAAGATCTTTCATAAATGGAAAGCTTATGAACAAATATTAGAGCAATTTGAGATTTATGTTTATAAAAGGCCAGGTTACAGATTGGGGCCCTTGAAAGAGCATGCCTCGGTAACAATTTTGAATGCTCCGCAACTGATGATCTCCGCCACCTATATCCGGGAGAACATCAAATTGGGCAAATCAGTGCGATATCTGGTCCCTGAAGCCGTAAATGAGCTCATTATGTCGAAAAAGCTTTACCAGTAGGATTAAACTTTGGAAATTGGGAATTGTCTTATAGAAAGGAAAAAACCCGGTTTGGGGTGACCACCATTTTATAAGCAGAATTAAAACAAAAACCTCCAAACCACTTTATTCTAGGTAGAATATCGTAATTTTGAATAAATCATAAATTAGAATAGACATGAATACCATACTGCTATTTAATTTCTTCGGTCCTGAAATGTTGGTCATTTTTTTCGCCATTCTTTTATTGTTTGGTGGTAAGAAAATCCCTGAGTTGATGCGTGGAGTCGGAAAAGGTATCCGTGAATTTAACCGTGCAAGAGCTTCAGTCGAAACAGAATTGAAAGAAGGCATGAAGGAAATTGAAGAACCTGCTGAAGAAAAAGGCGGTGAATAGTCATTTTTGGCTTTGACAACCCCATTTGAGCGATTTCCGATCAATTTTCCATTATTTTTTTCAATTATTTTATTCCGCCACACATTCTTTTTCTAACATTTTATTCCTTCCGGGAAAGATTTCCTTTTCGGAAATATTGACACCTTTCGCACCTGCCTAACTCCCCTATTTTAATAAGTAAAGGTTTCTGGTGCGGCATGCTTATTTGTCGTATCTTTGCGGTCCCAAAATTTTTTTGAGGTGACTTTTGGTCAAACATATCATAAACTAAGTGAAATACAGGCTGATCTTCTTAACAGAAAAATCACTTGTGCAGAGTTGGTCGAAGGGTATCTTAAAAACATTGAGGCAAGCAAGCACCTCAATGCTTATGTAGAAGTCTATACAGAAGAAGCGAGGGAAATGGCTACCCGGTTAGATGATAAGCTGAAAGATCAGCCAGAATCTGCCGGAAGACTTGCAGGGATGGTAATTGCCATCAAAGACGTTCTTTGTTATAAAGATCATAAGGTTACAGCAGCATCTGCAATTTTAGAAGGCTTTGAGTCGTTGTTTTCATGTACAGCGATTGAGCGGCTGATAGAAGAAGATGCTATTATCATTGGCAGGGTCAATTGTGACCAGTTCGCGATGGGATCTACCAATGAAAACTCAGTTTATGGCCCGGTACTCAATGCTTTTGATGAAACCAAAGTACCTGGTGGTTCTTCCGGAGGATCGGCGGTCGCTGTGCAAACAGACACCTGCCTGGCGGCTTTGGGAACCGACACTGGAGGCTCTGTAAGGCAACCGGCAGCGTTTTGTGGAATTATTGGTTTTAAACCGAGCTATGGACGCATTTCCAGGCATGGATTGTTAGCATATGCCTCCTCCTTTGACCAGGTCGGTATTTTGGCAAAAAGTGTTGAAGACACAGCCCTTTTAATGGAAATAATGGCTGGTCAGGATGAGCATGACAGTACGGTTAGCTTACGTCCGGTTGAGCCATATTCACAAAAACTGGAGTTTGGCGAAAAAGCCAGAATAGCTTTTTTTGACTCTGCTTTGAATCATGAAGGTTTGGATCCAGACATCCGGCAGAAGACCAAAAACCTAATACAAGATCTTAAGGATCAAGGACATACAGTTGAACCAGTTGGGTTTGAATATCTTGACTACATCATTCCAGCCTACTATGTTTTAACCACTGCAGAGGCTTCAAGTAACCTCTCGCGCTATGATGGCATAAAATTTGGTAGAAGAAGCCCAAATGCTTCAAATCTTGAAGAAACTTATAAGAAATCACGTACCGAAGGGTTCAGTGAAGAAGTAAAAAGAAGAATAATACTAGGCACTTTCGTTTTGAGTGCCGGATACTACGACGCTTATTATACCAAGGCCCAAAAAGTTCGGCGCCTAATATACGATCGCACAAATGCGATTTTTGAAGACTATGATTTTATACTGATGCCGGCAGCGCCATCAACGCCATTTGGGATAGGCGAAAAGACCACCGATCCGGTGGAGATGTACCTTGCCGACATCTATACTGTACAGGCCAATATGGCTGGGATTCCAGCTATATGTCTGCCGATGGGTGACCATAAAAACGGATTACCAATTGGCATTCAGTTTATGGCCAGGCAATTTGATGAAAGCCGGTTACTGGCCTTCTCGAGGATGGTTTTAAACCACACTTTAAAACCAAAAAATTGATATTTTTTCACCAAAAAGTTGACTTTTTGGTAGAAACTACCTTAGTTTTGTAAAATAAACCTCAGAAGACAGGTAACATAATCCAGACTTAATGCACATAATAATGGGATAGGATGGACACGCTCCCATAAATTTTGTCCGGAATTGTTTCACCAAAGGATTCTTTATGAAACCTAACATTTTGGCGTTTGTCGCAACAATTTTAATAGCACTTACTTTATTGCCGACAAACATTCACACTTACGCCCAGAGCACCAGGGACAAGGACGCAGGGCTTAAGTATCAGATTAATCAGCCGGAGTTTGAAAATACCAGGCTGACATTTACGGAGGAGGACTACGAAAAACGCATCGCCGAAATTTCAGGTGATGTGGAACTTCGGTACAATAAATATGTACGAGGTAATATCGACGCCTACCTTCGCTACCCACGTTTAACAGAAAGATTGATTGGGAAAAGTACTATTTACTTCCCCATTTTCGAGGAATACCTTGAGAAATACGATCTTCCTGAAGAACTCAAATTTCTGCCTGTAATCGAATCAGCACTTGATCCTACTGCAGTTTCCCGAGTTGGAGCTGGCGGGCTATGGCAATTCATGCCTTATACGGGCAATGAATACAACCTCCGCATCAATGAGTATGTTGATGAACGTATGGACCCACGCATGTCGACAGAGGCAGCCATGAAGTTTCTTACGAATCTTCACGAACGCTACGACGATTGGATCCTCGCATTGGCAGCTTACAATTGCGGCCCGGGAAGAGTTAACAAAGCGATTCGCAGAACAGGTAGTAAAGACTTTTGGAAGATATACAAGCACCTTCCTAAAGAAACCAGGAATTACGTACCAGCCTATATCGCTGTTGCCTACCTGATGAACTATTACCAGATTCACGGACTGAACCCGGTTTATCCGTCATTGGACTACCAGGTTACTGATACGATGATCGTTCATCAACACCTCGATTTCTCCAGAATCGTAAAAAAGTGTGATGTAGAGCTTGAAGTCGTTCAAAAACTGAACCCTTCATTCAAACTTAACTTTATCCCGACCAACCATAAGGGCTATGTTCTGACATTGCCAGCTGGTAAAATGGCGCTTTTCAGAGGAATTGATCCAATGGATGCCAAGTACCTGGCAGCGAACGAACAACCTCCTGGGGAAAAAGTATATATGAAAGACCTTGAAGACCCAGGGCACACTATATACGAAATTCAGAATGGTGAAACACTTTGGGATGTCGCCCGCCATTACCCTGGTGTATCTGTAAGAGATATAATCAGAGTCAACCAATTGGCTGATATCGGTAAAATCAAGCCAGGGGCACATCTAAAGATACCTGAAGGGTAGATCAACGAATAATACATAACCGCGTTGCGGATCTGTTCTAATGGCTTATTGTTTGAAAAAGCAGTAAGCCATTAGAATTTTTTACCTGTACCCCCGCAATCACAACACAAATTTGCCCTTTTTCCCACCAAAATCAGACAGACTTGCATCTCAAAAATTAGAGATAATGCTCTACCTGGTCTTAACAAATCATTAAACAACTTAGTCCGGGGTCATCTGTTTTACAGATTAGTTATCTTTGATTTCCATTAGGTTAACCTCTGATGGAATTCGATCATATAATCGCTATAATAACCCAGCAGTTATGCATATCAAAAAGGTGTCCGCAATCATTCTGCCTGTCCTCTTACTGGCAATCATTTTTTCATCCTGTAATGTAGCCAGCATTAAACCTGGAGCTGTAGGCGAACCCGGCCAGATACTGGTCGTTGCTGAAAGAGCAGCCTGGGAAGGTGTAGTTGGAGAAACTTTTAGAGAGTATTTTATTCAACCTTATCCGGTGCTTCCTCAACCAGAACCTATTTTCGATATCAGGTTTGTATCAGGACCAGAGTTAAATGAGCTACAACGCGAGGTAAAAACCATTATCTTCCTTGGCAACATCAATAATGAAAATGCTACCACAAAGATGATCAGGCAGTCGCTGGGTGAAGAGACCTTTCAGAAAGCAAAAGACGATCTTAGCATCAACCTGGCTTATAGAGAAGACCTTTGGGCAGACGGTCAGCAGATCATTTATCTTTTTGGACCATCTGATGCCCAACTTATTGAAAATATCAGATCAAGGTACCCACAATTAGAGGAAAAGTTGCTACAAGCCGATCTCAAACAAATAAAAGCGACCACATACCAAGGAGGATCTAATTCCGAAGATATTACCCGTATCAAAAATGGACTCGGAATAGATCTGAGACTCCCAATCGACTTCAAGATCGCCGTCTTTGACAGCATCAACCAAACCATTTGGCTGAGAAGAGAAGTCCGAAAAACAAGTAGTAACATTCTTATCAAGGTTATGGACTACACCCAGGAAAACCAGATTTCCGAAGCCAATATTTTAGCCACAAGAAATCTGCTGGGACAAGAATATATCACTACAGCGGTAAAAGGTTCTTACATGACAACTGATGATATAAATCTTCCGATCATCTACAGCACCTTTGAAAATAACGGTAATTACACGCTATCCGCTCGTGGCATTTGGGCTATGGAAAACGATTTTATGGGAGGCGCTTTTCTGAGTCATATGGTCTATTTGGAAGACATCCAGAAGGTCGTATTCCTCGATGGCTTCCTTTATGCTCCAGAACAAGACAAACGCCCAATGATGCAACGTTTCGAAGTGATTTTCTCCTCACTACAGACCATCTAGATCAAATCTCCCTGCAATGGGCCACAAGTCTGATGAAGAACTGATCAACAGTTACCTGTCTACAGGTGACCCAGCCATATTCGAAGATATTTTTCGACGATACCGATCTCTTGTTTTTGGTGTTTGCACCAAATACCTCGACGACAAGAACGATAGTATGGATGCCACTATGCTGGTTTTCGAAAAAATCCTGAATTTGAAACCTTCGAAACCCATCCGCGATTTGCCTAACTGGCTATTTACATTAACCAAACATACCTGCCTCGACTATATCCAAAAACAGAGAAAACAGGTAACGCTACAAAAAAACTACGAGCAGGAAAAAATAAATGACCCTCAAAGTGTGGAAAATGAAGAGTTTGTCCGTCTACTAAATGAAGACGAATCAAAACCTAATGAATCAGATCTTAAAAACGCTATTGCCGCTCTTGATGAAGATCAGAAGACCTGTATCGAACTATTTTATTTCAAAAAAATGAGATACAAGCAAATAGCAGAAGTAACAGGAATCACGGAAAAACAGGTAAAAAGCCTGCTACAGAATGGCAAAAAACGATTAAAGACCCTTCTCCTGAAAAATCAAAAGAAAAGCTAATCCATGAAAGAGATTTTTGAAAAAAGACAGTGTCTTTCCCAGGATGAGATTATGGGATACATTAACTCTTCCCTTCCGGAAAAGGAGCTTTATGAGATTGAAAAGCATTTGGTAGATTGTGCCCTTTGTAATGCCGCTGTGGAAGGCTGGTTAAAAGTAGAAGAGCCGACACAGGTGCTTAATGAATTGGATAATCTAAAGATACCAGGGCTTAACGATAAGGATATCCGCCAACCCAAAAAGGAACGTCAATTGCTTATTGGTGTTAAACCCCTGATCGCTACCGCTGCTTCCATAGCATTGATACTTGCCATTCTATTCCTGTTGCCCAAACCAAAAGGTAACACCGCAGCTATATATGAGACCAATTACGAGTATCTCAAAATGCCGGATCCTACCACCAGGAATGCAGATGAAACCAGGATAAAGGAACTGACCAAAAACGCATGGCAAGCCTATAATGAAAAAGACTTTCAAGCAAGCGCAGACATTTTTGATCAGCTCTTAAAACTGGACGGAAAAAACCCCACAGCGTTGTTATTTGGCGGATTGTCTCACCTTGAAACAGGTCAACTTGAAAAAGCCATCAAGACACTCGACAAACTGTCCAGCCAATCAGATACTCAGTATGCAGAAGATGCGAACTGGTACCTGGCCCTGGCACTATTACGCAATAATGATATAGAAAGATGTCGTGAGGTTTCGGAATTCATTGCCAGCCAGCAGGGATTTTATGCCGCACAGGCCAGCAAACTTGTAAGGAAACTAGAAAAACTCTAGTTGACTACAATTTAAACTTAAAAGGTAATTTCATTTCAACCGGAACTGACTTTCCGTCTTTTTTACCCGGTATCCAATTAGGCATACTGGCCACAACTCTCATCGCCTCCTTATCACAAGAATTGGAAAGACTTTTCGCGATTGAAGGCTTCTTAATAGCTCCGTTGGCATCTACTATAAAGCTTACAACTACCATACCTTCAACACCATCTTTTCGAGCATCTTTCGGGTATTTCAGATTGCTTCCGACATAGGTAATCATCTTGTTCATCGCACAATTGGAAATATCCTTCGCAGTTCCTTCATTACCTTCACAGCCCGGGAAACGCGGCAATTCATCAACTTCTCCACCAAATGCTTCAACTGGTTCATTTAATTTTTCTGGGAAGATTGGATATTCAGCATTGCTAAATGAGAAAAGCATCATACAAAAAGCAAATACCGGAATAGCAAGAAAATACTTTGCGAGTGCAAATCGACTCGATTTATTTTTAGTCATCATTGTTAAACGTTGTTTTAATTGTGATTTATTAAAATGATTGACCAGATGCGGCCCTGATAAGGACTGCTCAAGCAACAAACGACCATAGCGCGCCTTTGGCGTTGTTTGTAGAACAGCTGCATCGGCCAGGAATTCATGCGTATTACGAATAGACCGCTGGTAGAAATAGACCATTGGATGAAACCAGAATAAAATCCGCAACAATTCTGTGATCAATACATCAAAACTGTGCTTCTCCCTTATGTGGGCTAATTCATGATTAATGACCTGGACTTCGTCTTCAGCCTCCATTCCAGAGTCTGAACTGAGGAACATCATATTGAAAAAAGAAAAAGGAGCATGATTCTTTGGAGTCCGAACCAGAACATATCCGGATTTTGGCTCAATAACGGATCGTCTCAAATACTGCCCTACACGCCAAAACCCAAGTAATAATCCTGTAAGACAGATAATTACGCCACCAAGATATACGAATTTAATTATTGAAAAAGCCGGACCTGATTCTGCTACAGTAGTGCCCATAACTTCTACTTCAGCTAACATGCCAGAGTAAATACCACCGATATAAACCTGCCCTTGTTCTCCTCCGGGAAAAGAGAAATTGATTAGAGGCAAAGAAATACCCAACAACAAGGTGATCATGAGATATCCCCTGTTTAAACCAAATCGGGTTTCATTACGAAGCAAAAGGATATACAGGCCATAGAAAACAGCCCAACAAATCGTTACTTCAAAAAGATAGATCAGGCTATTCATTATTCTGTTTATTATCTGATGATTCCAATTGATTCATGATATCTGATAATTCCTTCAGGTCCATATCATTTTCCTGTACCAGAAATGAAACCATTCGCTTTACAGAACCATCGAAGTAATCTTTTGCAAAACTCTTCAGACTCTGACTTGAATAATCTTCTTTAGATATTTGCGGAAAATATTCATAGGTCCTTCCATAGGCTTTATGCCCGAGAAATCCCTTTTTATCAAGGATCCTTACGATGGAAGAAATCGTGCTATGAGGAGTATTAGGGTCTCCGAGTTGCTCAATAATATCTCTTACGGTACATCTTTCGAGATCCCAAATGATCTGCATTACCTGTTCTTCTGCTTTGGTCAGTCGCTTCATGAATTACGTTTTACAACACAAACATAAAACGTTTTTTTCAGCCATACAACTATTTTTTACGTTTTATAACTTAAAAATACGTTGAACCTTAATTTCTCATGCGAAACCACCGGAGTTCAGCGATCAGAAATTTATTCTCTTTTTTGATTTTGGAGAGTGATTTTGAAAGGTTTTGGAAGGGCTTTTCGTGCCGGAAAGGCTTAAATTCTTTATTACCAAGAAAGGTTTGGTACACTTTTCGGTCTTTGAAGACTTCATGCTTTTGTGCGGCTTTCAAGGCAGAATACATTGAACCAGAATCCTTCATCAAAGCATACACACGTGCAATCTCAAACTCCATAAGCCCGAGGTACATCTTCGAAACTTCAGGATTTGCTCTTTTGGCCTGGTAATAACTTTCGAGTGCCTTGGGATAATTACCAATCATTCTATACAAATGCCCGGTCTCTTCATAAGCATAATTTAGCGATGGATCCAACTTAAGCGCCTTTTGGAATTCGGCAATAGCACGAGCGGCATTACCCATTTCTCCATAAACAACTCCAAGGTAAAAATAGGCCATTGGATTGGTTGGGTATATTCTTATTGTCTGATTGAGGTCTTCGATGGCCATCTCAAATTCTTCAAGAAAGAAATTTACCGCAGCCCTATTATAATGGGCCAAATACAGTCTGGGCTCGACCTTTATGGCCTTATCAAACCAGTCCCTGGCAATGAGCAAGTCTTTTTTAACCGGTCGGGCGATATCTTGGCTAAAATAACGGGCTGCCCCTGCATTACAATAAGCCATGGCAAAAGTGGAATCGATAGAAATCGCCAGATAAAAATCTTCCAGGGCACTATAGAAATCATCCTGCATACACTTGGCCATGCCACGATCATTGATAGACTTTAAATGCCTTGGATTAAGATCAAGTGCACGTGAAAAACTACGCTCAGCCTCTTCGTAACTCCCCATCTCATAAAAAGCCTTCCCCAAAGAATAAGAGGCTTCTACATTTTTAGGCTCTAACTCGACATATTTCTTGAAATCCGTTACAGCCTCTTTATGATCGCCATTGTAGAGGTAACAATATCCTCTGAAATAATAAGCTTTTGCGTGTTCTGGAAATTCTTTAATAAAGGTGGAAAAATCATCAATCGCTGTTTCAAAATCACTCTGACTTTTGGCTTTTATTCCTGACTTGTAGTAGGTATAATCAATGTTTTGCCCGAAGCTCACAAAAGCAAAACAGGAAAAAAGAAGTAACCCGATTTGGCGTAACAAGCGGTACATTTCCTAAATTTAGTTGATTTTTTATTTCAGATCAGAAAAATGTTGCTACCTTTTTTTAACAAAAACCTTACCGAAGCAGGTTGTGATGAAGCTGGCAGAGGCTGCCTGGCAGGCCCGGTTTGCGCTGCTGCAGTGATTCTTCCCCTTGATTTCAGCCATCCAGTGCTTAACGATTCAAAGCAACTTACAGAAAATCAAAGGATGCAGTTGCAACCCATAATTAAAGAGAAAGCCATTGCTTGGGCAGTATCAATGGTATGGCCTAAAGAGATTGATAAAGTCAATATTTTAAACGCATCATTCCTGGCCATGCACCGCGCCATCGACCAATTGGAGCAAAGACCTGAAAGCCTCCTCATCGATGGCCATCGATTTAATCCTTATGAAGGTATTCCACACCACTGCATTATAAAGGGAGATGGAAAATACTTGTCAATAGCAGCAGCATCAGTACTCGCCAAAACCTATCGGGACGAGTATATGGAAAAGATCCACAAAGACTTTCCACAATATCATTGGGACAGCAACAAAGGATATCCCACAGCTGCCCATCGCGAGGCAATCCGTCAACATGGCCCCACAAAACATCACCGTATGTCATTCAGACTATTACCAATAGCAGAACAAGGCAAACTTTTTTAGTTCTGATTTACCTTTAAACGCTACTTCTTCAAAATCTTCAAGATCCGCAATATCTCATAAGGCGTCCGTTTCATCGCCCTGTAATCACTAAACCATTCTTGTGCCACAACAGCAGGAGAACCAAAATAAGCCTTTCCCCCTTCCAAATCGCGCGATACACCTGATTGTGCATAAACTTCTGCCTCATCTCCAATCTTCAGTCTTGTGGCCACACCCACCTGACCCCATAATTTTACCCGTCTTCCAATAATGCATTTCCCGGCAATACCAACCTGGGCGGCTATTAAGCATTCTTCTCCTATGATCACGCCATGGCCAATATGTACCTGGTTATCAATTTTGGTCCCGCTCCCGATAATCGTATCAGAAGTAACGCCCTTATCAATTGTACAACACGCCCCTATTTCTACATGGTCACCAATGATGACACGACCGCAGGTTTCAAGTTTTTCAAAACCATCCTTTCGGGATTTAAAATAAAAGGCATCGGCACCAATTGTGGTTCCAGAATGAATTATCGTCCGCTCTCCGATCATACAATTATCGTGGATCACCACATTGGCCTTGATATGAGCATAGGCCCCAATATTTACATTGTTCCCTACGACCACATTGGGCTCAATAATCGCGGATGGATGAATATGGGCCGACTTGCTGATGGCAGCCGACAAAGGAGCAACATTCCTAAATTTTCGGATCAGTTTATTAAATGCAGAGAATGGATCATCACAGAGCAACAGCGATTTCTCATTGGGCACCAATACCCGCTCATTCACAATCACTACAGCAGCCATAGAACGGAAGGCTTTTTTGAAATATTTAGGTACATCACAAAAGGTAATATCACCTTGCTCTACACGGTGTACTTCATTGATTCCGTAAACGATTACATCAGGTTCACCAATTATCTCGGCTTCAAGAAATTGGGCAAGGTCGGTAAGAGGAATTGGATCTTGAATCTTCATACTCACAAAATAGTCCTTAATCGAAACTTTCATGTACTTTTGCAGAGCAAAAAAATCAATAGCGCTTAACCTCGAAATATTGAATATGAAAGAGACACCATTAACAGCAAAACATATCGCCCTTGGCGCAAAAATGGCAGAATTCGCAGGCTATAACATGCCAATTTCTTATACAGGAATTAAAGATGAGCACTCCGCCGTCAGGGAAAGCGTTGGCGTATTTGATGTTTCACATATGGGAGAGTTTATTGTAAGGGGAAAAGAGGCACTTGATCTCGTTCAATTGGTCACCTCCAATAATGCCTCAAAACTTGAGATTGGAGATGCCCAATATTCTTGCTTGCCCAATAAGGCAGGTGGCATCGTAGACGACCTCCTAGTCTATCGCCTGCCAGAAGACATGTGTGCAGTAGGCGAACAGGCTTTCATGCTGGTTGTTAATGCCGCCAACATCGAAAAAGACTGGAACTGGATAGAACAACATAACACTTTTGATACACAACTCATCGATATTTCCGATAAGTCAGCCCTTTTGGCTATCCAGGGCCCGAAAGCAGCGGAAGCAATGCAGCCACTCACTGAGATCAATCTGGAAAACATGAAGTACTACACTTTCCAGAAAGGACGATTTGCAGGAGTTGATAACGTTCTCGTTTCAGCTACAGGCTATACCGGATCCGGAGGATTTGAGATCTACCTTGACAACCAGGAAGCTGTAAAAGTTTGGGATGCCGTAATGGAAGTTGGTGCCGAATACGGCATTAAGCCAGCTGGATTAGGAGCCCGTGATACACTTCGTCTTGAAAAAGGCTATGCCCTTTACGGGAATGATATCGATGATACCACCTCCCCTATCGAAGCCGGTCTCGGATGGATCACAAAAGTCAAAAAAGGACATTTCAACTCACAACCAATATTCGAACAACAAAAAGCAGAAGGAGTAACCCGCAAACTGGTAGGATTTGAAATGATCGATCGTGGCATTCCAAGACATGGTTATGATATCTTTGATGAAAATAGCAACAACATCGGGAAGGTAACATCAGGCACCCACTCTCCTTCACTAGGTAAAGCAATCGGCATGGGCTACGTCAAAAAAGAACTATCCGGCCCTGGTTCAGAGATTTACATAGCCGTAAGAAACAAACAACTCAAAGCAGAAGTCGTAAAACTCCCGTTCCTTAAATAAAAAGGGAACCTGAAGCCTCTTATTCTCCTCTGACGACCCCTTCAATCCGAGCAGCACGCATAGCTGGAAGTAATGAGGCAATTGAGCCAATAACAAGGACTGTTACAAATACCAGGATAAAATCGCGAAGCTTCATACTAACCGGGTAAGCATCAACCAGAAAGGAATCTCCACTCTGTAACATGATCAAGCCAAACCGTTGTTGTAATAGGCATAAAGAAACAGCAATGAAAAAGCCTATACCCACACCCAAAAGGGATAACAACAAACCTTCACTGAGGAAAATATTCCTGACAAGCTGACTCGTGGCACCCATCGACTTTAGGATGGCAATATCCTGTTTCTTTTCAATGACCAGCAACCAAAGTGACCCGACCATATTAAATGCCACAAGGAGAAGCGTAAAACTGAGGATTACATAGGCAATCCATTTTTCAATGTTCATAATTTTGAAAAATGCTTCGTCTTGCTGATAACGGTTCTTGACTTCAAAATCCTCCCCCATTATCTCTTTAATTGCCTTAATCACTTTTCTGGAGTCTGCCCCGGGCTGTAGTTTCATCTCCAATGAACTGACCTCATTGTTATTATAACTTAATATCTCTCTCGCAAAGGCTAAAGAAGTGATGATATATTGACCATCAAAGTCATTTTGAATGGCATAGGTTCCTGCAGGACGCAGAAGGCCTCTTTTCAGTGGATCCTGCAAGCCGGTTACTTTTTTCCGTTTCGGCATATAAACCTTGAGTGGGGTAAACATATCTCCAATATTAACGGCCAGCTTACCTTCCATACCAAGTCCGATTACTGCATATTCTATCTCATCTACGGTGAGTGCATAATGCCCCCTGATTACCGTAGTATCAACTGACGTCACCTTAACAAAGTTGTTGTCTACACCTTTGATACGCCCAAAGTCTTTGTTGCCATCATAATCGAACATGGCGTTTTCCTCAAGGGTTTCAGAAATGGCATAAACTCCCTTGAGCTCATTTAACGACAACATCTTATCAGGATCAGGTGTAAATACCTTGCCTTCCACAGCTGTAATCTTTACATCCGGGTTAAAGGCATTGTATAGACCACTAATCAAATCTCCAAATCCATTAAATACGGAAAGTACGAGAATCAGTGCGGCACTACCTACAACTATTCCAAACACAGAAATACCGGAAATGACATTTATGGCATTAGTCGATTTCTTGGAGAACAGATAACGGCGGGCTATTTTAAGCGGCAGATTCATTGATTATGAAACGCAATCCTGTTTCAGGCATTGTCTTCGTCCTGTTTCTTTTCTGCTTCAAGCTTTTGACGATCTGCTTCAATTTTGTTAAAGATCTCGTTTAGCTTGTACATTTCATCAAGCGTATCATCCTGGAAAAATTCGAGAGCTGGCACTCTCCTGACGTGTTTCCTGATTCTGACGGCCAGTGCTTGCTTAATCCTGTCAATATGGTGTAAAATAGCCTCGAGAACGGCTTCTTTGTTGTTTGTATTATAAATGCTCAGGTAGACCCTCGCCAGACCGAGGTCTGCAGTTACCTTGACCCGGGTTACAGTGACGAGTGCATCTCCATACATATAGCGTCCTTCCCGCTGCAATACTTCTGATACCTGTCTTTGGATCAGTGATGCAGACTGTAGCTGACGTTTTGATTCCATCTTATGGATATTTTAATTGGTAAGCCTTAAAGAAAAAATAAGGCTTGAAAAATGTCCCTGTTGCAAAGATACGGAATTCTTATTTCGCTCTTTGCGTTATTGCTTCGTAAGTTCTATGTCCATTGACTTACGATCTATGTTTAAGATAAGGAAACTGAAGCAAAAAAAGTTCAATAGTTTCAAGTTAATTAGTACACAATTATATTATTTTGCCATTTCACCATAATTTAAATGTTTTCACCGCTGTAATTGGTCTGAATTGGCAAAAAATGGCCTCGAAAAACCCTCTGGACACTAAGATTGAATTCTTAAAAGGCGTTGGCCCCAAAAGGGCTGAAACGCTGAATAAGGAATTGTCGGTCTTTACATTCAAAGATCTGCTCATGCATTTCCCATTTCGTTATGTCGATAAAACGAAATTCCATAAAATACGGGATCTTAGCGGAGCTGACCAGGCCGTGCAGTTAAGAGGTATTCTACGTCGAATTGATAGTTTTGGAAGCGGCAGAAGAAGAAGATTAACCGGAAAATTCAGAGATGATACCGGCTCGATTGAATTGGTTTGGTTTCAGCACGTTACCTGGCTTGAAAAATCACTTCAGGTAGGTTCGGAGTATATAATTTACGGAAGAATTTCCTCCTTTAAAGGCAAAAAGAGCATCGTGCACCCGGAGATGGAGCTCGTTTCCGACGGAGCGGCAAAAAAATCCCCCAACCTCGATCCGGTATACAGCACTACAGGAAAACTCGACGGGAAAGGCCTCGACACCAAGGGCCTCAGAAAAATCCAGCTGGTATTGCACAATAAGCTTAAGGATATACCAATCGAGGAAACCCTTCCCAACTACTTTCTCGAAAAACTGCGTCTTCCGACAAGGAGCAAAGCGTTGCGCGATATCCATTTCCCTGGAGATAGAATGGCACTTCAAGAAGCTTCAAAGCGATTAAAGTTTGAAGAATTATTTTTCCTCCAACTCCGAATTTTGCGAACACGCAATAACAGGAAAAAAGCACTGAAAGGGCATGTCTTTGCAACAGTAGGGACACAATTCAACACCTTCTTTTCAGAAAAATTACCTTTTGAACTGACCAATGCCCAGAAGCGGGTTTTGAAAGAAATCAGGGCCGACCTGCGTGATGGCAAACATATGAACAGGCTCCTCCAGGGTGACGTCGGCAGTGGGAAAACCATCGTTGCCCTAATGACTATGCTCATCGCCCTTGACAATAATTTCCAGGCCAGCCTTATGGCGCCAACAGAGATCTTGGCACAGCAGCACTACCAGTCGCTTACCGAAATGGTGAAAGGCATGGGCATCAATATCGGTTTCCTTTCGGGATCTGTAAAAGGAAAAAAACGTAAAACGTTACTTGCCTTGCTCGAACAGGGTGACATCCACATCCTTGTAGGGACTCACGCACTTATTGAAGACTGGGTAGTGTTCAAAAACCTCGGTATTTCAATAATTGATGAACAACATAGATTCGGGGTTGCTCAACGAGCCAGTCTCTGGAAGAAAGGCGGCAAACACCCCGAAACCGACGAGATATTACCACCGCACGTTCTTGTCATGACGGCTACCCCAATTCCGCGCACCCTCTCCATGACCCTTTATGGCGATCTCGACATTTCAATTATCGATGAGTTACCGCCAGGCAGGAAAGAGATTATCACCCTCCATAAAACAGAAAATAACAGGTTAAGGGTATTTGGTTTCATGAAAGAACAAATTGCTCTGGGTCGCCAGATCTATGTCGTATACCCGCTCATCGAGGAATCAGAAGCTGAGGCACTCGAAGACCTCAACAATCTTATGGCTGGTTATGAATCTATCAGTCGCGAATTTCCTAAACCGGAGTTTCAGATCAGCGTCGTTCACGGCAGAATGAAGGCCGCTGACAAAGACTATGAAATGCAACGCTTCGTTAAGGGGGAAACACAGATCATGGTGGCAACCACCGTTATCGAGGTAGGCGTAAATGTACCCAATGCGACGGTAATGATCATTGAAAACACAGAACGATTCGGATTATCCCAATTGCACCAGCTTAGAGGCAGAGTGGGCCGAGGCGGTGATCAGTCCTATTGCATCCTGATGTCCAGCTTCAAGTTGACTAAAGATGGTAAAACAAGAATAGAAACAATGGTTCGCACCAATAATGGATTTGAAATTGCCGAAGTAGACATGAAATTACGCGGTCCGGGGAATATTGAGGGTACGCAGCAAAGTGGGTTACTTCAATTTAAAATTGCGGACCTCGTGAAGGATGCTCAGGTCTTGTCAACAGCCCGCGAATTGGCAGCAAGGGTACTTGAGGATGACCCCGATTTGAAGAAGCCACATCATAATCCACTCAGGCGTTTCCTAGAAGCATCAGGGCATTTAAGAATGTCGTGGAGCATGATTAGTTAGCAAAATCCCGGACTAAGCCACATCAAATCTCACCAGTTTGTCACCTGAAGGTAAAAATGACTGTAAACCACCCTCGGTAAAGGCAGTAATTCAGGGACGAAATGAAAGAAATGTGTCTTTAACGTAAATTTAAAGTGAAAAGTATAGATTTGCAGTTATGTATTGGAGGTCATTTTTAGCATTCTTGCTGTTTTTATCAGCATTACAAAGTTGTGAGAAGCCACCTGGTGAAGGTGGAACATCCACATTGATCGGACGTGTCTACGCCATTGACACCAACCAGGATGGTGAATACCAGGGTGAATATTGGAAATCGGATTACAGGGTTTACGTTATCTATGGTGACAGCCCTATTTTTGATGATTTGACAAGGACGCATTTCGACGGCACTTATCAATTCAAATATCTCTATCCTGGTGATTATACGCTTTTCTGCTATTCAAAATGTGACACCTGCGACTCTGGTGAAGACGTTGTTATGGAGAAAGTGACCATTGATGGAAGAGGTCAAACTATTGAAGTGCCTACGATCACTATCATTGATTAGCCAAGTAAAGTGACGGAACTCAAGCAGCATGTATAACACTCTAAAAAAGTTCGATGGCATTTTCCTGGAAGAAATGAACCAGGTCAGGCTTATGAATCGGCAGGACACCAAGCTGATCCTGAAATTCAATGAACTTGAGTCTGTGCTAGAAGCTGTTGCGAACGATTACTTCGTCCTTGAGATCAAGGGTAAACGTCTGCATGGGTATAATTCTCTTTATTACGACACGAAAAATCTTGATGCCTACCAAGAGCACCATAATGGCAAGCTCAATCGGTATAAATTCCGGTATAGAAGTTATTTGGGGTCTGACCTTCATTTTTTTGAAATAAAGTACAAAAACAACAAAAGGAGAACCGTCAAAAAAAGGATGGAGACCTTTGGTATTGAGCAAAGTATGGGACGGGTGTCGAAAGCTTTTCTCAGTGAAAAAACTTTGGTTGACCCCGAAACCCTTCACCCTTCACTCTGGATCAACTTTGACCGAATCACACTGGTTCATCGTAACTTTTCAGAGCGGGTAACCATCGATATGAATTTGGGCTTCAAACCTTTTGATAAAGATGAATTGGTCGAACATCCGGAAATGGTAATTGTCGAAGTCAAACAAAAACGGTTTGACAGGCTCTCTCCGATGATAGAAACATTACATCAGCATCAGGTTTATCCTATTCGAATAAGCAAATATTGCCTTGGAGTTTTATCTACTTTCAGCGGCATTAAGCGAAATGCATTCAAACCAAAATTGATACGCATTTCAAAAATAATTGGTAATGACTATTACAGAACTCTTACTGCAAGTTAATGTAGTTGGAAAGGCCGCTGATTGGGCAGTTTTGCAAGTGATTGCACTTAAATTCCTGTTCAATCTTCTTGTTGTTTTCCTCACCGTCAAATTGGGGTACATGCGTAGTAAGGACAAACCTGAATTTGCCTTTACCTACTTTATCTTCAACGTCCTGATCTTCTTTTTGTGCTTCCTGATGACACAGGTAGACCTTAGTCTTGGATTTGCATTTGGTCTTTTTGCTTTATTCTCGATCATGCGCTATCGTACCATGACCATAGAGATCAGGGAAATGACTTACCTGTTTGTAGTCGTCTCGCTTGGAGTATTAAACTCTGTAACTGACGCAGGAATACCAATCATAGAACTGGTTATTATCAATCTTGCTATACTAGGTACTGTATTGATCGCAGAACATACCTTTCTGAAAAAATCAGTCAAAACAACTGCGATAAGGTATGAAAACATCCAATTGGTGAATGCTAATCGTTTTGATGAGCTTAAGGCTGATCTTGAATCCAGGTTTGGTGTTGAAGTGCTTGGCATTGAAATTCTGATGTTAAACTATATGACTGATTCAGCCGAACTCCAGGTAACCTACCGTCCTGCCTTAAATAAAACCAATGATAAAACCTCATCCGGACAACTGCAAAAAGCAGAAATCAAGACCATGCCCGAAGAGGTTCATCCCTGATAACTAACTTTCAATGTTTAATTCCTTTTCCCGTTCCGATGCCTCTGTTTATTCCCTGGTCATGACACTAGTGGTATTCTTTGGCATTCTAGCCATACCATTTACAGCTTATGCCCAAACAAAAGATGCAGAGATATGGAAAGGCATTACCCTTGAACGGGAATTTTTTGACAAGCTAAAGTTTGAGGTTTCTGATCAGGTAAGGCTGAGCAACAACTTATCTACTTTCAAATCAAACGTATTAGACCTTAAGTCTCAGTATAAGATTACAAAAGAATTCAGAGTAGCAGCGGGATACCGCTTTACCCTCACACCAACAAATAACCGGAATCGTATCTCCGCCGACTTTGTGTACAAAAAGGATATTGAAAAAGCCAACCTCGAATTTACTGCCCGGGCCCGAACCCAACATGAGTATGTCCGAAATAGCTCCGCGATTAACATCTTTCGACCTAAGCTGACATTGGCATACACCAAAAAGAAACTTGACATTGAGCCATTCGTATCAACAGAAGTTTTTTACCGCTATACGAATGAGGAAAATGAGTGGCGGGCTTATCGTTTTTTCGTTGGCTTTAATTACGATCTCGCCAAAAAGAACAAAGTCAAACTTGCCTATTTCTATCAAAAAGAACTGAACGAGCCAAATCCCGCAAACAGGCATGTAATCCAATTAATTTTCTCAGTTGATCTTACAGAAAAGAAAAAGAAAAAAGACGAAAAGAAAGATTGATCAAGCCTATTTGGGCACCAAAATTCGCTTGATGACCTCTCCTGCCCCTGTCCTTAAATGCATCAAATAAGTACCTGGTGTCCAATTCCTTAAGTTTAGCACACGCATGTAGTCTCCTTTTTCCTGTTCTTCATATCTTTTACTCAGCATCTGCAATCCACTTGAATTGTATATGGAAAGGGTAACGTCTTGTGAATTGTCCAATTGGTACCACACTTTCACAAGCTTGCTTTCATCGTGTGCTTCGATGATCTCATAATCATTCCAGGATGGAATTTTGGTTTTAACCACTTCTGAAAACAAAGGCTCCGGAGTCTTCTTAGAATAATACTTCACCCTGTAGTAAGCTTCGGGCACATTAACAAAAATCACTTCATCATCTATCGCTTCCAACGTTTTTATCATTCCGGAAGGAGATTCACTTCTCAAGGTGTCAATGGTCTTAAAAAAAATCCCATTAGCGGACCTTTGAATTTCAAAGGTCAGTTCCACCGATTCGTTTAAAACTAGTAAATCGACTTTTACTGATTTAGATTTAAGTAGTGACAACTCAACATTCTTCAAGGCATTCGTGTAAACGGGTGTAGCTATTTCTTCCACAACAGGCGGCGGCTTCGGTGGTATGTAATTGGGATTAAAGCGTTCGATCAATGACCCCGTTGGCGGCTGCCAGATATCGAGATTATAGGGCGGGTAAAAGATATCAGGTTCGTAGACTTCACCTACCTGGTTCGCATTATCTGTTTTGATCGTTCTAATCTCAATTTTTTGCTCATCTACAAATATCCATTTGAACTGATTGAAGCTACCGCTCGCCCTGGTCCATGACTTATCATCATTATTAGGCCGTAATGGCGCGCCCCAACATCCTTCTCCAATGTAAATAGTGCCGTTTTCGTCATCACGAATGAATCCTTCTTCATGTCCTTTACCGGAAAATGGTCGAATAGGCCATGTTGATTTAACCATATGAGCATCACATTCTACAACCACATCAACCCCATATTTGAAAAATTTTGGAGCCCAGTGTTGCCATTGCATTTCCTTTTCTGATTTACCCGCTGTATGTGGTCTGATCGGGTGGTGATACTGAGCAAACTGCCAGATCACATGGGTATTTGAGGAAAGGTCCC
Organism: Bacteroidota bacterium; assembly: GCA_039028895.1. Lineage (GTDB taxonomy): Bacteria > Bacteroidota > Bacteroidia > Chitinophagales > Saprospiraceae > JAHDCJ01. The sequence goes on along the minus strand of JBCCHF010000009.1, from coordinate 38,430 downwards.
TTTCCAGCCAATCCGCCTGGTCTCCGCCAGCTGCCATCATCGAATTCAGGGTGTAAACCCTTAATAAATAACCCCCAAAGGTCAATCCGTAATAGACTTCAGGTGATGGGGCGTCAAAGAGGTTGACAATGGTTTCGTTCGAATCTTCATGGTTGCCCCTTGCGGGAATGATCGGGGTAATATGCCCATCGGCAGAAATGGTTAGTTGCCAGTCATCAAACCAATTTCTCCATTGCGGATTAATGTCTCCTCCTGTCATATCACCGGCGAACATTACAAAATGAGGCTTGAGCTTGGCTACCAGCTGATTGGCATTTTGACGCGAATCTCTGTTGTTTCTCGAATCACCCCCAGCAATTATCGACAGTCGTTCGTGCGGGTTATCAGGCAATGTGGTAAACGAATACTGTCTGCTCGTTCCCTCACTATCAACAATCATGAAGTAATATTTGGTATTAGGTAACAGACCTTCCAGCCGGGCAAAAACATTATTCATGCCCCGGAAATAAACCCAATGATCGGCCTCATGTTTAAAAGTATATTTAGAAACATCTGACCCAAAATCAACGTAATCATAAAATACGACAGGATGTTTTCCCGAAACCTGGTCCCACCCAATTGTCATAGTGGTTGCAGGATCTTCAGACCAGGTACACCGCAGCCTTTCTACTAACGCAAATACGTTATCAGGACAAAGGAGAAGCACAAGAAAACATCCGTATATAAGGACTTTCATTAAGGCAATAATAAGTATCTTTGCCAAAATTTTTCTGTAATGATTAAAGATAAAAGGATTTACGAGCTACTAAACGAGGAATTAGAGCGTCAAAGGCATGGTCTCGAACTCATTGCTTCTGAAAACTTTACGAGTTATGAAGTCATGAAAACCATGGGTTCTTGTCCGACAAATAAATATGCTGAAGGATACCCCGGAAAAAGGTATTATGGAGGGTGTGAAGTCGTTGATAAGATCGAACAGCTGGCCATCGACCGCGCAAAAGAGCTTTTTGGGGCTGAATATGCTAATGTGCAACCACATTCTGGAGCACAAGCCAATGCAGCTGTTTTCCTCGCATGTCTGAAACCAGGCGACACCGTACTGGGTTTTGACCTTTCTCATGGTGGCCATTTATCACATGGTTCTCCTGTCAATTTCTCCGGCAAACATTTCAGGGCAACATTTTATGGTGTGGAGGAAACTACAGGCATGATCAATATGGATCACGTCGAAGAAATTGCTTTGCGCGAAAAGCCAAGACTAATCGTTTGTGGTGCATCAGCATACAGCCGCGACTGGGATTACAAGAGATTCAGAGAAATTGCAGACAAGGTTGGTGCTTTGCTACTCGGAGATATCGCTCACCCTGCAGGACTGATCGCAGCCGGATTATTAAACGATCCAATGCCTCATTGTCATATCATAACCACAACTACCCATAAAACCCTCAGAGGGCCACGAGGTGGACTTATTCTTATGGGGAAAAACTTTGATAACCCGTGGGGGCTAAAAACCAAAAAAGGAACGCTTCGCAAGATGTCTGGCATCCTTAACGGTGGGGTTTTTCCTGGTATGCAGGGTGGTCCTTTAGAACATATCATTGCCGCTAAGGCAGTGGCGTTTTACGAAGCGCTGCAACCTGAATTCAAAACTTATTGCAAGCAAGTCATGGCCAATGCACAAGTCATGGCTAATGCCTTCATCGAGAAAGGTTATCATGTCATTTCAGGAGGAACAGACAATCATCTGATGTTGATTGATCTGCGTTCGAGAAACGTTACTGGAAAGGAAGCTGAAAATGCACTTGTGAAAGCAGATATCACGGTAAATAAAAATATGGTTCCTTTCGATGATAAATCTCCTTTCGTTACCTCAGGAATCCGGATTGGAACACCGGCCATTACGACAAGAGGACTAAATGAAGATGATTGCTTAAAGGTAGTAGATTGGATCGACCAGGTCGTTTCAAATATTGATAACGAGGATATCATCAACAAAGTAAGAGGCGAAGTCAATGCATTGATGACCCGCTTCCCACTTTATGAAGAGGAAGTATTAATTGAGGATTAATAACTGTCCTGTTGCGTGATGCGGTAGTAGGCAAGTAAAGCGCCACCGCCACAAATCAATAACATTGCTGGAATTGAGGCATCTGCATCCATCAAACCGGTGGCATCAACAAAATTGCCCATAAAAACACCAATTCCCAGGCCAAGAGCGATCAAGCCCCATTTAAGAATACCCCTTCCGCTTCTTTTCCTTTCAAATAAGGTGGCATCTTCTCCCTTTTCGATGAGTGCCATTCTTTCCCTGTTACGGGCGGTGATGAAAATGTAAGCTATTCCGAATACGGTAGCAAATCCGAAAGTCATCGCCACCATTGCTGTTACTGCTTCTAATGCATGCATAATTATTAGTATTTTTCAGTCTTAGACGGGATGAAATCGAAGTCGGTTACAAAAAAACTTAAAGATTTTTTCAACATTGAATAGTGATTTTGCGTTAGCTCGTTAATTCCAAAGGGAAACACAAAATTTAAAAAGCCAGAATATTTGTAACCTGTTTTGATCAAGGCTCGTCAGATATTCACAGGTAATGGCTGATGATTTTCGATATATTGATCAAGTGCTTTCCGGGAAGCACCAGGCATTCAGATATTTGGTCGATAAATATCAGGATTACGCCTTTACCCTGGCATTCAGAGTATTAAAAAATAGAGAAGATGCTGAAGAAGCCGCCCAGGATGCATTCGTTAAAGCCTTTAGAGAATTAGCCCGATTTCAAAAAACGGCCAAATTTAGTACCTGGTTTTACAAGATTGTTTATCACACTGCAATCGATTATTCAAGGAAGAAAAAGAGACAGATAGTCTCTTTAGACAATGAAGACTACCATTTCGATTTTGAAGACAGTATTTACCGTACTCAATGGCAAAAGACTTGTGATGAAGACCGAAAAAAGTTTATTAGCAAAGCGATTAACCGACTCAATGAAAATGACGCAGCAGTAATTACTTTGTTTTACCTTCACGAAAATTCGATTGAAGAAATTTCAGAAATCACCAACTTGAGTGCCAGCAATGTAAAAGTGAAACTATTCAGAAGCCGGATAAAACTGAAAAAACATTTAGAAAGCATTTTGCATAAGGAGACTAAAGAATTGTTATGAAAAAGTGCAACGAACAAAAAATCTGGGATTATATCGACGGGGAACTGAATCCCGAAGAAATCAAAGCTATTCGTGAGCATTTCAAAAATTGTCCTAAATGCCTTGAAGAGTTTGAAATCAATCTTTCTCTCCATCTGGAGATCAAGAAGATGGACTGCATGAAACCTTCAATCCGTTTTGGAAAAAATATCATGGAAGCTATTGAACTTGATGTCTCCAAGCAATTCAAACCATTGCTAAACGTTTTTTGGAAGAGAATCTGTATTGGTGGCTTCGGAACTGTTGCTTTCTACGCAATTATCATTGCGATTTTTTATCCCCATGTGTTCGCAGAACCCAACACTCCAAAAGTATTCTCTCTCTGGAGTTTGTTCAATCACCCGGCCACCACCACAGTACTTGGTGTATTTGTCACAGCTTGGATCCTTTACTTTGCCGATCATTGGATGCAAAAGCGATTCAAACCTGAACCAGCTAGGTAAACGGATTCCTCCTATGTCGCACAAGGAGAGAAACCAATAACAATTCTTTGTCACACAGACTTCAAACACAACGACTTACGAGCTTGCAGTTTTGCCAAAATAGTCTGAACTTTAATAGGTTTAGCGCTGTTTTATTAATAGTTATGGTTTTTGAACCAGAAAAAACAAATAAAATAATCTGTGGATTGATTCAACTTGAATCTTCATAGGGTTTCCATAGATTAAAGCCTTGCTTGAACATTCAGCAAGGCTTTTTTATCAGAAAAACACATTTTAACATGGAAGATCTATTCAAAAAAATCATTTATACTAGCGCTGGAATGGTAGCTGCCACCGCCGAAAAGCTCCAAAAAGGGATCGATGAACTCGTCGAAAAAGGAAAGATCACCAAAGAAGAAGGCAAAAAGGTCGTAGATGACCTGAAGGAAGACACCGAATCCAGGAAAAAAGAATTTGAAGAAAAGGTCAAGGATGTAGTAGACAACGTCTTTAAAACCTTTAAAGTACCTTCACCCGGCGAAATGGAAAAACTCTACCAGCGGATTGAAGCCCTGGAAGCCAAAGTGGAAGAGTTAACACCAAAAAAGCCTGCCGCTAAAAGAGGAAGGCCCAAGAAAACTACAACTACTACCAAGAAGACGACAGCTTCCCGCACCCGCAAAACACCACCCAAGAAATAAGACTGCAAGCAGCAAAGAGTAATCTTTTTCATATTTTGGCACCGCCAATTCATTGCTCATGGCGTTCAACCAAAATATCAAGGATTTCAACAGGGTTGTAGAGATCATCCAGGTACTGGGAAAGTACAGGCTGGAAGAGGTTATCTTTATCTTCCAGTTGCGCTCCATGGTACCTAAAGAGCGTAAGATCAGATGGGGAAAAGGAGAAGGTAGATTCAATAAATACACAACCTGGGAACGCATCAGGATGGCTTTCGAAGAGTTGGGACCCGCTTTTGTCAAACTCGGGCAAGTCCTGAGCAACCGACATGACATTCTGCCTATCGAACTCGTCAATGAATTTGAGAAATTACAAAGCAGTGTTGCCCCCTTCCCTTCTGAAAAAGCAAAAAACATCGTCGAATCAGAAGCAGGTAAGTCAATTAGCGAATTATTCATTAGCTTTGAAGTACACCCACTGGCCTCGGCCTCTATCGGACAAGTACACCGAGCCACGCTAAAAAGTGGTGAACAGGTAGTTGTTAAAGTCCAACGACCAGGCATCCAGCGTATGATCGAACGCGACCTTTCAGTCTTAAAACGATCTGCAAGACTAGCCCAAAACACGCTCGAAAAAAACTTTGGTATTACTAATGCCATGGATTTCATCCTTGAATTCGAGAAAACGATGCAAAAGGAATTGCGTTATTCAATCGAAGCCCGCAATATCCAGCAGTTCCGCGACTTCTATAAAGATTACGTCAACTTCTATATCCCTAATGTTTTTAAAGCACTCAGCTCTGACAAAGTACTGGTTACTGAATACATGAGGGGATGCAAGATCACTGACGTAGACACCATGAGGTCATGGGGCCTTCAACCTGAAAAAATTGCAGAACAAGGCATGGACATCTACATGACCCAAATGTTCGAATATGGTTATTTCCATGCAGACCCACATCCCGGAAATATCATCATTCAACAGGATGGCACCATTGGTCTAATCGATTTCGGCATGGTTGGCAAGCTCATGAAAAATGACAAATATGCCTTCGCCGAAGTTTTGATTGCCATGGCTAACCAGGATGCAGCCAGCATGGGGAGAAACCTGAGACAATTAGCTACCCACGACGAAATCACCAACCGAAAAGCCTACGAACTGGACCTTAATGAGATCATTGAGGAATATTCAACCCTTAATGTCTCGGAAATTAATATCGCCGAACTGGCCATGGCCCTGCAACAGATCATTTACAAGTACAAGATGCAGGTACCGGGGAGTCTTTTCTTGTTACTTCGAGCCATGGCTATCCTGGAAGGTATTGGAAAAACCATTCACCCTACATTTAACACCTACGAGTATATAAAGCCGTACGGCAAAAAATTACTCAAGGAAAAGTTCTCGAAAGAAAATATTACCAATGAACTACTGTTCAGGCTCAACCAGTTTGATTACTTTTTAAGAAATTTTCCGATCGACGTCCAGGAGATCACCCGAAATATCAGGAAAGGTAAACTCAATGTAAAGATCGATCACCACGGATATGAGCCCGTTACAGATAAACTTAACCGTGGCCTCAATCGCATGATGCTGACCATGATTATCGTCGGCTTGCTACTGGCTTCGGCAATCGTAATGACAGTCCCAAGAGGGAAAACAGCGGCAACTGAAAGTGGGATGCCATATTTGAGCATAGGTGGATTCATCCTTGCTGCTTTTTTATCAATGCTGCTCTGGTGGTCTTCTTGGAGGAGCACAAAATAACCCATTGGAAAACGGATCAATTATCATGAAAGAAACATCTATCATTAGCTACAACTTAAATGGCATCAGAGCAGCAACCCGCAAAGGCCTTCTCGACTGGATCAAAGAAACCGATCATGACGTCATATGTTTCCAGGAAACCAAAGCCCAACCCGACCAGATGCCTGCCGAAGAGATCGAAGCTCTTGGATACCACCACCACTGGCACTCAGCCGAGAAAAAAGGATACAGTGGTGTAGGTATTTTGTCCAAAGAAAAACCAGACAATGTGGTCATAGGAATGGGCAATAGCAAATACGATTCAGAAGGCCGGATAATCCGAGCTGACTTTGGAGATGTTTCGGTGCTTAGCTGCTACTTCCCTTCCGGAACAAGCGGTGATATCAGGCAAGACTTCAAATATGAATTCCTTAATGATTTTTTCAAATGGATCAAAAAACTAAAAAAGGAACGCGAAAAACTCATCATCGTTGGCGACTATAACGTTGCTCATACAGAGATGGACATTCATAACCCCAAAGGCAACAAAAAGAACTCGGGTTTCCTTCCTGAAGAGCGTGAATGGATGACCAAATGGTTCAACAGTGGCTTCATCGACACCTTCAGGCATCTAAATCCAGAACTCCAGCAATACAGCTGGTGGAGTTACAGGTTCAATGCAAGGGCCAATAACAAAGGTTGGCGGATCGACTACCAATCCGTCACCGATAATCTAAAAGACCAGTTGATCGAAGCCCAACAACTAAACGACGTTCATCATTCAGACCATTGTCCCGTTTACCTAAAACTAAACCTCTAAAAAATCCTAATCGAACCCTGGCTAGTTATTCTGTTTGCCCAAGACATTAGCATAACTGATAGCGATTAACATTACAGCCACATAAAACACCATAGCTTCCTTTGAATTCTGATAAACAGGAGGCGTGTATTCTGCTCCCATGTAGTCCATCGCCAATGGAAAGATAAGTTCAGCCATGCCATGCCTGATCGAAAAGGCAATCAGCAAAATACTCATCGCTTTCACAAAAGGATAATGCGGGCCAAGTGACACTTTTCGTTTAACCGAAAGGAAGCGCTTGGCGATATAATATGCTGCAAAGGTGAGAATGATCACCCAGAAATACAGCAAAGAAAAATATTCGAAATTGGTCATTTGTTTTGTATTGTAAATAGTTCAGGTAAAAAAAGTCCGCCAAACCCTGATGGTATGGCGGACCAACACATGAATCAGTTCTTCTCTCTCACTCCCTCAAATCAAACCTGACATGAACTTATATGCCTTATATGGTTCAAAAATCCACTCCTCCTCTCAACTAAAATCACGGTTCATCATACGCAACTAAATCAAGTGTCTCAATAATCCTTATCAGCTTATCACCATAATTTTTTGCAGTAGCATAGCCAGCCGCTTCCAGCCCTTTCGCCCATCCACGATAGTCCGACCTGTCAAGTTTCAATAAATGGCGATAGTGCTTAGAAGTCAGCAAAATACTGTGATCACGATAGCTATCCCATGCTGTAGAATAAGCCCTGAAAAAATCTTTATGATGATCATCTGCAAAATTGGAGCAATGCCCCTTCTGGCATTTTTTTGAAAAACATTTGATCCCAAAGTGGTTGTTATTTTCCTTTGCCAGGCGGCTCTTTCCCGACCCACTCTCAAGGATCCCCTGCGCAAGCGTGATACTTGCCGGCACGCCATACTTCACCATTTCCGCCTGAGCAACGTGGGCGAATCTTTCAACATAAGCTAATTGCCCCTTAGCTGCCTTTCGCTCAACAGATGTCATTTTAGGTGGGCTAAACTCATCTTTGTCCGGTGTACCGGAATGGGTATTTTCCCGTCCTGATGTCAGAAAAGGTAATGATGCTTTATCGTTAATATTCGCAAGGGGCTGATCCATAGTATTCAGATTGATATGAAAACTCAAATCCTTTTGCGTGAATACAAATCCCAGTAATCCTAACAGTGCTACCTTAAACCATATCCGCTGGATGAAAGCTGAAACATGATCAACTTGTTGCTCTAATTTTCGTCTGATCTCCTCAATTCCTTCTTTTTTCATTTTATTTGATTTAAACGTTCGAAAGCAAATATAAAACAATTTGTTTCATTAATGCAAGTAAATTTGAAATTTATTGTTTTAAATTTTGACTATTTATTATTTACCTTTGATGGCTTACTACCACGAACCAATTTGTTTTAAGTGAAAAATTCGACCCTGAACACCTTATTTGATCAACTTCAAAATGCCAAAGAAGCGATGATTGGTAATGTTGATCGCCACACAGAATCAGACCAACAGTTCAATTTTGCTGAAGGAGAATGGAACATGCTGCAAGTGGTTGAACACATCCTCACAGCTGAAACAGGGATATTGGCCTTTTTCAAGAAGTATGACCCTGCTACCACCACTCGTAAACCAGGTTTTACAAGTTGGATGAAAAGCAAAGTCCTCAATATCTGGATGAAATCTCCAATTAAGGCCAAGATCCCTGATCAGCGGCTCAGCCCGAAAGGAGATAAACCTTTGGAAGATATGATCGTACAATGGGAAACTGTTCGCGATGGCTTGAGTGTTATCCTCGATAATTTTCCGGATGAAAAAATGAACTACTCAGTGTTCAAACATCCTATAGCCGGACCACTCACAATGCCACAGACTTTAAAATTTATGATCCTCCATATCGAACGACATACAAATCAAATCAAAGGGATAGCAGATAAGATTAAAGCTGCCTAGCTTCTTTGTTTAAAAGGTTGGATGTACAGCGGTATCTATTCTCGTTGCCAGGATCTGGTAACCAATTGCGCATTGCCAACAGCAAACAGCCCTATCGCTTCTGAAACGAGAAAGTATTAACCATATGAATTACATCCTGCTTAACAAACTCAATAACTGGTGCCATCGAATCAGGTTCAGGCCGTGAATTAAAGTATAAAGAACCTCGCAGGAAATGTGAAAGGCTGTCTGTCAGATAAAACTGGAAAGGCGAAGCGACTGAACCCTCTATTTCCAAAATAGCACCATGCACACCATTCGAATTTGACACCAGGAAATCGTCAATGAAGTCGGCTTTAATATTGTGTTTATTAGCCAGCTTGTAGGCATCATTGATCATTTCATCCAAACGATTATTTTCATTGACTGGTTTGTAGCTGCAGTGAATAGTTCCGTTAAGGATAGGAATCTCCAGGTTAAACCAGCAAGGATGCTCGGGTGTCCCATCAAAATATAATGTGTCCTGAATGATTGCTGCATATATCGGTTTTTCAAAAGTGAAATCACAATACGCGGCATCGAATCGATCATATCCTTTATCCGGGAATTCAATTTTCGGATACCCCCTAGGCTTTGGTGTGTAAACTGGCTCTTTACAACTTGCAATAGTCACAAGAACGACAAATAAAAGCAGGAAACATCTCGACATAAGTTATAGTTTCAAATATTAACGGAACAATTAGTCTGTTATTTTAATTCAACCAGGCAGGTGCTATTTTTTCTTGCCTTTATGCGTACCAGTATCTGCCCCAGGTGTCAAGCCGTAATGGTCGATCAGGTAGATTAAAGCTGTCATAGCCCCGGCACCGAGCTGAAGCTCTCTTTTGTTGACCTTGTCAAAGTTGTCATTAGCAGCATGATGAAAATCGAAATAGCGCTGACTATCCGGTAAAAGTCCGATCAAAAGGCCTTTCTGGCTGCGCAAGCGAGAAATATCAGCCCCGCTACCACCGCCGGCATTGATAATCAATCCATAGGGCTGCAACAAAACATCCCACCGCTTAGCCTGCTTGATCAGGTCTTTATAAGTCTCATCGTGGCCTTCTGTGGTAAACCCTCTTGGGGTAAAACCTCCCCTGTCGGATTCAAGTGCAGCAATATGATGCTCGTTATTCGCATTAGAGGTATTGGTATAAACCTTCGCACCTTCCTGTCCGTTTTCCTCATTCATAAACAAAACACAGCGCAAAGTTCTCTTCGGCTTATAACCAATCAAATTAAAAATGTGGATCACATCCATGGACTGGACACATCCGGCACCATCATCATGTGCGCCCTGACTAACATCCCAAGAATCCAAATGACCGCCAACCAAAATGATCTCATCTGGAAATTCACGCCCTGTAATTTCACCTACTACATTATAAGACACCTTATCGGAAAGTCGCTTACATGTTGTCCGCAAGTAAAGTCGAACAGGCTCATTGTCGACAAGTGTACTCAGCAAATTGGCTGCTTTGGTACTAATTGCAAGGGCCGGAATGGGTGCCACATCTTCGAAATTAGTGCCACCACTATGAGGAACGTCATCCAGCTTCAAGGTCATTGACCTGACTACTGCCCCCACTGCACCCTTTTGAGCAGATTCTCTAGGTCCCCTCGACCGTTGACCTACTGCCCCTCCATAGGCGGAAAAGGTATTGACCTGCGTAGGGTCCATTGGTCCGTTGAAGAAAACGATCTTGCCTGCAACTGCGGCATCATCAAGTGCCCGGAGCTCTTCAAGACTATTGACCTTTATGACTTCTGCCGTAAGTCCGGCAGGGCCTGTAGCACCTGAAAAGCCTAAAGCCAAGGCATTGAGGTCTACTGAACCCATTGTTTCAGAATTAACAACTTTTACCACTTCTGGCTCGCCTCTTTCCCAATGTGGCACCATGCATTCCTGTAAATATACCTTGTCAAAGCCAAGTGTATCAAACACCTGCTTTCCAAATTCAACTGCAGCGGCTGCTCCAGGAGAACCACTTAGACGTGCACCAACATTATGGGTTAAGTCATACAACCAATCATAGGCCTTACCTTCTGTAAGTGATGTATCAAATATTTTTTTGATCTGGAAGGCATCTTCATCAGTTTGCGCGGCTAACTGAACACTGGAAAAGAGACTAATTACGAGTAAGAATGAAAAGCGCCTCATCTTTGGTTTATTATTAGTACATTAAGTGGAATATCAATTCCCGTAGAATGCCAAAATTAATCAAAAAGATCCTCTTTGCATTGGTCTTGTTTCCATCCGTAATTTTCAGTCAAACCCTAATTGTCCAACCTTATTTACAGGATGCTGAAACAACTTCCATAAAAATCATGTGGGAAACTTCATCAGGTTCAGAATCTACTGTGGAGTGGGGAACCACTAATGCATTGGGTAACTCCACCTCTGGTATTTCATTTACCGGATCAGGGGCATCGGTCATCCATAACGTTAGTCTTACCGGGCTTTCGCCAAATACCAGGTATTTCTATCGCGTAATAACGGGGACTGCAATTTCTACCATTTTTGATTTCATCACCCCTCCTCTTCAATCTGATGAAGCTTCTTTTAATCTTATTGCCATGAGTGATATGCAACGCGATGGCAGTCAACCTAATAAATATTTTGAAATCGTTCACGATGGTGTAATTGATTACATTTCGGATGAATTTGGAGGTGACCTTCCGGCCAACCTTGGCTTTGTCATGATCCCAGGTGATCTCGTTGTAAACGGATTAACCTACAACCAATGGGAAGACCATTTCTTTGATCCATCCCACCCCCTGTTTGCTCACGTCCCGGTTTATCCTGTTCCAGGTAACCATGAAAATAACAGTACTTTCTTTTTCAGTTACTTTGATCTGCCCCAAAATGGTTCGCCAGGTTATGAAGAACATTGGTGGTATAAAGATTACTCCAATCTCCGGATAATCGGGCTAGACTCCAATGGCCCATACCGGATTGCAGAGCAAACCACATGGCTTGAAAACGTACTTCAATCCACCTGCTCAGACCCTGATATTGACTTTGTCTTCGCCCAGTTACACCATCCGCATAAATCTGAATTGTGGACTCCTGGTGAGACTAATTACACCGGAGACATTGTCACTTTGCTAGAAGATTTTACCAATACCTGCGGAAAGCCAAGTATCCACTTTTTTGGGCATACTCATGGCTATTCCCGCGGCCAGTCGCGCGACCACCAACATCTTATGGTCAATGTCGCGACAGCCGGCGGTGCGATTGACTATTGGGGAGCATTCCCACAAGCCGATTACGAAGAATTCACCAATAGTCAGGATGATTATGGCTTTGTTTTCGTAGAAGTAGAAGCGGGAGCAGACCCCAAATTCACCTTGAAACGATATACTCGCGGAGACGCCTTTACCACACTTGATAACGAATTACAAGATAGCATCACTGTTAAACGAAATGGGGCTTCCCCCAATCAGCCGTTAACACTGTTCCCAATTAACCAAACTGTAAGTCCTGATTGTATCCGGTTAAAAGGATCACCTTTTGTTGATACAGAAGATGGCCACCAGGCGACCCATTGGCAACTGTCCACTAATTGCGCAGATTTTTCAAACCCCATACTCGATAGCTGGAAACAACATGAAAACTGGTACTTTGAAAACGATCTCCAGGCTGGTGACGATCTCACTGATGAAGAAGTGACTAACCTGCAACCCAATTCCAGTTATTGCTGGCGGGTGCGTTATCGTGACAAAAGCCTGAAATGGAGTAACTGGTCAGCTCCTGCCCCTTTCGCCACAGGTAATTCTGGCCTTTCGGCAAATCTCTTACAAAATGAAGGAGCAGAATCAGGCACCGGAAACTGGACCGTTGTTACCGGATTTTTGGAGTCATTACAGGCACTGGAATGTGCGGGCGTTAATCCACATTCGGGTAACCGTTATTTTGCTGTTGGCGCTTTGTGCAATGAAGCCGCTTTCGCGGAATGCTACCAGAATGTTGACCTCAGTAGCTTTGCAACAGAAATCGACCTGGGCAATGCGCAAATCAATTTCGGAGGTTACCTGTCAAATTACAGCGGAAGTGACTTACCTGAGCTAAATATTGAATTATTTGACGGATCAGGGAATTCATTATTTCAAAGTCCAAATTACAGTAATCAAACATCAAGTTGGGTCTTAACGGATATCAACCAACTCATACCCATTGGTGCGCGTACCGCTCGAATGACCCTCACAGGGACACGAAATGCCGGCCTAGACAATGACAGTTATTTCGACGACCTGTTTATCAGGATGAACACCAATCCATCGGCATGCGACACATTGCAAACCCTGTTACCAATAGAGTTAATCGCGTTCTACGGAAAAAATATCAACAAAACCAATCTACTGGAATGGGAAACCGCTTCGGAAATAAACTTCGCCAGATTTGAGCTGGAAAGCAGTCCGGATGGTAGCGGCTTTCAAAAAATAGGGACAATTCCCGCTCTGGGGCTGACCAACAAGTACTCCTTTATTGATAAAAATCCTGTACCAGGCTATAATTATTACCGACTCAAGATGGTAGATCAGGATGCAACGTTTCAGTATTCAAAGATTCTGGCTGTTTTTACGAAAGTAGAAAGTCAGATCTCTGTCTTTCCGAATCCGGCAAACTATGCCACGACTTTGAGTATTGAGGGCAATCAATATTATGACAACCTTTCTTATTCGGTAATCAATACTTTCGGTCAGGCAGAAATAGAAAAGATGCCGCTGACTGCATCCAGTGCCGAGATTAACACACAACGCCTTTCAAATGGTGTTTACTTTCTTGTTGTCCAAAACAATGCACAGACCGTCTATTCTACAAGACTCGTTATCAATCACTAGGCAATAAGAAAAACAGCAATTAAACCATTATTGGCAGTTGAGTATTCTCCTTTCAACTCTGCATTTATTAAATGATTCTTAAAACTTTCTTAAAGTGATCATGATCACATCATTTTTAAGATTTTTCAGCAACATTGCCCTTGACTTTAATGTTATGATCATTAGCAATTAACCAACCGATTTTATAATCTCAAAAAGAAAATTATGTCTATCAAACTAGGCGAAATCGCTCCCAATTTTACAGCTTCAACTACCGAAGGTGACATCAATTTCCATGAATACCTTGGTGATGGTTGGGGAATCCTGTTTTCTCATCCTGCTGATTTCACACCTGTATGTACAACCGAACTCGGTACAGTTGCCCGATTGAAAGAAGAATTTGCTGCAAGAAATTGCAAAGTCATTGCAGTGAGTGTAGACCCGCTGCCTGACCACCACGAATGGGTAAAGGATATCAACAGAACGCAAAACACTGTAGTAAACTTCCCCATCATTGCTGATCAAAACCGGGAAGTGGCCACTTTGTACAGCATGATCCATCCAGAGGCTGACAGCAAGCACACAGTCCGCTCTGTCTTCATTATTGCGCCTGACAAAACCGTTAAACTTACCCTGACTTACCCCGCAGCCACTGGCCGCAACTTCGACGAGATCCTGAGAGTCCTTGACTCCTTGCAGTTAACTGCTTATCACAAAGTAGCAACGCCAGCGAATTGGAAAGATGGGGAAAACTGCATCATCGTTCCTTCGGTTTCAGACGAAGAAGCCACTGAACAATTCCCTAAAGGGTTTGAGAAGGTGACTGACTATCTCAGGTATACACCTCAGCCGAATAAGGATTAGGGGCAATCGGAGGTTAAGCAATGGGATATATTGAATACTTCAAAACATTTAAACTAAATGTGAGATTGCAGATTGAGTATTGGCAATTGCCGCCTACTAATAGAAGCGAACTTGCATCCCAACAACATTAACCGTACCTTCGCAGCCGTGAGTAATTTGCAGCGCCTGCTGGAAAGATACCGAGATGACGCTCGTACGCAGCAAATCTCTGCCGCCCTTAAGCGGAAAACGCCCAAACGGTTACTTTTATCAGGAACCATCGGCGCACAGGCTTCCTTTGTCCTTGCTGGAACCTTTCTCAGATTACCCCATAACATGTTGGTCGTCGCCAATACTAAAGACGACGCTGCTTTTCTCCACAATAACATCAGCAACCTTTTTGACAAAAAGAACATTCTTTTCTTCCCCGACAGCTTTAAAAAGCCTGCCCATTTTGAAGAATTGAACAATAGCAATGTACTGCTTCGCGCAGAAACGGTTAACAAATTGGTTAGCCAAAGGACCACTGGTGAGATCATCGTTACCTACCCCGAAGCGTTATTCGAAAAAGTTGTTGCCCCCAAGGAATTGAACAAGAGTCGTATCGATATCGAGATCAATGAGCCCCTTGACGTTGATACAATTATCGATGTACTTGTAGAATATGGATTTGAGCGGGTGGACTTCGTTTACGAGCCAGGCCAGTTTTCGATCCGTGGAGGAATTGTCGATATTTTCTCTTTTGGGAATGATCATCCGTACCGGGTTGAATTGTTTGACGAAGAAGTAGAAAGCATCCGTACTTTCAACCCCACCACACAATTGTCGAAACGCAAAATTGCGCGGGTATCAATTGTACCAAACATCCAAACCCAGTTTTCTAAAGATCAAAAGGAGTCCTTATTAACGCTCCTTCCGGAAAACACTTCTGTTTGGATGGCAGACACGCAAATACTGCTGGATAAGCTTCAAATCTGTTTCGAGAAAGCTGGTCAATTGGCCGAAGCGGTCCTCGAAATGGAGGAAAGTGCTGAGCGTGAATTCTTGAAAGACAAGGCATTTATTTTCCCAAAGGAAATTATGGAGGACCTCCTGAGCCACCATTCTGTGGAATTCAGCAAAACCTCACTTTTTGGAGAAGGTGCAGAAAAGATAACCTTTGACTCCAAACCTCAGCCCAGCTTCAACAAGAATTTCGAGCTGTTGGTGAAGGATATGGAAACTAATATGGCAGAAAGTCGGGAAATCTTTCTCTTTACAGGAAATCCTCGACAGCTCAAACGCTTTTACAGCATCTTCGAGGATATGGGTGCAAACCTCGACTTCCACCCTATTCCAATGGCCATACATTCAGGGTTTATTGATCTTGATGAAAAGATAGTCTGCTATACTGATCACCAAATCTTTGAACGCTACCACAAATTCAGGATCAAAAAAGGATTCTCGAAAAGCGATGCGCTCAATATCAAGATGCTACGGGAACTTCGACCTGGCGATTTTGTAACGCATATTGACCATGGGGTTGGAAAATATTCCGGACTCGAAAAAATCAACATCAACGGTCACCTGCAGGAAGCGGTGAGACTCATTTATCGCGATAACGACTTGTTGTATGTCAGTATCAACTCATTGCATAAGATCTCCAAATTTGTTGGCAAGGAAGGTAAGCCACCAAAATTAACCAAACTCGGCTCAGAGACATGGACTAACCTCAAACGTAGGACCAAGAAAAAAGTCAAAGACATCGCAGCAGAGTTGATCAAGCTATATGCAAAACGCAAAGCTTCAAAAGGATTCGCCTTTCAGAAGGATGGTTATATGCAAACTGAGCTTGAAGCCTCCTTCATCTATGAAGATACCCCTGACCAGCTCAAAGCCACACAGGACGTCAAGGCCGACATGGAAAAAAGCTGGCCAATGGACCGCCTTATTTGTGGTGATGTCGGTTTTGGGAAAACAGAAATTGCCGTTCGAGCAGCTTTCAAATCTGTTATTGGCGGTAAACAAGTCGCTATTCTCGTTCCAACCACCATTTTGGCGCTTCAGCATTTTCAGACTTTCAATGATCGGTTAAAAGAGTTTGGAGTTGAAGTGGATTACCTCAATCGTTTCCGAACGCACCGTGAGAGGCGCCAAATCATTGAAAAACTTAAAGAAGGCAAGATCGATATCTTAATCGGCACCCATGGTTTATTGAATAAAGCCATAAAATTTAAAGACCTAGGCCTTTTGGTTATCGATGAAGAGCAGAAATTTGGCGTTGCTGCAAAGGAAAAACTGAGAAACCTGAAGGTCAACGTGGATACCTTGACACTTACGGCGACTCCTATTCCACGAACATTACAGTTCTCTTTGATGGCTGCGCGGGATTTATCAGTGATCAATACACCACCACCTAATCGACAGCCGATTCAAACTGAAGTGAAGACCTTTAATGGTGACCTGATCAAGGAATCGATTTATTATGAGATTTATCGGGGAGGCCAGGTTTTCTTCTTGCATAACCGGGTTAAAGACTTACCAGAAATCATGGCGATGTTGCGTCGGCTTTGTCCTGATGTCGATATGACCATGGCACATGGCCAGATGGATTCTAAAGACCTGGAAAAAACACTTGTAGATTTCATCAATGGGCAGCACGATGTTTTGGTTTGCACCAATATCATCGAAACCGGTCTCGACATTCCTAATGCCAATACCATAATCATCAATAACGCCCACCACTTTGGCTTGAGTGATCTTCACCAATTGCGGGGACGTGTTGGACGTTCGAATAAGAAAGCATTTTGCTACTTGTTCTGTCCTCCACTATCGGCACTGACTTCAGATGCCAGGAAGCGACTCCAGACCATCGAAGAATTTGCGGACCTTGGCAGTGGCTTTCATATCGCCATGCGCGACCTTGACATCAGGGGAGCGGGTAACCTGCTTGGAGGCGAACAAAGTGGCTTTATCACCGATATAGGGTATGAGACCTACCAAAAGATCCTCGATGAAGCCATCCAGGAGTTAAAAGAGAATGAATATAAAGACCTGTTCAAAGGAGAATTGGCAAAAGAACGCAAATTTGTCAGGGATGTCATTCTGGAAACAGATATTGAAATGCTTATTCCTGATGATTATGTCAATAAGGTGCAGGAAAGATTAAACCTGTATACTGAACTCGACCAGGTGAAAACTGACGAGGAGTTGGAGGCCTTCCAGCAAAGACTCATCGACCGCTTTGGGAAATTACCAAAGTCTGTAAAACAACTATTCCTTGCACTTCGTCTTCGCTGGCTCTGTAAAGAACTGGGCTTTGAGCGCTTGATTCTCAAAAGTCAAAAGCTCCGTTGCTTTTTTGTCAGTAATCCTGAGTCGCCCTATTACGAGACGGAGCTCTTTCATCGTATTCTCCAATACGTCCAGCTTAAAGCGGATCGCAAAATGGGTTTCAAAAAATCCAACAATTATTTCATGCTCATCAAGGAAGGTGTCAGAGACATGGAAGCAGCCTTGAAGCTACTTGAAAAGATACAGGAAGCTATTTCCGGGGTTGAAGCAGGCTGATTGATGGTTGATGGTTGATGGTTGATGGTTGATGGTTGATGGTTGATGGATAGAAATCTAAATAAAACCCCAAAATATGAGTGATCAACTGTTTTACGTTTCTCCCTCAAAGCCATCGTGGTCAAACCTATTCATTGCTGTATTGATAGTCATCATACCAGCCTTATTATTAGGCTATATTTATGCCTTGCTCACTTTTATTAACCCCATCCTCTACATTAATTTTTTGATGACTGTAGGTGCAGGGTTGCTATTAGGCCTTCTGGCGAGATTTGTTATTAGGTTGGTCAAGATCAGAAATAGAAAATCAAAATACCTGCTAACTGGCATTCTTGTCTTATTATTCCATTTTTTCCAATGGTCGGGGTTTATGTTATTTGCGATCTCAGACGGGTATATGGGGATAGGCCCTTTTCTTTCCTTTTTACCCGTGTGCCTTAATCCGGTTTTCTTTTTTGGTATCATTGCCGAATTATTCCAAACAGGGTACTGGGTTATTTTTGGCGGCACCATCAAAGGGTTTGTCGCTCTTTTGGTTTGGACTGCAGAACTTGCAATTGCTGGTGGTTTGGCCTTTCAGGCTGTTGTGATGACCAAAGACTATCCTTATTCTGAAGACCTGGCACGCTGGTATCCAAAATTTACGCTTGACAACCAATTCAGATCGGTCGTAGGTTCTGACGCCTTTATTGAAAAACTTAATGCAGACTTAATCGGCACTCTGGATGAAATCGCCGAAGGCATAGCTTACAAATATGCACTGGTCCATATCTTTTTCCTGCCCTACGAAAAGGTTCAGTATCTCTCCTTTGAAAATGTCTTCATCGAAGGCAGAGGTCGTGGCAAAACAAACTCTTCATTGCCAATTAACAACCTTAAGATATCAACTGAAGACGCCAAAATGCTCATGCAGAAATTTGGTGCAAAACAGGAGCGAATCGATGTGATTTAAAAATCCTTTCCAAGTGAAATGTAGAACTGTCCTTCCTGGAAAACACCGGTTTCTACACCCCAGGCATAATCCAGTCTCACGAAATATCCAAAGATCATCGTGCGCAGCCCTGCTCCAAGTCCATATACGATTGGGTTACGGAAATAATTGACTTCTACATTGATTGGCGATCCTTGATTTCCGATTAGGACTGTATTTAGAGGATTATCGTCCTGGAAGGGAGAAACGCCCTGCCATGCCGTTCCCATATCTACAAAACCAACCAATTGGAAATTACGGAGGAATGAAGATTTTAGCGGATGGCGAGCAAAGTAATTGAATATTGGTACCCTTGCTTCAAGATTCAGGATAAAGTAGGAATTACCGTTACGGATATTATTTTTGAATCCGCGCATATTGCTCGCAAGTGTCTGGTAGGCAAAACCCGTATTCGCTGGAACCGGGATTTCCTCGTTGGAGTCTGAAATTATCCAGTTATCAACTCCACCCAGGAAGTAAAGGATCTTTTCAGCTCCGAAAGAACTCGCGAAAGCAGCTCGTCCTGCCAATATCGAATATTTATCGATTTTTAGATAGTGGCGCGCATCAAACCCAAAGGAGTGAAGAAAACCTTCCCCAAAGTCAAGACTAAAATTAGCATCTGGCTCCAGGATTCTCAGGTCGAATTTCTTCTGCATCTCTACAAAAACCTTGAATCGGGTCCCATTTTTGATATTTACAGAAATATCGGTTGTATTGTCATAAACATACTCCAGTTGGAAACCAATCCTTTGTTCATCAAGGCGTGGTGTTTCCAAATTACCAAAGTCGGTAGCCAATGTGATATTGCGGTCCGTTCTGACGAAGAAATTCCCTCTGACGCTTGTAAAGATGTTTAATGGCCACGACAATCGCGTTTCCGCGATATGACTTATAGTTCGCTTTGATATCGAGTTGAAATTGCCCAGGTCTTCATTATCAACATTTGATCTCCGGTACAAACTAAACCGCTTATCCAGTTTTTTCCGACGATCCTCAAAGGTTAAGAAGTATTCTACTCCGTCAAACCTTATTGGTACTCTGAATCCGCCCTGGAAACGAAAATCCTCGTGAATGTCAATCATGCTGGTTTTCACCAGAATACCAAGACCCTGGTATTCGTAGAATTCAGGGCTGAAGCGCCTGTTATTTCTACCATCAAACATGAGGCTGTTATCCAATTGGACCGCCAGGTATTCCATTTTGAACTTGCGGCGATATGGATTGACGTCAGCCGGACTGAAATCAACAGGTTCGTAAACGGGTTCTATAAACTCACTAAAGACGGTGGCCGGGTTCTGAAGGGTAATATTACCATCTTCATCTTCTATGATCATAGCTGCAGGCGTCTCGTTATTGTCAAACTCAGACTGGAAGAAATAATTGTCAATATCTATACGATCCTCTTTTGGTTCTTCCTTCGGTTCTGCTTCCGGTTTTACTTCGACTGGCTGTTCTACTGGTGGAGTGTTATCCTCAACCTCATTCTCTGCAGGTGAATCTGTTGTCGGCTCTTCAAACTCTTCAGGCACTTGCCATAAAGGGATAGAATCCAAAACATTATTCATGGGAACCACCGGAGCTACAGTTTCTTTTTGGGCTTTGTCAACAACAAACTCCCGGTAACTGGTTGGCGGAAGTTCTACTTGCCTCGCACCATCCAATTGTCTTACAAAAATCCGGTAGGCACCATTATGAAAGTGTAATTCTGCAACTTTCTGCTTTCTCTGCGAGACGCTATGCTCGATGATATTTTTATTGAATGCTGTATTAGGATGTGTAAATGCCATGAGTTCATAAACCGATTGCAGATAACTCGTATCGATTTGTGTATCTGAAGCTGGAATAGAATCCTGTGGAATGGTAACTTGTGAGCCATCAGTATAGACGACTACTTTTTCGTAATAGGCAATGTCCTCTCTAAGCATTCCGCTAAAGCGGTTATCAATGCCATTTACATCACTCAAAAAACCAAAGTAAGTACTATCCAATTGTACCGGGTGTCTTTCACTAGCAAATGGCGTGTCTGTAACTCTAACCAGTTCAGGATTATCAGTTTCAAGTGGGTAGAAGAAAACGTCAAAATCACGTGGCTCTTCCATCGAGAGCGGTCCAGGAGCCCTAAGATTGGTTGAATTTCTATTTGAAGAAAACAGGATACCTGATCGCCCGTCAATTTCTACTGCTTGTGGCCCGTGGTCATCAAAGGCATCCGAGGTAAGTTGTGTAACATTTTTGCCTGCAGTACTCATTGTATAAATATCCGACTGACCATCTTTCAGAGCAGAGATAACGAGTTGTGTACTTTTTGAATAATTGATGCTTGTAATCCTGTCAAACATCTTTTTGAATGTTGTTGTCTCGGCTTTCCCACTTTTGGGGTTATAGCTAACCAATTGAAAACGATTTTTCTTTTCGAACAAAACAGTCAAGACGCCTGATTTAGGGTTCCATGCCAACAGCGGGTAATTCTCATCAACCTCCTGGAACGTGTTTCGCAGGCCTTCTTTTAAAACCAGCTTAGGTTCAGGGGTCATTTTGAGTTCCTGGGTATGCACCTGAAACTTTCCGGCATCGTTGGTAACATAAGCAATCCGATTACCATTTGGACTGATCTTAACCTGGCTGACCCTGTGGTTTTTAGGATTCTGGATCGTCAAAGGCGTACCAGCTGGTGTAGTTCCCAGAACTTCGTCCGATTTGTAACGCTGATAATAAAAGTCAAACCAGTTTTCTGAGGTTTGGTGAAATGTCGATCCCATTACGTATAGAAATCCACTTTCCACACTGCGATTAATCCGAGTTAAATAAAGGAGATTCGCAACCGTGGATTGTCCATAATTCTGACCGATATAATGCCAAAGAGAATGGCCAGCCAATTGCGGATCTTCATTCACGACATCCAGGAAGGTGGTGTATTTTTCATTAAGAATACCATCTCTCAAACGATTATCCAGTGAAGTATTCCAGTTTTCTCCAACATAGGCTACAAGACCATTGGTAAACCATTGCGGTAAATTGAGCAGAACAGCATTTTGAACGATTTCTTGCAAATTACCACCAAACATCATGCGACTCAGGTAGATATGCGTCACCCCTTCCCTGATCTGCTTACGCAAATTATTTCGATCACCATTGAAATGAACGAACACTTTATTGCCTACGATTCGGGTTGTACCACCAGTGTTATAGAAGGTCTCCTGGTTGCCAAGGTTGGATTGTTTAAGGTCATTCAGGTCGTTGTAAACCAGGATCTGAATCTTTTCATTCAGTTTGTATTCAAGAATTGACTGGAGTTCAATCTGGTCTCTTTCTGCTATTTGTACTACAAATTCACCTATCGTTCGGCCGCCTTCATACCAATAGGTAACAAAATTATCAGTTTCGTATTGTTGCCATTTAAACTGCTGGTTCTGAATACGGTTTTTACCGAATTCTGTCTGAATACCTTGCGCACTAATCATTCCCGGAAGGGAAAAAAAGAAAAATAAGCTTATGAAAATGTATCTGGATGCAGTCATTTATTATTGATTAACTTTGCCACGCTTTTGGTTACGGACAGGGGCATTGCAAAGAATATGATGTGGCTCAAAAAAAAAATCTAATAAACTTTGCAACAACCTGAAACCTAATTTAGTTGATTTAACCATAGTTAACAAGGAGTTCAACTGCATATTTTGGTTTCCTTAACAACAAAAACGACATTTATATGACCCATGTTGCCAAATTCGTTTTTTCTCCATTCCAGGAAAACACTTATGTCCTGTATGATGACACCAAGGAATGTATCATTATGGACCCTGGATGCCAGGAAATCGCAGAAAAACAAATGCTGAGGGAGTTTATTGAATCCAATGGCCTCAAGCCGGTAAGATTGATACTAACACACTGCCACATTGACCACATTTTCGGGAATCGGTTTGTTTACGAGACATGGGGACTTAAACCTGAGATCCATAAAGACGAATTACCCGTTCTCGAATTTGGAAGCAAGATTGCAGAGATGTATGGTCTGAGATACGAGCCTTCTCCTGAACCTGCGGGATTTCTTTCTGAAGCAGATGTAGTCGAATTTGGCGAAAGCCGATTAGAGATCCTGTTTACGCCGGGTCACTCGCCAGCCAGCCTGTCTTTTTACTGCAAAGACCACGACTTTATCATTTCAGGCGACGTCCTTTTCAGTGGTAGTATAGGCAGGACGGATCTTCCGGGTGGAAGTTTTGAAACTCTTTCGGAAAGCATAAGAACTCAATTGTACACACTCGACGATAAGACAAAAGTTTACAGCGGTCACGGCCCGGAAACGACCATTGGTTTTGAAAAAATAAACAATCCATTTGTAAAGGGATAAGCCATGTCAGACGAACAAAATAAAAGGACAGATATCAGCGAACTTGGTGAATTTGGATTAATCGATCGATTAACCAAGGATCATGTTCCCCAGCATAAATCAACTGTCAAGGGTGTCGGTGACGATGCCGCTGTTATTGATAATGGCAATTTCAAAACCATCATCACTACAGATCTTTTGATAGAGGGTATACATTTCGACCTTGTTTATACACCTTTGAAGCACCTTGGTTATAAAGCTGTAGTTGTAAACCTTTCTGATGTTTATGCGATGAACGGTACCCCCAAGCAGATTACGGTTTCGCTGGGTTTATCGAACCGTTTTTCTGTGGAAGCGATTGAGGAAATCTACGCTGGCATTTACAAAGCTTGCGAGTTTTATGGTGTTGATCTTATTGGCGGTGATACCACTTCTTCGAACCGTGGCTTGATTATTTCTGTAACTGCCATTGGCCAGGCGGAAAGTGATAAAATCGTTTACCGGCATACTGCCAAAGAAGGCGACCTGATCTGTGCCTCAGGAGATTTTGGAGCCGCTTACCTCGGTTTGCAAATCCTTGAGCGGGAAAAACAGATTTACATGGAACACCCTGGTCTCCAGCCAGAATTAAAGGGCAAAGACTACCTGATTGGTCGGCTGTTAAAACCTGAAGCACGCGCTGACATGATCAAACAATTTGCGAAAGCCGAATTGATTCCCACTTCGATGATCGATGTTTCAGACGGATTGGCTTCTGAGTTGTTCCATATTTGCAAAAATTCGAATGTTGGGGCCTATCTCGAAGAAGGTAATATCTCTATCCATAACGAGACCTACCAGACAGCCGTTGAATTCAAGATTGATCCAACTTTATGTGCATTGAGCGGTGGAGAGGATTATGAGTTGCTATTTACTGTAGCACCAGAAGATTTGGACAAGGTTCGATTTATGCATGACATTTATATCATGGGTGAGATCGTCAGCAAGGCGGATGGTATTAAGTTACACACCAAGGGTGGGAATATCCACGATCTTAAAGCCCAGGGCTGGGTGCATTTCGGTAACGAATAAGATTTAAGATTTTACCAATTAGGGAACAACTACTCTTAAAGCCTTCTCAAGCATCGTATATTCAACAGGTGTAACGCCCAAATATTCTCCATCCACTTCTAACAAGGTAGGGGTGTCTCCTGATGTTTCAACTTTAATGGATTTGGCTTGATGTGTAGAAATCCGGGGATGTTTTGCGAGCGATCCATCATAAAACCTTGGCGTGTTCTTGATGACTTCAAACTTGGAAAGCTTGCCAGCATAGGTTAGCGCGAACAAACCATCATCAGGAATTGCGTGTGGCACAAACTGCATCCCTCCCCCATTATAAATACAAATACCTACGGTGATAATGTAAAATTCGTCGATCACTTCTTGTCCGTCGAACAGTAGTCGGGCTGGCACAAGCTTATATTCCCAAAGACATTTCAGCACCAGGAAGAGGTAGAAAATTTTGTTGGATACATAATTGCGCTTGACATTAGACACCCTTGTGACGAAGGCATCGTAGGCCATACCAGCTACGTTCATAAAATATCTGCGGCCTTGACTGCCGTTTCGATCGTAAGTCACCAGGCCGATATCCTGGAGGGTGGATCTCCCTTCAGCGATGATCTCGATTGCCTTATTTGCATTCCTTGGAATTTTATGGGTGCGGATCCAGTCATTGCCAGTTCCTTGCGGAATGACTGCAAAAGTAACTTCGTGTGATGGTACAACCTTCTGGAAAAGGATACCATTCATTACTTCGTTATTGGTGCCATCTCCGCCAACCGCGATGATCTTCCTATACCCTTTCCGGATGGCATCTCGTGCGAGCACAGAGGCGTGACGCCTGCGTTTGGTATATGCGAAGTCATGCTTGATACTTTTGGCATCCAGCTGAGCTGAAATAGCATTCCAACGCTTACCAGCACGGTTAGATCCTGCGGTAGGGTTAACAATTACGAACCAATTTTCCTGAGATTGCATTTTGGCATTAAGATGTGTTCGATGCCAAATATAAAAGGAAAAACCAACAGTGTTTCAGAAATAGACCGGACTAACCCATTTCAGAAACAACCTCCTTGACCTGGGGAACCATGCGTTTCAGCATACCTTCGATTCCAGCTTTAAGGGTGACTGTAGAAGAAGGACATCCACTACATGACCCCTGGAGGAGTACTTTAACAATACCATCATCGTATGACATGAATTCGATATTGCCCCCATCCATTTCAACTGCAGGCTTAACATAGGTATCGATCAATTCTTTGATCTTGGCCACCAATTCAGCTTCGTCGCCTTCATATTTGTCAGCAACATTGCCACTCATTTCAGCTTTAGCAGCTTCAAAGCCTTCTTTTACGATTTCGTTGCCTTCCTCAATATATGCTTTGATGAAGTCTTTGGCTTTTAACATAATGTCTTCCCATTGGTAATTGAGCTGCTTGGTGATTGTTACGAAGTTATTTGCGATGTAAATACCTTTCACATACGGCTGCTCGAAGAGTGCAGCGGCTAATGGCGACCATTCCTTTGCGAGTTCTTCTTCTCTGAAATCCGCAGTCCCTTGAGGGTATAACCTTCTGTTTGTTACAAATTTAAGTGACTCAGGATTAGGTGTTTGCTCGGTGTATAACATAACCGGGCCTTTCAATATTGTTGACATTTGCTTATTTCATTTAATTCAAGACTACAAAATTAACAAAATTAGTTCACAGAAGGTTTGCTAAATTACAGATTGAAGACAATTTAGGTGTAATTACTTGAATCGAAACCCACTTCCAGTTATCCACAAAATGTTAATACTTTATAGGGCAAATCTTGATAATTAGGCGTATTTTTGATCTTCTACGATATTTAAACAATAATAGGAAATACCTCATTCTAATAATATGAAATTCAGCACATCATCATCAGAACTGCTCAAGCAACTTCAGGTCGTTGGGGGCGCTATTGGTTCCAACCCTGTTTTGCCGATCCTCGAAGATTTTCTATTCACTATTTCAGGGAATAAGCTGACCATTGCGGCAACTGACCTGGAAACTTCCATCACTACAGAATTGGAAATTAATGCAGATGCTGACGGCACCGTTGCCATTCCTGGTAAAATCTTACTTGAGACACTCAAAGCATTACCAGAGCAACCCATTACTTTCGAGGTGGATGATGCTAACTTCGGTATTGAGATCACCAGCGAATATGGAAAATATAAACTAGCTGGAGAAAACGGAGCCGACTTCCCAAGGATTCCTTCTAATGCCGATGCTGATCAGATCAAGGTACCAACTGGGACACTTGCCCAATCTATAGCCAAGACCTTATTTGCTGCCAGTACAGATGAACTCAGGCCAGCAATGACCGGGGTTTTGTTCCAGGTTGACTTTAACAAGCTTACTTTAGTAGCAACTGATGCGCATAAACTGGTAAAGTATAGTTTTACTGATATCAATTCTGAAGTCTCAACTTCTTTTATTGTTCCAAGAAAATCACTGACATTACTCAAGAATGCATTACCAGCAGGAGACGAGGTGACTATGGCTTTCAATAAGGCCAATGCCTTTTTCACTTTTGGAGATGTTCATCTCGTATGTCGTCTAATTGATGCCCGCTATCCGGATTATAATGCTGTCATTCCAGTTGATAACCCAAATCGGCTTAATATCTCAAGAACTGATTTCCAGAGTTCGCTTAAGCGGATCGTCATTTATGCTAATAAAACCACCAATCAGGTTATCCTGAATGTAAACAATGGTAGTCTGACGGTTTCTGCGCAGGACCTTGATTTCTCAAATGAAGCGACAGAGCAATTGGCCTGTAACTACGAAGGAGAGCCATTGACAATCGGGTTTAACGCCAAATTTCTGATCGAGATGCTAACCGTGCTTGATACGGATGAAGTAGTTTTCGAAATGTCGAGCCCGACACGTGCTGGCATCTTGCTGCCTACTGAAAACGAGGAGAACGAAGATGTTCTCATGCTTGTTATGCCAGTGATGCTTAGCAACTAAGCAGACATTTAACAAATCCATTGATGGAAATAAACCTCGACATAACCATTAACCGTCCGGTTGCTGAGGTGTTCGACTATTTTGTTGCTCCCAAAAACTTAAAGAACTGGGTTTATGACTTTAATCGGTTTTTACCTGTGAAAGGAAAAAACAGACGAAAAGGAGATAAAGCAAAACACATCTTTGGCAAAGGGAAAAATAAACTGGAAGTGGTTGAAGAGGTATTGGAAAACAAACGCCATGAAGTTTTCGAAGTGTTTATGAGCGTTAAAAATATGCATAGCCTTAACACCTATACTTTTGAGTCATTAGAAGACAATAGCACCAGGATAATGCTCCACCTCGATATCAAGATGAAGCCAGCTATTCTGAACCTGGTCAGCCCGATTATGAAAGGGTCCTTTAAGAGCCAACAGTCACGTGACCTTCGCAAGTTAAAGGAGGTTCTTGAAAATAAATAACCGCATCCTTACGGAAATGGGGACAACATTGCATACCGAACGCCTTAAACTGGTTACATCAAATCCGGTTTTTTCTGAAGCTGTTTTAGATTATTTCAAACGCAACGACAGTCATCTTTCACCTTGGATGCCGACATTTCCGGATGACTTTTACACAGCTCAGTTCCATGCTAATCGCTTAAAGTTCGAAGGATTTGAGCACACCAGAGGGACCAAAGTCTCATTCTATCTCTTTGAAAAGGACGACCCAGGCTTTGAAAAAGTGATTGGATATATTAGTTGTTCGCAAATTTACAAAGGGGCTTTCCACTCCGGATTCCTTGGGTATAGTATTGACGAAAATGAATCCGGCAAGGGCCTTTTGACCGAAGCACTTTCAAAAGTCATCAGCTATTTATTTTCAGAGATGAACCTTCATCGTGTAGAGGCCAATATTATTCCTCGAAATGCTCCATCCATACGTGTTGTAGAGAAATTGGGTTTCATAAAAGAAGGTTATTCCAAAGCTTACCTCCGTATAAATGGCAAATGGGAAGATCATATAAGATTTGCGATGGTCAATGACCAATGGCGAGACATATAAATCAGGAATCAATTACTAATTGCCACCTGTTATTTTCAATTTGCTAAAAGCAGAATTCCTTCCATGATGGAGGTCGGTTTTAATTGCAAACCTAAATCGGTAATTGCCAGGCTTTTCTGGTGTTCTGAAGGAAAGTTTAATAATGACTTCTTCTCCCGGTTCTACTGACTCAACGGGCAAAGTAGTTAGTGCAGTGTTAAAAATCGAAGGTTTTCGATATTCGAACCAGTGAAAACTGACACTTGATGCATACCTGCCTGTTGGAAGAACAATGGTTTCAGCAGTAGGATTCACCAATTTTGCCTGAGTAGTGTAAATGGAATCAGGTAACAATATCATATCAGACAAGTCATATTCAATCTTAAGTCTGTTGAGGAAATGGAAAGACTCATTTTCGATATACGGTGAAGGTGCCAATGGCGGCGAAAAAACCGTATCCCTGGCGTTGATCCAATCGCTTATATGTATTACAGACTTACCCACTAATTCAGCTTCTTTTTTATAAAGCAGGTCGTATTGATTACCTGCATAATTCACCCTATTTGCTGAATGGGCCTGTTTCCGGGCATAGAACTCGTATTTCGAAGCTTTTTGATAGTTGTTATTGAAGATTACTGGTCTGTCTTCGGCTACTTCAGCAATATTTTTTGCCCATTCATCCCAGTTATGAACTTCGTCTCTAGCGATTATACCTTCTGGCAAATAGTCGTATACGAGATATACTCTTCCTAACAGAATAAGGCCTATACTTACTAAAACAACTTTATTTACAACTGCCTTTAGCTGTTGGCTTTCACTGGTAACCCGGTAGGCAATCAGCAGAAGTGGAACGAATGCTGCGACAGTCCAGTTTGCCTCTATTCTTCCTCTAAAACTCATTAAAAGAAAGAAACCGAAAATGCCATAAACTGTCCACTTCAACATTTTGTCAAAATTAGATTTTGGTTGAAACTTCCATACTGTAAAAGCATATACCACTCCGACTATCGGACCAAAAAGCAATAGCTGTCCAAGACAATAGTTCAAAGGAAAAAGGAAGGAATATGGTTCGGAAAGTCTGTCATACAAATGATATCTGAAAGTAGGATAATCATTGGACCACTGCCAATACAAATGAGGAAAGAACAATAATGAACCAATAATAAGCATTGCCCAAAAGCTAGGTCGCTTTATGAGATAACTGTTAGAAAGTAATGCAAAAACCAATATTACGATGCCCTGGTATTTACTATACCCCATCGCAGCAATTACAATACCGAGCGTAATAGCGATTAGCCAATTGTCTTTTTCGAGATATTGCCGTGAGAGATAAAAAAAGATGGCAACAAAGAATAACAGCGGGATGTCTGGCACTGCCAAGAAACCCAAATGTGCCACCATGGAAGCGAAAGCGAGACCAAAAAACAGCTTAGGGTGTTGTTGATCGGTCATTTTCCAGATTAACCAAAGTGTGTATGCATTGGTTAACAAGAATACCAGTCGAACGCCTAACTCGTTATCAAAAACTGATGAGCCCAACCAGATAAAAATGGCAACAGCTGGTGGTTGGTCGAAGAACCCCCAATCAAGATTCTGCGCATACACCCAATAGTAGGATTCGTCATGAATGAGCTCCGAAAAATAACTTTGACACGCGTTGAGCAAGAGCCAACCTAGGATAATCAGGACAGGTATGTTTTTGGATGGATTTTGCATTTTGGCTTTTTCGAGAATGCCAAAATAAAAAGAAATAGCCAGGATCAGCTTAGTAATCCTGGCTATTAAAAATCTTTATGGATTCAGATCAAATTATTTTGATGCTTCTTCTTTCGCTGCATCTTCTTCGCCTGGCTGTTTCGGCGTTTGGCGCTGATCTGCTTCGATGAGGATCGCTTTGATTTTACCTTCAATTTCTTCGGCAACTTCAAGGTTATCCATAAGGAAGTTTTTAGCAGCATCTCTACCTTGGGCGATCTTTACGCTATCATAGCTGTACCAAGCTCCGGATTTCTGTATGATCTCATGTTCAACACCCATATCGAGAATCTCTCCTGCTTTCGAAATACCTTCACCATACATGATATCAAATTCGGCAATACGGAAAGGGGCTGCAAGTTTATTCTTGACCACTTTAACACGGACATGGTTACCAATGATATCACCATCACGGTTTTTAAGTGCAGCACCGGATTTACGGATATCAAGACGCATTGAAGCATAAAACTTGAGGGCATTACCACCAGTAGTTGTTTCAGGGTTACCAAACATAACACCGATCTTCTCACGCAACTGATTAATAAACACACAGCAGCAGTTAGTCTTACCGATCGCAGAAGTTAGTTTACGCATCGCCTGTGACATCAAACGAGCCTGGAGTCCCATTTTGGAATCACCCATTTCACCTTCAATCTCTGCTCTTGGTACCAGGGCTGCTACAGAATCAATAACAATAATATCGATAGCGCCTGATCGAATCAGGTTTTCGGCAATCTCGAGTGCCTGTTCACCATTATCTGGCTGTGAGATCAGCAAGCTTTCTGTATCAACACCAAGGTTTTCGGCATAAAAACGATCAAAAGCATGTTCAGCATCGATAAAAGCGGCAATGCCACCTTTTTTCTGAGCTTCAGCAATCGCGTGGATGGCCAATGTGGTTTTACCTGATGATTCAGGTCCGTAGATCTCAACAATTCTTCCTCTTGGGAATCCTCCCACACCCAGAGCGGCATCCAGACCTAAAGATCCGGAAGGGATGGTATCAACGTGAACAACTTGCTTGTCGCCAAGGGTCATAACTGCACCCTTGCCATATGTTTTTTCAAGGCGATCGATAGTTAATTTTAACGCCTTCTTTTTAGCTTCTTGGTCTTTAGACATCTTTGCAGGTTTTAGTTAGAAAAACAATCAGTAATTTGATTACACAAAGGCAAATCTAAACTATTTGATTATAAATTGCAAGTAATTTTAGTGAAAAAGTTAAAATTTTATCATTTTTTGGATACAAAACGTGAATTATATCACCAAAAAACAACAAAAGCGCTTGCATTTACAAAAATAACCAATTACCCTGAGGCTGTACAGAACAGGTTAATAAATAAAACATTTGGATTAACAAACGTGTCTTTATCTGATACAGGCGAGCAAAACAAATTCGCTTTGTATCAACCAGACTTTAATGTTGGAAGGTAAAATCAGACTTGTGCCTCTAGGTCAAGCGCAGTGCTTTGGCTATACCTGAGAATCTTATTGATCGTTTCAGCAGGTGGATCAAACTGAACAATAGGAAATTCCTTCTTGGCTTTTTCAAGGGTAGCATAATACTCCCTTAATTCCCAATTGTCGTTGAGCAGCTCCTCTATTTTCATTGTCTCTGAAAGACTGGTTTCATTATAGAGGAATTTTACGAGTAGATCTTTGGTAGATTTTTCAATCATATTGAATTGAATTAATGGATACTTATTCCCAATGTTTACTAATGTGTATCTGTCTTTTGTGTCTGCAAATGAAGTCCATCAGCAGAAGTTTCACTGGTAAAACAATAAAGCCCGGCAAAATATTGCCTGGGCTTTCTGAGATTGTCATTTTTTAACTTTACTGTGACAAAAGGGCCTGATATTCACATTTTTCCATATGCATAATCGGCTTTAGTATTGGCACTAATTAATTCACCCTATACCACTTTTGAGTTCTGAAAAAAGGCCCCAAATACCCTCTAACCATCAACACATCTTCACCATCCAGCCAAAGTTTACAACGATAGACTTTACCATTGTTCGGATCAAGAATCGATCCTTTCTTGTAGGTATCCCCGGCAGGAGCCATATTGGTAATTACCTGCATGCCAAGAATGGGTTTGTCTTTACGATGATCTTTACATTCGGTGCATAGACTATCTGCATCTTCCTCATTCAGGATTTTAATGATTTCACCATAGATCAATCCGTCATCTCCTTCAAAAATACGGACGTGGGACTTCTCCTCACCATCTTCATCATCAACAGTCTTCCAAACGCCAATTGGGCTTTGGGCAAAAACAGAGCAACTTAATAGCAGAAAAACAAAAAAAGACACAATAAGCTTCATCAGGGAGTTCTTTTTTGGATTAAAAAATATACTTGTGGAGGATGATTTTATTTCACCAAATATTATTCCACAATTCAGAACCTGAAAATTGGTTTATTCTTCATAGGAACATGGTTCATGCAAGCTAAGCTCCATTGCAATCCAATACTCCCACTCTTTCTGTTTATCGCGTCGCATACTATATTGAGTGTAAAGATCATAATTGATTTGCTTAGACTCCCAATGGTGCAGAAAAGACGCTATAAATGACTCAAATTCGGCATCCTGATCGCAAGCAAATTGTCTTTCTTTCAATTCTGCATTAAGCATTCTTGCATACAATTCTGTGATGTCAAAATGAATCTGCTCGTGTTTAAGGTGATGGTCTGTTCTGGCTATCTCTTTCACCCATGAATTATGCTTTTCAAAATAAGCCCTTACCTCAAAATCTATGATGCCATCACTACATGTTTTCGAATGAACGATACCCGAATATGTCAGGGCGCCAATATCCTCATACTTATAGTCTGGAACCCCCTGAAAATCTTCCCAGGTCAGTTTTCTGTCCTCAGACCAATAGATAAATTCAGTATTGGTATCAGGATTAATTCCTGAAAAACAAATCATCAACAATAACATACAACTGCCCGAAACAATCAAAGCTCTCATAAAAGAAGTTTTTAGCCTGGTCAACCAACCAGCCTGGAGATGAATAACGGGGGAAATGAGGAAATTAGTGCCTAATAATCATCCGGCTTCCAGAGTACATCCTTGAAATTAACAATCCGGTGATCTTCTATTTGTATACCTTCGTTTTCTAATAATTGTTGCATCAAGGTAGGCGTAGCAAAGTGATTTCGACCAGAAAGTTCTCCTTTTCTATTAACAACCCGGTGTGCCGGAATGGGGTTTTCCGCGCTGAAACTTTGATTCAATGCCCAGCCTACCATCCTTGCAGATCCAAGGGCGAGGTAATCTGCAATAACACCATAGGTTGTGACCTTGCCATGCGGGATCATTCTGACAACCTCATATACAAGTTCGTAGTAGGAAGGTTCTTTTTTCATTTATTCCTATTTTTGCTGCCGCTATAAACTTACAAAAATTCACTAATGCTAAAAACCAGGGTTAAAGCTAGCAGAGTCACTAATCTTACTGATGCCAGGTACTTCGCCGCGTGGGAGGTCGAATGGGTAGGATTTTCGCAGGACCCCTCCTCAGAATACTATGTTAACCCGAGTGACCTGATCGCTATGCGCGAATGGTTAACAGGACCAAAGATTGTTGGTGAATTCGGGATGCAGGAAACCATTTCAATTGCTGAAACAGCTGCCTTATTAAACCTTGACGCTATACAACTAACAGGTTTTGAGGCTCCCAAACTGGCCCAAAGTCTAAAGGAGTATTCCGTTATAACGGAAATTGTAATCGATCAACAGACAAACCCGGCTTGGGTGGTAGAACAGTGTCAGGCACTGGCCCCATTCTGCGAAAACATAATACTTGATTTTAGCAAGAATGACCTCTCATGGCAATATCTTGACGATCATGCTGAACTCCAGACCCATCATTTGAAAGTCTTATGCGATCAATTTCCTGTGCTCCTGAGCATCAATTGCTCTGCTGAGGATTTGCCTGAAATGCTGACGGAACTTAATCCTCAGGGATTGAACCTTTTCGGTGGTGAAGAAGAAAAGGTCGGTGTCAAAACCTTTGACGAAATCGACGAAATATTTGAACTACTTTACGAAGAAGGCTGATTAGTAAACAACCTTTACCTGCATTTTCACATCTTCAACCGGACGATCGCCAGGAGCTGTTCTTACTGCAGCGATCTTGTCAATTACATCAAGGCCTTCAACCACTTTACCAAATACGGTGTATTGCATATCTAATTGAGCCGTTCCACCTACGGTTTTGTAAGTTTCACGGTCTTCTGCATTGTATTTGAAGCCTTGATTACGCTCAAAACCATCCAATTGTTCGTCAGTCCAGGTCCTTCC
The DNA here is from genome assembly GCA_039028895.1 of Bacteroidota bacterium. GTDB lineage: Bacteria > Bacteroidota > Bacteroidia > Chitinophagales > Saprospiraceae > JAHDCJ01. The sequence continues at coordinate 3,949 of JBCCHF010000009.1, read as the reverse complement.
CTGCACGATGTAAAACTGTGAGCCGCTTGACCTTCTTTCTGGGTTGATCTGGTCTGCTTGACGGGCTGCTGCCAATGCGCCTTTTATATGAACAAGCGAGTCCACAAATTCGGCTGGAACGGTATAGCCAGGCCCACCAGTACCCAATCTGGCACCTGGAGTAGCATTCCTTGATCCTGGGTCTCCGCCCTGTACCATAAAGCCATTGATTACTCTATGGAATAAAAGATCGTCAAAAAAGCCATCTTCGGCAAGTTTGATGAAGTTATCTCGATGAAGCGGTGTTTCATCATACAATAAAATAGTCATGGTACCGTAATCTGTAATCATTTGAACGGTACAATTCTTAGGTGCTGTCACGTGTATAGTTTTCGTTTGTGTTTTAAATTTTTTGCCATTAAATACCTTTAGGGTAACCTCATAATTACCTGATTCGGTATACTGGTGAGTTGGTGAGGGTTCATTCGACGTTTTGTCATCACCAAAATCCCACAAATAACTAGTGGCCTTTTTTGAAGTATTTTCAAAAGTCACCTTTGCAATCGGCGCAGGTTTAGCAGGGCCTTCAAAATTAAAGGAGGCTATTGGTCCGGCACACCCTGATAGCAAGACGCCTGCAAAAAGAACTAGGAGATATTTAAATGAGTGTATCATTATCACTGAAAGGGTTGAGAATTGTCAATTATTATTTACTTAATGACCCAAACCTTCATTTTCAGATCTTCCACTGGGCGATCTCCGGCCTTGGTTTGAACAGCGCAAATCTTGTCGATCAGATCAAGGCCTTTTACCACTTCTCCGAAAACTGTGTATTCATTATCCAGGAAAGGTGTACCACCAAGCGTTTTGTACAGGTCTCGTTGTGCATCAGTGTATTTGAATCCACGGTTTTGTTCCACCTGTGCTAGTTCAGCATCATTCATCGGTGCTCCCTGTACAACGTAAAACTGAGAACCCGATGAACGCTTCTGAGGGTTCACATTATCGCTTGTGCGTGCTGCAGACAAGGCACCCTTGACATGTAGCGCCCCAATTTCAGCAGGAATAGTATAACCTGGGCCACCCTGGCCAAGCGGTTTATTTGGATCTGCACCTCTAGATTCAGGATCACCACCTTGAGCCATAAAGCTCTGTATAACACGGTGGAACAACAGGTCATCATAAAAGCCTTCTGAAGCCAATTTAACCATATTATCGCGATGCTGAGGCGTAGAATTATAGAGTTTGACCTCCATGGTTCCAAACTCTGTCTCTATCCCAATATAGCGATATCCTTTCTCGTAATTACCACCAGATAGCATGAAATAAGCTCCTGCTGCCAGCACAAGGGCGAGTACAATACCTCCGCCAATAAGTTTTTTAGACATTGTGTTTATTATTAAATGAATTAATTCAGGTTTTCCTGTTTCAAATTTCTGAAGTAACGAATAATACTTTCTTTCAAAAGGACAGACTGGGCTTTAATGCCTTTCTCTTTCACTGGTTTCAAAGCCTCATAATGCGGCCAGCCGTCTGCATCTCTTCCTTTGAATGCGTAATACCCTTCGTGGCTTAATAATTCACATACCGCCACATGCATCAGGTCTTGTTTTTCTTCTTTCGAAAAATTATCCTGCATCCTTCCCAACTCCTGTATTCCGATAAGGAGAAGAATGGCATTCAGATCAGGTAACTTTTCGCGTTTGAACAAGTCTTTGATCATATGTCTTACCCGAAGCCACTCAAAGTCCAGTTCCCATTGCTCCATCTCAGGCATCAATACTTCTTTTTAAATATTGGTGCAAAGATAAATAATTAGAGAAATTGTCTGGCGTCCAAATTAGATTCTTCTTCCAATTTAAATTATTAAGCCAGGGTTATAAAAAAGAAAATCCCTCCAGGAAAACCTGAAGGGATTTGAAAATATATCTTTCGCCAATTAGAAATCAGGACAGAAAACGCCACGGCTTTCTGGTTGGCAGATTTTATATACTAGTGAAAGTTCGTAAGCACCATTTGAATTTGTGGCTGGTTTGAGGCTTGAAACGTTGACGTCAAAACTGAAACCAAGGCTGAATTCATTATAATCAAAACGAACCTGGGCAATTGCAGCATCAGCGTGGATACTACCGGTGTAGGTGTTTGCAAGGCGGAACCAACCACCAAGGTGGAAGGCCTGGTAATTACGACGACCGTTTCCAAGACGGAACTTGAAGGAAGTACCTGTATTTACCTGAAATGACGGCCCTTGGAAGAAAGCAACGACACCGGGTACAAGGCCAATCCTGTCGCTGATCATGAATTCACCACCTGCATGAGCAGTGATTTTTGAGTAGAGCGATTCGAACTGGGTATCGTCACCTGAAAATGATTGATCAGCACGTGTAAGATGACTGAAAACGCCACCAAGGTAGAAGTTTGAATTTTCATCTAGGATGGAATACCACAGCAAACCTGCTGACATATCGACAAACATAAAGTTGTTAAGAGAAAACTGCTCTTGTGAAGGCAGGTTTTCATCAAATACACCATTGTTATTTTGTGTCCCGAACTGGAGGTTCAGGAAGTCAATACTTCTTTGTGCAACGCCAATATCAGCACCTGCAGTCAGATAACTGGCTTTCTTTCTTGAACCAGCCATTCTTTTGCTATATGCAAATGAAGCACGGCCTTCAAGTGTCTGGAAAGAAGACGTTCCTGCACGATCGCCCCAGAAGCTAACACCCCAACCGAAGTTATCGTATCGTCCTACTGGAATACGGTTATCGTATGATACAGAGTAAGTATTATAAGCATTTGATTTCAAGACAGAGGCCCACTGATTCCTGTAATTGGCTACAAGGCGGTGAGTACAACTCATCACACCTGTCATAGCAGGATTCAGGTTCAGGGGGGACATGTAGAATTGGGAAAAATGAATGTCCTGAGCGCTGGCCGTACCTCTGGAGAGGAATAGCGCAATCGCTATTAAAAGGGAAAAACGGACTAATTTCATGTTAGTAGAGTTTTTTGAATATAGCCTCTTTTTTGGTTTTAGAATGAAAAGCTAAATTACAATAAATTAATTTAATGTAAGAACTAAACGTTACTATCTTGGCAATTATTTTATGCCTTGCCCAGAATAAAAAAAATTCCGGTTTTCGGGTTATTCCGAGACTTCAAGTCAGGTAAAAAAAACGAAACAAGCCGTGCCTCCGTCCACTCATTAAAAAGAATTTTAACGACAATAATTATGGACGAATTGTGACATAATTAGATCCTTGACGTACAGTACAAGACGGTGCCGCGCAACGCTGGTTCTACTTAGGCTTGACTTCTAATCATTACAGGTTCACTTTCCATCACCTGTTGCTCAATGATTAAACTATCAATAGTTGAAGCGGAAGCAATTGTCTGGACATTGTTGTTATTAGCGAAACCAACAACATCACTACCGTCGTGAGAGGATTGGAGGTACATACTCATTAAGCCGAGGTTTCCCCTGTTGCTCAAATGTATGACCAAACAAATATAAACTAATAGGGCGGGAATTACTAAAAAGACCAGGTTTTCCATCTTTAAAAATAGCTTGAGTAAAGAATTTGGATAAAATCCATGACTAAGCTAGACTGTTCTAAAGTACATTCCTGGTAATATTCCCTAATTTTGTGACTACGTTTAGTCCACTCAAAATGCAATCCTCAATCTTAAATATGCAATCTGCCATCCCCATGTTAATGCAGATTGCAGATTGCTCATTATTATTCATCTATTTGACCAGTGTCACATCTCCTTTGTACATAATACTCACCCCATCTACGAACTCCACTTCAGCAAAGTAGACAAACACGGCCGGGTTCAGTGGTTTACCCTTCAGCATACCATTCCACCCAAATACAGGGTTGTTCGGCTGGAAGTTCTGTGCCTCAAACACCATCTCTCCCCACCTGTCAAAGATCCTGAACATCCGTACCTGGCTCACGCCCTGGTT
>JBCCHF010000008.1:0-186682 GCA_039028895.1 Bacteroidota bacterium | reverse complement strand
GCGGCAAATAAAAGTTTAAATCCAATTAAATAAGAGGCAACTTTTGTTCCGCAAAAAAGTGCTATTGGTGTAAATAAGTTATATCTTTTTAGGAAAAAGTTCGTGACAATTGGAAAGACTGTTTTGTTGTCAAATTCGAATTCATTGATTCTTATTTTTTCACAAGCCTGCCTTAATTCTTCTTCGGCATTCTGAAATGCTAATGGCCTTCCTCCGGATATTGCATGTGCTCTTCCTTGGGAAGAAAAAATTTCTTCCAGGCTACTGTCTGTAACGAATTTAATCCAACTGTAGAATTTATTTTCTAAACTTCTTTTTTGAACTTGCTCCATTTCGCCAAAAGAGCTATTTCTTTCCTCTTGTAATGGACTGGTTTTTTCAGATATATGAGCATAAATATCATTGTGAACATTAAAGTCAGTTCTGAGTATTAACCCGCGAAGAGTAGGAATTTTTTCCAACCAGTTTCTTAAATTGTTCACTTCTGGGAATGTGTAATCTTCATTCACAATGAAATGTTCAATAAAGTCTTCCAGTAAATCTTGAAGTCTGAGTTCAGTCGTTTTTGCACCACCTTGTCCGTATACAGTATATGTTTTGAAATCCTTAGAAAGGATTGACATTATTTGACTATTTATTCCGGTAACTTCCTCATTAGATAGTTTGTAAGGAATTACCAAAATTTTCGTATTACGAATGTGTGAATGTTCATCTAGATAGTCATTGCGATTTAAATCAGGTTCCTGAGTGTCGATATAGACTCCAAAGGTTAGTTCATTAGGTTCAAAAATACAATAGAATCTTTCATTTTCGGCCCAAGTGTATTTTTGGTAAACCACGTCCTTAGGGTAAACTTTTTTCTTACGAAGTGTATTAAAAGCTTTCCTGAAGTTCTCATCTCTTGAGAATCTTGGATATTTTTTTTTAATCGGATCTATCAACTTGAAGTGTTTTCCTCAGGATTAAGATTTGAATCAAGAATAGAAAGCACATAGCTGTATTCAATGATTAAATCTTCATTGTTTTTAATCTCCCGAAATGTCAAATTGTATAAAAGTTCTCTGTAATGATCCCTTAGCCTTGAAAGATCTTTGTTGTTCTTTGAATCATAGGCATCTAAGCCTGCAATGCTAAAAGTGGAATTGTATTTTTTCCCTAGCTTCAGCTGTTCAATAATTGCCTCGTTTTTTAAGAATTCAAAAAATTGAGGATAGAAGTTCTTTTTACCGGGCTTTTTTAAGTTTTTTACTAATTTCTTAGCACTATCTTCAATATTAAATAATGATAATTTACTAAGGATAGTCAAATGAGTAAGAAGTATGGTTGAAATTTTATATTCAAATAACTTAGGAGTGTTGATGGGGTCTGCTCCTCTTGATAAATAATAATCTTCAGAAATAAAACTAATTCCTTCGTTCCTCAACTCATCAAGCATGGCTTGAGTAAATACAGATATAGGTAATATCCAATAGTTGTTGAACGGGCCTTTTACTAACTTAAGATAATTAGGTTTTTTTTCAATTTGGTGGATGAAATCAATTCCAAAGTGTAATTTCCCCTTACCATATTTCCCCAAACTTCTAATAGGCGTTTTTGAAGTAGATAGTTTCTTTTGGTTGTTTACTATTTCTGGGTCTGCGCTGAAAAGGTAGTCGAGTAAGATAATATCATACATTTCTTTGGGATGCGCGGAGTCTTTTCTTTGCGGCTCAATATTATTTATTATCGCATCTTGTAGATTGTCGGTATGGTAGATTTTAAAGAAATTGTGGTTTGAGAATTCTGCTTTTGAGTTCTCGTCTAATTTGCCAATTATCTTCTTGCTCAAGTTGTTTAAAGCGTGCTCAATAACCTCAAATTTGTTAGGAATATTTGCCTTTTTATTTTTCTTATTAAAGGGGGCCAACATTTTATTCGAGTAGTCATCTATGAGTAAGACTTTCCAGGTAATTTTGCTTTTACCTAAGAGTTTGGCAATGGCATTTATTTTGTTCTCTGTTTTTTCATTTATCTGATTTTCTGAATGAAACGTAAAGGGTAAAATGTGATTACCATGACCTCCGAATGAGGGGAGGTTGGAGTTTTTTAAGGTTCTTAAGCTAAGTTCGAAAAATTCATAGGTTACTCGAAGGTCATACAAGCCTCGATAATAGTTTTTTATGATTTTCGACAAAACAGGAATCAGTTGGGGATAAATGGCATTTCCAACAACGAAAATTTCGTAAAAATTCCAAATACTACAATCGAAAGCTCGTAGTTTCATGAGATGTCTTTCTCTATCCCCTTCTACAAGAGTGTTGAAATTACCTTCTCCTATAGCAATAATAGGTTTGTATTTGTGGTGTTCAGGGAAAGAGTTTTTATCACCCTCGTCTTGGTGATTTTCATCGAAGCTTGCAAAAGTTTCATAGACTTGATTGTAAAAATCTTCACTCTTTAAGTCCTCTTCTTCGATTTGCAATAGATTAATTGCAAATCCATTCTGAGATTTTTGACTTGATTTGGTTTCCGTTTTTTCCTTTAGACTTACTTTTATTTGATTCTTAATAAGCTTAAATGAAGAGTCATCTAATAAGCTACTCAATTCTTCAATTTTGTTAACTTTTGATCTATCTAGCGAAGGATTAATTGCATCTATTAAATCATGAAAAGAACACTGTTCTAGTCCAGTTTCAATTCCTTTTCTCCAGCAATAAATTGTGATATTTTCTTGCATTTTAAAAACCAATAACATTTGAAATTTGATTCCATGTTATTACAGAATCTTTAAAAGTAATTTTGGAATTTCTACTTGCAATAGATCGTTGTATTTTTAGTTCAATTCTATCTGCAGAAATAATATCCATCCAATATTTTAGGAAGTCAGGAGCATGATTTGTAGTTTGATTAGCAACTATTTGGAAATAAGGAATGAATACCCATTCATAAAATGAGTCCGATACTTTGTCATGACTAAACAAAAGCACATGATTTATCTTATCTTGAATCCCAGGTACTTTTTCAGTGAAAACCTTCAGGAATTTATTTTTATAGCCAATTAAATCTTTGCTATTAAAAACTTGCGTCCTTTTATAAAGATCGGCGCCATGAAGAATACAGTTTAACTTAAAGATTGGCTTTCTGCTGTTAAGGTAGGTCTTTACTTTGCCGATTGCTTCAGCTAATAAATTTTGATACTCATCAAAATTTATTCCTTGTTCCCAGGCAGGAAACAAGAATAAATCAAATTTAGAATGTTTAAGAAGGCTATATTTTTTCAATACATTTTTAGCTATAGTATTCTCACCTGAATTATTTGTTGCATTTATATTACTGAAGAATGAATTAATGGTATCGATTTCATTATTCCCTTGTATTTCGATCAGGTAATTTTCAAATTCTAAGTTTTCTTGGTCAAATGCAATTTCAAAACATTCTCTAAACTCATCAAGTTTAGCATTAATAAATGTCATGTTGCCATTAGTCGGAAAAAACGCAAAGTTATTTTTAAAACCTTTGGTTTCTTCTGATGCTTCCACATAGTTATGGTTTAAGGTGATAAAATATGCAATTTGGCTCATTATTGGATTTTTGAAAATTTACTATTGTTAGATTTTTGCTGATAAAAGTTGCTCGGTTAACGTGAGCTTTGCATCTTTAACAGCTACCTCTAAGCCTGAAAAGGGAAGGAAAGGAATATTGCCTGGTAAAAATGGTGGTTTAGACCTTCCTGAATGCACAATAAATTTTAAAGGAGGAGAAAAATTCTTTTTAAAGAACCCAATTACTTTTTCAAATCTTTCAGTTTTGCTGGAGTCTTCATTTTTAGGCCATTTTTTTTCTTCAACCTTATCTAGGAGACCTTGATGAATTGATACAATATGAAATGTGTTCAGCTTTGGGGAATCTGCAATTTGTTTTATTGTAGGATTCTTCTCATTAAAGTCTAAATGGGCTATTTTTTCTCCATTTAAATCAATCAAAAAATTTAGGTCATCCGAAAGATTACAAACTTGAATACCTTTTAGTTTTAGCAACTTCGCTTCAAGATGTGATTGGTCAATCTCCTGATTGTCGAGGGTGTTTTCATAGGCATATTTTTTAAATAACCTTTCATCGATTAGAAGCACTTTTATTACACCCGACTCAAGAATTTTTAATATCCAATGATCATCCTTTAAATCATTTCTAATTATCCTGCTACTGGAGTTGTTCCCTGTAATCCCTTCAACAGAAAAGAATTTATCATCAATATATGTCTTGGTAAAATGATTAACAAATGACTCATAGTTTTTGATAGTGCCTAAATGCTTCTTAAAAGCAACAAACTTTTGATTTTTCACTCCATATTTTCCGAGAGATTCGGAATTAATCTCAATCACTTTTTGGTTGTGCGTGAAATTAAGGTAGCTTTCATGCACTTCTGGATGTATCATATATTTCCGCAAGGGAGTTTGATGTTTGGCATCTTCAATAACCAGAAGCGGTTTATCTGAAGGTTTTATCCAATTAAATGTATTCTTTAAGTATTCAAGGTATGTCTCTATATATTGCTTGTCAAGGGTTTTAATTAAATCTTCAGGAGAGTCTTCGAATGAATCCAAGTCTTCACAGACATTATTAAAAAACTCATCTAAGGTGTCGATTTTTTCTCGTTTTAAAATACTAGTCCTCCTGGAGTTCAAACGAATAGTGTTAACTGTGTTCAGAGGTGTTTCACTTGCTGAAACTACTGTTAATCTATAGTTTGTTTTTCTAGTTAAATATTCATTAGCAGAAAATATTTCCCATCTTCCTAAGCTTAAAATGTCATTGAAATTTCCCTTGGAGGTATCTTGATGTCTGATATATTTGTTATATAAATCGTCTGAAACAATCGCCAGTTTGGATGGCTTAACTAAATAGAAGATATAACTTAAGGTTCCATTTTCTTTATCTTTTTTTACACTAATAAATGGTGGTCCTGTATCAATGTTTCTTAGCGATGAAGCCCCTCTTAACCAAGCAGCAGAAATTCTCATTTCTTTCAATCCTTTGAAAGCTTCATTCAACTCTAGTGTCTCGTCATCAATCAAAGGATTAGTTAGATTTGAGCTAATCTCTTTAACTTTTTTATCTGTGATTTTAATATTATCAACAATTTCGACTCTAATTAAATTGGGATATTCTTTGAGATCATCATTTAGGCGTATGTCAAAAATTAATTGATTTAAATTTTGCTCTTTCCATTTTCCATGTTTAGCAGCATTGCGTATAATATTCTCAAGGACCGAAAAAAATGCTTGTCTACCAATTAACCCTCCTGGAAGGTCAACTTCATATTTTCTTACTGGGGCATTTTTGGAGATTTCGATCTCTGGGTCATGTCCGTCGATCTTGATTAATAGGGAATCTCTGTCTATGTTTTCGGATTTCGCGATAAAGCTTAGCAGAATATTTTTTTCTCTTTTTAAGTTTAGGTCAAATCTGTTTTCTTCTGAATCCTTTTTGTGTCGAATAATTTTTTTGTCAGAAGTCAATTCATCAAAAACAAATTCTTTGAAATTTACAGTTGAGAAAAATGGTATATGATCTGTTGAAACCGTAGCAATAAAGTCTTGCCTTTCCTGCAAATAGGTCAAAAACCTTCCGAGACCTTTCAGAAAAGGCAACTCCATTTTTTCAAAAACCATTGCATTGATTGAGCTATAGCTTGAAAAGTCTCCCAAATTTGGGTCAAAAACGACCATTTTTGTCAAATTGCTAGTGTTACAGTCAGCTTCTGATTTATGGTCATTGACTACTTTTAACTCTAAATGATCTAAAACGCCGTTCTCAATAATTGCAGGGATAGTATTTAGGTGTTCTTTAAGATAAAAGATAACGTGGCTTCCAATATTGTGCGACATGTTCCTACCCATGATAGCTGCTTTTGCAGCCTTCTCTGCCTGAGTAAATCTTTCATCATTTATTTGCTTTCGGTCATCAACAGGAATAAGAACTCCCTGTACCGCTTTAATTCTATTTCTTTTGAATTGGAAGACACAAAAAATGTCATAATATGTTGCAAAATTGATTTTCGTTGAAGCTTCAAACGAATTGCATTTTAGTTCAATTCCATTTTTTGAGATCGTGCGAATGCCAATAACAAGTTGTTGTTTATTTATTTGACTTCTGATTAAGCCAATCTTAATTTTCTGGCTTTGGTTGTAGTTTTCTTTATTAATTTCTTCAGCGAATTTATTCGGCCCAAATTTTGAATATTTTTCATAAACCAACCGAAGCATATTGTTTAATCTGTCGCCAAGTTGATCTAGTTCATCGCCACAGATTTTATTGAAAAAATCATTTAATTCTATTTTGTTTTGCTTTACTCTCTTAACGATATTATTTTCATCGTCGCTAATGCTGTTATTCGTTAAATAAGACTGAAAAGCTGTATTAATCCAATTCATCCTGAAGGAATTAGGGTTTAACTTCGCTTGCCAGGCCATAATGATTAGAGAATCTAAATCATATGGTGCATAATATCGATCAAGAATTTTCCATATTGGATATTTTGAATCTAAATTAAGCAGCTTCATTAGTTTAATTTTTCATGAAAAAATCTACACTATTAGTGTTTCATAAGAACAGAATGAGGTAAAACATATAATAGGTTTTCATTTTAATTCAGAGCTGTTTTTGCTAAAGTGTTTGTATTTGAAATAGCTTAAGGCTTTTCTAATTCCAACGAAAGTGCTTTACGAGTCTTCTTAATGGTAAGTCAGTTAATAGTCCAAGCATCCCAATGGTTAAAATAATGGCCATGATTGAATCATACCCATTTATATCTCTATAGTCTAGAATCATGTATCCTAACCCTGAGGAAACGCCTAACATTTCTGCCGGCACTAAAACAATCCATGAAACTCCAAGAGCAAGTTGAATACCTGTGAGAACATGGGGAAGAGAAGCTCTCAATAAAATATGCTTCAGTATTCCCCTGTCATTCGCACCAAGTGATCTTGCTACTTGAACCCAAAGTTTATCCGCAGCATGGACACCTGCTGCTGTGTTAAGTAGCACCGGCCATACAGCTGCTATGCTAATTAAGAAATAAACCGGCCCTGACCCTATCCCGAATACAATAATGGCAACTGGAGTCCAGGAAAGCGGAGATATCATCCTGATAAATTGAAATGGGACATATGTTAATTGATGAAGCCTTAAAAAATATCCTGTGATTAATCCTAGAGGTATACCAATCACTGTGGCAATTGCCAACCCACCGATTAATCTTTTCATCGTTTCCAAAACACTTTCCCAATATCTGGGATTATTTAACAACTCACCAAATGCAACAAATGTGCCTTTGGGGTTGAACCGATGTAAAGAACTTGAGCTATCCATTGTAAAGAGCCACCAAAGGACGAACATCAGAACAATGCCTGATAAATAAATAGAAATATTATACCAATTCAATCTCATAATTTGATTGATTAAATGAAAAGCCGATATGTAAATAATCTCTAACTATTCTATTGAGGCTGTTCTTCTTCGTTTTCAGATTTAATTAGAACATCATAGGTCTCTTCTCTTTTATACTCATCGGAGCCAGTAATTCCAAATACTTCTCCACCTTTGGCTTCGTTAAAGCCATTTACTGCTAAATCATAATCAACAATTGATTCTGCAACTTGCTTTCCTGAAAGACCTCTGATGTTTTCAGGCAAAGCAGAAGAAGGATCAACTACCATTCTTTTCATTAAATCCATTGTCGTGTCAAATGATGAAGGAAATGGGTAAGGCATGAAACCTACACGTTTGACATCCCAATGAGTGTGCATTATTGCACCTGTTCCATCCGGGCCATACTTTGAAATGTCTTGGTCGAGTAATGCTTTTCTAACAACTTTTACGGGCATTGGGAAATATCCACCGCCATCTTTCCCAAGCAATTCCGCAAGTTCTTCTCGATTTTGGTGACACCAAATAGCAGCTTTATAAATAGCATTGGTAAGTCTTTGAGCCCAGTCACGGTCAATGTTAATGGTTTCCTCTAGCAATACAGATTGACAACAAGGGTGGTCTGGCCAAACGTCACCTGACATTTTAATTAATTTGGCTTCTGCAAGAACTTCAGATGCAGCTCCAAAAGGTTCGGATACTGTACATCCTGCAATTGCTTTACTCTTTAAGGACTCTGCCATGTCAGGTGGCGCCACTACTCTGAATCCTACTTCATCAGGTGCTAATTCATCCTTTGTTTTACCTACTACAGGCTTAAGGCCAGCTTTTCTTAAAACATCTTGGAAAATGCCGGTGTGCGGCGCCCACCAGGTTGGACAACCAACGATTTGACCACCCAGATCTTCTATTCCATTTAACTCTTTAGCAACCAGCATCGCTACAACATTGGTATGGTTAAATGCAATTGACTTTAAATTCACTTCCTGGGCATATTTTAAAAAGATAACCTGTGGTAAGAGAATATGTGTTAACAGAATTTGTTTTGAAACAAAAGCTTCCATTAACGCGGGCCATGATCTAATCAAAGTTGGCTTAGATGCGGCGACATTATATTCTTCAAAAAATCCTTTGGCATAAGCTACGATAACAGGGACGGAATCGAGAATAGGAATATAACCACTGGTGAGTGTAGGGATTTTCCCGCCATTTGAACTTGAAAAAAGATTACAGCTGGAAATTGATGAGCCCATTAATCCTCCCAGGGATAAGATACCTAAGTTTTTCAAGGCACTTCTTCTTGATACGGGACGTAGCGATGGATTTTTCATTTTTTAAAGATTGTTTTGATTAATTAATTCATTATCAGATTCTTCAATTAGAGAAAGGAGTTCTTCTGATATTACGCTTTTAAGGCGAATAAATTCAGAAGAGTTTCTTTGTCTGGGATATTCTAACGGTATATCGAAGACTCTCCCAATTTTTCCTGGCCGAGGTGTCATCACCACTATTTTGGTGGCAAGCGCAACGGCTTCATCTATATCGTGTGTGATGAAAATAACAATATCTTCTTTGTTTGTAAACCATATTTTTATCAACTCCCCTTGCATTCTTAGCCTTGTCATGGCATCCAAAGCCCCAAATGGTTCATCCATAAGCAGGATGTCTGGATTACTTACTAAGGCTCTGGCGATTGCCACTCTCTGAGCCATTCCACCTGATAGGTTTTTGGGCTTTGTTTTTTCAAACCCTTTAATTCCAACAAGGTCAATAACAGCTTGGACTTTGTCTTTTGGTGTCTCTTCATTACGTATCTTATAACCAAGTGAAATATTTTGTTCAACGCTTAGCCATGGTAACAACGCGTGGTTTTGAAATACCACACCACGTTTAAAGTCTGGTCCCTGAATTTTTTCTCCATTGATTAGAACTTCGCCGGAAGTGGAGGTTTCAAGCCCTGCGAGTATTTTCCATAGTGTCGTCTTGCCACATCCACTTTCTCCCAAAATGCAAACAAATTCTCCGGGTTCAATTGTTAAATCTATTGGACCCAAGGCATGAACTTTTTCGTCATTTTTCCCGTATATTTTCACTAGGTTTTGGACTTCAATCTTACTACTCATATCTTAGCTTGTCAAGAAGACTAATTTAATTTATGCTTAATTCGGCTGTTCCACACTCTAATGGCACATGTCCAAAACAGGCGGCACGTAACTTTGACTTTTCTTCAAATCCAACCTGAATAACTCGCTTCCCAAACATATCTTGTATTCTGTGGACAGCAGGAATATAATCAGCATCATCGCTTAGGATCATTGAAACATCATATTCATCTCTTACGGCGCCCATTAACATCTGACAAACGATCTCAGTATCGACGGCTTTCTCTTTAAAATTCTTTCGAAAACCATATTTAACTATGAACTTTTGAAGCCTGTCAATATCAGAGATTTTTTCTTTGAATTTTTTCCCAGAACTTTTGATAAGAGCCAGCGTGATCCAAGTTCCGATATGGTCGAGACGTTCAGGAAATGGAAAAAAATGGGCATATAGATTCATCAATCTATCATTGAGGTTTTCCCATATTTCAAATGACATTTCATCAACACGAAATTGTCTAAGGTATCCCGATTTAAAATTGTCATGATCAACAAACACAGCTATCCGATTGGTTCTTTTTCCCATGTTATTTGTTTCAAGATAAAAAAATATAAGGGTAATTTATAGTTTTTAATATTCTATACGCAATCAGAATGTTAGGACCTGGAGAAGAAGTAAAACTCCCTCTCCAGGTCCTTATTTCATGAAGTTATTTTTAAGATTCCGTCTTCAATAGTTTTAAGTATCCTTTTGCCTTTACTTTTTGTTTTGCATATGTAATAGTCTTTCTTGAAAACAGAAATCATCTTCAATTCACTTTCATTCATTTTGTCTATATGTAAGTCATAATACTCCCTGGTAAACTGTTTAAACTTTACCTCTTTTCTTTCCCAGTCAATTTTCTCATAGGTCATGTAATTGTCGGCAATTTCCTCCATAAAAATGGAGAATTGCTTTAAGTACATATCCTTATTCAATCTTTCCACCTCACAACTTGTAGAAATAAAAAGGAACAAGAATGACAATAGCGTTGTGCTTAGAAAACCCAGTTTCATGTTAGCATATTTAAGGTTAAAAAATGAACACCATTAGTTGAACAGCCTTAGTATGCTTAACAAAGCTTCATGGAAATTCTCAGCTAGGAGAATCTTAGCAGTAATTTTTAACTGAGTAAAATTTGAACAGTCTGCAAGGACTAAATGGGTCAGGAATATTTTACTCCAAGAAAGGAGTCTGGCGATTGTACCTGACAAAACATTAAGCTAATATAATACAAAATAAGTTCCCTCCACAAAATTTTCCTAAAAACTGTATTTAAGAAAATTAGTCTTTCACCATAAATACATTCTGAAATCTCATTCATATTTGGTTTGGGTGAGTAATTCTTCTAATTTAGGAATTGAAACTTTTTCAATGTGATCTTCGTTTCCCCTTTACCAACCTTGCAAGACTGGGAATACAAACCTTAATTCCTGAAAAATGGCCAGTGAACAATCACCTTCTTCAAAAAAGGTAGCCCTTATTCTTGCATTTTCAATAATAACTGTTTGTCTTTCAGGTTTTTTTTGCTGTGAATTGATTTCAGACAATAAAACAAGACAAGAGCTCAAATATGATTTAGCCATCATAAATGATATCCAGTTTGGGCTATTTGATACAGATAACTGGAAGCAACAAATTACAAGAATTCTTCACAAAAAAATTGATGAATTTGAGTTTACCTATGAGAACAGGTTAATTGTCAAGGCGGAAGTTGAAAAACTGCTAATACAATTAATTGACGAGGTGGAGGTAATCATCAAGAAAGAGACAACCTCTGGGTTGTTGGGGTTTGTTAAAGGCTTTTTCGCAGAAATACTCCTTGATCTCGACAAGCTAAAAGAGAAGGTGCCGGACTTTGCTGACCAGGTAATTGCAGAATTGGATAAACCTGCTACCAAAGCCAGGCTAAAACAGGTTTTAAAAGATAAAATTGAAGAAATCTTTGAATCTAAGTTTAAAGAAGTTGATAAATCATCTCTTATTCAATTGCTCAATGATTATGGGTTTCCTTCTGCTGAGTTGTGTAATAATTACCTGGAAAACGAAATCCGAAAAATTGACAAATCAATCAAAGTAAAAGCCTGGATAATCTGCTTGATGGCTTTTATCACGCTTGCCCTGCTGTTTTTTGTTAACAGGCAATCCAAATTAAAGTATTCACTCCTTGTGATTATCTGTTTGGTATTGTTAGCAGGAGGACTTCTTGTTCCAATGATTGAAATAGATGCTCGTATTCAGTCTCTATCTTTTACAGTAATGGGCGAGAAGATGACCTTTGAAAATCAGTTGCTTTATTATCAAAGCAAAAGCATTACCCAGGTAGTTCAGTTACTTACAAGAACGGGAAAAGTAGATTTGGTCTTTGTAGGTGTTTTACTATTGGCATTTAGTATTGTTTTTCCCTTACTGAAACTTTTATGTTGTTTTTGCTTACCCTGGTACCACAGAAAATTAACCAACGCCAGCTGGTCCAGGGTATTGTTATATTATTCTGCGAAATGGTCATTTGTGGACGTTTTGGTTGTAGCTATGTTTTTGGCTTATATCGGGTTTAGAGGATTGGTAAATAACCAATTTAGTAGCCTTGAAATGGCATTAGCTCAAACAGAAATCTTCACGACCAATCATACTGGCTTGCTCACTGGTTTTCTTTTGTTCACCGCTTTTTGTGTAACAAATATGATACTGTCGATAGTAGCACAAAGGGATTACCCGGAAAGCAGAGAGAAGTTGTTTAGTTCAATTAATCGCAAATTAGAAAAATAATTTACACGACATTAAGCTGATTTTCAGTGATTTGGATATTTTTTATCAAAATATTTCCTGTATTATCGAGTTGATCCTTTTAGCGATTTGTTGCTAATTGCCTATATGAATTGGATTAGGCCGCTGCTGAGACATACTTTTTAACAAATTAAACTTCGAAAGAAGAAAAAATGAATATATTCACTATAAGTGCCTTTCCAACCAAATTTGAAAACCTATAATTATATATTGAAAGTCAAGGATTTAACCACTTTTGTTTTCTTGTTCCTGATGTTGATCGCTTTAGCGATTCCTAAATCGATGTCAGCGCAAAATAAAGGAGTCGTAGTAGTATTCGATGACTCGGGAAGCATGAATGGAGCTCCTTTCCTCTCTGTTGATTATGCTTTACAGCTTATTATCAGCTTTTTATCAGAAACAGATCAGCTATATATTGTAAAAGGAAGCAATTCTCAAATTGGAAGCAAGATTTCACTTCTTAATCCACAATCAAGTATTGATGAGATTAAAGATTGGAATAATGACCTGGGTAATGGAAATTATTTTATGGCTGAAACTGCCTTCAAAATTCTCAAAAATGAAATTGAAAAGGAACGGGAAAAGTCATTAATCATTATTTCTGACGGTAAATGGGGTGATCTCAGTAGTCCCTATATTGAAGAGGAGGTTCGACAAATTATAAATGAAACTCAAGTCAATGTAATTTTTCTTAGCATTGAATCAGACTTCGAGGGTGGGACTACATTAAAAAGTTTATTGAAGAAGATCCCTGTTATAGAAATCCTTTCTTCAAAACCAACATCGAATGACCTCCGAGGAAATCTTATAAAAATTGCAAAAAAGCTTTCCGCTTGCCCTGAGAAAGGTTTCGATGTCAAACAAAGTGGCAACCAGGTTTCTTTTTCTTCTGAACTACCGCTTAAGGAGCTTATAGTATTGCATCAGGAAGCAGTACTCCCCCAAAACTTAAGCAAATTGGAAACTGCCGAAATTGAATCTTTGGGAACGATAAGCCCTGGAGTTTTAGCCTTTTCTAATTTTCCCACGATGCCTTTGTGGAACAATTCAGAAAGTAACGCAGCCCGGCTTTCCGGAAAAACGATAAAATTGTCTAACTCCTCGAAACAGGTACTTATCCTAGAGGGCAAGATGGTAAATATCACTTTTGATAGGGAAATTGATTTGAAGAAGTTTGAATTTCTGCCAAAAGTGTCTGCAAAGTTAGTCGCTAAGGGTTTGCCTTCGGGTGCTGTGCCATTTAGATTTGAAAGTGAGAGAGGGAGCTATGAAGTTTGTGAAACACAACAAACTGCTGTTTTGGAAGCCCAGCTACTGTTACTTGATGGATCGTCAATTTCAAAAGAAATTTTGTCCAAAACCAAAGTCTCAGCTGTTTACGATGGAGGAGAAATAAATCTTGTGTTAAATGATACCACCTTTAGAGCAGATTTGCCTTTAGACACGGAGTTTACTTCCGTGTCC
Organism: Bacteroidota bacterium; assembly: GCA_039028895.1. Lineage (GTDB taxonomy): Bacteria > Bacteroidota > Bacteroidia > Chitinophagales > Saprospiraceae > JAHDCJ01. The sequence goes on along the minus strand of JBCCHF010000008.1, from coordinate 172,885 downwards.
ATAAAGGCCATATATAGTGGTTATCTGAACCTGCAAAGTAATATTCTGACCTTTACAAAGATTCCATGTCCTAAGCTTAAAAGCAAGGATGCCAGGATTGAAGCCAATGTTTCAATTCTTGATCTTGATGATCCTTTCCAATATCCGGTTGACCCCCTGATCACTCAGAATGAAATTGATATAACTGATGCTATTTTTGAAAAAATTGAACTAGAAGAAATAGAAAATACCGGCGTTCGGATTAAAGTAGAAAAGAAGGATGGTCAATTGGTGATTTTAAATGATAGCAGAGGATTTTTATGTCCTTCGTGCTTTAGCCAGGTTGGTGTTGATAGCGCTGTTTATAAATTGGTCGCTCCCGGATTTGAGTTTGAAGAAGATGCTTACCTGACATTTGTGTTAAACAAGACGAATGCTTCTTTTTTCCATAGGTGCGGGAAGTGTATACTTTCATTCATTTTAGGGATCTTGACTTTGATATACCTGGTTGGTTTATACAGAAAACCAAGGTTCCACAGATCCGCAATGATGTACTATACCGAGATCGATCTGACCGACACTCAAAGTGTTAGAGAATTAAGGCGATTTGGCAGAGGGCATATAAAAGATCTGCCGCAAAAGCCCAAATCCTACAAATTGCGATCAAAATCATGGGTTTCAAGATGGTTACTTCCATTCATCCCTGAAAAGAAAACTGTACGATCAATAACTTTTATTGCTGCCCAATCAAAGCGGCGTGTCATTTTGCCAATAAAGTCTCAAAAGTTGGGTATGGAAATCGGTGGAGAGCTTATTGATCCGAAATTGAAAAAAGATTTGGTTATTGATTCCAGTTCAGGGAGTCAAATAAAAATAAAATCTAAAGGAATTTCAAACTTAGTTAAAGTATACCAATTGCATATAAAATAACCTCTTATGACAATACCTACCATATTAATCGGCCTCGGGGGCATCGGATCAAAAATTGTGGATTCGGTATATTCCAGAATTCCGGTTGCATCAAGGTCTAATGTTGCCGTATTGGCTTTTGATACCAATATTAATGACATCCTTGATCTGAAGAATCTGAATAAAAGTAACATTATCCAAACTAGTACCGGATGGACAGTACGTCAATATTTAAGCTTTTCACACCCTTCAGTAAAAGAGTGGTTCCCTCATGAAGTGAGAGAATTACAAATGAAATCACTTACTGATGGCGCAGGACAGGTTAGGGCAGTTTCACGATTGGCTTACCGTTCTGCCATGGAAGCCAATAAGCTTTCAGGATTGGAAAAGAACCTTACTGCAATTTTTGGAGCAGATGGTTCTGGCCTGTCTGCAAGTCCCAGGGTGATGATTGTATGTTCGCTTGCCGGAGGCACCGGAGCTGGTATGTTTATTCAGACAGCACTTTATATCCGTGATATTTTATCTAAAAAATACCAAAGAGAAAATGTATTAATCAGGGGAGCTTTCTTATTGCCTGATACTTTGGTGAATACCGGGAAAATTAGTCAGAACCAGATCAATAATGTTCGGGCAAACGCCTATGCTTCCATCAAGGAACTTAATGCAATGCTAAATACTTCTCTTACAGAAGTTGCTATAGAGTTGGAATATAAGCCAAATCAAATTGACCCTGAAGGTAATCTCAACCATGTTTATGATTCAGTGGCCCCTCCTTTTGACTTTTGCTTTATGTTTGATTTTGAAAATTTGAGAGGTGAGAACCTTCAATATTTTGAAAATTACATTTCCCAGGTAGAGGATTCCGTTTTCCTGGATTTGTTCAGCCCTATTTCAAAGAGCAGGTTTTCACAGCAGGACAATGACATTATTGATCTGATATCTAACCAGTCACTTAGTCGGTATTGCGGATCAGGGGTGGCTAAATTAGTTTACCCATACCAGGAGATTCTTGACTTTTTTTCATTAAAGTGGATTGTTGATAATTTATCCCGAGATTGGTTGGAACTGGATCGTTTGTGGGCAACAGATATCACGGAATATAAGCGAGAAATAAAAAATGGAGGATACCTTGACAAACCAATTCGTGGCCAGCGTTACATCTTTCATTTAGAGAAAATGGCCACAGGAGAAAAGCCTAAGCCATTTTTCTCAACGATCTATAAATCAGCATTTGAAAGGCTGGAAGACGGAAATACCGGACAAAGCAAGGCCCAACTTTTTATTGATGCTATTGAAGAAGAAATTGAAAGACTATTTGACACAGACAGGAAGATTCAAAGGGCTTCTCAAATGCTGACAATTGATGAAAATGAACTAAAAGATAAGGATAGGGTAAATGATGTAATCACAGACCACGAGCATTACTTAAATAACTATCACAAAGTTATTAAAGAGTTTATCCAGAAAACCAAAAATTACCTGAGTAACCAGATTACTATTGCAGACGAAGGTGCACCTAACTTGATGGAAGGTAAGTCTTATCATATGAATACATGGGTTCTTGGAAAAACAGAGCCAATGCATCCGGTGGCAGTGAGACTCTTCTTGTATCAGGTAGAAGACATGCTGAGCACCTATATTGAAGATTTGACTCATGAAGTATCAGGCCTCAAAACGAGTATAAAAAACTACCAGAATGCCTATGATGACCCTGAAACTGATGAAATCGAATCAGCTGCTATGCAATTGGAAAATGTTCTGAATAGGGGCTTTTTAACAACGATCTTAAAAGGGTCAGCATTTAAAGAATTTTTAGATACTTACAGAACCTTGTCAGGAAGGCAGAAAAACAATCTTAATCGATTTAAAATAGCCAGCCTGTCCAATGAAGTTTTCCAATCGCTACTTGCAGATGTTCGGATTTTAATCAAAAACTGGGAGCGATTTTTCGAAAATCTGGAGGATGTAGAAAATAACCTCAGAAGAGAGTTGAATAAAACTACTCATGAGCATGAGAAGATTTCAAACCCGTCCACAGTTTTCGTGCTCAGCTCTTCAGAAATGAAAGAGAAGCTATTGGAAAAGGCAAGTCGTTACCACGATGTTAGTGATATACTTCCAGCGGAGCTTTCTCATCAATTTTATGAAAGCCAATATTTGAGATTTTGTAAAGAAAAGCAAGGCCGATATGTGAAAGAAGAAAAGGTAGAAAAAGTTGAAGCGATTTTTAGAGATGATGTCCTGAAATGGTGGAGGAAAGAATTGGAAAGCCTTGATGCCATAAATCTAAACTGCATTCAGGCATTAAAACAGGAAGCAGAGTTTAATGGTGAGGATATTGATGATCTGGATAGTTTAGAAGGCTATTACAAGCAAAAAATATCCGAGATTAATAACCTTGCATCTCCGTTGATACCTACCGCCATAGGCAATCAGGGAAGCGAATTCAATGCCTGGGGAATGAATCCGGCTTGTGTCACTGAATTGACCCAGGAAACCAAAAATGTTTTATTTCAGGATAACTTGGTTGAAGATCCTGCCTTTTCAGAATATGAGATTATCAGGAACAAGACGAAATTTGGGTATAAAATAACTGACTTCCCTAAGTTTAAAATAGCAAGTGAGCACTTTGATGAAGGGGTTTATTATGAGGCATACAGGAAGCGAATTCAAAAACTTGAAAGCACAGATCCTACCCAAAAAACTGTAACTCCTCACCTTGATAAGCGCTGGCATACTCCATATTATTTGCCTGAATTGGATAGTAATGTGGTTTTGAAAAATGAAAAAGAAATTTGTAATGCTTTGACCTTTGGACTGATTGAGGAATCAATAAAGTCTGAAAAAAGGCAAAACATTAGTGGGTGGAAATTATATACCCCAAGTTATACCAAGCTGTTGAAAGTCGATTCCACAACTGCTAAAGGGTCGGTTTATAGCTTATACCAGGCATTGAGAAGAGATATGAGTGCAGTAAAGGTTATTCTAGATCAGTCCGATGATAATTTCATAAAAGATCGAGAAAGGTATCAGAGAGAATTAAAAAGCTACAAATTTATGGCAGGAGCTTATGATGTCTTTTTGGCCTCTACAAAAGCCAAGATGAATATTCTAGATATTTTGATCAGTTATATGGATGATATTGATGCTAAAGAGTCAGATTTCAATGTGTTGCTTGATTCCTATGTAGAAGGATTAATTGCCAAAATTGAAAAAATCTATGGAAGCGATGTTCCTGAATTTCCTTTAAAAAAGTGTTTGACATTAATGAATCAACTTAGAAAAGGATCTTCAAAATATAACAAACTGAAAGCAGGGAATTCTGTGAAAAACTATATAGACCAGGTAATAGAAGGTCTTAAATGATCATTTTAAAGACGTGATTAATTTTGTTGTAAATCTAAGCATGCGATATAAGGATTTTGGGGCCTCAAAATCTCTGCTTTACCCTTTTATCAGGGAAAAAGCGATTGTTTATGTTGAACCTACTTCAAACGATCTGTCAAGACAGTTACAATTTACACAAAAGGAAATCCGTAGCCATATAGGTGCTTCAACACAGGAAATTGGACTTTTGCTTCTGCTGGATTGGGAGTCTGATGAAAACATTCATAAACATAGTCTTACCTCTAAAACGTGTTTGATCGAAAGGACTTTGATCTCTACTCTCAAAAGGGATAGGATTAGGATAGGACATGCCTTTATTTTGTCTTTGGATATTCATCCTAAGCGAACCTTAGAGGAAATGTTGCCTTCAGAAAGATTTGATTACCTGGGGTTTGATAGACATTTCCTTTCGAAGGTTGAATTAGACGAATCGTGGAAAAGATTAACCGAAAGATTACAACTCCTGGATTTTGAGAGCAAAGAAGCAGAGATATTAATTGATAAATTTAAATCCAACCTAATTTCAGGTCTTGAGAAAAAGCCAGCCTTTCACAATGAAACTCAACTCTGCACCGGTTCAAAAGATTGGAATGAGTTTATTGCAAGATACAGCGCAGAACTAGACAGGGTTTTGTCAAATCCTGAACAGTTGTCATTGTTTGACCCATACGAGTTATATGTATCCTTATTAAAGCCTTCTTTTGCATTTTACAGGGATTCCTTTCTGGAAACATTCACCTTTTTAAAACTTCAGCTAAAGAATTTCGGGACTCCTGCCCAGCCATTAGATTCTGTGAAAGTAATTTTGGCATCGTCGATCCTTGCTGCAGGTGATCATATACTTAACAGAATTCAAAAAGATAAAGCTGCTGGAGATTTGATTATTGAAGTAGACAACTTTAAACTTGGCAGACTTTTTATTGAACAAATTAAGGTTTTTGATCACATTGTTGCTCAACTTAATGCGAATGATATTAAGGAAAAACCCTACAGTGTAAAACTCTTTGAGCCAGTAACATTACCTGATATTTCAGAAATGCCATCGCCTGACAACCTTCCTTTTATTAAAAAAACGCTTTCTCTGTTGTTCAGATCTACTGAGTTAAATGAGTTTAAGGATAGGCTGCAGAAAATCGGGGACTACATTGGGGAATATCAAAAAAAGTTAATGGGTGAAGCTAATAGCTACTCTCTAAACATTGAACATGCAAGAAAAAAGAAAATAAGGGAAGACAAATTGAATTTTGAAGAACTTCAATTAATGAAAAGTGACATTGGGGGTCGCTTGGAACAAGCACAGCTAAAACTACATCAAATCTCATTTCCAAGAGACTATCATGATGAATGGGAATCTTCAAAAAATGAATTTGAGAAATCATTTTCTTTCTATGCTCAGAAAAAGCCAAGGACTCAACTGGCACTTATTGCATTGATATTGTTAGTGGTTTTTTCATTTTCTTTAATTGCTATTGAGGCTTTACAGAATCCATCTTTTCAGATATTAGCTCTTTCTTCGATTGTTTCTATTTTGTTTATGTCAGCGTTTGGGGGAATTCTGTATTGGATGAAAAAACCAGCACTCAATTTTATTGAAGAAATCAATCGGGAGTTTTCAACCACAATCAAATCGCTTAATGGAGATTATTACGCACAAAAGGAATATGCTCTCGCCTCTCTGGAAATTGAAACATTAAAGAATAATTACAAAAGGATTTCTGAAGTTGTAGAAAGGATTTCAATGAAACTTAGACAAAACGATTACTTCCTTAACCAGGTGGACGAACTGAAGAATTCCGTCAATAAAATGTTAGATATTCTTCAATTTCAGAGTAACCCCGAGGAAGATGAATTAAATCACTTACCTAAATCTGTTGCACCACTTTTGGATTTACCTATCACCCACCAGCCCTGGGTATTTATTAGCGACGAGAATAAGTCAAACACTGTAAACATGTCCTTTAGGCAGAGCGGGCAAGAGGGTTTTTCCAATCAAATGAGTTCCTTGATCTCGGTTATTTCGATTGAGGATGATCCATTAATCAAGTAGAATAATGAGTCCTGTTGACAACATACAATCTATTCTGATACTTGGGTCATTTCTAATCTTGTTTTTGGTTTGGCTTGGGAATTATAAGAAGCAGATTCGTTTTTATCAATCTTGGTATCCTTTATTGCTTTTGATATTCCATATCCCATTTCTTTATTTGCTGAATGATGAATTATACCCTTTAGTTGGACAAACAGTTGAATGGGTAGGTAGAATATTTAATTTGTCTTTATCATACCCAGTCCTTCTTTTACATTGCTTGCTTATCCTTTCTTTAGGAGGAGTTTTTGGTCTTTTGAAATTGTTAAGTACATATTCAATATTTAGAAAGAATCCAAAAATAGAAAGTGCGGCATTTAGTTATTTGGGAGATTTACCTTTTGCAGCACGGACATTTTATAAACAATCAGGCGATAAAATTGTATTAGACAGGTCTTTTACGTTTCTCAAGTATTTCTGTCTTGCAATAGGTTTTGTTTCACTTTTATGTTGGAGTTATTTTCTAATTGACTTCAATACCTTCTCCTCTTGGTCATACTCCTACTTTTTCCCTGGTGCCCTTTTATTCCTAGAATTATTTTGGTTCTTAAATGGGGTCGAGGAATCCCTAAATAAAAACAGTGATTCTATTATTGCAGAATTTCCAGATGTTAAAACCGATGTGGGTTACTACGGTTTATGGGAGTATTATCAGGAAATTTGGCCCCAAAACTTACTTATTGCATGGCATTATAACGATTTGCCTGGAAGGAAACTTTTTCAAGAATTCACTCAAAGGAAATTGGCTTTTGAAAAGAAGATTGAAGAAATTGGCTTTCAACTAGAACAAGGAAATGATCTTATTATCAGAAACGTTAGGTATTTCGAGTTTAATCCTGAGTTTTTTGAGTTTATATTAAAAAAAGTACTTGCCGGAGAACATATCCTCGTGATTTGTCCAGAACAAAACCAAGATGATAAAGGCACAAATAATTTGAAAAAGGGCCTTGATTACCAACCCTCAATAAATTTTTGGCTAAATGAAGGATTAAAAAAGGTTAGTGGAAACACGGTTTATTGGTCAGTCAAAACTTTCAACGTACAAGATCCTGAGGACTTCAGCTCACCCATTTTGATCTCCTCACCAGATGACCTTCTATACAGAACCTCTCTCAAGCATCCTTGGTTTTCAGAAGTTGGGACTATTATTTATACCCATGCAGAAAAACTTTTCCAAGGGTCAGTAAACAATGTGTCTTATCTGGCGTCAGTAATAAAAGACAGGGATAAAGCTGTTCAACATATATTACTGAGCCACTTTGGAGGAGAATTGCAGGAGAGTGCAAAGCGAAATATTGATTTGGACGACCAAATGCATGAGATTGAAATGTTTACAAGGCACCCGGCCTCCACTTATCTTTTGTATTGGAAAGCTGAAAGTCTGGAACCTTACCAGAAAAAATTGATCTCGGGTTATTTAAATAAACACCTTGGTGTAGAAGCTCCATTGTCATTCCCAGTATTTTTTAAGGACCTTTCACCAGTTTTTTTAGCTAATCAATCCAATAGATTTTGGCATGAAGATTTTGAAGAAACCAATAATAATTTAGACCATTTTGGGGGAGTAGGCTCGATGAGTGGTCCTATTGAGAAAATGTTAAGTAAAGTGTTTTTAATGAATCACGATCTTAACACTTATTCGTTGGAAGGGTCAAACACCGGAGTTATTTCAAGGAATGAGAATATGGTACTGATTGCATATGATGAGGACTTCAATTTGCCAACTATTATCAATTATTATAATGCTTTTGCCGAAGACTCATTTCTCGTAAATGTAGTATCACCGCCATATTTATTTAGGGATTATTTTGCCTCGAATATTGCCTTTTTTTCGGAAACCCCTATCGAATCATTTTCTGGTTTATTAATGGATAACTCCAGGTTTTCAGCAGCGATGGAATTACTTGAGAGGATGATTCATGGAGAATTGACTGAATCAGATCTTAGACTACACCTTGAGTTTACAAGAGCTGATGAAACTCAGGATGTTATTAAGGGAGTTGACAACTTGTTTAAGGAAGCATTTAAAGTAGATAATTTTTCCAGAAATGGCTACCTGTCAGTTAGAAAGGCTTACAAATTCGATGCAGAAAATGATGTATTTCACGCTGTAAATTACTTCTCTGTTAATCCTTCAATAAAAAGCTCTGTTGAGGAATTAAGTTTTTTGAAGGAGGTCAAAATTACTGAGCAAAGAAATGATTACGTTATCAGGATTATCCCTTATGATCTCGTCTATCAAAACTATTTACCGGGGCAAATTCACCCTTTTAATGGGCGGTCCTATAGGTTGGAACGTTTATATAATCCTGAAGGCGAGTTTACATATATCACTGAGAATAAAGGATCGGGTGGGAATTTAATTTATCGTCAGGATCATACAATTGACCTGATTCAAATTAACGAACCATTCCCTGAAAATGTATTAGATACACGATTGCAAAGACTTGAACTTTGTGAAGGGGCTTTTTCAATACAAACCAATGGCTATTATGCATTCAAAAAAGGCTTAAAGCTGCAAAATGAAGGGGATGAATACGACTACGTAAATATTGATCAGTTTAAAATTCCCCCGCGTGAATACCCCTTGGGCAGGCTTTTAATTGTGAATTTTAAAAAAGGCCTTAGTGAAGGAGTAACAGAAAAAATGGCTGTAACATTGTCAATTCTGTTAAAGGAAAGCTTTTATTCACTGTTTCCTGATATGGCTCAATATATTCATGTAACATGCCCATATTTTCAAAGCCTACTTCCTGATGCCTTTGAAAAATTATACCCAAAGTTAAACCTAAAGGTTACTTCATTGCCAGAAAAACTGATAGATTTTGGTCCGGAAAACTTAACGCTTTTCATTTTTGAGGATGTTCATGAAGACAAAGGATTAGTTCATCAAATTTTTAAAAAATGGCATGTTATTCTTAAGTACATTGAAGATTACTGTTGTTGGTTGACGGAACAAAATGAGCTATTGTCAAATGTGGAAAATGGCATCGCAGTAAAAAAACCAAATTTAAGATCAGGGAAAATAGCAGGATGGGATTTCCTGAGTTTTGGCTTTCAGCCTCCCCCGGATTTTCTTGATTTAGATAGTGTGAGATTGGTCTTGTCTCAACTATATGGAGAGAATGATTTTACCCAAAGTCGAATAAACTTCAATTTGGGTGGATCCCATATCCGGTTAAACAGAGATAGTAGTTCTGTTTGTGATTTTTGTGGTCAAATCTACTCAGATGAGGCTCAAGGGGACAGACTTGGGGATGGCAGATATCGATGTAAGAAATGTGGCGAAAGTTCGACTGATAATGAAGAGCAATTATCTAAAGTTTTTAACGATGCTCTCCGGTATTTTGATGGCATGAGCATTATTTTACCAAAAGGTATCACTTATAGGTTTTCCAATACTTCAGAGATTCAGAAACAAATGGGAAGCCAATTCATTCCTACGGAAGGCTTTGATGTACGTGCTATCGGTTTAGCAATTAACAAAAGTGGGGGCTATGAAGTCTGGGTTGAAAACGGCCAACCATACATTAAAACGCTTGCGACATTTGTCCATGAATTAACCCACATTTGGCAATTCCACAGCTTAGACTATAAAAAAATGCAAGGGGATTATGGATTGTATCTAGTCGAAGGGCATTCAGTGTGGTCAGAAATAGATTGTCTGAATAAGATTAAATCTAAAGCATATCAATCAGAGATTAAGCGGTTCATTAATGCAACTTTGAATAGAAAAGATGAGTATGGCAAAGGATTTCAACTTTTAAACAATTTGATGATTGCCTCTAAGAAAAAGAATGCATTTAAATTTTTAGCCGAAGAATACAAAAAGTAACAGCATGGAGTATAAAGAGAAAGTCCTCGAAGCTCTAAAAGGTGGTAAAACAAGTGAGGTCATTGAGTATTGTTTAAAAGGAGCAATTAATAATGGAAATCCCGTTTATATAGAAATAGCCGAAAGGTTAGCTGCAAAATATAAGCTATTAATAGCAGAAGAAAGGAGGCTATTGATAACAAAAGAAACTTATTTTCAAAGACAATCGGAGTTGTATGATGAAATTTTTGGTTTTATAAATTTTTTAGATTGAAATCCACTCAAGGCCTACTCAGGAAATTAAATTGGATAGGATTTATTGAGTATTCAAATTTTTTTTCTTTTCCGTTAACAATACAATTTATTCTCAGCCTCCTTTCAACTTTAATCATATTAGGGGATTACCATAAGGGCGAAAATTTTTCTGGTACTTTCGGAACAAAAATATTACCACTCGGTAAAAAACCGTATGTTTGTATTATGGTAACAAAAGATCTCATAATAGAAACAGCCACCCGACTCTTCCTGCAGCATGGGGTGAAAACTGTTACTATTGATAAGATTGTCAGAGAGTTACATACGTCCAAACGGACAATTTACAGCCATTTTGGAGATAAATTAGAGTTGCTAAAAGCTTGCCTGAGTGTGTACCATACCAAGGTCAAAGCTGAGAACGAGGAGATCATAAGAACCTCCGAAAACGTGCTCCAGGCCATGGGGTATCTACATCAGAAGATTGTTGCACGATCCTACCAGGTCAATCCGAATTTCTTTAGCGACATCCTCCATTATTACCCGGGTCTCCTTAATGAATCATACCGTGAAACCGGAAATTTTGCACATCAGCAATTGGTTTACCTGGCAGAATGGGGCATTAAGGATGGCATTTTCATGGAAGACCTTGATGTGGAAGTCGTTGGAAGAACGGTTTTGGCGATGCTCAAATTATTAAAAGACAATCACCAATTCCCTGTATCAGAATTTAGCAAGGAAAGGCTCACGTTTGGCATTTTAATCCCCTACTTGAGAGGACTCTGTACCCCCAAAGGAATCGAACTATTAAAAATCCAGGAGGAACTCTACCGGGTTTCTATCTAAACATAAAACATGAATATCAACAGCTCCCTTCAAAAGACCCCAATTGCCGTTATCGGCTTGTCTGCAATGTTTGCAGATGCAAAAAATATAGAGGAGTTTTGGACAAATATCATCCAGGCAAAAGATAGTATTACAGATGTGCCTGATAGCCGCTGGAATATTGAGGATTATTACGATCCTGATATTTTTGCTCCCGATAAAACTTATTGTAAGCGCGGTGGCTTCCTGCCTGGTATTGATTTCAACCCAATGGAATTCGGCCTGCCGCCGAATATCCTTGAAGTAACCGATGCCAGTCAACTTCTAGCCTTGGTTGCAGCCCGCGATGCCTTGCAAGATGCTGGTTATGGAAAGCAGTCAACGAAGTTTACAAAAGAATTAAAAGCAAAAACGGGTGTTTTATTAGGTGTTGGTGGCGGCCAAAAACTGATCACTCCGCTTATCGCACGCTTACAATACCCGATCTGGGAAAAAGCGTTGAGAGCATCCGATGTTGCCGAAGAAGATATTCCACATATCGTCGACAAAATGAAAAAAGCCTATGTAAGCTGGAATGAAAATGCATTTCCAGGCTTATTGGGCAATGTTATTTCCGGAAGGATAACTAATCGTTTTGACCTTGGCGGAATTAATAGCGTAGTGGATGCCGCATGTGCCGCTTCATTGAGTGCTATCAAGATGGCTTTAAGCGAATTGGTCGAAGGCCGTTGTGATATGATGCTGACTGGTGGAGTCGATACCGACAACTCCCCATTCATGTATATGTCGTTCAGCAAGACACCTGCATTCTCCAAATCAGGTAACATTAGCCCATTCAGCGAAGCTGCAGATGGTATGTTGATCGGCGAAGGGCTCGGCATGTTGGTTCTGAAACGCCTTGAAGATGCCGAACGCGACGGCGATCGTATTTATGCAGTGATAAAAGGTGTAGGCACTTCTTCTGACGGCCGCTTCAAATCTGTTTATGCGCCTCGTTCGTCAGGACAAGCTCTTGCGATGAATCGTGCCTACGAGGACTCGGGATTCAAGCCTTCCACCGTAGGATTGATAGAAGCACACGGAACAGGAACCGGAGCAGGTGACCCAACTGAGTTTACCTCAATGCAAATGGTTTTTGGCGCCGATAATCCGAAAAAACAGCATATCGCCTTGGGATCGGTAAAATCCCAGGTTGGTCATACCAAAGCTGCTGCCGGTGCTGCCGGAATGGTTAAAGCAGTCTTGAGTTTGTACCACAAGGTGCTGCCGCCGACAATAAACGTCGAGCAGCCGAACCCAAAATTCGATATTAAAAACTCAGCATTATATATCAATACAGAATCACGCCCATGGATTCGCAATGGTCATCCACGGCGGGCATCTGTAAGTGCATTTGGCTTTGGCGGTATCAATGTACATATTGCGATGGAGGAATATGAAGGTAACAGACCTGCCGAATATCGCTTGCACAAGCCTTATAAATCAGTTTTGCTTCACGCAGAAACACCAGCACAGCTAAAACAACTTTGCCAATCAGCAATTGACAATCTGAATGGCGACCAAAGTGATGCTTCATTTTCTGAATTGGTCCGGTCATCAGAAAACAATACGCCTGATCAGTCAAGTGCCAGACTTGGATTTGTTGTTAATTCAATAGAAGAATGTATCGAGTTTTTAACGATTTCGATTCAAAAACTCCAGGGTGACGTCACTGATTGGAACCATCCAAAAGGCATTTATTTCCGTTCAAACGGGCTTGATACAAAGTCTCAAAAAGTAGTTGCCTTATTTGCCGGACAGGGTTCACAATACGTCGGTATGGGTAAGGAAATGGCGAATGCCTTTCCTGAGATCACAAATACTTTTGAAAAAACTGATTCACTCTTTGAAAAGAACAATGAAGGCCAGCTCTCGAAAATCGTTTTTCCTATTCCTTCATTTTCCAATGAAAAACGTAAAGCCAACCAAAAAACGCTTACGCAAACCCGTTTTGCTCAACCCGCGATTGGTGCTCTGAGCGTTGGACAATTCAAAGTGCTCAAAAACGCTGGTTTTCAACCGCACTTCGTTGCTGGTCACAGTTTTGGTGAGTTAACAGCCCTTTGGGCGGCAGGCGTTTACGATGAAGAAACCTTCCTGGCTTTAGCCAAAGCGCGTGGAGCTGCCATGGAGGCCGACAATCCGGCATCAGATGCTGGTACCATGCTGGCGGTTAAAGCGCCGTTAAACGAGGTAGAGCCAGCGATTGCTAATATGGCGGGTGTTAAAGTTGCGAATGTAAATTCCAATAGCCAGGTTGTTCTGGGAGGAAGTACGGAGGCCATAAACCAGGCTGAAGCGCAACTAAAAGCACAAGGATTTTCAGTTGTGCCTTTACCAGTTGCTGCTGCTTTCCATACAGCGTTTGTGAAACATGCCCAGGAGCCATTTTCGAAATTTGTGGCAACACAGAATTTTAAGAATCCTTCCATCCCGGTTTACGCTAATACAACTGCACAACCCTACCCGGAAGACATTGAAGCTGCAAAAAATATCCTGAAAGACCAGATTCTGAATCCGGTTTTGTTCAAGGATCAAATCGAAAATATTCATGAAGCAGGCGGACGGATTTTTATCGAATTCGGCCCCAAGGGTGTCCTGACCAATTTGGTCAAAAATATCCTCAAAGACAAAGCGCATACTGCTATTGCTGTCAACCCGTCAGCGAACAAAGACAGTGATCTCCAGTTCCGTCAGGCAGTTGTGCAGATGCAGGTTCTGGGCCTTGGAATAACCAATGTCGATCCTCACAAAAAGGATATGCCAGCGCTTCCTGCCAAAACGAAATTGAATGTAGTGTTAAGTGGTAACAACTACGTTTCAGCGCCAACTCAAAAAGCCTATCAGGACGTGTTGAACGATGGATTCAAGATATCCGGAGGTGGTGAAAAGATTATTGAAAAAATAGTTGAAGTAGAAAAGATAATAGAGGTCCCGGTAGGGGACAACGACAATATTCATATTGAAAACGAAGAAGAAATGATTAATAAAGAAGTCCTTCAATTACTGCAGTCGACTCTGGAAACTTTCCAGAAGAATCAGACTAAATCGCTTGAGATTTTTGAGCGGTTTATGAGTGATCAGAATCGCCAGACGCAAAGCCTGATGGAAATGATTGCCCAGCAAATAGCAGGCGGTACTGAAGTAAAGCTTACTGAGCAGGCTCCAAAATCTAAGGAAACTGTTTCTAATGTTCAGCCAATCGTCGCTGAGGCATCAACATTTCCAGTTAGCAATGGCAATGGTTCGAGTAATGGTAATGGAAACGGAAGTGTAATCCATGCCACAACCGTCGTGAAGCCAACTGTGAAAACAACAGCTGTCAAGGTGGAGACTCCGGTTGTTGAGTCAGTAGTCATTGACAACAGTCAATTGGAAAAGATGCTTATGGAAGTGGTGAGCGAAAAGACAGGTTATCCAGCGGAGATGTTGGAACTTGACATGGACATGGAAGCCGACCTTGGTATCGATTCGATCAAGCGTGTTGAGATTTTTGGTGCCCTGACTGCTCAATATCCCGAGATGTCTGGCATCAATCCTAACGAGTTGACCGAGTTAAGGACACTCGGCGAAATCGTTGAGTACGTTAGCCAGAACGGACAAGTTGGCGCTCCGGTTACGAAACAACAGGAAAAAACACCAGTCCAGCAAGAAAGTCCAGCGCCAGAACCTGAGGCGCCTTCCGGAATGGATAAAGGCCAATTAGAAAAAATCCTGCTTGAAGTGGTGAGCGAAAAGACGGGTTATCCAGCAGAGATGTTGGAACTAACCATGGACATGGAAGCTGATCTCGGTATCGATTCGATCAAGCGTGTTGAAATCTTTGGTGTTTTGACCCAACAGTATCCTGAGATGTCTGGCATCAATCCTAACGAATTGACTGAATTAAGGACCCTTGGTGAAATCGTTGAGTACGTGAGCGCCACCGGGAAAAAAAAACTTCTGAAATAGAAATCATTGCGAAAAGCGAAACTACTGGAAATGGTTTGATCCAAACAGGCCATTTTCAGGGCGTTGAGCGGAAGGCTGTTGGACTAAAATACCTGCCACAGCCGGATTTCCTCGAATTCACCTTGCCTGATACCCATCATTGCCTTGTGACTAATGATGGTTCCAGACTGACAACGCAAGTTATTGACTTGCTCAAAGCAAAAGGGAATAATGTTGTGGTGTTAAACTTGCCGAATATTGATAATCCGGTTACGCAAAACGGCATCAACCTGGCAGCCAATACCGACGAAGCTGTAAAAGATACTATAGGGCAGATCCGCACTGAGTATGGAAAAACAGGCAGCTTCATCCATCTGCACCCGCATTATGCATTTCAGGGTGCCAATTTCACCCAGCATTTCAAGGCTGAACGTGATGTTGTAAAAACGGTATTCTTCATCGCCAAACACATCCAGGCCGACCTGAATGAATTAGGCTTAAGCCAAAGATCCAATTTTTTGACTGTTACCAGAATGGATGGCAAATTAGGCCAGGGGAAACAAGGCAATGTGTCAGTCATAGGCGGCGGCATAACCGGAATGGTAAAATCCCTCAACCTTGAATGGTCACCTGTGTTCTGCAGAGCATTGGATGTACAGCCTGAGTTGCCGGTTGAAAAAATCGCCAATCAGGTCATCGCTGAATTGCATGACGCCAATGTTGGTCTTGTCGAAGTAGGTTTCTCAAAAGAAGGCAGGAAAACAACTGATGTTATTCCTGTACCTGTTGAAGAAAATCAATCGATTAAAACGACTATCTCCGAAGATTCGGTCTTCCTGGTAAGTGGCGGTGCAAGAGGCGTAACGGCCACATGTGTTGTCGAAATGGCAAAGGCATTTAAATGCAAATTCATCCTGTTGGGCCGCTCTGCCTTCGATTATGAAGTGCCAGCTTACGCGAAAGACGAGGATGACGAAGGGGCGTTGAAGCGCCTGATCATGAATGACCTGAAAAATAGCGGTGAAAAACCATCCCTGCCAAAGGTCAAAAGCATCTTCAAAAACATTGTTGCAAAAAAGGAAATTGATCAAACGATCGCTCAAATCCAAAGCCACGGCGCACAGGTTGCCTACCTGTCGGGCGATGTGACGAATTCTGCCAGCTTTAAATCTGGACTTGACTATGTTGTTGCTGAATTTGGTAATGTTACAGATGTCATCCATGGCGCTGGCCGTCTTGCAGATAAATTGATCCAGGATAAAACAGAAACGGATTTCAATAATGTACTTTCCGTAAAACTGGATGGGTTATTAAGTTTACTCTCAGCGGTTGATATCCATAGTCTTGATCACCTGATCCTGTTCTCATCTGTAGCCGGATTTTATGGAAATGTCGGTCAGACAGACTACGCGATAGCTAACGAGATATTGAGCAAAGCGGCGCATCTTTTCAGGACCAATCACCCAAACACTCATGTTTCAGCAATCAATTGGGGTGCATGGGATAGCGGAATGGTCAGTGGCGAGCTAAAAGCCCAATTCGAGGCAGCCGGCGTTTCTCTGGTTAACAGCGAGGGCGGTGCCGCCATGCTAGTCAATGAGTTCAATGTCGATTATGCCGACCAGCCACAAGTCATCATCGGCGGAACTTTGCCAGCAGCCATAAGCCATATCGGGGATTTAAGCACCCACCGGATCCACAGACAAATTAAACTTGAAGACAATCCATTCTTGATGCATCATGTCATCCAGGGCAATGCAGTCATGCCAGTAGTCAATGCAGTAGGTTGGATGGCGCAAACCTGCGAAAAGCTGTATCCTGATTTCAGGGTGTTCAAAGTTGAAGACACCAAACTCTTCAAAGGAATCGTATTTGACGGCAGTCAAAAAGAAGACTATATCGTCGAATTAAGGGAGATCGAAAAAACTGCCGAAGAGATCGTATTCGAGGCCACTGTTCTTAGTGAAGGCGGCAAATTGCCGACCTACCACTATAAAGCAAAAGTCACCTTGCAAAACAAAAAAGCGATCACGGAAATGCCAAAGCACAAGCATACAATAAGTGCGAATTACGAACCTACAGAAGGCGCCGTATTGTACCAAGACGGATCACTATTCCACGGTAATTACTTCCAAGGCATTGAGCAGATTCTGGATTTCACAGAGCAGCAAATTGTGCTGTCATGCAAAGCTCCCTATGTCCCACTTGCTGACCAGGGACAGTTTGCAGTGTATTCCGTTAACACCTTTTTTGCCGACATCCAGTATCAGGGTATGGTGATTTGGGTCCAAAAATATATGGATGGTGCGTTAAGTCTTCCGCTGCAAACAGATTCTGCGATTCTTTATAAAAATATTCCTTTCGGAAAACAGCTATTCGTCAATGTGACGATCAGTGAAGCCACAGAGTTTAAAATGGTGGCAGAGTGCACCGTTTATGATGAGAAAGGCACAGTGTATATGTCGACAAAAGGAGCAACAGTAACCGTTTCCAAACAATTAGTCTGGTAAGAGCATGACCAAAATCGCCATCATAGGATCATCCGGCCTGTTTCCAGGCTCTTCGACTACAGAGGAGTTCTGGCAAAACCTTATGGCCAAAAAAGACCTGACGGGACTGGCTAACGAAGAAGATTTTGGGGTAAACCCGGAACTCTTTTTCCAGCCTGAAAAAGGAGTAGTGGATAAATGTTATTCCCTTCGCGGTGGCTATATCCGCAATTTTGAATTTGATCCGACGGGTTTCAAATTACCGGCCGATTTTCTGGCCAAACAGGATAAACTTTACCAATGGTCTTTATTCGTCGCTAAAGAAGCATTGCGCGATAGCGGGTACCTGGATAATGAAAAAGTACTGGCCAAATGTGGCCTGGTCCTCGGTGATTTGTCTTTCCCGACAAGCTCTTCTCATAAGCTCCTGTCATCAGTCTACACGCAAACGACAGAGAAGGCGGTCCGTGAGTTATTGAACGATGATAACTTCCAAATAACGCCACACCAGCAAGAATTGCCAAAGAATGACGTTCTGGCAAGCTCTCCATCACAAATGGTCTGCGATGCATTCGGATTGTCTTCCAATCACTATGCACTGGATGCGGCTTGTGCGACATCTCTTTACGCCATCAAACTCGCTTGTGATGATTTGATTACCGGAAAGAATGACTTAATGCTTGCAGGCGCCGTTTGTGCATCAGACCAGTTGTTTATCCATATGGGATTTTCAATTTTCCATGCCTATGCTCCGGCCGACAAGAAATTTGTACCGCTTGATAAAAACTCGGAAGGACTGGTTTCTTCGGAAGGCGCGGGTATGGTCGTACTCAAACGTTTAGCCGATGCTGAGCGGGATGGCGACAACATCCTTGCAGTGATTGGTGGTATTGGCTTGTCAAATGACGGAAAGGGTAAATTCCTGTTAAGCCCAAATCCAAAGGGTCAGAAACTGGCATTTGAAAGAGCTTATGAAGCCGATGATATTTCACCTGAGAACACAACGTATCTCGAATGTCATGCAACGGGCACGCCTCTTGGTGATGTTACCGAAATGAATTCCATCGCCGACTTTTTCATCGATTTCAAAACGCCGCCGGTACTTGGGTCAGTGAAATCAAACATGGGTCACCTCCTGACTGCAGCGGGTATGACCGGGTTGCTCAAGGTGCTTTTGGCGATGCAGAAAGGAGTAATCCCTGCGAATATAAACCTTGAAAATCCTGTAGTTTCGGCAAATGGCTTATTAGGTGGCAACCAGATGATTTCAGAACCCGTCAAATGGGAGGATAACCCAAAACAGGCAGGAATAAATTCCTTCGGATTTGGTGGTACGAATGCCCATATGGTGGTGCAGAATTACATGGCATCCCAAAAGAAAGTAAAAGCAGAAAAGCCTGTTGAATTAACCCCGATGGCCATCGTCGGTATGGATGCACATTTTGGCGACTGCTCAAATCTTGATGACTTCTATTCCACCATTTACAATGGAAAGCAGCATTTTAAGCCGTTACCGGAAAGCCGCTGGAAAGGATTCGACCAAAACGAAGCCCTGTTAAAGCAATACGGTTTTGAAGACGGAAAACCGCCTAAAGGTGCATATATCGAGGATTTCGAGATTGATCTTTTACGGTATAAAATCCAGCCGAAGGAGGCTGAAACCCTCGAGCCTCAGCAGGCACTTATCCTGAAAGTAACGGATAATGCCATTAAAGATGCAGGCCTTAGCGAAAGCATGAACGCTGCTGTTCTTATTGCAATGGAATCCGAATTGGCAATCCACCATTACCTAGCTCGCTGGGATGTCAGTTGGCAGTTGAAGGAAGCGCTATTACAGTCAAATACTATACTTGATGTCGACCAGCAAGCTGAATTAGAAGAACTTTGCAAAAACGGCATCTACTTCCGTGAAGGCGCTCAGACACCAAGCCAGCACACCAGTTTCGTCGGTAATATCATGGCGAGTAGAATTGCCGCACTTTGGGATTTCAACGGACCGGCATTTACCGTTTCATGCGGCGAAAACTCTGCTTTTAAGGCCGTAGAAATTGCTCAAAACATGTTGTCATTGGGCGAGGTCGATGCTGTAATCGTTGGTGGCGTTGACTTTTCCGGTGGACTGGAAAATGTTATCCTCCGAAATCAAAAAGAGAAGGTCAACAAGAGCGAAAATCCATCTTTGACGTTGAATAAAAACGAAAAAGGATGGCTAGTTGGAGAAGGAGCCGGAGCGATCGTTCTAAAGAAAAAGACAGATGCCACAAGCGATAAAGTTTACGCCGTAATCGATGGCTTGGAAAAAGCTGAATCAGTTCAGAATTGCGATTACCTGGAATTGGCAGCAACTGGGTTTTCTGAGGAGGATGAATTAGAAAAACAAGCCTTGCTTGCCGGGAATCCAGAATACAAGGTTGCGCTGGGCTCAGTAAAAACAAACATCGGCCACACCTTTGCCGCATCGGGTATCGCCAGCCTTATCAAAACAGCATTATGCATTCATCATAAATTCATCCCTGGCATCCCGAATTGGCAGGAGCCGGAGGACTTTACTGATTTTAATTCAAAAAACTACTATTTCCCAGCCCAGTCAAGGCCGTGGATTTTACAAAACGGGAAAACAATACGATCTGCCACCATTAACGGCCAAGACGATATTAGGATAAACTTATCCGAACCAGAAATTCAAACGACAGCTGGCAACGATTTTCTACTTAAAAATGCGCCAAAGCTCTTTCCTCTAAAAGGTAATTCCGAAAAGGAGCTGATTCAGCAATTGTCAGCACTTGAAATCGCGCTGAATACTGAAACACCTTTAATTGAAATTGCTGGCCAATTTTACAGGAAATCCTCAGAAAAGACTGCTGATTATTGCATTGTCTTAATCGCAAACACCAAAACAGACCTCGAACGGGAAATTCAATTTTTTCAGAAAAATATTAGCCGATCGCTGCAGGAACAAATGGCGCTAAAAACCCCGAGAGGCAGTTATTTCGCGCCAAATCCTTTGGGTAAAAAAGGAAGAGTGGCCTTTGTCTACCCCGGATCAGCAACGGCTTATAACGGATTGGGCAAAGATATTTTCCAAATGTTCCCCGAGTTGTATCCGCATCTTGCAGAAAAGGTGGATCATTTGGATGAGTACATCTGCTCAGATTATTTATTCCCAAAGCAGTTGACAACTTCTGCGGAAGCGCCGAATATCTATGAGGATACCATCGCCATGATGGCGGCTGGTGTTTTTTATTCTGTCTGTTTTACGCATGTCATCCGTTCGCTCTTTAAACTGGAGCCCGATTTGGCTTTTGGCTACAGCATGGGTGAATGCAGCAGTATGTGGTATTCACTGGGTGTCTGGGGGGCAGATGAAGCCCGGGAATTTCAGAACTCTCCTATTTTCAAAAATCAATTTGCCGGTAATCTTGAATTGCTGGCCAATCACTGGAATATCACTGTCGAAGAAGCCAAAGAAAGATGGATCAGTCTTGTTTTGTTGGCGCCAAAAGAGGCAGTTGAAGCATTTGTTGACAACCAGGAGCAGGTTTACCTAACATTCATCAACACCGAAAATGAGGTCATTATTTCCGGAGACAAAACGGCTTGTTTGGCAATCGCTGAGCTGTTGAATTGTCCGGTTATTGAAATACCTTTTCAGAATATCATCCACCATGATTTTTGTGATGCAGCACGGGAAGGATTATTGAAAATGCACGACTTCCCTTTACAGGAAAAACCGGCATTTGACTTTTATTCCAGCATTACCCAATCAAAACTGGAATTGGACAGCCGAAAGATTGCTGAAAATTCCACAGCAGTTTGTTCCCGACAAGTCAATTTTCCGGTAACGGTAAAAACGGTTGCAGAATCAGGCGCAAATATCTTTATCGAGCTTGGCGCAAATGCGACCTGTACCAATTGGATCAAAACGATCCTTAAATACAGGGACCATTTAGCCACCAGCATCAACAACAAGGGAAAATCAGATATCCAGTCTTTGGTGGAATTGCTGGCTCAACTGACCAGTCACCAGGTTTCAATCGATCTGTCCCTGCTTTATGCTTCGTCCGAAGAAAAAGAGCAGCGGGCTAAATTCCTGAAAAAGATCATCCCTGGTGGAGCTTCAATCTTTGATACCATCGTAAATGAGGCATCGTTCAAGAAATTCGAAAATGTCCAGAAAAGACAGGTAAAAAAAGAACTGGCGATGGCCGAAGCTACGTCATCAATAAGCGAGTTTCCTGTTGTTGAGCAACCAGTTTTGACAGGCCTAGATACTGGGTCTTTCCCAAAAAATACAAAATCAGAAAACCTAACCACCGTAATGAAATCGAATACGATAGAAAAAACCGGAACCATTAATATTTCTCGCAATGAGCTGGGAGAAAATGGGTTGCGCTTGCAAAATTATGAGTCCGGCGAGCAGTTTGAAGGCAAGGAAATCATTTTCTCTCAAGAAGATTTAGAGGAGTTTGCAACTGGCAAAATTGCCAATGTATTTGGGGAAGAATACGCGATCATTGACACCTACCGTCGAAGAGTGATGTTGCCAATGTATCCATATTTGCTCGTAAGCCGGGTTACCGGACTTAATGCAAAAATGGGTGAATACAAACCATCCACCATGCAAACGGAGTATGATATTCCATACGATGCGTGGTTCACAACCGACCGACAAATTCCATGGGCTGTATCCGTCGAATCGGGACAATGTGATTTGCTGCTCATCTCCTATCTGGGTATCGATTTCCAGAATAAAGGAGAATTGGTGTATCGCCTGCTTGATTGCACTCTGACTTTTGTAGACGATCTGCCTTTTGAAGGCCAGACGCTTCGTTACGATATTTCGATTAATTCCTTTGTCAGGAATGGCGAAAATCTGTTGTTCTTTTTCAGCTACCGTTGTTATGTCCAGGATCGTCTTGTGCTAAAAATGGACGGCGGCTGCGCAGGATTTTTCTCTGATGACCAATTGGACGAAGGCGCAGGCGTAGTTTACACCAATAGCGAGATTGAGGCAAGAGAAAATGCCAAAAAGAAGCATTTCACGCCACTATTGAACACGAAAAAAACGACATTCTCAAAAGAAGACCTGCAGCATCTCATCAATGGAGATATCGAGAAATGCTTTGATGACGAATCCTATTTCGCGAATGGCCGCAATCCTTCTTTATGCCTACCTCCTGAAAAAATCCTGATGATTGATCGCATCACATCAGTTGATCTAACGGGCGGAGTCTATGGGCTTGGATATATTGTTGCAGAGAAAGACCTTCATCCTGATGACTGGTATTTCCCTTGCCATTTCCGTGATGATGAGGTGTTAGCCGGTTCGTTGCAGGCTGAAGGCGGTGGGAATCTATTGCGTTTCTTTATGTTGATGCTTGGTTTACAGCGCCTTACAAAAGATGCGCGGTATCAGCCGATATTCGATCTGCCGCAAAAAGTGCGTTGTCGCAAACAGGTTACGCCAAAAGACTCCAAGCTGGTTTATAAACTGGAGATCAAGGAAATCGGATTAATCCCAAATCCTTATGTCATCGGTGATCTTGAAATTATTTCTGATGGCGTGGTGACCGTACATTTCGAGAATTTAGGCCTTCAGCTCCGTGAAAAAACGAATCCACGATACCTTGAAACAACAAAAGGGATCGAAGTTTCTCCTCGCTCGGAAGGTGCTTTAATGAATGAAGAAGCCATTACCACCTTTGCGTTAGACGATCTTTCAAAATGTTTTGGTCCTGATTTCTCGGTTTACGATGGAAGAACTGTTTCGCGTCAGCCAAATACCGACCTGCAACTGATTTCAAGGATCATAAGTGTTGACGGCAAACGTGGAGATTTTTCTAAACCTTCCACTATCCACGCTGAATACGATGTGCCTGAAACGGCCTGGTATTACGAACAAAATTCTCATAACACAATGCCTTATTCCGTGTTGATGGAAATTGCTTTGCAACCTTGTGGTTTATTAGGCGCATACCTCGGCAGTACCCTTCAATTTGCAGACAAAAACCTGTACTTCCGAAATCTTGATGGCGATGGCGAAATGTTCGATTTGCCGGAAGGCACAGATTTCAGAGGGAAGACCATAACGAATCATGCAGTCCTTGTTTCGTCCATAGCACTTGGCGGCACTATCCTGCAAAACTATACTTTCGAGTTGTCTATTGACGGTCATGTTTTCTACAAGGGCAAGTCGTCGTTCGGGTTCTTCCCTGGTGATGCCCTGGCTTCACAGGTTGGCCTCGACAAAGGCGATGAAGTTGCTCCCTGGTTTGAGCGCGAGCAATTGACGACGCAGGACTATATGCAGATCAAATTGGACTCCCTTTACGGGAAAATGAAATTGTACAAAGCGCCTGAAACCAAGCCTCATTATCGTCTGGCAGGCGATCAATTGAATTTGCTGGATAAACTAATTATCGCAAAAGGTAAAGGTGAGTACAATAAAGGGTATATCCATGCCACCAAATTTGTGAAAACTTATGACTGGTATTTCACTTGTCATTTCTACCAGGATCCGGTTATGCCGGGCTCTTTGGGCGTTGAAGCGATATTGCAGGCCATGCAGGTATTCGCACTACAACAGGATTTGGCCAAGGATTTCAAATCGCCCAGGTTCGTTCAGTTGGCAAATCACCAGACAGTTTGGAAGTACCGCGGACAGATTCTGCTGAATGTCAAAGAAATGCACCTCGAAGTGCATATAAAAGCCATCGAAAAAAGAGGGGACCAATTGGCCATTATCGGCGACGCCTATCTCTGGAATGAGAAAATGCGGATTTACCAGGTAACTGATTTGGCCCTTGGCATTGAGGAAGCAGAATAATATTCAGATCGACAGTTAAAAAAATGAACATGAAATATAATGGCACACCACAGCATCTTTTTTGGAAAGGTTCTCCCCGTGATATTGTTTTTGACCAGGAAAGCATCCATCAAAAATTGCTTCAAACGGATAGGCCTTGTTATGTGATGAAAGATTTTCGGGGAAGAATTGGCGTAAGCAATACAGGAGAATTAGTCTCAGAAGGGCGTGGACTCCAGGTTTTGGCTATTGCCAGTCCGGTGTCTGCGGACCAATTAGGAGATCCAACTTTCCGTAAGGATTATAACCTGAAATACAATTACAAAACTGGCGCAATGGCCAATGGTATTGCCTCCGAAGAGTTGGTAATTGCTATAGGAAAAGCGAATTTGCTGGGGTCGTTTGGAGCGGCTGGACTAGTCCCTTCACGGGTATTGCAGGCGATTGAACGAATTCAAGGCGCATTGCCAACTCAAACCTATGCGTTTAACCTGATTCATAGTCCGGTCGAAGAAGCACTCGAGTCCGGAGCAGTCGAATTATTCCTTGAAAAAGGTGTTCATGTCGTTGAGGCATCCGCCTTTTTGGCATTGACCGAACATATTGTCCACTATAGAGTGGCAGGGCTCAGCCAGGATGCGGACGGCAATGTACAGATCAACAACAGGGTAATCGCGAAAGTATCAAGAAAAGAAGTTGCCGCGCAGTTCATGCAGACCGCCCCACAAAAATTTCTCGACAGTTTATTGGCAAAAGGAAAGATAACGCCATTACAAGCCAAGTTGGCCGCCAAAACCCCAATGTGCGACGACATAACCGTAGAAGCGGACTCAGGAGGACACACCGATAACCGACCTCTGGTGGCCTTATTGCCGATCATCATCCAGTTACGCGATGAAATGCAGGAAAAATACCAGTTTGATCAAAAGATCCGGATTGGCGCAGCTGGCGGGATTTCGACTCCAGCCTCAGCCCTGGCTGCATTTATGATGGGCGCAGCTTACGTCGTTACCGGTTCGGTCAACCAGGCCTGCGTTGAAGCGGGAACATCAGAGCATGTTCGTAAATTATTACAAACCGTTTCTTCAACCGATGTCATGAAAGCACCGGCTTCAGATATGTTTGAAATGGGTGTGGAATTGCAGGTATTGAAACGCGGCACTCTTTTCGGCCCCCGAGCCAAAAAGCTTTACGAATACTACAAAAACTACAAGTCCATTGACGAAATCCCTACCGACGAGCGCCAAAAACTGGAAACCCAAATTTTCCGCAAACCCCTGGAAGAGATATGGCAGGCCTGCGTCGAATTCTTCGAAAGCAGAGATCCTCAGCAAATTGAAAGAGCCAAGGACAACCCCCATCGCAAAATGGCCTTAATCTTCCGTTGGTACCTGGGCTTGTCCTCCAACTGGGCCAACGCCGGCACCCCTGACCGAACCGCCGACTACCAAATCTGGTGCGGACCAGCCATGGGCGCATTCAACGACTGGGTAAAAGGTACCTATCTCGAGCATTATCAAAACAGAACAGTTACAGATGTCGCCGAGCAGATCATGACAGGGGCAGCTTATTTTTATAGGATACAGGGCTTGAAGATGCAAGGGGTGATGGTGCCTATTGAATTGCAGCAGTTTGTGCCTTTGGAGAGAGAGGTGGTTGTTGGATGAGTTTAGGAGAGGAAAAAACAAAAAAGCCTTATCAGATTTTCTGACAAGGCTTTTTTTCTCAGCGCCCCCACTAGGACTTGAACCTAGGACCTACGGATTAACAGTCCGGCGCTCTAACCAGCTGAGCTATGGAGGCGGGTTGCGACAAAAGTCATTCAAACAAACGACTAAGGTCTAATAATAGTTTCATTTTGACGCTTGAAACACAAACTTTTTTGTAAAACAGCGGACGCAAATTTAGGGGAACAAAAAGAATTGTGCAATCTTTGTGGCAAATTTTTTTGAGCTAGTTTGAAATTTGATTAAACCGCCCGGATTTAAAAGGCGCATTAAGCATAAAAATTAGAGTAGTAACCGGACTAATAATCGTTTTCGAACATCTTTCGTTAAACCAACGCATCTTATGAGTTTACTGGTAATCGGCACAATGGCCTTCGATGATCTTGAAACCCCATTTGGAAAAGCCGAAATGATAATTGGCGGAGCAGGTACCTATATCTGCTGGGCCGCCTCTTACTTCTTGGAACATCAACGCATCGTTTCCGTTGTAGGTGATGATTTTCCTGCGGCAGAAATGGATGCCCTGCGTGAACGCGGCGTTAACATGGATGGCGTCCAGATCAAAGAAGGGGAAAAGTCTTTCTATTGGGCTGGAAAATACCACGACGACCTGAATGGTCGTGATACATTGGCTACAGAATTAAATGTTTTGGCTGATTTTAATCCGGTACTTCCTGAAAGTTACAAAGACAGCCAATACGTGATGCTAGGTAATCTCACTCCCGCCATTCAGATGCAGGTCATCCAGCAAATGTCTGACAAACCAAGACTTTTCGTCATGGACACCATGAACTACTGGATGGATACCGCCTGGGACGATCTTATGGAAGTGCTTAAACATATCGACGTACTCACCATCAACGATGAAGAGGCCCGCCAAATGTCAGGCGAGCACTCTCTTGTAAAAGCAGCTCGCAAAATCAGAGCACTTGGTCCAAAATACCTGGTCATCAAGAAAGGAGAGCATGGCGCATTGCTTTTCCACGGTGAAGAGACTTTCTACGTCCCGGCGATGCCGCTAGAAGAAGTTGTTGACCCAACAGGTGCTGGCGATACATTTGCCGGCGGTTTCCTCGGTTACTTGGCCCGCACTAACGACCTTTCGTTAGAAAATATGAAACGCGCCGTCGTCTACGGTTCCGCTATGGCTTCCTTTACAGTAGAAAAATTCGGATTGGGCCAACTCAAAAACCTTTCATTAAAAGATATCGAAACAAGGATCGAAAAATTCGTCGATCTCACCGCCTTCGATATTCGTTTTGGCGAGGATTTTGGTTAGTCGCCTTCGGCTTTCTTTTGTCGTTCGCTTCGCTCACTTACATTTGTTGCCTTCGGCTTACTTGTTGGCGTTCACTCTGTTCACTTACTTATGACGGCTTCGCCTTACTTGTTGACGCCTTCGGCTTTGTTTATCGGCTTCGCCTCTATTGTTGATGCCTTCGGCTTTCTTGCTATCGTTCGCTTTGCCCACTTACTTGCTGAAATTCCTTAGAACTTATGATTGAATTTTAAACAAGTAAGCGAACATGGTGAGCGACAACAATTCAAATATTCCAGAAACTAGTTTCTATTCTTCAACAAAGAACAAGTAAGCGACTGCAAGGAGCGACAATGGTTCCAATTTCCTAAGATCTACTTACCAAATGTGCAAGAAAACAAGTAAGCGAGCACAGTGAGCGACAACAATCCTATTCCTCCAATAACGAATTAACTCTTAACTAATTCAACCGCCTTACTCGCTTTAATCCCTTTCACCTTTTTACTGAAAACAACGCTTACGCGCAATGCTTTCATACCGGTAACGCCTTGCATATCGTTCAGGTCAAGATCTTCAATTTCAGGACCGATGTAGTTGATGGAACGGAGGTATTCAAGATAGCGACGATACTCACGTGCTTCACGCTCCTGAGAATAGACGATGGCGATTTTTCCGGGTTGGGTAAGCCGCTCTTCAGTCCCTTTGATATAAGCTTTGTCAATCCGTTTTTTGATGATTTCGTAACGCACGTTATAGGCACCATCGACATCGAATTGCTTTTCTTCCTTCCGGAAACGAATAGTCAGCGGATTACTGTGGATCAATACGAGTGAACAGACGCCTAAGGGCACTTTTAGGGTCGGCCTTTGCCAATGGAGTTCATTTTCAACCTCGCAAAGCATCATGAGTTGCCATAACCTGAGATTTTGTAAATAAACTTGGTTGAAATCGCGGTTACTAACCATGGATTGACCGATGTAGATGTTGTGTTCTACACCATCAGTTTTGTATTTCTCAAAATAATGCGGAAACATTTCCTGAGCTGAATCCTGTGCTTTGTCAATATATTTTGACATCGTCTCATTGATCTGTGCCACGCTGTCTTCATAGTCTTTTCGCTTATCGTAGATAACGTGCAATTCTGGGTCAAGCATGGCATTATATGCTTCTACCGCTTCCTGGGCATCACCGCCAAGAGATTCAAGGTGGTTGAAAACAGGATAAATTTCCCTTTTCAGGAATTCGAGGACAGTAATTTCGTCTCCTGCGCCAAGTCCTTTTTTCATTTTTTTGATATACTTGGAAATTCTGAACTTGAGTTCCTGGTATATCGGTAATGGGGTTTTCCTCATGGCAAGATCCAATACTTGTTTGGCTTCGGTCAACTGGTGGACCATATCAGCCTGGATTGATTCATTTCGTGCCGTGGAAGAACCTTTTATATCAGTTTGGCCGAATAACGGATAAACATCAGGGAAGACAATATCTTCCAATTCGTTTTCGTCAGAATAATGTTGTTTTTCCAAAAGGTTTTCTGCAGCTTCAAAAAATCGCCATGAAACTGATGGGTGAATATTTGTACACTTTTCCTGGATGATAGCCTCCAACTGAGTTTCGTGCTCATCCAGCGATCGTTTCATGGCTGTAGTGACCAACGGAACCACTTCATCGAGCATGTTCAGGGTGACCGAGTTGAGTGTGTTGGGAATTTCTGAGCCAAGTTCTAAAACGCCAATAATTTCATCTCCGTATTTCAGTGGAATAGCGATATAGCTTTTGACATTGTTATCTACCAACTTATCCAACAAGGGGTTATTTTTAAATTGTGCCGGATCAAATGATGGTATAGCAATTGGTTGGTTTTTCTTGAATATATGCTCATTTGAGAATTCACAAAAAACATCGCAACTTTTCTGGGAAGTTTTTTCCGTCAAGGTAATACTGTTCCAAAAACCAAAGCCTAGCGGCTTGAGAAGACCCCGGTCTTCATCAAAAGCGGCAAAGCCAAGTTTGAGGTTGGAGACGTTTAACAGCGAAGAAATATTCTCTTCCAACCTTCCTATTATCTCGGGTGATTGGAGGGCCTCCCTTTTTAAGAGGTCAACTTTCAGTGCAGAAACGGCTTCTTCACGGGTTACATCGAATAAGCTGATCAGGCCAAAACCTTCATATTCAAAGCTGCCAGGCGGTATTTTTTCTTTCCAGATATCTACATTGTCGAAATTGTTTTTCAATTCTTCAATATCTTCCTTAGTCAATGGAGTGAAAGAAGGATTGGCTTTGAAGCTGGCAAAATCTGCGTTGAAAAACGCCCTGTAATGCCGGTTTACGCCAGTTGTTTTATTAACAATATCAAAGAAGACGGGTTTGCTGAAGTTGATGCCTGCCCCGTACTTGAAGTTTAACACAAAGATACAGGCGTTGATATACAACAGATCTTCACTAATAAAACGCATTTTCACCTGCTGTCCGCCCCCGGCATCTTTAACGATGTTTGACATGCGCTCAGTCATATTAAAAAAGATCGGTTCAAAAGGCATGGCCAGGGCCTTTATCTCATTCAGCGTGGTCAAAGGCGAGAATATTGGAGAGAATAACAATCTTACTTCCTCTTCATACTTTTCCAGAATCTTGATGTCGACGTTAGACGTCCTTAGCTCAGGCGCACTAGCTAACCTGTCAAGAACGGCTTGTCCTCTTTCTTTTTCGCCAGGAATATCACTGTTGGCTAAAGACTCCCAATATTTGAACATCGCTTCGAAATTGCCTTTAACGACAAAGGGAAGGTCTGTGTTCGTGAGATTGCCAGAATAACTATATTGTTGAATGTACTTCATGGTTGAATTCGTTTATGATTGCGGGAAGAATTATCACCGCTTAACTATGAAAATTACAAAATTCCGTTAACAAATGCTTAAGATTGATTTACTTATGAAACAAAATCGGAGCTTCAAATGTTGCTCTTTCTTTGTTGCGGTTATGTTAAAACCGTCCCTTTCAACTTTTCCTTACCATTAATATTGGAAGTCTGTATACGCAGTGACGAAACAAGACCTCCAACCAGGGACAAATCCTGCCCCATTTATTGAAGACGATTAGAAACACCATTTACTTTAAAACAAAAACATTTTTTTATGAAAAACTTCAATATGCTTCTCATCGTACTGATCGCAGTAATCAGTTTTCAGTGTGGTACTACAAAGTCAACCACTAAATCCGAGTCTGATAATATTTTTGACAAGCCCTTTGTAGGCAATGAAACACCGGGCACTCTGACTGCCACAGGTGATGCTGGTTCACCCAATGTCTTTACGTTCAACAAATGGGGATTTACTGAAGTCCGCATTCCGGAAGGAAATGTAGAGAAAATCTATGCTGAGATTCTGATTTACACTGGTTCTGCAACAACAGGGTACAAAGAACTGGAGAAAAATATTTTGAAGAAAAAAGACTATTTCTACGTCGACATGTTCCCAAAAGCTTCAGTAGTTATCGATGGGGCCACAGCCAATGCTGATGGCAGTTATACTACCGAAGCCGAACTAACGCTAAAAGGCATATCCAATCCAATAACCCTGAATTTTACGATTTCCGACTCCAAACCCTACAAAGTGGAAGGCGAAGGGGTGATTATTCGCCAAAATTGGGGATTTACAGGTGGTGGTCCCAAAAATGAAGTACCGGTGAGCCTGGATGCTGAGTTGCCGCTCTGATGAAATGTTGGCGCTCACGGGGTTCGCTTATTGTTGCCACTTCTTACAGTCGTTTACTTGTTCTTTTTTGATGGCTAGCAACTAGTTATCGGCAAATGAGAATTGTTGGCGCTCACGGGGTTCGCTTACTTGTTTAAAAGTTAAAATGTGAGGATTACCATATTCAACAAGTAAGTGAGCAAAGCGAACAACAGCAAGGAAGGCGAAGCCGCCAAAAGTAAGTGAGCAAAGCGAACGACAAAAGTAAGAGAACGCAGTGAACGACAGCAAGTAAGGCGAAGCCGTCAAACAATGCCGCAGGCAAAACAATACAACTGAAAGGAGTAAAAACCGTATCTTCGACAATCAAAAAATGCGTTTTACCATGAAAAAAATCCCTGCTTTTATGCTTTTGGTTGTGATGTCGTTGATCTTTTTTGGTTGCCCCAATGATCCGGATGCCTTGATGGGCGAACACTGGGAGTTAGTCGAAATGTTCCAGGATGAAGAAGCTGTTGAAATTCCTGAAAAGGTCAAGATCTCAGCGGAATTTGCTGATGGGAAAATTTCCGGGCTTGGCGTTTGCAACCGCTATTTTGCTGAATATTCGATAGACAAAAAAACGATAAGTATTTCAGATGTCGGGTCGACGAAGATGGGGTGTATGGAATATGCCAATCTTGAAACGAATTACTTCACGCTACTCCAAAAAGCGGAAAGGTTCAGTATGAAAAAAGAAATCCTTAAGATTGAATGCGAAAATGGAGTGCTCAAATACGTGAAAGCAGAAAAGCCAACCGAAGAAAAGAAGTAGCCCGGTGAATTGGCCTGTTAGTACACCCACCCTTTTGGTTGATAAAGCTAAATGCCTCGCTAATATTAAGGCGATGGCTGATAAGGCTAAGCGAAATGACATTCGGTTAAGACCACATTTCAAGACACATCAGTCAAGGACTATTGGCAACTGGTTTAAAGATTTTGGCGTAGATGCCATCACGGTGTCTTCTCTGAAAATGGCCGAATACTTTGCGCTTGATGGCTGGCAAGATATCACAGTTGCCTTCCCGGTCAATATTCTGGAAATGGAATTGATCAACCAGTTGGCCGCAACGGTTAACCTGAATTTAGTGGTTGAGTCAGGCGAAAGTTTACAAGCACTGAAATCCGGCTTGAGATTTCCGGTGAATGTCTTTATCAAAGTAGATGCTGGTTATGGCCGCACCGGGATTGATGCCAGCGATCACGATACGATTGCTGCATTGATTGAATCGGTAATAGCGACCGGGCATACGATCTTTAAAGGATTCTTAAGTCATTCAGGTCATAGTTACTATACACGACATGATCTCCAAAGTTTGAACGATATCCACGATAAAAGCAGATCAGCGAATGATAGGCTAAGAGTGTTGTCAGCAAACTATATTGATGACTGTGAGATTTCTGTTGGCGATACACCAACGTGCAGCCTGGTCGAAGACTTTAGCTGGGCGACGGAAATCAGGCCGGGTAACTTCGTTTTTTACGACCTTTCCCAATGGATGATTGGGTCCTGTTCGCTGGAACAGATCTCTGTTGCACTAGCATGCCCCGTTGTTTCAAAACATGCAGATCGATCTGAAATCATTCTCTATGGTGGCGGCGTCCATTTTTCGAAAGACCATGCTGAAATGCCCGGAACTGATGCGACCTTTTACGGACTACTGGTTGAATGGAACGGAAAAAACTGGAATACGACTGGAACCAGCAACTATCTTCGCTCCATTTCGCAGGAGCACGGAATCCTCAAAGTAGAACCTGACCTTTTCGAAAAGTATAAAGTTGGAGACATTGCACTTGTGCTACCCGTTCACTCCTGTATGACTGCAGATTTGCTAAGGCAGTATCTTACAACCGATGGAGAATGGATCAATGAGTGAATATTCTGGCAAAGTTCTTGAGCCTTGAGATCATTAATCAACATCCTATAGAAATGCAGCTCAAAAAACTTTTTAGAAATCGGAAAGTGGTTATTCTTTGTTTACTGGCTATGCTGGTTTTACCAGTTATAATGCTGATTTTTTCGAATTCTGTGGTTGAGAAGACGGCAAAAGAGGTTGTTTTCGATGATCCTGCACTTATTCCTGAAAATAAGGTTGGTGTGGTGTTGGGAACAGCCAAATACTTATCCGACAATCGCATTAACCTCTTCTACAAATATCGCATCGAAGCCGCTGAATCTTTATATAAATCAGGTAAAGTTAGCAAGTTGCTGATTAGTGGAGACAATAGCCGCAGCAATTATAATGAGCCCCAACTAATGAAGGATGATCTTGTCGCCACGGGTATTCCGGAAGGTGATATTTATCTCGATTATGCAGGTTTTCGTACCCTCGATTCGGTGGTTAGAGCTGATAAGATTTTCGGACAACAGCAGTTTACCGTTATCTCCCAGGAGTTTCATAACGAACGCGCCATCTACATCGCCAGGCAAAAGGGATTGGATGTCAGCGGATTCAATGCTCAGGATGTTGCCTTGAGGACCGGCTTCAGAGTAGTGGTCAGAGAATACCTGGCACGTGTGAAGATGATGCTCGATCTGCACGTCACGCAAAAGCAGCCGAAATTCTTGGGAGAAGAGATTGAGATTATTTAGCGCTAATCAGGTATTGGAAAACTTGTTGAGAAGATCCACAATCTCTTGGTGGCCTTGTTCTTCCGCTCTTTCTAGGGCCGTTTTGCCTTCACTGTCTTCTAATGAAATATCGATATTTGGGAGGCTGAGCAACCATTCCACGATTGCTTTATGACCTCTATGACAGGCAATGATTAGTGCGTTGGCTTTTCGGGTAAACTTTTCACTCGTAACTTCATTTTTGTTAATTGATTGGTCGAGGTATTTATATCGCCATTGCATAGTTTCCAGAGCACCAAAAACAACCAAGTCATTGTATGAACGCAGTTTAAACGTTTTACTTTCATCCGGATCCTTTTTTTCGGTGTAGGTGCCAAATGCATTTAGATATTGAATAGGCAGGGATCGAACAACCAATTGGTCCTGGACCATTTCTACATTTCCATCTTTAAAGACTTTAAACGATCCAACGTAAAGATCTCCGCAGTGGAGAAATATTTTATACAATAACCATTGATTATTGATCATTTTTAGGTTTTGTACATCCCCTATCTCTAATCCTTCAATTAATTCTTGATATTTAGCTTTTTCGCTATTCTGTTTTTGCCAAAGTAATTTTGTGGATTTTTCAATGATCTGGTAATTCCCATTTTCACTAAAGGTGTTTTTAGTGAAAAAGAGTAAGTAATCTTCTACGGTATCAGCATTTAAGTTGAGCGGGTATCGTTCATTTAAAAGGTGGATAGGGTTTGTCGTCGAATTGAGGATTAGCTTGACAGTTTTGGAGCTGTCAACAATTAGTCGGAAAAAATAGCCTTTGTCTATTAGTGAGGGGGGCGAGAATTCTGCGTAACTCAATCCTTGATAAAAGGGCAATTCCGTTAGGTTAAGATCTTTGGTGTCGCTATTTGCTATTTTTCCTACTGCCTCGGTGATATATTTATGATCAAGGTTGTCGTCTACAGAAGAGAGAATGAATTTTGCACCACTAACCGACTTTTTGTCTGTTTTTAGCCAATATTCGTTTAATTGCCTGATTCCTGCTTTAAATTCCCCAGAATGAATCAGGAAATGCCCTGTTAGGTGGTATGCAGATTTAAAGCCAGGGTCTAATTCAATAGTTTTGTCAAGATCAACCAAAGCTTTTTCACTTTCATTTAATACAAAATGAACTTTTGATCTGTTGAAAAAAAAGCTAGGCGTTTCAGGGTCTAATTCGATAGCTTTAGAATAGTCGGAATAGGCCTCTTTAAATTTTCGTGTTTTGTAAAAAATATTTCCTCTTATGTTATATGAATAGGCATATTTAGGATCTAATTCAATAGCTCTGTTTATGTCATCAAGTGCCTTTGTATAGGCTTTTAATTTTTGATAAGCCGTGACCCTGCTTCTTAATACGAAGAGATCTTTTGGGTCCAAATCAAGCGCTTTGGTTAAATCACTTACCGCCTTCGCTGGTTTATTTGTATTTAAATAGGCCTTACCGCGGTTTGAAATTGCGAGAACATTTTTTGGGTCTTTCTCAAATGCTATGGTATATTCTACAATTGCTAAATCATACTTTTTCTCATTATAATAATTCACTCCCCGATTGTTGTAAGCACTTGAAAAGTCAGGATTTAACTCAATCGCTTTCGAATAATAAAATGAAGATTTTTCAAGGTTTCCCTTATCTGCAAGCTGATACCCAAGGTCAAAAAAGAATTTATCGAGGTGGTCGAACTTTTTGGTTATCAACCAATCAATGACCTGTAAGGTGATGTCGTCATTAGGAAAATCTTCTGCTGCCTTAGCAAGCATGGTCCATGCCCTTTCCGGGAAAAATCGCCAGGCAATTTCCAATAATTCATCAAAATAATCAGCACCATTCCTGCTCCGCAGATGATCAAGTATGAAGTATTCAGCAATTAGGTCGGGTTGCAGACCATGGTACTTTTTACTCTCAGTTTGATCTTCAACGCCATAAAAGAGCGAGGCCAGCTTTCGTCTAAAGCCTTTTTTCGGTATTTCCGAAAAACAATCTTCGAAGTAACGGCCATCATCTGCTGCAAAAACATCCTGGATTTCTGTGAGTGTAAAATAATTGGCAATAGAAGCTAACCAGATAATGTTCAGGATTTCGACATCTATATCTCTGTTATCCTCATTCCATTCATGTGTTCTCCAGTACTTATCCTTCAATCGCCTGATATACCAGGCCAACGCGTCTTTCTTGTCCCAGGCTTTGATGTCCTCTGATTCCTTAAATGCCTGGGCTCCCATGAAAATGAAAAGTGGCCTTTTTAAGTCGTCAATTTTAGAAATTTGGGCTAACAAGTCTTCCTTTTCATTGGCCTTCTCTCCTCCAATCTGCTGGATTATTTCCCAGTTTTCCTCATCGGATAACATTTCAAGATTATAGGGTTTGGGCGTTTTTTCACCTTCTACACCGAAAAAATTTCTACGTGTTAGTTCATCATTTAAATCGGCAAGCTGATAATCCTGGAAGGTTCTTTCCAATAACAGAAAGCGCACTTTGGGAAACGGATCTTTTCTTGAAATTTCATTTAAATTATCGATGGCATTTTGGGCGTCATCAAAATTTTTCCCTGCCCCTGCGTAATCAAAGACGATCAATGTGTTTTTGTTGCTCGAAAAGGTATTGAATGAATAGTTTTCATCATTATTGTATCTGAAAAACCCTACATGCCATCCGGCGGATTCCGCAGTTTTACACACTTCATATGCCAGCCTGCTTTTTCCGGTACCACCCTTTCCGGTAAGGATCATCCACCTGAACTTCCTGTCATCATTCAGGAAGTCATTCAAAAATATGCGCGTATCTTCTCGTCCAACGAATTTGGTGTGACTGGCCCGATACGAAAAAAAGTCCATCTCAGAACTTGCCTCATCGTCAAGCGGTGCTGTCAACGGAGGCTTGCTCAAATCCTGGATGGCACTCAGAATTTCGGCGGTATTTTGTGATTGCTTTTTAAACAGCAGGTGCTGCATATCGATCATGTAGGCTTTATGGGCCGTTTCGTTCCTTTTCAGCTCCTTCTTGAAGTTTTCTGTGAAGAGATTGAAGAATTCCGTTGAAAGGAAGTCGATGAAAGATGTTAAAACCGCTTGGTTCTGCTTTGAGAAA
Source organism: Bacteroidota bacterium (assembly GCA_039028895.1). Taxonomy (GTDB): domain Bacteria; phylum Bacteroidota; class Bacteroidia; order Chitinophagales; family Saprospiraceae; genus JAHDCJ01. The sequence goes on along the minus strand of JBCCHF010000008.1, from coordinate 135,952 downwards.
ACGAGATTGGGCTTTATTGGTGGTGTTTTTTGGCCATTTTCGATTAGTAGATCTATCAGGTTGCTGAAAAATTGATCACCCTCTGAAATTTGGACCTGGTTGTCGAAAACAGCATCAATGTTAGTTGGCTGTTTGAAAACATCAAGTACTTTCTCACAAGTGTCGTCAAGGGCGGTAAGCAGCATTTTGGATTGCGTAGCCTCAACAGACAACCTATCCATGATCGATTTCCTGATACCTTCTTTGTGCTTGAATTCGTTTTTGATCTGCTTTACGCTGTCTTCCACACTTTTGACAAAAGCCAAGTGCAAATGACCATTCAGTTTTATCGACCGCTCTCTCTGTATACTTCTGAAGTCGTCAAGCAGAATGTCTTCGCTGAGATGTTCAAAAATGCCACAGAGTTTCCCAAGGATGCCAGGGTCTGAATGCTTCGCAATACTAAGTACAGCTTTACCACCCATGAACAAGAAAGAGGCAGGAATTAAACCGGTCATCTACAGTTTTTTCGAGGTTATACTTGCAGGATTTTCAACTAAACTAAATCACAGATAGTTCAATATAACTAAAGAAATCAAGAGATAGCGAGAGAAGTGCCGTTAATTCCGATAATCTAAACCTGCTCACCAATAATCCGTAAACCTTCTAGTGTCAGTTCACGATTGACCACTTCGAAATCCTGCTCCAACGGTTTGAGAATCTTTGATAACCCACCCGTTGCAATGGCCATAAAGTCTTGGCCGACTTCATTTCGGATCGTCTCAAGTTTATAGCGCACAAGCCCGACATATCCGACCAAAATGCCTGATTGGATGGCGTGAATGGTATCTCTGCCCATCACAGATGCCGGGTATTCCAAGGGGACTTCTGGCAACTGGGCCGCATTCATAAACAGGGCTTTTACCGCAGTTTTAAGACCAGGCGCAATGGATACACCAAGCACCTCCCCATTCCCCGAAAGGGTGGTAAAAGTTAACGCAGTACCGAAGTCAACGATGATCGCATTCCGTTCATAAAAGTGGTGAGTCGCAACGACATTGGCCACCAGGTCAGTACCGATCTCTTTTGGTGAAGGCACTTTGATATTCAGCAACGGATAGATGTCAGGGCCTACCCATAAAGGTTCGATTGGGAAAAAGTCCAGGAAAACTTCGGTGAGGATCTCTTTTAGCGATGGCACGACAGAACTGGTCACAATTCGCGACAATTCACTCGGAGTAATACCATTTTCATCAAAAAACTCGCCGAGTTTAGCTTGGAAGTATTCAAGTGGCGCCTCTCGAGAGGACTCAATACGCGTAACCTGATGCCAGGTGTTTCCATTGTGAAGACCCAGTTTAATGTTGGTGTTGCCGATGTCAATAGCGAGGAACATGTAGGTGATTTTTAAACCGCAAAATGTAAAACTGCAAAATTTAAAATGTAAAAGTTATCTAAGCTAGTGAGATATTCGAAATGTCATTATGATTCAATAGGTCATGATCTGGTGTTTTGTGCTATTTTTGCGGCATGTCAATTAAGAATCCGATCCAGCCTTTTATTGATAATTCGGGGTTATTCGTTCTTGATGGTGCACTGGCATCAGAACTTGAAGTGCGTGGAGCCAATTTGAATGACCCGCTTTGGTCAGCGAAAATCTTGTTAGAGCAGCCTGAGTTGCTTGAAGCGGTCAATCATGCCTACCTGATGGCAGGTGCTGATATGGTGACGACAGCCACTTACCAAGCCACTTTTGAAGGATTTTCGAAAAGAGGCTTAGATACGGAAGATGCCATAAGGCTTTTCCAAAAAGCAGTTGACATTGCAAAAAATGCCCGTTCAAAATTCTGGGAAGTTGAGGCAAATAGGCAAGGGCGGATCAAGCCGATAATCTCTGGCTCCATTGGTCCGTTTGGCGCGTTCTTAGCCGATGGGTCGGAATATTCGGGGAGATATGACTTGACTGACGAACAGTTGAAAGACTTTCACCAGAAACGATTGGAAGTACTGATTAATGCAGGAGTTGATATTGTGGCTTTCGAAACATTTCCTTCTTTCCGGGAAGCGCTGGTTGTGCTGGATTTGCTAAAAGCGTTTCCTGAGCAGTACGCAATAATTAGCTTTAGCTGCAAAGATGAGTTACACATCAGCGATAGTACCCCATTTCATCAAGTGGTAGCAGCGATTGATCCGTATGAAAAGGTAGCGGCGATCGGTGTAAATTGCCTGCCAGCCCAGCATGTCGCTTCGTTGCTGGGAGCAGCGGCAGCAGTAACCGAAAAACCTTTAATGGCCTATCCAAACAGTGGCGAACACTGGAATGCACAAGATCATTGTTGGGAGGCAGGCGACACTGATGCATCCATCCATGACCTGGTTGAACTATGGTACGAACTTGGCGCAAAACTCATAGGCGGTTGCTGTAGAACGGACCCTTCCGATATCAGGCGGATCCGCGAAAAAGGGCCCAAGGTGACGAGTGCTTGATTTATTGTCCTCCTTTCGGAAAAACGATCAGTGCTTTATTTCACGATTTCATCATTCACCCTACCAATATCAGCCGCGGTAAGGGTAAATGAGCTGTACATAGACCCCAAAATTCGTTTGGTTTTGGAAAGACAATATAAATCAACTACAGCCTGGCGGATGGCTTCTTGATCTGAGCGGCTGTAGTCTTCAGAGGGGTTTGTGATGATCGTTTCTGGGCCATATTTCTTTAATAGACGGTCTTTTACCTTGCCGGAATCTGTGGCCAGGAAAAAGGAGAGATCAGCGTTTTCGACAAGTAAGCCTGAAATCTTTTCTTCAAACTTATCAACAGTGCTGTATTTGCTGGCATAAGGATGATTGACGGCCCTGATATGCAAACCATACGTTTGACCAAATCTGGAAACGATGGTGTCCACCTGTTTTTGTATGGCCGTTACCGGAATGAATTTGGCATATTGGTCATCCGATTCGTAAAGCCGATAACAGGAGGAAATATAAACCTGTTTCGATCGCATAATCTCTTCAAGAGTCAGTCGTGTTTTTTCATGAAAAGCAGCTTCAGTTTCTCGCATGGTATTTGATCCGATCAGTTCCATCGAATTATAAATGCCCGCCCACTCAGGGTTGGTTTTAATGGCGCCAAAGTCAAATCGCTTTAAGGCTAGTATCAGGTACAGTCGCCGAAGAAAAGGAGAAATTGTCTTTTCAGCCAGATCAAGACATTTCACGATCAGCTTATCTGAAAGACTGGAAAAAGGATTCAATTCAATGATCTTTAGTTTGTCCTGCTCAAAGGGCTCAAACAAATCGTCAAGGCTTGCATTCAGTTTGTTGTTGTTGATCCAGATTACAGTGATTGGTCGACCTGTAGCTTTGCTAAACGTGAGGAAACTATCGATCGCCCGCATCCGGTTACACAACCCGCCGATTGGCCTTAAGTAGATCATGGTGTAAAAATGCGAAATACAATGGTAAGTTGGAAGTGGAAGATTTTTACTGTTCGATCTGGGTCTCTCTAAGAGGACCCTGCGTTACGCTATTATTATGATTGATTCCCTGCCGGGTGGGACTTCATTTTTTTCATCTAGTAGGATATCCCCAACATAGCGTCGGGGGGAAAGGATAATCAATCACCTTCAATTTCCTTACTTTTGAAACAGTATTCTGCATGCATATTTTAAATTCCAAATGTCTAGTTCAACTATCCGTTATACCATTCCTACCATATTCCAATCTTTCTCCGGATTGGTGGCAGCCGAGTCTACGAGGAACGGAGGTGTTAGTCCCGAGCCTTACGTCTCTTTAAACCTTGGCCTGTACACCGAAGACGACACTGAAAATGTCAAACGAAACAGACAACTATTATTTAACGACCTCGGCATTGCGGAAAAGCAGATTGCAGCCTCTTACCAGGTGCATGGTGATGAAATCCTATTAGTTGAATCGCCAGGGCAAATGCATGGATTTGATGCATTAATAACAGATAAAAAAGGCATTTTCCTTTCGGTCAAGGCAGCGGATTGTACACCTATATTAGTTTTTGATCCGGTAAAATCTGCGGTGGCGGCAATTCATGCCGGCTGGCGTGGAACGGTCAAGTCTATTGCATTAAAAACCATACTAGAAATGCAAGCTAATTTTGGGACGAATCCTGAAGATTGCCTGGCTTATATCGGCACATGCATTGACGAATGCGACTTTGAAGTTGACGCTGATGTAGCGGATCATTTCAGTACTGAATTCAAACGATGGGATGCGCAAAAACAGAAGTTCCTGGTTGATCTGAAAGCTGCTAACCGACAGCAGTTATTGGAAAGTGGGTTAATATCGACGAATATTGAAGTATCGTCTTTTTCTACCATTCAGCATAACGACCGTTATTTTTCGCATCGTAAAGAAAAAGGGCTGACTGGTCGTATGTTGGCCATTATTGGTCTCGAGGGGTAATGTACTCAATCTCTCATTTTGTCGAGCAGGCTGTTGAGTAGTTGAGCCTCTTTAGAGGAAAGTGTATTGACTAACTGGTCGAAACGGCTTTCGTCTTTTGTTATGGTCTTTAACAACTTTTGGCCTTCATCGGTGAGCACGACGCGGGTGGCGCGTTTGTCTTTTGTGCACGGAAATTTTCGAATGATGCCTTTATTGTGCATCCGGTCTATCAGGCGGGAGGCATCCGACATTTTATCAAGCATAAGGTTGCGAATTTCGAGCACTGTCAATGGCAATTCATCAGTATGGCCATTCAATATCCCGAGGACATTGAATTGTTTTGGTGTCAATCCAAATGGCTTCAGGACATCATGAGTGCCTTTTGACAGCCAGGCTGCAGAGTATAATAGATTGACTCTCAGTTTATGCCATTCAGACCTAAACTCGGTAGGCATTGATTTCTTTTCGATATCCATTAATTCATGTTGTAACATTGAATTTAAAGGTTTTTTAAGAATTGAAAAATAAAAAGCAGGGCCCTTTTTAGAGACCCTGCTTTAAAACTTAGTGCTTAACAATACTTTTTAACCTAAGCAGTGACAATACTGTCAAGTGATTTTGCGGCAGGAAAATCAACTGCTACTTCCGTCAAATTGTGGGTATAGTTGGTGAAAGAGATGTCAATGACTAATGCGACAAGGTCAATAAGTGCTTTTTCGTCAAATCCCTGCGCAAAAAATGCTGCTACAAGATCCTGGTCGGCACGGCCGCGATTGCTGGCGATGTTTGCTGCAAGGTTGGTCAAAATATTTAGACGTGAGTCAGTGATGGTGCCTGCTCTCAATTCCAGGGTTTCGTCTTCTGAGAAACCGTTCATTTTTGCGATTGCAGTGTGTGCTGCAAGGCAGTAAGCACAACCGTTAACTTCTGATACAGCCAAGAAAACAGCTTCTCTTTCCTTAGCGGAAAAACTGCCTTTTGCCTGTGCTCCTGAAAAGGCGAGGTAGCTCTCAAGCGCATTTGATGAATGACCGATTGCTGCATAAAGATTTGGTAAGAATCCTATTTTTTTGGTCAATGCGGCAAAAATTTCCTGTGATTTCTGGTCTACTTGATTAGCGGTTGGAACTGCAAATGATTTCATGATTTTTTGTTTTTAATGTTTAAAATATTTTTTGTGTGTGATTACGACACAAATATAAGTGTTTAAACATCAATGTTGCAACACTTAAATTGAAATTGCTTCATTTTTGTCTGCTTAAAGACATAAAATAGGTACATTGCCATTAATTGAAATAATGCCTCATGCCTAATAGAATGGACAGTGCAGCAATGGTAGTTTTGCCTACCGATGATCTGAATGCGGATATGGAGTTTTTTTATTCACTGGGGTTTAGGCTGGAACAGATATACCCTGCTGATGATCCTGCTGTGGCTATTCTTTCTGGTCACAACCTATGCATTCGGCTTGACCGCGATTTAGATTTAAATCCGGCTTTGATTCATTTGCAATCCGATCAACCAGAGTTAATCGGAGATGGCCGCTTGGTATATATCGCTCCAAATGGTACGCCGATTCATGTGGTTGCGAAAAGTCAAACATGGGAGACTCCTCCAGCCCAGCATAAATTCGAAGTAAGGCAGTTGCGGGATGGTGAGCCCTGGGTAATTGGGCGGGCCGGTATGCTTTACCGCGACCTGATTCCAGATCGATTGGGCGGGAGCATAATAGCCTCTCATATCCGCATTCCAAATGGTGGTCCGGTTCCGGATATGGTACATTATCATACCATTGGTTTCCAGTTGATCTACTGTTATAAAGGTTGGGTGAAGTTGGTTTATGAAGATCAGGGGCCACCTTTTATTCTAAATGCTGGTGATTGTGTTACACAGCCTCCGGAAATTCGGCACCAGGTATTAGAATCATCTGATAACCTTGAAGTCATCGAAATTGGGGTACCGGCTGTGCATTTGACAACTATTGACCACGACATGGTTTTACCAAACGAAACAGTCCGGCCTGACCGGGAGTTTATGGGCCAAAAATTTTGTCATCATTTGCATGAAAATGCAGTTTGGGAGAATTGGCGGATCGAGGGGTTTGAATGTTATGATACGGGAGTGAATCAGGCTTCAAATGGTGTAGCGTCTGTAATTGTTGTTCGTCCTTTGCAAAAGGATGTCGCGCATCAATGGATTGCCCAGGATGCTGATATCCTGTTTTCGTTTGTCATGAATGGCCAGTTCGAGTTAATGGCTGATGGTCATGAAACGCGATTACTCAAAGCAAGAGACGCTTATGTCATACCTCCCGAACTAAGATACCAATTACAATCTCCTTCTGACGATCTTGAGATACTTGAAGTTGCGCTTCCTGGAGAATTTAAAACAAGCTATTTTTGAGCATGTGGGATTATGATGTGATTATTGTTGGTGCGGGACCAGCTGGCTGCGGGGCAGCCTATGATCTTTGTGAAAAAGGATTTTCAGTTTTGTTGCTGGATAGAAGCGAATTTCCAAGACATAAACCTTGTGCCGGCGGACTTACCATTAAATCACTACGTACACTCAGGTATACCGTTAAACCGGTTATCCGGAATATTTGTACAGATATCCGCATTTCTGATAAACAAAACCCTTATAGAACCTTCCAGTGTCAAACCCCTATTGTTGCCATGACAGTGCGAGAGGAGTTTGATAAATATTGTTTGGAAAAGACAGTTGATAAGGGGGCTAATTTTGAATTGATAAAATCCATTAAGGCCATTTCCCAGGGAGAGAAGGAGGTGGTTGTTGCAACCGATAAAAACACATTTACTGCCAGGTACCTCATAGGAGCTGATGGTGCCAATAGCACGGTACGCAAGCTTTCGGGTGCTTTCGCCAAGGTGAAAAAAGGACTTGCCATTGAAGGATTGATTGAAAACGCCAGTTTCCCAACATCAACCATGGAGCTCACTTTTGCCGAGCTAAAAATGGGATACGGATGGGTGTTTCCAAAGCATGATCACCTGAATGTGGGGCTTTACACCAATGACCCGCAATCAGACAAGATCAACAAAAAAGCATTGCAGGCATATGTAGAGCCACGTTTTGGTAATGTTGAAATCAAGCATATAACCGGGCATTATGTAGGCCTGGGAGGGGGTAAGGAATTACCAGGCTCCGGTCGTATTTTATTATGCGGAGATGCAGCGGGTTACGTTGATCCAATAATTGGAGAAGGGATTTATTATGCAATCAAAAGCGGACAGTTAGCAGCAGCAGCCATAGCAAAAACAATTGATAAAAATGAATTGGCAGATCAGTGCTATCACGAGTTAATACACCCGTTTTTATATGATCTAAGGGGCTGTTATAAAGCTGCAGATTGGCTATATCAGCATCTGGGGTTAGCCAAATTGGGGCTTCGGTACCTTCCCGCCAAGTCCATCTTTCTAAAATCATTTGCGCATGGCCTGACACTCTCAGAAATGAAAGGTCAAATGCATGCACTACCTTTTAAAAAATGGAAAGCATTCGCAAGGTTATTTGAGTAACCCATTTCAAATAGACCTTAAGAATCAACATTAGTTTTGGAAGCGTTACTTGGATCTGAAGTAATTCATGATAACCCTTTTTCCTCCACCAAGCAGCTCGATTTTTATGCGATGATTGCCTTCTGCGAGGGTGTATCTTATTTGTTTTGGATATTCATTTTCCTGGTTGTCGACGAGAAAGGAATTGCCGTCAGACTCAATGACCTTAAACCACACTGGTTTTTTGTGCTCAGGAAGAGTAGCCACATAAAACAGTTCATCGTTCTTAACCTTGACAGCGAGTTTTTCAGAAAAAGTGGTTTTACTGCCTTCTGTGGTAACTCCGGATCCAGTTAACTCCAGATTTCCGGTTTTTTCCCATGTTTCGACTGTGGTTTTTCCTTTGATTTCGTCATTGAAAGTCCATTCTCCTGCCAACCACTCAACAGACTGGAATAATTGTTTCGTTTCTTCTGAAACTGGAGCTTCTGGTTTACAGGCACTTAGAGTGAAGGTGATGGCAAGAAAAGAAAGAATGTAATATTTCATAGCAGGCGTTACTGACTTCGTTTCGGCAGGATTGTCATTTACTTTTCATTTTTTGAAAATTCCCGTGATATTACCGGGTGATACCTGCTGTTTGATTAAAAGAAATACAAATTTAGAAAAACCCTTTTATTCATTACACAAAGTGTTTTGGTAATCTCCGAATTACTTTGATCCTTTAATACTCAAAAATTCTTTCGCTATGTCAAACACGATCAAAAGGTTATTGGCTTACTCTGTCATTCTCTTTTTCCCTTTTTGTAGTTTGGGTCAAGGTGCTGCTTCCGAAGGCCTGGGGACTTCTACACCTGCTATGGAACCGGTTATTTCTACGATGAAAGTTTCCGAACATTTATACTCCTGGGGACAGCTGGGCGGTATGACGGCTGACAGACTTGGATTCGTTTATGTTGCCAATTTTAGTGATGCAGTTTGGCGGATCAATCCGCTTGGTAAAGCCACTATGATAACTGATGGTCTATACGGCGCTTCAGGGAATACGATTGATGAACAGGGCAATTTGTACCAGGCCAGTTTCTTTGGCAATACTATCACCAGGATTACCCGCTTCGGAGAAACTTCCACATTTGCAGAAGAAGGATTAAACGGCCCTGTCGGGATGGTTTTCGATAGCGATAAAAATCTCTACGTCTGTAATTGTAATGACAACAGCATTATCAAAATTGCACCCGATAAGTCGACTTCAGTTTTTGCATCAGGAGCGTTGTTCAACTGTCCTAATGGTATCGCCATAGATGGTGAAGGCAATTTTATGGTGGTCAATTTTGGCAATGATCACATGGTGAAGATTTCCCCGAAAGGAGCAGTCAGTAAATTCGCGACTGTTGGTCAGTCTGAAGGGAATGCTCATCTTGTTTTTGCTAAAAACTATTTTTATGTGACCAAATTCAAGACCAATACGCTTTATAAAGTTGACCCGGAAGGAAATGCGACTGTAGTTGCCGGTTCATTTTCTACCCCAGGCCATGAGGATGGTCTCGCCAGTAAAGCTACCTTCCACAAACCTAATGGCATTACCAAGTCACCAACCGGACAAACGCTTTACCTCAATACCCTCGTTGGAGAATCAGGTTCTGGAAAACCAACCTCAATTACCGTCCGCAAAGTCGAACTGGTCTCTTTGTCCAGGATTATTAAAAACACACTTGAAACGAATGGTCTTGACGCTGCTGTAGAGGCCTATCAAAACTACAAAGCCGATCCAGGCAGAAAGTTTGAAGATACAGCAGCTGAAATCGCCACCATGGCCTGGAGCTTCATGTCTGCCGGGAAATTCAATGAGGCTTTAAAATTCTTTCAGCTTAACGCAGAAAGCTATCCTGATCGCTGGCGAAGCCACTTTAATCTGGGAGATGTTTATAAACTGTTCCAACAAAAAGAAAATGCATTGGCTGCATATCGGAAAGCGTTAGAACTAAGTCCGGGAAATGAGACGATTATTGGGAAAATAGCCGAACTGGATCAGGATTGACCAGGATTTAAAGAATTTGGCAGTGCTAATTCGATTTTGCAGGATTAAGTTGGATTATATTTGTGGGATTGGAATCTGATTCCTCAATCTGTAACCACTTAATCTACTAACCTATGCTGGATATTTTTGATGGTATTGATAAATGGGTAAAGGAGAAAATTCCTTTTGCGCTTGTTACGGTAACGGCCACCTGGGGATCTGGTCCACGGAAGGTGGGTCAAGCAATGGCTGTTTCGGCTGATAAAAGAGTACTTGGGTCGGTAAGTGGCGGTTGCGTTGAAGATGAAGTTGTAGCTGAAGCTCTTGAAGTGTTGACAACAGGGGTTCCGAAACAACTGAATTATGGTATTAGTCATGAAGAAGCGTGGGATGTGGGGCTAAGCTGTGGTGGCAAACTGGGTCTTTATGTAGAGCCTTTTTTGGCGAATAGGAGTAATGGCGATCATTCAGAGGTTTGGAGCGCGATTAAGAGGTGCGTGGCGTTAAATTCTGGTGGTGTTTTGCTGACCAGGATAGATGAAAATGATGGGGGTCATACTTTTATCACCTCTGAAAAAACAAGCATCGGGACAGCAATAGGAGAAGCAATGACAGAACAAGCGTCAAAAGCCTATTTACAGCGTAAAAACCAGTTGCTCGAGGAAGAGGGTATCTACTATTTTGCAAAAGTATTCCACAGGCATTCTGAGTTGATCGTAATAGGGGCTGCGCATATGGCTACCGACCTGATAACACTGGCTAACCTCTTTGGATTCAGGACAACAGTTATCGAACCACGTGGGTTTTTCAATGAGAAGGCCGAATTTCCTTCACCGCCGGATGCGATGTATAAATCATGGCCTGAGGAGGTGTTGCCGGATATTAAATTTGATCAATATACCTATGCAGTAACCCTTTCTCATGATCCGCGAATCGACGACCAGGCGCTTCATATCTTGTTAAAGTCGGAAGTGAGTTACATAGGTTGCCTTGGCAGCAGGCGAACACACGAAAAACGCGTCAATCGCCTTAAGAAAGCTGGATTTTCCGAAGAAGACATTAATCGGATACATGGCCCTATAGGCTTCAATATCAAGGCAAAATCGGGTAAAGAGATTGCGTTGAGTATCATGGCTGAGATCATTGCTGTTAAGAATCAATACCTCTGATTCGAAACTAATCCAAAATTTTTTTCCATTTTTTTCATCTCCCATGCAGCGAAATGACTGCTAAAGTAATTATACAGTTGAAAAGAGGGTTTATCCCTGTCGTTCAGGCCTGATTGACGAAAGATTGTTTAATAAAATCAACTGTAACAATTATGAAAAAATACGGTTTGTTGGTATTGATGCTTAGTCTAGTCCTTACCGCGTGCAGAAAAGATATCAATGAGGTAGTTATTGTCGACATCATTCCAGATCCTGAAATTATAGAAGGTTATGAACCTGCAACGCGCATGGTGAATGCGTCACTCATGGGTTTTGTGGTAGATGAGACGGGAACGCCTGTTCCTAACGCAGAAGTAGAATTTGATGGCGATCTGTATTCCACAGATCCTTTTGGTCACTTTTTTATAAATGATGCTGAAATGAATGCCCTTGGCTCATTGGTCAAGGTCAGGAAATCCGGATATTTTGACGGAAGTCGTCGGTTTTTCCCTATCGAAGACACCAGAAACAGGATAAAGATTGAACTGATCCCCAAGATATTTGACCTGGCATTTGAATCGACCGCAGGAGGAACAGTATCCTTACCGGATGGTCCTACCATCGAATTCAGTTCAAATACCATTGTGGCTGCGGATGGTTCGAATTATACCGGTACTGTGAATGTAGCTGCCAAATGGCTTGATCCTTCTTCCTCAAGCGTTTATGACCAAATGCCAGGCGGGTTGCAGGGGGTTGGCTTTAATACCAATAATGAGGAAGTTGCCTTGGCTACTTTGGGCATGATCGCTGTTGAATTGGAAGGTGAAAATGGGGAAGCCTTGAATCTGTCGGAAACTGGCGGTGCCATATTGACAATGCCAATTCCACAATCCCTTTTGGCAGATGCTCCTGCGCAGATTCCTTTATGGTCGTACAACGAAACACATGGCATTTGGGTGGAAGAATCAGTAGCATTGCTGCAAAATGGAGCCTATGTAGGAACAGTTAGTCATTTTTCTTTCTGGAATTGTGATATCCCGCATCCTTACACTGATATCACAATGACTTTTGTTGACGAAAATGGAATTCCACTTGTAAATTACCAGGTAACATTGACGTCAAGCAATTTTGGGATCGGATCAGGTTATACCAATAGCCAGGGAAGTGTTTTCGGGATCATTCCGGCTGGCGAAACATTGGATCTTAATCTGAATGGATTGTGTAGTGTGGTTTTGTACAATACAACCGTCGGCCCGTTTACTTCTTCGGCTGACTTGGGGGTTATCACGGTAACCACCGTCAATAATCTGAGTACAAATGTAACAGGTTCACTTGAGTGCAATGGTGTTCCTGTGAATGATGGATTATTGATCGCAACTTATGGTAATGTCACAGAGTATCATTACCTCGACCAGAATACCTTTGATATCTTCTTTTTCCCGACATGTCCGGCTATTTCAACGGTTAGCATAACTGGTGTAAACCTGGATGATCTTTCACAGTCGGAAGTTCAAACAGTAACCTCAGGTATAACTACGAATATTGGCGCATTGAATGTATGTCAGAATCCTTTGGAACAGTATTTTCGAATCACCGTTGATGGCGTTACAAAAACTTATGTCGAACCAGGTTTGTACGCATTCGCTGTAGATTCTATTGGCGCGGCACAAACGATGGTCAGTGTCTGGGGCTCAACCGGTGATGACAACTACAACTATTATTTCTCATTTGAAGGTGCCACAACTGGTGACTATAGCAATGATCATTTTGTAGAAATACTGGCCGACGGAGCTGAGAACTGGTTCCTTTCAGGCAATGGAGTAGATGATTTCGATAATCTGTTCATAACCCAGCATGGGGACGTGGGAGACCCATTGACCGGAAATTTTAATGGTATTTTTTCGAACCAGGGAACACCGGTTAATGTGTCTGGAGAATTCAGAATACTACTGGAATAATTACTATTTGAGTTGATCTCAGAAAAACAACTGATAAAAGATTGCCAGCACTATAAAAAGGCTGCACAGTTTGAGCTGGTAAAGCGTTATTCGCCAATGCTGATGACGGTAAGTCGGCGCTATGCCCATGATCAGGCTACGGCCAAAGATATATTGCAGGAATCTTTTATCAGGATATTTTCAAACATCCAAAACTTCAGGCCTACTGGATCTTTCGAGGCCTGGATGCGGAAAATCACCGTTCATTGTGCCCTTCAATGGCTGAAGAAAAGGGCCAACCTGAACGAATCAATTGTTTACGAAATAAACGATTGGCACCCGATTGAGCCTGCAGTATTTAGTCGGTTGGAAACTGAAGAGATTATCGGTCTCATTCAGTCACTACCGGCTGGATACCGGGCTGTTTTTAACCTCAACATCATAGAAGGGTACACGCATAAGGAAATCTCAATTATGTTGAATATTTCAGAAAGCGCCTCGAGGTCTCAACTGACCAGGGCGCGCAAGATCCTTCAGAAAAAACTCAATTCTCAAAAACTCACAAAAGAAACTTCAACATGAATTGGGAGAAGTTTAAAAATAACATGCATGACCATGAAAGCCAGGTCGACCCCAACGAAATTTGGGGAGCGATAGAGCCAGAGGTTAATGTGATCAATAAGTCTAAAAAAGACAAAAGGCGCTTCCTGCTGTTTTGGTTGTTCGGGGGTCTAGGCGTCAGTTTGATTTCCACATTGGTCATTTGGTCAATGAACACAGGGCAGATTACAAAAACTGACCAGATGTCTATGTCAGAAGCAACAAATCAAACCGAGACTTTAGCTGATGGAGAACCCGAATCTTCTATCACGGAAAGCATTAGTGAAGCAAATTCAGGAAACAATTTAAACGCTGAATTTACCAAAGAAAATGACACTCCCGGCAATGTTGATACTAATGGCAATTCAGAAACTTTAGCAACCGGCAATGAAGGTTTTCCGGTAACGGAAGATTCTAATTTAAAAGGCGAATCGTCTTCAGAAAAGACAACAGAAAACTTCAAGAACCATTCTCACGCAGTTCAGGAAAACAAGGTTGGAACTGACGAAGCATTAATCTCGTTACCGGAAATGCAAGAATTGATCAATGAAGAAGGTTCTGTTATCAATAATTCAGCTTTACCCAATGATAATGAGACAATTGCGATTTTTGAAGAAGGCCAGGGCGCAATGCAGGCTATTTACGTTTTACCTACACAAGCGATCAGTTTAACGGATGTTGATGATCGCTCAATATTGTCAAATCTGTTTGATTTTGCTTCGAACTTTCCTTTGCCGATATTGGAAAACAATTATACTCAAAAGCCCTTTTCTTTTGGCGTTTCCGCAATTGGTGGAGCAAGCTTGGTAAATCGTCAATTCTCTCAAAAAGACTCAGCTGCAATCGACCTTATTACATTACGCGAATCGACAGAAAAAACTCTCGAAGCACATCATTATGGTTTGATGTTTAGTCTGAAACACAAGTCAGGGTTTTCATTAACTACGGGCATTCAGAGAACGTCTATTGCTGAGCGGTTTGATTACAACGAAAGCTTCGAAGAGGTCATAACCATCCAGGGGATTGATACGCTTTTCGTGGATATCAATCTTGATACTATTGCGATCATGGGAGAAATTCCGATGGTTAGAACCACCACCTTCAACAACAGGAATTTCAATACGCATAAGTTGCTCGATATCCCCTTCCTGATAGGTTATGAGCGACAATTCGGCAAATGGAACCTCGGTGCAAGAGCTGGTATTTTAGCCAATCTGGCTATGAAAAGCGAGGGCCGAATACTACAGGATCCATCCAATATTCTTGAAGTGGAATTGCAGGAAACGCCAATTTATAGGCCAAATATTGGTCTCAGTTATCAATTTGGACTTCACATCCGACGCGAAATTTTACCAAATCTAGACCTCAGCTTTTCGCCTATGCTCAGGGTGTTACCGAATGACTTTTCCTCTTCATCTTATAATGTTTCTCAAAAGTATACGCTGTTTGGTGGGCAAATTGGCTTAACTTTCAGGATTGGCGATTAAGAATATGTACTAATATTTTTTCGCAGTTACTTGAAAATTATATCCTATGAGATGGGAGTTGCTTGCTATGCTCTTTGGTATGATATGCTGTATTTGGTTGGCCCAATGCAATCCACCTGCCGATAAAGCGCCATTGGTCACTGAGCCAATATTGTCAAAGCTTGAAACCGGCAATTATAAATTCGAATACGGCGATGTCTTATTGGAAGTTATGCCTGCCCTCGGCGGTCGCATAAGCAGGTTGGCCTACGCCAATGAAGACATCCTGACCAGCCGCGATCTTGGTGATCTGGCTTTCGGATCCACCCTTTGGCCAAGTCCACAAAGTCGGTGGGGATGGCCACCCCCCGCTCAATTGGACAAAGGAAACTACATTTCAAGGGTAAATGGTGATACGCTTTTTATGAAAAGTGAGATTGACAGTACGCTACAACTAAGTTTCGAGAAAATGATCTATTTTTCACCTTCTGATACTACGATTCACCTAAGATACTCAATCGAACATCATGTTGATACGATCCAATGGGTTGCCCCATGGGAAAACACAAGAGTGCCGAAAGGTGGTTTAGCCTTTTTCCCGCAAGGGGAATCACCACCAAAAGGCAAAGGTCTTGGATATCCGATCCCAGGATTTGAGAAAGGCGGCATCTATTGGTATCACAACAAAGTCGATACCAATAAAACACACTTACTGAGCATTGCAGACTGTGGTCAATCCGGATGGCTCGCTTTTGCCCGAAAAGGCCTGATGCTGGTAAAGGTGTTTAACGATATGCGGCCTTCATTACAAGCGCCGGGAGAGGGCGAAATTGCTTTATACGTCTCTCCAGAGCAACCTTTTATGGAAATTGAAGTAGAGGGTCCTTTCACTGGACTTTTAGGCGGAAATGCGCTCTCTTGGCATATGCAATGGGTCGTCAGACCGTTGCCGGAAGGCGAAACGATCGAAGCAGGCAACCAAATCCTCGTTGAAATGGCATCAAAACTTGCCAAACAACGGAAGTATTAGTATTGTGTGAAGCTTTTTCCGATAAATTCCAAAGCCGGAATAATGCCTGTTCGCCAATACGTCCAGTTATGCCCACCTTCGCGTACTCTGAATTCGGAAGGGATGCCCATGTCGCGGAAAAGCACGAAGATGGCAGCATTGCCCCTGTACAGGAAATCATCATCACCACAATCAAAATAATACCGCACTCTTTTTAACTGATCTGGCCCGATCTTTTTTGCAAGATGCATGGGATTATAGGATTTCCAATGGTCTGTGAGTCTGTCTTTTCCAGAATTATTACCATATAACTGGGCTTCGTTAATGGCCCACACTTCCGCAGGGTCTTCAATGACTTCCTTTTCGGTTAAAATAGCGGCTGATAAAGGCGCAGTAGCAGAGAAAAGATCTGGGTATTTCATAGCATAAAGCAATGCGCCATAGCCGCCCATCGACAAGCCAGATAGACCGCGGTACCGCCTGTCCTGGCGGATTCTGTTTGTCTTTTCAATGTGCGGCATAAACTCCTTGATGAAGAAATCTTCATAGCGCACGGAGTTGTCATAATTGTTGATATAATAAGAGACGCCTGCATCGGGCATGACAATGATCATTGGGGGGATTGTACCCTCCGCAATGGCAGCATCAGCTAGTCGATCGATCTGGCCAAACTGTACCCATGCAGTTTCATTGTCGGTATAGCCATGCAAAAGATAGACTACGGGATAACTGCGCTGATTGGTCTCATAATCAGGCGGAAGGTAGATAGCGTAATTGACTGATTTGCCAAGAATTTCACTTTTTACAGAAAGTCCTTCAACAACTTTGCCCTGGGCGGTAGCCAAAGTCAGAATAAACAGGCTTAGAACCAGAGTGGAAAAAACTTTGTTCATGATATGAAACATATATGAGTTTGTAACAAAATCAGGATTATACACCCAAAACTAAAAAACATTAACTTTGAAACGTAATCCTTAGATTGTATTTGAATGGAAGAAAAGGTGCTATACGATAATCATGGTCGTCAGATCAATTATCTTCGCCTGGCGGTGACTGACAGGTGCAACCTGCGCTGTTTTTATTGCATGCCGGAGGAAGGGATTAAGTATGTACCCCGAAAAGATTTGCTCAGTTATGAAGAAATGAGAAGGATCGTGAGTCTCCTGGCATCAATGGGCATTGAAAAGATCAGGATTACAGGCGGCGAACCTTTCCTCCGTAAGGATATGATGGATTTCCTGGCGGCTATCAACAAATTGGAAGGTCTTAAGCAAATCCATATCACGACTAACGGTACGCTGACAGCACCGTTGATTCCTGATTTTAAAAAGGTAGGTATCAAGTCGGTCAATCTGAGTCTTGACAGTCTTGACAAAAAGCGGTTTTTTGATATTACCCGTCGCGACCAGTTTGATACCGTCATGGAAACTTTTCATTTGCTGCTTAAGCACAATATCAAAACCAAGATCAATGCTGTTGTGATGGAAGGGCGTAATACTGAAGATATCACCCCAATGGCCGCTCTCACCAAAGACTACCCGGTTGGAGTTCGTTTTATCGAAGAAATGCCTTTCAACGGAGAAGGGTCCAATTATCCCAAATTGGTCTGGAACCATAAAAAGATACTGGCAGAGCTAAAGCAAACCTTCCCGGATATCCAAAAGCTGGAAGATCCGCCATTCTCTACTTCACTGAACTACCGGGTGCCTGGCCATCAAGGAACAATAGGCATCATACCTGCTTTCAGTCGTACTTTCTGTGGTACCTGTAACCGGATCAGGATTACACCAAAAGGTGTTTTGAAAACTTGCCTTTACGATGATGGGGTGTTTGACTTACGTGGCCTGCTAAGGGCAGGTGCTACCGATAAGGAACTGGAAACGGCGTTTCTTGATGCACTTAACACCAGGGCAAAAAATGGCTTTGAAGCTGAGCAAAACAGGCAGTTTGGCGCACCTGCTTCTGAGTCTATGGCAACGATTGGTGGTTAACCTGAGTTACCAAATAATCTCGACTTTCCTAATACCTACAAAAACTCCATTTCGATCTCTGATGGCCAGTAGATATACGCCGGGAGAGAGTCTGCTCATATCAACCGTTTGGAGATTACTTGAGATATTGATCGGACTGGTTACCGGTTGCCCCAACACATTAAAAAACAAGAGCTGATTGCCTGAGTTTGGGCCAAGATTAGTTTCTACATTTACCGTATTCCTGGCCGGGTTGGGATAAACATTAAGTATTTGGTCGCTAGTGGTTTCCGGAATTTCAAGATCTGTAATCAAAACACCGTTGGCGAGAGTGTATTGACCCATCCATAGCGAATCAAGAATGATCAGACCATAGGCATTGGTGGAGCTTCCAAGTGTATTTTTCGTAAAATGTGGAAATACTGACCAGTCTTCTGATGCATCAGGCCTGTATAATAGAATTATGCTGTCTTCGGTGACCGAAACGAGATCGTTGTCGAGATAGCCATTGCCACTTCCGGTAACTTCGCGGCCGTCGTAGAATATTCGTCCGGTACCTTCAAATCCATCAGCGACAATCCCATCAATTACCCAATAACGACTGGTGGAAATCCGATAATCAAGTGGGTTGTTTTGTATCGGATCAGGAGCTGTCCAGTGGTGCTCAATTTTCAATAAAGTGGAGTCTGGGGTTAAACCGGCAAGAATCTGCATTTTACCCCGCTGTGCACTATGAATTCCGGGCACCCTGATGTCCAGCATGTCAAGGGAGAGTGCCAGATTAAGGTCATTATCATGATTTAATACTGAGATGGCTGGTTCAAAAGGCGCTGAGACCATCACGGTTAATAGCGGCCCGGAAACCATAAAGTCTGTTTTGAATGTTGACCAGTCCTGATCGTAGAAAGTTACGGTCAGAGGGACATTCGTGTGGAACGCAGGTGCGCCTCTGAGTTTTTGCTTTATATGCAGTGTGATGTCATAGTCAGAGCCATTAAAAGACACTTCAGATGAATCGATATCGAAATCTGAGTAACCAGGACTAAAGACCCAATCATTGAAAAATGGTGTCATATCCACACCTGTGGCAGTCGTGAGATGATCGCGCATTTCAACGCTGTTGATATCAGAAAGGTAAAATGCATTCATCAATGATTGCACTCCGCTCCTGAAAAGATCATCACCGAGGTAGGTTCTAAGATTATGTCCGACAGCAGCACCTTTGTTATAAACATGCTCGCCATAAGTTAATTCATGTGGAATACCGGAAACCGCCCTGTATTCATCTTCTCTGATATGGGCATATTGAAGTACATCAAGATGGTTGTCAATGACCCGATCAATGAAATTGTCGAAGCCATAAACGGCCTCAAAGAACAGATGGGAAGAATATTCGGCCATCCCTTCGTTGATCCACATATCCTCAGCCGTTTCGCAGGTAATGAGGTTGCCCCACCAGTGATGACCCAGTTCATGTGCCATGATATCTTCAAAGGCCAATGACCCGTTGGCGATAAAATCGGGATAAAAAATGGCTGTTGGATGCTCCATGGCGCCTGCAGAAGTCAGCACATAACCGACCTTTTCCCATTGATGTTCACCATACCAAAATTCGAAAGCGTCAATACTTGCGCCCAGGTTGATAAAAGAGTTTTTCAGATCGGTCGTATCATTGGGCAAGCCTGTGAGTGTTATTGGTATATTACCACCAATGCCTGCATGACTCTGGTTGACGGTGGCATAATTTCCTACAGCCACACAAGCCAGGTAAGAGGGGATTGGGAAATCCATTCTCCAGTCGTACCTGATCGTATCTCCGGTGATGGCGGTAGCTCCAAGATAAGTGCCATTACATTGTGCATTCCGGCCACCGCTGGCAATTATTTTAAAATCATATGTGGCGCGTTCCACGAAATTGTCAAAGCATGGATGCCAGGCCCTTCCAAAGTTATGCGGGTCTGCCAAAAATCCAACGCCAAGGTTGAAGGCGTAGTTGGACGTCCAGTGGATGCCACCAAAACCTGAGGGATCAGCCGGGGGGATACCTTTGTAATAAACTGTAAGATTAGAAGTGTCGTTAATATTGAGAGCCGCAGGAAGGTCTATATGTATTAGGGTATCGTTATGCGTAAAATTCAGGTGTCCAGTAGTACCGACAACAGAGTCAACATCGAGTTGTAAAAGGTCGAGATTAAGATAATCGATGTCATTTATTTTCGGAGTGAAGGTTACACTGCAATTGGCTTTAATGCTTTTTCCTACCCAATCGGTAAAGTCAATAGTGACATCGTAGTTCAGGATATCCATAGTGTCACTACGGCTTATATCTGCCTGGTTTTTTTCTCCTGTAAAGTGACTGGCAATACTATGTTTAGTATGCCTGCATGTGACATGAGAAGTTTGGCCGATTAAGGATGTTTCACACAAAATGAAGAAAACACCTATTAGAAGGGCGACTTTTTTCATAAAATTTTTCAAAAAAATTTCTAAAAACTCCGATTAAAGATAAAAATAATGGGATTTACTCTCGTTAGAGATAGTCTTTGGATAGGTTTAGCGGGGTTGAAGAGCTTATCTTCCACGTCACTTTATTGCATAATTTTACACAAAATAAATTTAGCCCTATTGTGTAACATGCTGAAAATGAAATAAAAAAAAGCCCGTTCAGATTTGCTGAACGAGCTCTACAGGATTATTCCTGCTCTCCTAACCCAAACTATTTGATCTAAAATTACCAATAATTTACTTAACTCACAAAATCTTTTGCCGATAAATTCAGCATATTTTATGTTTTATTTTGTGAATGAAAAATTCACAGAGGCTAATAATGACACTATTTGTGAAATTTTTTCATTTATTGTGGTTAATCGATAATGTTACCTTTGTGCGATTATTGTCATCCTTATGGCCAATGAAGGACATGGTGTGACTTTTTTGACCCACCACACCTTTGTCACTAAATATAGTTCCTGAATTGATGTCATATACCAAATAGAGGTCATCCTTACCTCTGGAAGGGTTAATATTGGCCCTGTCGTTATCAGAAGGGGGGAAATCATGGGTATCTTTTTCCGTCACAATTATGCGTATTGGAATGAGGTCTCCTGTGCCTTGCCAATCAAACTCCCAACCTGGTGAAATTTTATCTTTATCCTCAATCGTTGAGGTAGGTTGAAAGAACTTATGGCCGATCTGGACATTAGCATAAAAATCTGCTTCTCCTGGTGTGTCAAGGTCATCAATTTGTTCTACGGTGTGAATCGTAACCTTGATATTTTTCAAGGATAAACGGAAATTATCAATATCAGACTGGTTTTTATGCCAAACACTAAACAACCCTTTTCCAGGAAATGGGCCGGCATTAGAAACCAGTTTGTTAAATAGCCAAACACCAGTTGCTTCGTTTTGGCGGATAGTACTGTGGTTATCCCAATCCCATGGAAAGTATTCTCCATATCTCCCCTGGTAAATTCTGTACCAGGAACCCGGGTAGTTCTTCCTGCCTGCATTCCACGTTTTTTTATGATCAAAATAATCGCGTTGATCTGTGCCGAGATAAAACCCTAATGCAGAATCAAATCCAACGAAGCCGTCATTGTCATTTTCGCCGTCGCCGTAATCAAATTTGGCGGTTGTTTGGTTTCTCCGGTAGAGGAAATCTTTGGCTAGCAACCCTGCAATATTAAGTTGGCTGGTGCTGATCCGGGAATGAGTTACGATATCTGCTACGTCAGATTTGGCTTCTCCCCATGGATGCTTTGACGTACTCATTAGCTTAATGAGGTTGTCGGTCAGCATCAATAGGAATGCGTTTTTCCCTTCACCAGACTCATTTTTGAAAATATCACGACAGCTAATTTCAAATGGATTCAATAAAGACCGGGGCGTATCAAAAAAGTTATGACCAGGACTTCTGCCGCCTAATGTATAAACGGGGATTAAAGTACCGTCAGTTCTCTGCATTTTGTGTGGTGCAAGAAGCCCCTGGTTGACCTTGACAGGATCCATATTCTTAAAGTCCAGCATACATGGCCGATTGCCCCCGATATATTCATTCCTAATCGCGTTATCATCAATGATGTCAGCTATCTCGTCTAGAAAAGAACTGACTTCAGCTGTGGCATATTGAAGTGGCAGATCATCTTTGATTCTGAAAATATCAGCTAATTCGTCAAATTTCCGGTCCAACTTCATGGCCATTCCCGGAAGGGGCGAGTTATTATGCGGTGTGGCTAGGGTAACCAGGTAAAGAGAACGATCCCTGATAAAGTCTGCTTTTTTGCGATGACTGTCTTCAAAAACATCTTTCCCGTTAAGGCCTTTTTCGGGGTCAGAAAGCATAAACCTGGAAACAATTCCACCAAAGCTGTGCGATACCAAAATGATCTGGGGTTGTTGGGCCTTGGGCAAATCTCCAAAACAGCTCTGGTAATTATCATAAATATCATCTATCGTAACCCTGACTTGTTCGTCAAGCCGGGCGGCTCCATTTCTGTAAAGCGGAATTAAACTTACATCAGGTACTGATTGGGTTAAAGTCCCACTGAAGAGTGCATAATGTTTGCCAGTTAGACTCCCAAGGTCAGCATCAGACACCTTATCCCAGCCAATCCGCTTCCAGGTGGATTCGGAAATCGATTTTCCAGTCGATTTACCATTTTTGTAGATGTTAAGGGTTTCTGAAACCGGAGCTTCACCATTGCTCTTGACTTTATCGAACTGCTGATTGCCGACCATCCTGTTAACCATATCAAATCCCCAGTAACCAAAGGGGTGTCTGGTTTTGCCAACATGGTTTTTACCTTTTTCAGGAGAAGGGGTGATACCATGGATCAGGTAAATAACTTTGGGTTTTGCCTTGAGAAACATAAACCCGTCGCTACTGGCGATTCCAGCCGAGTTGCAGTTCATTTGAAAATTCAGATCATTGACCGAGCCATCGTTTTTGTTAAGCAAATAGCTCAGTCCTGATTTTTTGGATTTTAGATCATCGGTGGGAACAGGTTTCGCACCGCAATCTTCTCTTACGGTAACAATTGTTGAATTTGCTTGTGACTCATAACGCCAACGGCCATTTTTGTCAGTTGCTGTGCTGGTTCGTCCAGCACTTGGTCCTCCCACATTTTGAATAATAACGGTCATGCCTTCAACCGGATTCCCATCTGAGTCGATGACTTTTCCAGTAAGATTTTGGACAACACTACTTTCTGTTAGGGGTAGACCCCAATGTTTTCGGATTGATTTCGGGTAACCGGGATCAAGCTCGAGGTCACTTTCGTCGAATCTGGCGTAGTCTGCATTTGAAAAAAAGTAAACACCTGTTCCTGGTCGCCTGATGGCTGCATCTACATTGTTGAAAGGCATTTGACCAGCGACATCTTTGATGTTTTGCATGCCTGAAGCTTTCTCAGAAGATTGCGCATATTTATAGAATTTGTTGCCTTTGAAAAAGTAGATGATCTCCCCTTTTTGGAATACCGCATCGACCGGACCGACTACGCCCCTGAACTCTTCCGAGATCTTCTTGGGATAACCCGGACTTTTGGTTTTCGTCGCTTTGTCGTACCTGATGCATTCATCCCCTTTGAAGAAATAAATTGACGTCATAAAGGCACAGGCAGCATCGAGATCAGAAGACCAGATACCAGCCCAATTCGCCCCAATTGACCTTGGATAACCAACGTCAAGTTTACGGGCCTTTTTATCGTACCTGAAATACTTGTCGCCAGTGAAAAAGTAGATCTTCCCGTTGCCGTAGTCAATTGCTGCGTCAATGCCTGTCTGAGCTATCAAAGGTGATAGCCCGAAGACTACCAGTAGTATTGTGATTATTGTTTTCATGGGGTTATGTATTTAAAATTTGTTATTTGATCGTATTCATTTTTGATACATTTTAGGACATGTAAAGCGTTAATGGATAATCAGCTTTTTGGAGTTTCTGGAGTTAGGACCAGTGATTTCAATGGTGTATACACCGGGAAGAAGGCCATCAGACTCTAATACAAACCTGGACGCAGTTGAAGCAGAGTGTGAACGAACCTTCTCTCCCAGGATGGTGTATACATTTATGTGAACTTGCCGGTCAGGGAAGTTTTCGAACTCAATATTTACTTCATCATGTGCCGGGTTGGGAAAGAGGGTAAATTGACCTGTTTGTTCATCATGTGGCTCATGAACGCTTGTGAGCATTGCGGTAAGCGTATTAAAAACCGTGTTGGTCTGAATAGGACTGTTTTGGTCAAAGAAGATATAAGCTGTATTGGTGACCATGGTATTCTCCGGAACGTCTTCAAAAGCATTCACTGAATACCTGACATATCCCTGGCTACCAATAAAATTGGTTGCACTATCAGGTAACATAATCCCGGGAAACGAAAAGTTGAGCACATTGCCCGGCCGGATGTCAATAAGTACTGGATGTGAAGCAGACAATAGAGAAAAAGACTCAATATCCAGGTTTGGATCGAGAGTATCCACTATCGAAACATTGTATGCATAATCATTGCCGGTATTTTGGAAACGAACAGTATAGGTCAGCGTAGAATCAGGGTGTGTAGCATTATTGTCGCCGATTCCGGGCGGATCGACCAATTTATCATTTGGATCAAACCCACATTTAATCGTATCGCAACTAACTTCAAAGTCAAGGATAGGGTTGAGAAGGGCAAAGCTGTCTATCGCCTGCATCTCGAAACAAAGAATGTCTCCAGTATTATTTTCAGATGGTGCATCGAAAATGTTATAGGTAATCCATGTTTCAAGCGGGCGCAATGGATTTTCCGGATTCCAGAATACACCATTTCCTACGGTATTCGGCTGTGAGGCGAAAACCGAAGCCTGGAAATTGGTAAGATCCTGGTCATAGTATAGGGCAAACTCCGGATCAGGGCCGGGCTGATCGCCTACGTTCTTTATTGTGAAGGTTGCCCCGATTTCTTCATTACACCTATATTTTAAAGGCACGAAATCTATCTGATATTTCGAAGTACCCTCAATGAGATTGTGAATACCGATTGGTTGCAAGGTATCAGGATTGGGAGAGCCCGGGTCAAAATTCATTATATAATCGAAAGGGTTGGTCGTTGTAGCGAAATAGTCCGGGGTTTCTATGACAGACATCTCATACGCCCACTCAATTGTTGGTGTAAACTGGTAAAATCCATTTTCATCTGTGGTCTTGTACCGGACATCACTAGTACCATACCTTACGAGTTTAACCATGGCATTGCTGGCTGGTCTTTCGGAAGGATCAAAATTGCCATTCTGATTGTCGTCATAGAAGACCTGGCCTCTTACTAGTTTGACCTGCTCAGGGAAGTAGCCGGGACCGCCGTCATTAAAGCGGAAAAGGCCACCCTTGGTGCTACTGAATCCGATCATCCACTTATTGCCTTCCCTGTCTATGGCGATATCGTTAACCGGTTTATCTCCAAGAGCGCTGTTGGTGTCGTCGTAGACATCCCAGCTAGCAAAAGTTTGATCTAGAATGCCAAATCCTACAAGTGAACCCGCGTAGACTGTACCATCAGAGTCTACGACAACCGTTCGATATCTGGAGCCGAGAGGACTGGTGGACATATCTGGCCAGTTAATAGATGATTGATCTGGCACATCATATGAAAAAAGGCCGTTTTCTGTTGCTGCCCATAGCGTTTCCTCAGCGGGGTCCCAGAAGACTTCCCAAATTTGATTGGACTGGATGATACTTGTAGAGGTATTGATGAATTCGGACCAATTGTCATCCGCATCTTTGCGGGCGACGCCTCCAGAATTGGTGCCGATCCACGCTGAACCGTCTGGTTCAAATGTAATGTGGGTTACCCAGTCATCGGGCAGATCACTGTTGAATTCAGTATAGTTGGTGTATGTATTACCATCATATTTGAAAAGTCCATTTTTTGTGCAAAGCCAGATATTGCCTGCGGGGTCAGTCTCAATGGCTACTACCTCGTCTAGTTCGTCATTATTAGTGTGGTGCGTCCATTCGCTCAATAAGCGCCAATCGAACGACCAAAAACCATTGTCTGTCGCGACGTAGGCCTTGTCTTCTTTAAACGTAATGTCATTGGTGATAAAGCTGAGTCCTTGTTGGCCAAAAGAGGCATTACGCATCCTGTTTGATCTGTAAAGGCCAATGACACCAGGGTTATCTCTGCCGACCACCCAGGCTTCGCCGGAAGGGCTGATAGCTACTTTTCGGAAGGCGTTAGTATTCAGTGCTCCATTATTAAATCGATCGAGTCTCCCCCAGGATCCCCAGGGGTAGTAAATGCCCGGGCCATCTTCGACGCTCAATGCCCAAACCTGACCTGAAATGGTGTCAATGCCGATGTCTCCGCTTTGCAGCGCATGAAAACCATTATTAGAAGGATTGAAAGTTTCAAAAGTGTTGTTGTCAAATTTTGTAATACCTGCCATTGTTGAAATCCAGAAAGCCCCTTCATTGGGTTCTCTTGCAATATCTTGCACCTGTCCACTGAAAAATTCAGGAAAATCCGATGCTGCCCAATTCATCCACGTATTAGACATGGGTTCGAAATATCCGATGCCTACATCAGCAGATCCATACCACACTTTACTATTGGTCAGGAATTCGTCTTCTTCGAAATAAAGGGAAGTCAGAAAATTGGAAGGCAGGTCGCTGTTCCCGGAATTGTATTTGGTAACCTGTACGGTTCCCGGATTAAAAAAGACTAGGCCGTCCCACTCGTGCGCTGCCCAAATATTGAAGTTGTCATCAAAGACGAAATCTCTATAATTGCCTGCGGTTAAACCTGAATTTGTGCTGTTGCGGAATGTCCAGGTATCCAAGTCGCGATCGTAATGACCAATTCCGAAACTACCGCAGGCCCAAATATCACCGAGGAAATCTTCACGGAAAGTAAATGCGGTCCCGAAAAATGGTGTGCCACCTTGAGCAGGGTAGAACCGCCATTCAGACCATTGGGGATCATCAGCGAGTAAGCGGTAAATTCCACCAACTTCAAGGCTAACCCAAATTTCTCCGAAAGAATCCTTGAAAATAGCTTCCACAGGGCCCGTTTTATCCAACATGGAAGTCTTAATGTTGTAGGTTCTCCAGGATTGGTTAGGGTTGTAAATGGCAAAGCCGGAATGCGTTCCGATCATCACTTCGCCTTCTGGAGTGATGTAGAGTGACTCCATACGTGAATCTGGCAGTCCGTTACTTGAAACGCTTACGCAAATGTCATCGAGCAAATCGGAATAGGCATAATCTTCAAAGGGATTGTCAAAAGTGCAAGCGCCAAATTCAGGTGTGTAATAAAATTCGGCACCATGCATGACACCAAACCATTCGTCGAATTGGGCGTAAGAGAAAAAACAAAACAGGCTCAAAGCCAGCGTCCAGGTCAGCTTTTTCATGATATTTGTTTAGAGGGTTAAATAATGCCTCAATATTCAGCTGTTCTAGATTTAAAGTCAAAATGAAATAATCAGTTTGTGATGCAATCTTATAGTTTTAAATTTTTGTAATTTAATTGACATTATTCAATTAAAAGGTTGATAATTAAGCTTATAAATTAAAATATTCTATTTTTAGAAGATCTATTTTTTTTAGATACTCAAATTTGTGATGAAAATAATTGATCTAATAAATTGTCTGTCCAAGGCAGAACTGGGTGAAATCAGGTTTGCCTTGAAGGCTCATTCCCGTCAATCGTTGTTGAAATTGTTTGACGGCATTGTAAAGAGAAGACATAATATCAATCCAGAGAAAGCTGATTTATTCCAATTGGTGTATAATGAGCCATATGCTGTAGAAAAGGATTATCTCATCAGGAACGAACTAAGATTATTGACCCAGCAACTCGAGGCGTTTGTCATAAAGGATAGCATATCTGCCAAGTTGCGTGAGAACCCTTCTTTTGGCAGTTTGCACCTGTTGCGTAGGTATGAGAAATATGGTGCACTGAATTTGTATGAAAAAGAATGGCGGAAGCAATTCAGAACGCAAAAAGATCAAAAAGCATGGGACCAAATGGCTGATTTGCTATACGAAAAGGCCAGGTACCTGCGTAACCATAAGGAATTAAGTGTAGCGTTACTCAAAGAGATTGCAAAATTGACAAATGATGCGATCCGCTACGAAAGCAGACATGCCCAGGAAAAAATACGGAAAGCAGAATTGGAAAATGCCTTTGCCAACCGTAGCCTTCAAGCTTATATCCCGGAGCATCAAATGCCCGAAGTCAACTATGGGTTGTTTTTCAAACCCTCCGGTGAGGATGCATTATTAGAATATCTTAGGTTGCGCATTAAAAGTTATCAAGCCAGTGGTGAGAAGAAACTGGCGATTATTCACAGACTTATAGACCTGTATCCTGGTGTCTGTATTTTCCGTAAGGAATATAAAAATGACATTTACCTGCTTTGGGCGACGGTTGGACTTGAGCATTTCCTTGCAGCTGAT
Source organism: Bacteroidota bacterium (assembly GCA_039028895.1). GTDB lineage: Bacteria > Bacteroidota > Bacteroidia > Chitinophagales > Saprospiraceae > JAHDCJ01. The sequence continues at coordinate 107,457 of JBCCHF010000008.1, read as the reverse complement.
TTCGAGAAGGCACAGGAAGCTTACGAAAAAACTACAGAAGTAGCTGTCACACTTAGATTACCATTTGACCCCAAGATATTCTTCAATATGATGAGTAATCTGATGAAGTTGAAGCGGTATGAAGAAATCGTCACATTGGTGCGTAAAAGGTGGACAGATATCCGCAATAATAAAACGCTCATTTACAGATTCGAATATTTACTGGCGATGAGCCATATCTTCCTCAATGAACCGGATGCTGCCTACAAGTTAATCCACCAGGGCATTAATAAACGACCAGAGTCTGAGTACTACAACTTCAGGTTTTTGTATGCCATTTGTTTTTACCTCATGGATGATGTAGACCGATTTGAAAGGGAGGTCAACAATATCAATCAGAAGATAAAGTACAGACCTCCAATAGAAAGGGAATATCCTGTTCTTGGCCAGTTGTTTGCCGCTTTTACCAGGTATAAATTTTACCTAACCGATAAAAATGAGCAACTAATGCTGAAATCAGACATTCACAAAAAAATAACGGAACACGACAAACGCATTCCGTTATTTAAAGAATTTTTGATTACAAAATGGCTTATCGGCCAATTAACTTAGAAGCCATAGAAAATACCAGCGCGCGGCATCCATGCCCATGGCCAGAAAGACGATTGGGTCAACGTACCGAGATTTGGATTTCTTTCGTTCAGGAAGGTTTCTTCCCAAATCACATTATACATGATCTCGAAATAATAGCCGAAACCTCTGTAGTAATTTGAAGTATACCCGAGCCCAAACATTAAGGCATTTTCGCCTTCCAGTAAAACCCTTTCTCCCGGATTAAACTCTTGATTGGTACGACCTTTTACTCTTTGAAATTCTGCAGCAGCATAGATTCCAGACATTGGCAGGCCTGATTCCTTACCATAGTTATTGCTGAGCCCCTCAAAGTTGAAAAGGAGATATCGCAGGAAAGGACCACCGCCAAAGGCGCTATTGTTGATGGAGCCACCGCCATTGATTTTTACAGACTGAAAGATGTAAGACATGTTAAGGCCAAAGTGAAAATGGTCGGTTATCCTGTAGCCGAGTTGAGGGGAAACCTCCACATTTGCAGAAACGCTTCCAAATCCGAGTCCGACGGTACCTCCGGTGAATAATCTGTCAGTACGGAACCCTTTTTTCTCGTAATCATCAGTGCCCATCGCTTCGTCAACATCTTCAATAGTGACATCAGGCTGAGCATAAGAGATCGTATTGATCGAAAAAATCATTAGCAGGCAAAGTGCCGCCAAAGACATCCAATATTTCATGTTAAATAGTTTTTTGATGGCCGGTTGAATTGACCTGTGAAATTTTTAAACGAAGTATGTTGCACTTACGTGCACTCTTCATCTAACAAATATTGTGCTAAAATAGTTAAAAATCTTCCCTATATGCCAGATTGACACTCAGCTGGTTTTTACTCTTTGGGAAGTTCTAATGGTTTGTCCTCCTGGAAATCGTACAAGGTTAACCTTCTCAATTCGTAGTGGGCATACCAAAAAGCACGTAAAGATTGCATATAAGCCTGGCGGGCATTGGTTTGTTCTTCAAGCGCAATGTTTAATTCGGTTACCCCAATTTTTCCGATAAGGTACCGCTTGCGAGTGATGTCATATCTTTTCAGGGCGATGTCGTAACTCTTTTTGCCCAGTTTAAGTCGATTTTTGACAAGGTCAAATTGCTGGACTTTCAGGATAATGTCTTGTTCAAAATTGATCCTTTCCTGTTCTACCGTCAACTCAACCAATTCTTTGTTGGATTCTGCTATTTTCCTTTCTGCCTTACTTTTACCCCAATCTGCGATCGGCACCTGGATGCCAAAAGTCAATTGTTCCTGGTCGAGATTTTGGGAATAAGCATCCGCAAGATTGTTACCAGTTCCGCTGATACCGAAAGTGGCAAACAAAGTACCATTGAAGCCATTTTCTGCTTTGGCTTTGGCGACATCGCGGTCTGCTTCGAGTAAACGTCGTTCAAATTCGAGGATGGCTTTTCGGTTTTTACGTGCATTATCGACTGCTTTTTCGACATCGATCTCATATTCAGGAATTTCTTCCGGTGAAATTAGATCGAAGGACACTTTCTCTTTTATCCCCAGGAATATCCTAAGTGTTTCGGTGCTATTTTGAAGGTCAAGTATCGCCTGCGACACATTGACTTCAGACTGATTGGCACTGAGTTCCATTTGCAGGAGTTCGTTTTCTGCGATCTTGCCTACGTTATATCGGCCTTGCGAAATCAGGAATAGTGAATCAGCATTGTTTTTGTCGATCTGGGCCGCTTCGAGACTGATTTGAGCAACGAAAATATCGAAAAACAAGTTGGTGCCTTCAAGCCCTTTTTCTTCTAGCTCTTCAGCAAATTCCTTTTGGGCCTCTTCGAAAATCAGTGGTTGCAATTGTCGGTCCCACCTGAAGGCATTATGGTTCGCAATTGGCTGTTGGATACCTACTGAAAACGGGGTAGCCAGGAATGAATTTGAATTTCCTGAGTCTGACAAAAGATTGATCCAACTCAGGGATGTATTGGCAAATACCCGTCCCCCGGTAAAAGGGATATTCTGGCTTAGACTAAGTTGAAGAGAAGACGAAGTAAGGCTTCGTCGAATAAACGCGTCAGTGCCATCAGGCAGGGTGATTGCTGATATCGACCTGTTCAAAACCGGAACATTACCTGAGATCGTCAGCTGTGGCTTAAAATCTGCTTTGAAAGACTGATACCGCCAAAAGTTATTACTGAGCCTTGTTCGTGCCAGTGCTACATCGGGTGTGTTTTCTTTTGAAAGTGAAACGATGTCTTGTAAGCTGAGTTTCAAGGTGTCTTGGGCACAAGCCGATTCTGGAACCAGGCATACTGATAGAAAGAGCATCACCAGGCAAAAAGGAAATGCGAAATACTGAAGGTTGAAAACTGGATGTAAAACTTTCATGTAGACGGTAAATTTATTCATTCCTCAATGCAATGATTGGGTCCAACCGTGCTGCTCGCCTGGCTGGAACAATGCCAAAACCAAGGCCGATACAAGCCGCTACCCCAAAGGAAAGCAGGATTGACCAAAATGTAACAACAGTTGGGATATCTGCAACTCCTGCGGCCATTTTGGCTAGGAGGACCCCTAGGGCTACTCCCGCCAGGCCACCAATCAGACTTATGAAGACGGATTCGAACAGGAACTGGTTTACGATATCTCCTTCAGTAGCCCCCAATGAGCGGCGAAGACCAATCTCCTTGATGCGTTCAAGTACAGATGCGAGCATGATATTCATGATACCGATACCGCCAACCAACAAGGAAATGCCTGCAATTGCCCCAAGCACCATATTAAAAATATCCTGGGTTCTTTGTTGTTGCTTGAGGAGAAGTTCGGGTACACTTACTTCGTAGTCGAGTACATCCCAGTGACGCCTCTTTAGCATTCTGCCGATAACATCGGCTGTGGGCTGCAGGTATGCTGCGTCTTTGACTCTGATGACCAATTTGTCAAGCTGGTGATAGTTGAGATCTTCTCTGGGCAAATCTTCATCACCACTAATGACAATAAAGCCTCCTCCGCCAAATCCCCCTAATTGCTGGGCATTGAGTAAAGAACGATCCTTAAATCTCAATAACATGGTTTTCACCGGAATGTATACATCAGAATTATAGTCTCGGATACCAAGGGCATCAAGATTTTCTTTGGAGGCAATTCGCTTATCGAGTATTCCGATGACAGTCAACCAGGTATTGCCAGCTTTAATTTGTTTACCAATAGGATTTTCGCCACTGAAGAACTGGGCCTGGATACTTTTCCCGATAATACAAACCGGACTGCCCTGGACCAGGTGAGCTTCCTGGAATAACTTGCCTTTTTCGAGTCCAAAATTATTGATGGTAAAAAAGGCATTGGTAACACCCACGCATTTCGCCCTTTTGAGTTTTCCTTTTCTGACAAGAGGACTCGGGGTCACAATCTCAGGACTAACCAATTCGACGTTAGACAGGGTTTTCTGGATATTATTGGCATCATTCAGCGATAAGCCGGGAGAATAAGGTCGTTTATTGGATTTACTGCCGGAGGTTGTTGACTCTTCTTCCCCATTTTCGTCAGGAATGAGAGATTCGATAACGATATTGTTGGTGCCCACAAGTTTCATCTGTTCGAGCAATTCTTTCTTTGCACCAGTACCGATGGCGAGCATGGCGATCACAGCAGCAACGCCAAAAACAATACCGAGTGCTGTTAAAAAAGCTCTGACCTTATTGGTCAAAACAGCTTCAATGGCGGTGTAAAAGTTGGAAAGATATCGATCCATTGGGTGTTGTCAGTTGAAGGTAGATAGTTGATGGTTGATGGTTGTCGATCAACCGTAAACAGTCAACTACAATTACTGTGGTTTAAACTTTTTCATCATTTCCTCCATCCGCTTTTTCTCGTTGGCGGCTTTGGTTTTCCTGGCTTCTGCAGCGGTCTTCTTTTTCGCATGGTATTCCGCTTTTACGTCATCGGGCAAATGGACTATGGGTAAATCTTCAGCATTTTCAGGAGCATTGAGCAGGACGATATTGCCGTCTTCGACGCCTACTTCAACGATGGACTCAGTTTCGTTGCCGAGTCCAGTCAAAACTTCCTGGCGGACCAGTTTTTTATCTTTTTCAAGGAAGACGTAGGTCATGCTGTCATTACTGAAGAATGCTTCAAGGGGAAGAAAATGTACTTCTTCATAGGTGCCCGTCAGAACAGTGTTGGATGTTGTCATTGCCGGGCGCAGGATTGAGTCAGATTCGAGCAACTGTATCTTGACTTCAAAAACTTTAGCGTCGAAATTGGGGCGTTGTTCGCCAATATTGGCTACTGAAATAATTTTTCCGGCATATTCATTATCTGGAAAGGCGTCGACTTTTACAGTAACTTCCTGGTCAACTTTTACCTTGCTGATGTCGACTTCATTGACGTAAGTTAAAGAGATCATATCGCTCAGGTCTGGCAAACGTGCTACCACAGGATCCCATGGTGTAACCTTTGAGCCGGGCCCTTTTTTGCCGTTCCACGAACGTTCATAAATAACCATACCTGCCATGGGTGCAGTAACAGTAAATTTTGAACTAAGGGCGGTCAACTTTTGCATATTATCTAATTGCTGGTTGAGATTGGTTTGCACCTCGATGACGCGAGCTTGTGCCTGCTCAATTTTCAGTGCATAATTTTCTTTGGCCTGCAGGTGATCGCGTTGAATCTTTTCGAGTTCGATCTGCGTTTGTCTTTGCACGGCGGGAGGCTCGTAAATATTTTGCTCGGCTTCGAGCTTTTTTTCTTCTATTGAATAGGTGAGGTTGACCAGTTGATCGCGGAGATTACGCATTTCGATAGCTGTATCGAGTTTGGTTTGCAAGAGCTGAGATTCTGCTTTGGCAATCTCGTTACTGACATTTTTTAGCTTATCGGCGAGTTCTGTGCGATCAAGAGCAGCGACATAACTTCCTTCCTCGACCAGGGTGCCTTCAGCTACAATGTCTGAGATGCTGGTTTGGAAAATACCCGCTGAGCGCATACCTTCAGGGCCCATGATCTTTTCAGACTTTTTGGCCTGAAGTTCACCTGTAGCAGTTACATGAATCTTGAAGATGCCACTGTTTACAGTTGTTTTAAGCGTTGAATCAACTTGACCGGAATTATTTTGCTGAAGGAAGTACCAGCCACCTGCTCCAACTGCGAGGAGTATCAATATTCCTAAAAGGACTTTGGTGTTCATACAATGCTTTTTTGGTTAAAGAGACCTGTAATATGGGTTATTGGCAATATACAGATTCTGAACTTTGTAATATTATGAAGTAAGGATTAGTTTCAATTTTTGGGTCTTGAAAAAGGAAAAGCTTTCCTCAATCTTAAATTTAAATGCATTTAAATAAATATTAGTTTTATTTGCGCTCTTTAACTAATTCATAACGGCAATAGAACGGAAAGATACGCTTCAATGGCTAGCACGATCTTTGCTGCAATTTAATTCAATGAACTTTCCATTTTCAAAATACATGTTATGGGCTTTTTTGCTGGGATTGTCCATTTTGCTAAACAGTGCCTGTCAACGTGAAGAGGGATGCCTTGATGCTTCAGCAACCAATTACGATGTCAGTGCTGACTTGAATTGCTGTTGTGAATACCCGGTTTTTGAATTCAGGATATTCAGAGTTGCGGGGAGTGCCGATTATAGTCCCGATTCAGCATACGTAGATGCAGGGAATAATGCATTTTCGATAGCGGATGTCCGATTTTATATTTCCGAGGTTCACCTGGTAAATGATAGCGGGACAGAAGTAGGTGTTACAGATTCTATTGGTATCGAAAAACTGGATGGATCCGGAGCATTGGTAGAAGATAATTTTATTCGGGTTAACCCGGATCAAAATCTTTATGAGTTGGGCACTATTCTCACCCAAGGTAACTTTAATACTGTGCGGTTCACAGTCGGTCTTGCAGAAGATGTGAATCATGGCAATCCGGATATATTTTCAGTCGATCACCCATTAGCCATCCAGTCGGATTCCCTGCATATTGATCAACAAAGTGGCTATAAATTTAATGCCATGGATATTGTTATTTCGAATGATACCACCTCGTATTTTGTGAGTGGCGACCAAAACGCGGTTGAACTGGAAATTGATTATGATATTACTGCGGTGAAAGCCTTCGATGTGGAGGTACAAATCGATGTTGATCTATTGGCTTTATTAGATGGTGTAGATTTTTCTGTAGATGATTTCAACACAATCCAATCAAAAATCGTTAATAATACACCTGCAGCCTTTACTAAGCATTGACAATTCTGGAGCAAATAAATGTTAAGTTTGTTCCCCACATTTAAATCTATTTGATAATGAAATATTTAAGTCTCTTAATCTTCGGATTTGCGCTGATCAGCATTAGTGGATGTGAGGAAGAAAAAGGGCCAGCCAACCTACAGCTTGTCTTCAAAGGTCTTTTTGATGGAAATACCCTGGTGCTTAATGAGGACAACACTTATGTAAATGGTATCCCGATGCGCATGAGCCACTTGCAATTCTATATTGCAAATATCGAATTGAAAGGCGATTTTGGGACGATCGTAAAAGACATTGATGTAGTAGATTTTAGCCAGAATCATATGAATGCGGCTACTGCTGCCCAGGGAGAGACCATGACTTTTGAGGATGTGCCTCCAGGAACGTATACTGGCTTGAAATTCGGAATAGGTGTTCCACCTGCGCTGAATAGTATGCAGCCCGCAGAATTTGCTGTAGGTCATCCATTGAGCAACACGGCAGATCACTGGACAGCTTGGAACAGCTTTATTTTTGCGAAAGTAGAAGGTCGCTCCGATGAGGATGATGACGGCATCTTTTCCGGCTCAATTCTTTACCATACGGGCGGAGATGACCTTTATAGGGAATATGAGAATAACTCAGGATTTATATTGGTTGAGGGTGAAACGACTACGGTTACATTGACATTGGATGCGCTTGAGTTATTTTATACAGCTACAGATACCCTCGATATTATCAATAATGGTGTAAGTCATACGACCCCATCAGATCAGGTTTCCGTAGATATATCCACCTTTGTGATGGATAATTTTATCAGAGCTATTAATGTTGAATGATTTCAACTAATAATTTATTTAAATGATTCGTCTAGTTTTATTCGCACTTGCTTCCATCCTTTTTGTTGCTGCCTGCCAGACAGATCCGCTGCCGCCGCCACCCCCGCCGCCGCCAACTACTTGTCTGTCTGATGAAGATCTTTCGGCAATTACATATGCCCCGGTAAGTTACGAACCTGCCATTCCTACTAATTTTCCACCGCTGATTGTTCCTCCTGATAATCAGTTAACTGAAAAAGGGGTTGAATTGGGGCGCAAGTTGTTTTACGATCCGATCCTTTCTGCTGATAGCACAAAGTCTTGTTTCAGCTGTCACCAATTAGGGAAAAGTTTTACGGACGGCCTGGCATTTAGTCCCGGCATTGATGGCACATTGGGAGAACGTAGTTCCATGGCCCTCGTCAACCTTGGTTTTACCCCAGGCCCATTTTTTTGGGATGGGCGAACAAATACCCTCGAAGAACAGGCTTTGTTGCCTGTAGAAGATCCGGTGGAACTCCATGATTCGTGGGAAAATGTCGTTTGTAAGCTCAGCAATCATAGCGAATATCCAGAGTTATTCAGAGAAGCTTTCGGTATTTCTAATGCCAATGAAATTACCAAAGAGCTGACAGCGAAAGCACTGGCCCAGTTTGAGCGGACAATGATTAGCGGAGATTCCCGCTTCGATAAGGTCATCTACGAGCAACAAGGCTTTTTCACAGATGACGAATGGAATGGCTACCAGATGTTTTTCGATCTCGCTACTGGGGTTTTACCAGATGCGGAATGTGGTCATTGTCATAATGCACCATTGTTTACTACTAACCAGTTTCGCAATAACGGATTGGATGAAGTTTTCGACCTCAATGATTTCCCGGATCTCGGTTTAGGTGCCGTTACCGGAAATTTATTCGACAATGGCAAATTCAGGATTCCTACCTTACGGAATGTAGCTTTGACCGCGCCTTATATGCATGATGGCCGTTTCGAAACCCTGGAGGAAGTTATTGATCATTACAATTCTGGTGGTAATTATGCAGATAACCTCGACCCGTTGATCTATCCAATTGGGCTTGATTCGACGCAGAAGGCCCAAATATTTGCCTTCCTGCACACCCTGACAGATCTCGAATTTACAAATAACGTAGAAGCATTTGGGAATCCGTTCTAGATTGCTTGAAAAAGACAGAACGGTAAGTTTGGAGTTTATTATCCGGGTTATTTCCCTGTGAAGTTCGGTGTTCTTTTTTCAACAAAAGCTGTAGTGCCTTCAACAAAATCGTCTGTTTCAACACAATTACCAAATTCGTAATATTCGCGCTTGAAACCATCCTCAGTTTTGTCGTAATAGGCATTGATAGTCTTGATGATTTTCGAAATGGCCAACGGAGCGTTCTTTTTGATTTTATCTAACAGCTCTTTAGCTTTAGCGACCTCTTCTCCTTGCGGAACAACATAATTAACTAACCCGAGGCTAAGGGCATCTTCGGCTCCGATCATATCGCCTGTCATATGGAACTCCATGGATTTGGCTTTGCCTATATACCTCGTTAACCGTTGTGTGCCAGCATATCCCGGAATCAGGCCAAGTTTGACTTCTGGTTGACCAAATCTCGCTTTTTCACCTGCAATGCGCATATGGCAAGCCATGGCCAATTCGCAACCGCCTCCTAGCGCAAACCCGTTTACAGCTGCGATTACCGGCCGATGAAAATTTTCGATCATATTAAAAATTTCCTGGCCTCTTCTTGACAACTCGGTTGCACTTTGCTTGTCGAGGCCATCAAATTCCTTGATATCTGCTCCGGCTACAAAAGCCTTTGCTCCGGCTCCTGTTATGATCACCCCAAGCAATCCTTCGAGACTATTGGCGTCAGTGCCAAATAATTGCTTGAGTTCTTTGAAAGTTTCTTTATTCAAGGCATTCATTGCTTGTTCGCGATTGATCGTAACAGTAAGGATGCCATCAGCATAGTTGGTAAGCAGGGTGTTATAAGTCATTTCTTGTCTGAATTTTTAATTTGAAAATGCAAAGTTAATCAACATTAGAGTCTTGAGAAAGTCATGATGGGTTATTGCTAAATGAATTTCTGAATATCTCCATTTGATGGAATCTGAGCACGCTTTGCCAAAGTAAACTAAAAGTAGTGAACTTATTTTAAATAATTTATAATCAGCTGTTTATAGTTATTTTTTTTGAAAACGGAAAGGAAAATCGAACGGTAACCGCTAATTTTTGTCCTTTTATAAACTATAGGATACCCTTAATTTTGATACAGTGATACTGATCAAATCATTTTTCGTGACTCCGATTGCGCAAGGGGGTAACGTTTCAATTCATTCACAGTACATATAGTATTATATCACTAGTAAATCCAACAGTTATGAAGCGATTTAAAAACCTTGCCTTTATCCCGGTATTAACTCTTTTAATGGTCATGATCTCCATGGACCTCCAGGCTCAATTTGAGCTTGACGAACAGGCATATGGTGAAGGCGCAGATCTTATGGTGCTCCCCAAGTTTTCAATATCAATTATTAATTCCTGGGAGTGCCAGGAAGAATACCATGTGACTTATGTCGACTTTAATCTCGACATGAATGTATCCGGATCTTCACTACCCGATGTTATTGAATGTGCTTTAAAATTTAACCTATGGTCTGCAGGTGCCATGAGCGTGGCATACGACGAATACACATCATTTAACGGACAATTATATAGTGTCGTTGGATCTGTATGCCCGGAAGAGAATGCTGATGTTTGTTTCACGCTCAACAAATATATCAGCGAAGAAAGTGTAACCGTTATGTTAACCTCTTCAGTACCTCCAGGTGGCAATGGCAGCGGAGGGGGTAATGGTTACTGCAACCAACTCAATATCATTGAAGGCAGTATGATAGTAGGAAACACACCTATAACTGCTAACTATTACGGATCTGGTGTAGACTGTGTTTTTGGCTTTCCGCTTGACTGCGAGCCTGAAGAAGCACCTGATCCTGATCCTCTAAAAAAAGGGGAACAATCGAACAAACCTATAGCGATATATGGGCCAGCACATCTTTCTATTTTTCCTAACCCGGCTGACGGAGAAATTGTGATAAATACGGATCTGGCGTTTCCATTGACTGTTGAGATTTTTACCATAAACGGCAGACCCCTTGGTACATGGGAGACTGAACGGGTAGACACCAGTCAATTGCCTACAGGACTGTATGTCGTGAAAGTTAGCGGCGGAGGGCAGAGCTATGTCAGGAAAATTGCTGTTAACCATTAGGGCTCCTGGCAAGGGTGTTTTCTGCCCCACCCGCAGTCTGCCTACTTCAGCTCTTCCAGTTTCTGGAGGAGCCACGTACGATTGGCGATGCGATCGATTGTACCGTATTGTATAGAAAGGGTTGCCCAGGAAGTTGTTTTGAACGTTTTTGCTTTGTACAGCTTCCGGGTAAACCGGATTAGATTGAGATAAGTGTTTTTAAAGTCGTTTGACAAGACTTTGTTGCGCCTGATGAATTTGGTGAATGCATCACCGAAGTCATAGAACAGGGTTTCGTACCCGTCAAGTTCGTAATAACTTCTGAGCATTAGTGCTTTAGCGGTAATGCCATAATACGCATTTTGGAATTCAACTTGATTGAGGAGACGGAGTGTATTGTCATAATCCTTTTCAGAAAAGGCAATATTGGCAAGACATAGAGTTGTTGTATCTGCCTTTTTATCAGGTTGCAAGTATTTTTGATGACTGTCGACAAATTGCTTTGCCCAGTTGAATTCCTGCATGGAGCAAGCGACGTCGTTAATATTGATGAAAAAAGTTTCAAGCATCTGGCCATTTTCAATGAGCAAATGGCGGTCAAGAGCATCGCGATACAAGTTGAACAGCTCTTCAAGAAATTGACGATCACCAGCATTCAGTCTAAGCGAACAATAGTTTAAAAGATAAATGAAGATGTCTAGCTTACCAGAGGTTTTTAGGAGATGCAGATTGTTGAAAAACTGAGATTTGAGGTTGAAATAGTCTTCAGGACTTTCGTTAAGCTGCAATTGACCAATGAGGTGATAGATCGAAAATAACGGATTGTCTTTTTCGATCTCTGGCGGAAGATGGCCAGGCATGGCCTGACCAGACTGAATATCATAGTTTTCACCGACGATCTTTTGCCGATTGAGCATTTCATTATTGTAAAATAATCTTGAATAAACATAAAACGCTTCAAGATTGTCAGAGATGGCCTGAAGACTATTGATGCCAGTCTTGATCTTTGATGTTGCTGGCAATGAATAAATAAATCGGTTTAACCGGAATGCATAATAGTAAAACTGACTGTCGCGGTAAGGCATTGCCTTTATCAACTTTTTCAACTCATTGATGGTCTTGGAAAGTTGCCGCTCAAGTCCCCGCCGCTTAAGTGAATTTAATATGAGGAAACGTTTTTCCAACTGGTCGTAATCTCTGAGTTCGATTTGGGTCAGAAAATTTACAATCAACACAGACAGTTTGGCCATGAGATCAAGCAATGTTTTGGATTCGAAGTCATTACTTTCGAATAATTTTTTAAAAACCTCCTGTTTGTCCAGTTTTCGAAGTGTTGACCTGTTAAGGCTACCTTCCGGAAAAGGGAATTTTCCGGTAAGGGACGGATGTAGTTTTTTCAGGTACTCGAATAACTCGATAACCGTCTTGTTTTTATTGTGATATGGACTGCGAATGTATTTCCCGAGTTCCGAAATTTCTTCTTTCGACAACCCGGAAAAGAGTTCTACGAGCTTGCTTTTTTTCATGTCCGATTAACTTCGAACACAAAATAATAAAGCTAAACGCGAAAAAGAAAAAGGCGTTTAAAAGTTGACTATCAGTTGTTTAATCAGATAAAGATTTTCCAGCCCTGGCTGTTGGATTACTGTGAATGAGCCTCGGGTTTGACTCGGGGCTTTTTATTATTTCACAGGTTCCTCTTTTTCAACGGGCGATTTCCCTTGTTCTGGCTTGATGATGAGCCTTAGCGACTGATCGTAGGTCAGGTAGTTCCATAACCAATTCAGGAAAACGAATAACTTGTTTTTAGTACCAATGAGCGCAAACAAATGAACCCACAGCCAAACATACCAGGCAAAGCGACCCTGGAATTTCACATTTGGTAAATCGCATACTGCGCGATTTCGCCCGATGGTAGCCATGGTGCCCAGGTCTTTGTATTTGAATGGGACCAGAGTTTTCTCTTTTGACAAACGCTTGAAATTTTTTGCCAGTGCCCGCCCTTGCTGAATAGCCACCTGCGCCACCTGTGGATGGCCCTGAGGATAGGCTTCGGTTTCCATGTAAGCGATATCGCCAATCGCAAAAATGTCTTCAAATCCCTTGATCTGGCTCAACGCATTAACCCGAAGTCGGTCGCAATAGGCAAACACGTCAGGAGAAAACCCTTCAATCTTATTGCCGGTAATGCCAGCCGCCCAGACAACCTTTCTTGCCCTGATCTTGGTGTCGTCATTCATGAAAACAAATTCACCATCAAAATCGGTAACCCGGGTATTCTTTTTTACGATAACCCCTCTTTCTACAAGGAACTTTTCTGCAGCTTCAGATGCCTTCTTAGACATCCCTTTCAATAAAGCATCTCCCGCCTGAATGAGGTAAATGTCAACTTCCCTTGCATCCAGTTCATGATAATCCTTCGGTAAAATGTACTTCCGCATTTCGGCAAGTGCTCCTGCGACCTCCACACCGGTGGGCCCTCCACCAACGATTACAATGTCAACATAACCCTGCCGCTCATCGAAATCGGGAGTACTCAGCGCAGTTTCATAGTGTGTGAGCAGCTCATTACGCAAATAAAGGGCTTCAGAAACAGATTTCATGGGGATCGCATGTCGCGCAATTTTCTGATTACCAAAGAAATTGGTGTCCGCTCCAATCGCTAAAACGAGAAAATCGTAATTGAGTATTCCTAACGGTGTTTGCAGCTGTTTTTTGTCCGTATCGACAGACTCAACGGTAGTGATCCTGATAAATACATTAGGCTGTTTCTGGAAGACTTTCCGCAAAGGGAAGGAAATTGAACTTGGCTCAAGTCCTGCCATCGCAACCTGGTAAAAAAGCGGCTGGAATTGGTGGTAGTTGTTTTTGTCAATCACCACAACCTGGTAGTCAAGTTTGGCAATTTTTCGGGCAAGCGACAGGCCAGCAAAGCCTCCTCCGATGATCACAATCCGCTTTTGTCCCGTTTCCGGAAGGTTAACTTTCATGGCGTGTATTTTGCATGGCTAATTTAGGGAATTTCTGTTTAGAGTTGGCGGGTTTAATGTTGATAGTTGATGGGGTAGTTTGCAATCGACAATACTCAATCTGCAATCTCACATTTAGTTAAAAGATTTTAGACACAATATATTGAAGTATTAAAAATATCAATTTCCTTACCCGCCGATTGCCGATTGCCGATTGCCGATTGCCGATTGCCGATTGCCGATTGCCGATTGCCGATTGCCGATTGCCGATTGCCGATTGCCGATTGCCGATTGCCGATTGCCGATTGCCGACAACATAAACCATCACCCAAATTCACTATCTTAGCGCTCCAATAAAAAGAGATGAATAAAGACGCTAAAATTTATATTGCAGGACACCGTGGAATGGTGGGGTCTGCGCTTTTGCGAAAGCTGAAAAATGTAGGTTATCACAACTTCGTTTTAAGAACATCCAAGGAATTGGATCTGCGGGATCAGTCGGATGTACAAGAATTTTTTAAGGCGGAAAAACCGGATTATGTTTTTCTCGCTGCCGCAAAAGTAGGGGGTATTTTGGCTAATAATACTTACAGAGCAGAATTTATCTACGATAACCTGATGATGGAAAGTAATGTTATCAATGCAGCTTACCAAAGTCAGGTCGATAAACTATTACTGCTGGGGTCTTCCTGCATTTACCCTAAAATGGCGCCTCAGCCGTTGAAGGAAGAATACCTTTTGACAGGACCACTTGAAATTACCAATGAGCCTTATGCTATCGCGAAAATCGCAGGGATCAAATTATGTGAAGCTTACCGCGATCAGTATGGCTGTAACTTCATTTCGGTAATGCCGACCAATCTTTATGGCCCGAATGATAATTACGACCTTAAAACCTCTCATGTACTGCCTGCATTGCTGCGCAAGTTCCATGAAGCAAAAGTAAATGGTGATCCTTCAGTGATCATGTGGGGAACGGGCTCACCAAAACGCGAATTTTTGCATGTCGATGACCTGGCAGATGCCTGTTACTATTTGATGCTCAATTACGATGAAGCAGAATTGGTAAACATTGGTACAGGAGAAGATATAGCGATAAAAGACCTGGCCCTTTTGATAAAAGAGATTGTAGGTTATGAAGGCAAAATTGATCACGACCTGACAAAGCCTGACGGTACACCCCGCAAGCTACTCGATGTATCCAAGCTGGATAACCTGGGCTGGAAAGCAGCAATTTCTCTAGAAGAAGGTATTACTAAAGTTTATCATGAAGTGAAAGAGGAATTCAAAATGGAGAAAACTGTCTAACAATTGCGTTTCAATTCGCATGTATTCTACCCTGATTTAGTTATTGTAAAATATATTTCTTAATTGGGTTTCTTTATTTTTAAACCTGGGAAGAAGTCTTAAAGACAAGAGACATTATGAAATTACAGGATTTTATTGAATCCATTTTTATTGAGCCACTTTTGAAGTTTGTAAATAAGTTTATTACAATCAGCAAAACCAGTGCATCCAAGAAAAAATGGAAAGAAGTCTCTCAAAAAGGAGAATTTAATTTTCACAAATCCAGCGAGTGGAGGAACACATCGGACTTTATGGATAAAACGATTAAGTTATTCAAAAGTTTTGGGTTCAACCACGAAGATTATAAAGGGAAAACTGTGTTAGACTTAGGCGCAGGGAGCAAACTAAGAAGCAAATTTTTTCATGGAGCCAGACTGATTGTAATTGAGCCCATGGCAGATGATTGTATAAGAGAAATTCCCTGGTGCGACCTTAATGATGCCGAAAAGGTTTATTCCACCCCTGCTGAAGAATATATTGAAAAATTGGAAGAGAAAGTGGACTTTGTGGTAAGTATCAATGTACTGGACCACTGTTATAATTTCAAGGATATTGTAGGGAATATTCACAAATATTTAAAAAAAGGAGGATTGGCTTTCCTGTCTTTTGATGCTCATTTCGTAACTAACAAGATGCACCCGCTGATCCTGACTGATAAAATTTGTACAAAGATTTTTGAAGAAATAGGGTTTGAAATTCAGAGAAAAAGCAAAGGGTTCACAACAGAAATAAGACAATTAAACGAAAAAGATACTTACGGACACGGTTCTTATTGCCTGAACTATTGGTTGATAAAATAATAATACCGTTTCATTATCATTCTGACCAGGCTTAAAATAAAAAGGCTCCACTTCGGAGGAAAAATATTTAGAAGTAACCTGAAAAAAAAGTATCGCAACCCCGGCTTAGTCCGAAATTCGGATTTCATGTAGTTTATTCCTAATCTTTTGCCTTCATGTTGTTGTTTTACAATCGCGAGTTCGATTTTATCATTAATCAGAAACTTTTGATTGAGTTGTTTTAGGTCATCATCTTCGACCATTTCTTCAATTATTTGCCTCACCTCAATCATACTGGATAGCATGACAGTCCGGTTTTTTGTCATACTCAATGGATGCAAACGCATGATCCCGAAGGTGTTTTCCGCATTGAGGAATTTAAAATTGTAATTATGATTTGCAAAGCGGAGCCAGAACTCCCAATCTTCGCATGATCGAAGGTTTACTTTATACCTGCCTATCTTTTCTACTGCCTCCTTTCGAATCAGCGGCATTAAAGGCATTATTACAGAGGAGATAATTAGGTATTTCAAAAGATCTCTTCCTTTTCCGGATTTAGTAAGTGTCCATGGCCTGTTAATCCATGAAGCGGAAAAAAAAAGCTTGTCAGGTTTGCCGTCCATAAAATACCGTAGCCCTCCATAAACGAAATCCAACTCGGGATTATCTTCAAAGCATTTTACCTGAAGCTTGATCTTGTCTTTTTCTATGATATCGTCAGCATCCAGAAATTGAAGGTATTTTCCATTTGCCATTTCGATGCCTTTATTTCTGGCACCTGGCAATCCTTTATTATCCTGATAGTGATATTTGATGCGCGGGTCTTTTAGGGTATAGGGAAGGACTACCTCTTTCGAATTATCGGACGACCCGTCATCTACCACAATACACTCCCATGCTGAAAAGCTTTGGGCTAATACAGAATCTAAAGTCTCCGCTACGTATCGGCCGTAGTTATAACAAGGTATGATGACCGTTACAATTGGCTTTTCCATTAGAGGTATTGAATTGATCCTTTGTGATAAGATTCATATTGAAATTTAAAGGTATTCTCCCGTTCCGTCAATTTTTTTGCTAATGAAAATACCTTTTTACCCATCATGTCAGCATACATGCCTATGCTGCTAACAAAAACATAAAAATTGGCGTCTGAACTATGGATCAAGTTTTCGAGCACTGTATGCTTGTCAAGTTCAATGATAGTAAAATGCTTTTGGTATGGAGCGAAAATATTCTTGTAAAACGCCATATCTTCAGGTCGCCTATAATGCTCAGGGTGAAATTTAAAATGCAGCTGCTCTATGTCATTTTTAAGTTTTTCAAGTAAAAAAGTTAAAACAAATTTTACCGCATCAGATGATATGTAGTTAAATTCCCTAATAGCATCAAGTACCAGTACATTATTTATGCCTTTGTACCGAGTGTCATTAGTAAATGGATTGTCCAGAACTATCTGGTTTTTGAAGCCCTTAAATGCTTTGTCATTTGTTCCGTAGCAATTTTTGAATTTTGGGAAATCAATGTTAAAAAAATATTTTAGCTCAGGTACCCGATTACGATAAAGTAACCTGTACAATAGTCGCCTCAACCAGAAAGCTTTATGCGAAACCATCTTGAGGTACTCCAGATTATAGCAACCTAGCCCTCCCTCAATAAGACTAAATCCTTTGCAATTAGGATTCGAATGGATAAGATAGAAATAGGTTATGGATGTTTGAGTCACAAAGATCTCAAAAGGCTGGTGATCGCTTATAGTATTTATGAAGCTGTCAAGTGACTTGATCTTTTGCCGGAGGCGTATCGGCCCCAAAGCAACTCTAAATGAATCCGGTAAATGCGAAAAAGGAAATTCCAGTGTTTTCCCTAAGGGGTTCTCTATTTCGTAATTCCTTTCAGTAAGAAATGTACAATCATCAATTTTTAGCTCCAGGTGCTTGATGATTCCTTTGGCTGTTAAGTGACTGATGTGGTTGTTTACGAAAAAGAGATATCTCATCGAAATTATTCCCAGATTTTAGACTGTCGCTGGTTGTCTATAGTGCTGTTGTTTTTTGCGAAGTTAAGAAAAAATGTTTTTCAGGTTTCCAGGTCGCCTCTCATCGGATATTCGTTGTTTTAGGTCTTATTTATTGATGGTCTGACGAAAAAAATGCAATTAAAAGCGCCTAGTATAGTTGTCAAATCTATACCACCTGATGGCAGTATTAGTCAAGAACAATGACAGGTTTAGCTGCCAACCCTTCTGCTGTTCTTACGGTTACGAAATACAGTCCTGCTGGTACCCTGCCGAGGTTGATCTGTTCTCTAAATACATTACCATTCCTGTCGATTTCGTACAATAACTGCCCTGGAATATTATACACTTCTAATCTGAAATCTTTAGGTCTGTCAAACTGGATATGTACCTCAAACTGTCCTGAATTCGGATTTGGAGTCACCTCAAATAGTTCAAGAGCGTTTATCGGATAGGTTCCGGTAAATGGGCTAACCACAACATTGCCGGTTCCGGTACAACCGTTAGCATCTGTCACCGAAACGGTGTAGGTGCCAGGTGCAAGATTGTTGATAAACGGATCTGTACCACCATTATTCCATTGGTAAGTAAATGGCGATGCACCGCCAAATACAGTGACAGAGGCTGTGCCGTCAGTACCTGTCGATGGTGTAGAGTTAAAATCAAGCGTCAAATCTCCTGATTCACTAATAATGATTGTCGTGATGGCAAGGCAACCATTGGTATCGGTTACCCAAACAGTATAGACACCAGGAGGCAGGCCAGTGCGATCTTCGTCTGCAACACCATCAGACCACATGTAAGTAAATGGACCTTCGCCACCAATGACAGAAATGTCTATTGATCCATCATTGGCGCCGACACAAGAGGAGTTGACAAACTCGGCAGTAACAACCGGTGCAACGCCTTCGCTGGTGATAAAAGCTGAAGCCTCTTCCATACAACCATTCGCGTCGGTAACGGTGAAACTGTAATTACCGCTTGGCAGGTTCTGGATGTTGGAACCAGTCTCACCAGTGCTCCAAACGTAAGTGAAAGGTGCAACACCGCCTGCTACAAAAGCGAAAGCTGAAGCATCCATTTCACCACAGTCGCTATCGTTCCCGATAATATCAGGGAACATGGGATCAGGTTCGCTTATTGTAAAAATGGCTTCAGTCAGACAAGTTGGTCCGTCGTTGAGCGTTAGGTTGTAAATGCCTGGACCGAGACCAGTAATCGTAGAAGTCATTTGTCCACCTGCGTTTGCACTCCAGTTGTAAGTGTAATTGCCGGAGCCTCCTGAAGCAAGGGCGGCAACAAAGCCATCCTGATCACCGAAGCAGGTTAATTCGTCTGTACCGGTTAGGTTAAGGGCAATGTTGCAACTACAGGCATTCATCACAGTGGCTTGTATGATGGATTCACACTGGTCATTGCCAGTAACGGTTACCTGGTAATTGCCTTCAGAAAGGCCGGTGACTGTCGCGGTAGTCGCATTCCCTGCGCTGGCATCCCAGAGATAAGTGAATGGCTGTGCTCCTCCAAGGAATGTAAGCATAATTGAGCCATCATCTCCGATGCAACTTTCTGCTGTTGATCCTATCTGGACAGATGGTACGGGAAGCACATCGTAGGTGACCGCATGTGTAGAGTCGCATCCGTTTTGAGCTTGGAATAATGATTCTATGACTGTTCCATCTGGAAACGGACTTTCGTCACTGCATAAGGTTAGCGTTTCAGTGGTATAGAATGTATCAAGTACACTGTAGATAACCGCATGTGTAGAGTCGCATCCGTTTTGAGCCTGGAATAATGATTCTATGACTGTTCCATCCGGAAACGGACTTTCGTTACTGCATAAGGTCAGGGTTTCAGTGGTATAGAATGTATCAAGTACACTGTAGATAACCGCATGTGTAGAGTCGCATCCGTTTTGAGCCTGGAATAATGATTCTATGACTGTTCCATCTGGAAACGGGCTTTCGTCACTGCATAAGGTCAGCGTTTCGGTAGTATAGAATGTGTCAAGTACACTGTAGATAACCGCATGTGTAGAGTCGCATCCGTTTTGAGCCTGGAATAATGACTCTATGATTGTTCCATCTGGAAACGGACTTTCGTCACTGCATAAGGTCAGCGTTTCGGTAGTATAGAATGTGTCAAGTACACTGTAGATAACCGCATGTGTAGAGTCGCATCCGTTTTGAGCCTGGAATAATGATTCTATGACTGTTCCATCTGGAAACGGACTTTCGTCACTGCATAAGGTTAGCGTTTCCGTAGTGTAGAATGTGTCAAGTACCACTAATGAAACGGTATGGGTGGAATCACAACCATCCGCTGTTGAAAATAACTGGCTATAATCACCCTCTTGTGTTTGTGGAGTACCGAAAATGAGTGCGGATTCGCCTGCGCAAATAGTTTGGATTTCTGCTGTTGCAAATTCAGGTATAGTTATTCCGATGGTATCCACTGAAATACAGCCTACATTGGTGCTGGCAACGACATAATAGCCTACAGTTTGGGTAGGAGAAATTGTATTTGACGGACAATTATCACAACCCAGCCCAGTTGAAGGGAACCATTGGTAGTTGTCGTATCCGCTTAAAGTGACGGTAACGGATTCGCCAGGACAAATTTCGGAGAACTGATTGGTAATGACCAACTCCGTATCTTCAATGGTAATATGTATCGAGTCGCGTAGAATATTGCCGCACGCATCTTCAGTTTCCACCCAATAATCACCTGTTAACCAAACGGAATAGGTGGAATCCGCAGACCCGTCAAACCATTCATATCTTGAAAAGCCTTCTCCAGCGTTAAGGGTGAATGTTGCATTGTGACAAACGTTGATGTCAGGGCCAAGGTCAAGATTCAGAGAATCATTAATCATGATGTCAAGCGTGTCGCTTAAGCTGAAGCAATTGAGCTCGGCATGAGCAATAATGGAAGCTGCACCGATATTTGGTAATTCTACGATTAGCGAATCTCCACCACTGCTGATCATATTACCACCTAATACTTCCCAGGTTAAAGCCGTAGGCTCACAATCTGATAAATTGTCAAAACGGTAGGTGAGGGGATCTTCACTCAGACAAACCAGGCTTTCACCAAGAATATCGAAGTCAATTTCGGTGCATAATTCCTGGCAAAATAACTGTTCCTCCATATCCGGATTCCCGGAATTGGGGGAAACGCTGATATCCAATTGGTTGGCCATTAATTCTGTGAACTGTGTAAACTGATCAACGGGGTTGATGAAATCTGTTTCGATAATAGTGACATCTTGTACGAGTGGGCAATTTTCTTCATCAACAGTACCATCGAGATTCAATTTCCCAATGAAAATTTGGAGGTCTTCGTTGAAATCTCCAAAATTCCATGCCCCTGCATTGAAATAAATGAAGTTATTATAATACGCAACCTGTGACCTAGGTACCCTGTTGATATTGAGTACATTGATATCAGTAGTTCCACTAACCCCACCATAAACCCTGCCCCATTCTGTATTACCATTATAGTCGGTTTTGATCAGGAATACCCTGCCAAGAGGAGTGATTGTATACCCATGCAAGAGGTATCCGCCAGGAACTTCTATCACGTTTTTTGTCCTGACATTCGGATATTCCATAATCTCATAATCTTTCGCCCAGGCAATATTGCCATCAAGATCCGTTTTTGCCATCGTGGGTGTGTAGGTGGGGCCAGTACCGTTTTTGTCAAGGAAAAATGCGAGTACCAGCGAGTCATGATGTACTAAGAGGTCGGTAGTATAATGCCTGACATTTTGATTTATCGTTTCAAGGTAGTACCTGTTGTAATCATAAGTCCCGTCAGTATTAAATCGCGTAACTGCTCCCCTCATTGTCCCTACACTGCTCGAAGGATTTTGTCGGCCGGTAGAATAAAGGTCATTATTGTAAAAAATCGCAGATTCTGAATCATCATTTGTCCCCAGGCTGTTGCGACGTGTCCATTGCTCGTTACCGGTAAAAGGGTTAATTGAGGTGATGAGAATATCTCTCGGATCTGTAATGGAACCTGAGATCAAATAATTACTGGCCGAATCAGCTTCATGTATACGCGAGAAATAACCATTAAAATAGCTCACATCCCGTACCCAGGAAAAATTGTCGCTGACCGGATCATATTTAAAATAGAATGGATTTCTGCTTACAGCTCCGGATGTGCCTTGTCCCACACCAATCAGGTTGCCGTCAGATGCCATTTTGAGGTCAAGGATCTGATCGGGCCGATTGGTAATATCAAAACTTCGCTGCCATATGAAGTCTCCAGAAGGCGTCATTTTCATGATGAGGGCACTATCTCCACGCATTCCCGTAAGGAAAAAATTACCATCATCTGAAGGGAAGATGCTAAGACCCTGTTCGAGGTGTAAAGGGTCACCTACAATCTTGAAAAATGTGTTGTTACAGTTCTCCGGCGGTTCGGAATTAACGAAAATTGTTTGACAGCTCATGTCGTTGCAAATGCCGTTGTCACCTTCAAGGCAAACTGTAAAATTGCCTGGTGTGTTAAAAGTGAAATCCGGATTGGCCAAGCTCGAAAATGGCACATTGTCGATGGTCCAGTTGTAGTTGGTAACGTTAACTGAAGCATCGTTAAAAGTCACTGTAGTTCCAGTCTGTACTGTCGTTTCACTGGCTGAAAACGCAGCATTGGTATCACAGATGACAGTAATAGTGGTATCAGCACTGCTGCTACAATTCGGGTCGTCATTATAAGCGAAAAGCGTAACGGTGAAGGTGCCAGCCGAATTGAACATATAGCTGCTGTTCATCATCGATGAAAATGAAGTACCATCAATCTGCCAGTCCCAAGTGGTACCGTTTACAGAAGTATTGGTGAAGCTTACAGATTGCCCTGCAATGATATTGTCGGTACTTGCTGTAAATCCTGCCGTCAAAGGATCAAGGCAAGGTGGATCACAACCATTAGAACTTAACAGACTTGATCGCACTCCGGTAATAACTGCCTGCATCCTGTCACGCTGCCCTGCGGTAAAAGCCGAATAGCATGAAAAGCTGCCGTAATCCATGTAGTTGATAAACATATCATTCTGGTCGGTAAGAAATGGATTGTTTGGGTCAGCAAGGTTGACATCGGTCGTACATGAATTGGCGGAAGCCGCACAAGGAACAGCCGCTGTGGAATTGTCGGGTGGTGTATCGCAAATCCTGTCTCCATCCAGCAGACAATCATCATTTGGACAACCACCCTGGAACGTGTGCCTTAATCCAAGGTAATGACCCAGCTCATGGATAATGACAGCGTCATTGGCATTAGAACTACCCAGGAAATTGGCTTCCAAAACAATGCCATCTACATTGCTGCCATGTGCCCCCGGCAGGTAAGCGTAACCGGCTACTCCACAGCCTAGATTACCGCCGCAGATCTCTTTGACTACCCAGACATTGACATATCTGGTCGGGTCCCAGCGATTGATGTTTTTCAAGTTTAAATCATCGACATTATAATCCAGATCGGTAAGTACTGAAACATCTCGCGTAATACCAGTTGTCGCAAATCCATCAGGATCCCTTGTTGCCAGGCAGAACTCAATATCGATATCCACACCAGTTCCCTGGTCATAATAACCGATGTTTTCGAAAGCATCATTTAGGTCTTGTAAACCTTGCATAACCAATGCGTCACTAATATTTTCAGGACCATTATTATGGATGATGTGGAATACAATTGGCACGATATACTGCGATTGTGCCTTAGTTGGATTTTTAGCTGACTTGGAAGACATAACTTGATAGATATCATCTTCCATAGCTTCATGCTTTGTCCGGTAATCCGGATCAGAAGCCATTTTTTTGAGGTGGACATGATCAGAAGAACAATAATGATCGTGACTGCCCCTGGCGGAATAAGGTTGAAAAGACTGTGCAGTAACTTGGGAGGCAGATACAACAATAATAAGAATGAGCGTCAAATATTTAATCATAGTCTGAGATTAGGAATTTCTATATTCTTAATTTGAACCCTTTGCGAAAATCTGTGACCTATTTAGCGAAACTTTGCGGTGAGATAATAGTCTTTTGCTTTACCACAAAGCATCAAAGAGGGATTAGCAGAGCTACGCAAAGTAGCCGATTAGTAACGATTTCTGGAAAGCAATGCCCGTAAAACGATCCAGGCATGGTTGAAGAGGTTTGGGATAAATCCAAAATGGCTTTTGAGTACGTGGTACCGATCTTTCATCGATTGCCGATGTCGTTGTTTTGAAACACCGCCTATCAGGTAATCGGAGATAATGAGTTGGGTGTTAACGGTTTGGGTGCTTTTTTTCAAAGATTTAATAACCCAGTCGATATCGGCGCACAGGTTGTCAGAAATGTATCGGGGCGCAATACCACGACGTACAATGAATGCCTGATGGCTCACCACCATACCATACCTCAAGCTTGTCCAGACCAGATTATCAGGGAGTTTTTGGGTGCTTAAGTCGGACCGGGAGCCAATTTCGTTGCGATCAGCATCTACCAGCATCACTTCGCCGAACAAAATATCGGTGTTTTTATCAGCATTTGCAAACACTTTCTCGATTGTTTCCGTTTCATGCAAATGGTCGCCTGCATTCAGAAACAGGACAAAATCGCCTTTCGCCAATTCTAATCCTTTGTTCATGGCATCATAAAGTCCTTTATCAGGCTCCGAGATCCATTGACTGATCTTTTCCGCGTTTGCACGAATGAGGGCTACCGTGTCATCCGTTGATGCCCCATCCACAATAACGTACTCAATGTTAGTGTAGCTTTGCTCAAATACACTCTCCATCGTCCCTGGCAGTAGACTTTCGGCGTTATAGGTTATGGTGATTATGGAGACTTTTGGTGGCATCGTAATTTGTTAGTTGGCAATTTGCAGTTGACTCAAGACAACATAAATCTAAATCACTAAATTTGCTCCTCGCAAACTTACAACTTAATGACCATTCTTGGGATATCAGCGTTTTATCATGATTCGGCAGCGGCAATTATTCGCGATGGGGAGATCATAGCTGCCGTTCAGGAAGAACGATTTACAAGGAAAAAACATGATGCTTCCTTTCCGAAGAATGCGGTCAGATATTGCCTTGAAGAGTGTGCCACTACGATTGACGAATTGGATGCAGTTGTCTTTTACGACAAACCGTTACTGAAATTTGAGCGGTTGCTGGAGACTTATTACGCATTCTCGCCAAGAGGTATACGGTCGTTTATTGCCGCCATTCCCATTTGGCTCAAGGAAAAACTTTTTCTCAAAAGATTAATCAGGCAGGAGCTTAAGGAGGTGATGGACTATGATCGGAAAACGTTGAAACTGCTTTTCCCGGAACACCATTTGTCTCATGCTGCTTCGGCATTTTATCCATCCGCTTTTGCGGAAGCGGCTATTCTGACCATTGACGGGGTAGGTGAGTGGGCCACAGCGTCTATTTGCCATGGAAAAGGGCGCGAAATTACCGTTTTGAAGGAGTTGGGCTTCCCACATTCTCTGGGATTGCTGTATTCGGCTTTTACCTATTTTTTGGGCTTCAGAGTTAATTCCGGAGAGTATAAATTAATGGGTCTTGCACCTTACGGGAATGCAGAAAGCGATGAGACCAAAGCCTTTGTGAAAACGATCGAAGAGCATTTGGTCAGCATAAAAAATGATGGCTCAATTTGGCTTGACCAAAGCTATTTTAATTATGCTACAGGGCTAAGAATGGTCCATGACAGAAAATGGGCGGCCCTTTTCGGTTTCCCGAAACGTGAAACGGAGGCTGAACTTGAACAAAAACACTGCAATCTTGCGCTAGCGATTCAGCAAGTGACTGAATCTGTCGTATTGAAGATGGCTGTCGAAGCAAAACGTCTTACAGGAGCTGACCACCTCTGTCTGGCAGGTGGTGTCGCATTGAATTGTGTAGCTAATGGCAAGCTGCAAAAAGCCAATGTTTTCAAGGAGATATTTATCCAGCCTGCCGCAGGGGATGCTGGTGGAGCACTTGGAGGAGCATTAGCAGCTCATCATCTTTATTTTGAAAAAGATCGGAACAGTGTAAGTTCACCTGATGCCATGAAAGGTGCTTATCTGGGGCCCTCCTTTTATGATGGAGACTGTTTGAGAACATTTAAAAAATTCAATGCAGTATTCGAACAAGTCAAGCCGAAGGGTGATCTTTACGATCGCGTCGCTACATTGTTGGCCGAAGGGAACATAGTGGGCTGGATGCAAGGCAGGATAGAATTTGGTCCGCGTGCACTTGGCAATCGCAGCATCTTGGGCGATGCACGTAATCCTGATATGCAGAAGAAGCTGAATTTAAAGATTAAATACAGGGAATCCTTCCGACCTTTTGCCCCTTCAGTATTAGCAGAAGAAGCTAAAACTTATTTTGAGCTTGACCATCCTTCCCCGTATATGTTGTTCGTACAATCGGTGAATAATAGCCGCTGCAACCTATTGCCCGAAGGATATGCCGCATTCCCCGTAAGGGAAAAATTATACTTCGAAAGATCTGATATCCCTGCCGTAACGCATATCGACTTTTCAGCAAGAATCCAGACAGTCCACAAAGCTACTAATCCTGAATATCATGGGTTATTAAGTGCTTTTAAAGCACAAACAGGGTACAGCCTGTTAGTAAATACAAGTTTTAATGTTCGTGGCGAGCCAATAGTATGTACTCCCGAAGACGCATACAGGTGCTTCATGCGCACGGAAATGGACTACCTTGTGATCGGTAATTTCTTGTTGAAAAAAGAGCAACAGCCCAACTGGGAAGAAAAAGATAACTGGAAAGAACAATTTGTACTCGATTAACATGAAACTTGATAAAGCGAAAATAAAGGAAGCACAATTGGTGATCGTGGCAGGCTTGCTTGTGATTAGTTATATTTTTAACCTGGTTGTGCTAATAAAAATAGCCACTGTGCTGGGTTTGATCTTTGTTTTCATTCCATTTCTGGGAAATTGGGTGGTGTGGTTTTGGTTTAAACTGGCGGAAGTACTGGGCTATGTCAATTCCAGGATACTATTGTCAGTAATCTTCTTTTTGATGCTTACACCTCTTGCTTTCATGGCTAGGTTTTTTTCGAAAGATCCATTGAAGCTGAAAAAGAAGAGCGATAACAGCGTTTATCGTGAACGGAATTATAAGTACAAGAAGCGGGACTTGGAGAATCCGTGGTGATTGTTTTGCCTTTGGCAATTGTTTGCTCTTCGAGCATTGTTAATTGTTTAAATTTTTGGTTGGTGTATTTGATTAGATAGTTGATCAGAGGTGGGAATTTTTCGATCCAGCTTTAGTTCTCAAATAGCGAGCCCATGCTGTGTCTGTAGAACCTGATTTTATCTTTTTTGAAGTACCTACCAAATCCTTCTGCTATGTATGCTGAAACTGAATCTGCAGATCGCACCAATTGATTGCCGACAGTT
This sequence comes from Bacteroidota bacterium, assembly GCA_039028895.1. Classification (GTDB taxonomy): domain Bacteria; phylum Bacteroidota; class Bacteroidia; order Chitinophagales; family Saprospiraceae; genus JAHDCJ01. The sequence goes on along the minus strand of JBCCHF010000008.1, from coordinate 80,064 downwards.
GATTTTGCAATATGATCTCACTTTATGACGATATTCCAGATTTCAATGCTAAGATCGAATGCAATTTTATAAGCTTCGATTTTGCTTAAGTTTAATATTTCCATTTCGGTTTTTACTATATTGACACCCAAATCTCAAAATTCCACAATATTCTCAAAGCTTTTTTGAACTTTCATGGCTAAACAACTCACAATCAAAGCCATACAGCAATGCTCGAAGAGCCAGCAATTCAACAATGGCCGAAGGCCAAGCAATTGCCGCAGGCAGGACAATACCCGAAGGGTAAGACCATGCCACAGGCAGAACCATTCAACAATTTAGAAATATAACCAATGCAGAAACTAAAATCATTTATCCCGCATATCGCTGCCGTTTTTATCATGTTGGCAGTCGCTTATATATATTTTCTGCCTGCATTGAGTGGTAAAGTCATTGAACAATACGACAATTTGAGAGCGTATGGGATGCAGGGAGAGATGAAGGCTGTGAAAAAAGAAACTGGTACCTGGCCGCTGTGGACAAATGGGCCGTTTGCCGGCATGCCTACTTTTCAGATACTTGGCGTTAGCGACGGAAATAAATCGCGATTGGCTAACAAAGTATTCATGTTTAACAAGGGCGTAACGGATTCAGAACAGGTGATTTTCGTTGCTTTTGTTTGTTTTTATCTGTTGCTACTTTCATTTAAAGTAGATTGGCGGTTGGCCCTTATGGGAGCAATCGCCTACGGTTTATGTACTTACAACATAATTTTGGCAGATGCTGGGCACTCAACTAAATTGCTGGCAATGGCCTATGCGCCGGGTGTTCTGGCTGGTGTGATATGGATCTTCAAGGAAAAGTATTTCCTTGGAGCAGGGGTTATGGGACTTTTTCTCTCGCTTGAATTTTATGCAAACCATCTCCAGATAACCTATTACCTGATAATTTTGATTGGCTTGTTATGGATTTTTAAAGCTGTTGAGGCTTTCCGTAAGTCTGAGGGCAATAAATTTCTCAAGATGACCGCTATTTTGGCTGCTATTGGCCTTCTAGGAGCTTCTACAAGTCTTACCAGGGTGTGGACGACATCCGAATATGGCGAAGAAACGATCAGAGGCGGCTCAGATTTGGCTGCAAATGAGGGACGGACCGGATTGTCAAAAGATTATGCCTTTGATTGGAGTTACGGAGTTGGAGAAACGTTTACACTCATGTTTCCTAATTATATGGGCGGAGGCACAGCCCGCAAGTATGACGAAAGTGAGACCTTCAAGACAATAGGGCAGAATATTGTTCAGCAGGTGATGTCTGAGGGGAAATCCAGAAAGGAAGGTATCGAAGCAGCTCACCAATGGGTTGGGGCTCATACCTATTGGGGTGACCAGCGGTCAACTGCCGGTCCTGTGTATTATGGTGCCATTGTCTGTTTCCTGTTTTTCCTCGGAGCTTTTCTTGTACGAGGTCCTGTGAAATGGTGGCTCATAACATCTACAGTACTGTTTATCATGTTAAGTTGGGGGAAGAATTTCCCGGCTTTGAATTATACCTTGTTCGATTATTTCCCGCTTTACAATAAATTCCGTTCAGTCTCTATGATACTAGGTGTAGCACAGATAATGGCTGTTCTCCTTGGCATATTAGGACTGAAAAATTTGTTTGATAAAAACATCGGGCTATCCGAAAGGAAAAAGGCACTCATCTCAGCTACAGGTATTGCAGTTGGTTTGGGTGTGATCGTTTTGTTTGTTTGCTTTTCAGTATCGATGGACGGTTTGCGTGATGACAGTCTCAATGAACAGATTGTTTCCATGTTAAAAGCCGATCGTCAATCGATGTTGATGAATAATGTATTTCGGTCATTGTTATTCGTTGGATTGGCGGCCGGATTATTATGGCTTTTCCTGCAGGAAAAACTGAAATCGGCATATGTCATTCCGGCAATTGGCTTATTAATGCTTATCGATGTATGGTCAGTTGACTGGAAATATCTGGACCACGGCAAATTCAAAGAAAAAACAGCTTTTGAAGCAGAGCAGGAACCTACACAGGCAGACAAGGATATTTTGACTGACCCCGACCCATTTTACCGCGTTTTGGATGTTGCCAGAGGCGGCCTTTTAAACAATACCACCGCTTCCTTTTTCCATAAAAGTCTTAGTGGATATCATGCCGCAAAATTAGTCCTTTATCAGGAAATGCTTGAACGCTATATGTTCAATAGTCCGTTCGAACATGAACATATACTTGATATGCTGAATACTAAGTATGTGATCAATGCTGACAGACAAACCGGACAATTAGTGCCTATTCAACGATCAACCAATCTCGGTAATGCCTGGTTTGTCCACGATTTGCAAATAGTACAAAACGCCGATGAAGAATTAAACGCTTTAGCGACGCTTGACCCTGCTAATAAAGTGATTGTTCAACAGCGCTTTGCCGATTACCTTGAAGGGCTTGAGCTTAAACCAGACAGCCTGTCATCTCCTGAAAACAACATTGAATTGACTAATTATCACCCCGACAAGATGACTTATAGTTATAAGGCTGATAATGAGCAGCTTGCAGTGTTTTCAGATATTTATTATCCACCGTCAAAAGGTTGGAAAGCCTATATTGATGATCAGGAAGTTGAAGGATTTATCAAAGCTAATTATGCTTTCAGAGCTATGCGTCTTCCTGCAGGTGAGCATACACTTGAATTGCGTTTCCGACCACGCTCGTATTATGTTGGTGAGCGGGTTTCTTTGATTGCCTCGTTATTGGTTATCTTCTTATTCATTGGTAGTTTGTTTGTCACATTCAGGAAATTTGATTCTGAAAACTACTCTGCCGTGACCATAACTGATCCGGAACCGAAAAAAGTTGAAACTGAAAAGGTTAAACCAACAAAACGCAAATCCAAAGTTAGAAGGAAGAAAAAATAGCAGGATTCCTATCCTTCAAGGTTATTTCATTTTTCAAAGGGATTGATGAACAACAAACTGTTTGCCAATTGTTTACATAAAGTGTTATTGTTTGGCATCGGACAATAAAAGTCCTTATATTTAGTTTGATTTAATGCTTTCCAGCAACACACTTTAAAACTAAACCCCTGAAAACATGTACAAATCTTTACTAAGCTGTATACTAGCTTTTCTAATTTCTATTCCTTTTTGCCAAAGCCAGTTAGTTTCTTCAAATACACTATACGGAGTGATTGCAGGTCAACTTGTCGAGATTGATCAAAACACTGCTGAAGCTACATTGATAGGAGATACAGGATTCCCGGTTTTATTTTCCCTTGTTTGGCATCAGGACTTTGAGGTGTTACTTTCGATCTCTTTGGACGGGGGTATCTATGAATTAGTAGAAATTGATCCGGAAACTGGTCAAGGCACCAGCCTTGGGACAATCGAGTTAACTGATGGTTCCCCTATTGGCTTGATTGAAGGCTTTAGTTATAATCCCGTAAATCAATCACTATATATTGGAGGAAACTCAGATCCATGGCCTAGTCCAAGTAATGAATTATATGAATTACAAATGGATGGGACGGCTAATTTTCTGTTTGTTAATTCCGGGACAGGGTCATGTCAAAATGGAGATATTGACGACATGGGATTTAATAATGCCGGTGAGTTATTATGGAAAGATGGCTGTGCAGCAACCGGCCCCAATGGGGTCATCGAATTGCACAGTCTAAATATTGAAACCCAGGAAAGCTCTGTAGTTTATTCTGAAGGAAATTATGATACAGAAAACTTCAGAGGCTTTTCACGCATTCCAAATTCATCGGATATTTTGTCTGCTTTTTGGTTTACTGACAGCCTGGTAGTTCTCGATCAAAATGACCCGCCAAATCATATAGCGATTGGTCATATCGATCCTCAAGATAATTTTGGTGAAGAACATTTGAGAGGTTTGGAGTTTATTGCCAATACAGACCTTGAAGGCATTGTGTTTTACGATGTTAACCAAAATCAGGTTCACGAAGAAGGCGAACCTTTTCTTTCAAATGTTGAGCTTAATTTGGATAATGGAAGCGTTAGTTTGCCGATAAATGGTTCGTATCAATTTGCTGCCGGATTAGGGTGGCACACTGTTTCCTATACAACAGACCCATTTTGGGGTTTAACGACGGATTCTGCTTCTTACACGGTATTGATCGACTCTTTAACCATGAGTTATGATTCGCTTGATTTTGGGTTTTACCCTACCGTGTTTTTTACAAGATATGGCGCAGAATTGACTGGTGGATTGCCAAGATGTAATACTGTAGCAAATTATTGGGTGAACCTTTTGAATATCGGCACAAATTTACCAAGTGGCATAATCGAATTAAACCTTGATCCGCAACTTACTTATGTCTCCTCCGAAGTAATGCCCGATTCAATCGTAGACCAAAATTACTATTGGCATTTTGACAGTCTTGAGCTATATGGTCAGTTCATGCTAAATATCCAGGTAGAAATGCCTACGGTGGATGCCGTTGGCGATACGATCAACTCCGTATTGACGGTAACCGAAATCGACGATATGGGTAATATTGGGTTTACAAGATCAGATTCGTTATCACAAATTATTATTTGTGCTGTTGATCCAAATGATAAGCTGGTAGAGCCTCGTGGTGCGGGGGAAGAAGGATATATTCAACAGGAACAAGATCTTGATTACACAATACGATTCCAAAATACCGGAACGGATACGGCTTTCAATGTAATTATCCGTGACAGGATATCTAATAAGCTTGATCTGTCAACGTTCGAATTCCTGGCAAGTAGTCATGATGTCGAAGTATTTATTGAACCTGACAGGGAAGTTGTTTTTAAGTTTGATAATATCATGTTGCCTGATAGTAATGTCAATGAACCAGCCAGTCATGGATTTGTGAAGTACAATATTAACCACATTGAAGATCTTCCTTCCGAAAACGAAATAGAAAACACTGCAGGTATTTACTTTGACTGGAACCCGCCAATCATTACAAATACCACATTGAATACAATTTGTTACGACCAGCCCATGGCAAGTATCACCCTGGAGCCTGATATGTCTTTGACTGTTTCCAATATTCCCGAAGCAACCTTTCAATGGTTTCTTGACGGTGAGGCCATTGAGGGAGAAAACGGGCTAACTTTAGTGCCTCAGGCTGAAGGGATGTACACTGTTGAAATAACGGATGATAATAGCTGTTTTGCTTCATTCTTCACGCCTCCGTTGGTTTTTGAATTTGTTTCAATAGATAATATTACTGCTGATGGATTCAATGTAGCCATATATCCAAATCCTACCGACAATTATTCCACTATAGCTTTTGAGAAAGAATTGGAGGGAAAATTTGATCTTGTCGTTGCTGATTTCTTTGGAAGGATAGCATATACTCAAAATAACCTTTCCGGAGATTCCATCAGACTTTGGAAAAGCAATCTAGGTACCGGACTATTTTCAATAAACCTGATTGACAGAACCAACGGGAATCAGTATAATCTAGGAAAATTGATGGTGTTCTAGTGCTTAGATATGTTTATCAAGGCTATTATTTTATTCCAAAATAAAAAGGAACCAAGTGCCAGAAAAATTAGCGCCTTATAAATGAAATCTGCCAATGGCGGAAGTGAAAGGGTGTTAATTAAATATCCCAAGCCAAAGACAACAACAAAAACAAACAGGAATCGGCAAATAGTAAGCATTGAGGGTTTGTCACCCTCAATCACAAATTGTGTAACGATAATGCCAATTAATAACATCAGGAGGTAGGAAACCATTGTCGTATAAGCTGCAGCTTCGTAGCCATAAATCGGGATATAGATAAAGTTAAGAACGATGTTGGCTATCCCAGCTAAAAGGGTCGCGATTGAGATATAAATGTTTTTATTCGAATGAAAAATGGTTCGGGTATAGAAACTAAGAAAACCAAGAAAAAGATATCCGCATACAATAACTGGCACGAGATGAAGAGCCACGGTATAATCATCCTGACTAGATAAAATTCGACCTAACTCACTGGCAAATAGTACAAGGAATCCGGCCGCCAGCACCATGAACCGCATCATTGATTTTTCCTGCGATTTGATCTCTTCAATTTCATTACGATTTTTCCATTTAAAGAAATCAGGTAATGTAGCATTATAAATTGCTGCATTGAAACCAAACAAAAGCATCCCGATCTTATAGGCAAAGCTGTAAAGCCCCACATCTTCTTGCCCTTCGCTTGCAATAATGAAAAACTGGTCAAGGTAGGAAAGAATAAAGCCACTCAACGCTGTGGGGAGTAAAGGCAGCCCTATCCAGAAAATATATTTGACATGATTCCATGAAAAATTAAGCTTCAACTCCTGTAAAATGCTAAACGCAAAATAGACGCCTAATAGCCCCATAAATGCTGTTGATCCTGCTACTTTACCAAAATAATTGGGATTCAACCACCAAATGAAAATAATGGCAAACAGGAAACTCCCTAATGCCCATATCGATTGTGCATAAGCAACTTTTTTACTCTTTTTCCGAGGTACGAATATTTGATTAAAAACAGCAAATAACACTCCGGCAACAACGGCTGGAAAAAGAAACCCTTTAAGATCTTTAGGCAGGTTTAAGATGTCAAAGATAAAATCAGAGGTAAACCAAAGCACAACAAAACATAGCGTTACTGAAGCAGTTATTACCACCATTGCTGAGCCAAGAAATTCCTTGAAATTTTCCTTTTCAGCATAATAGTAACGCCCGACAGAGGTATGCGCATTCAAGATTGAAATGATGATGATTGCTTTCACAAGAGAAGCAAAAACCTCTACAATTCCATATTCAGCTGGAGAAAGATAATGGGTATAGACAGGTAATGAAAATACCCCTAAGGCTGCGATAAACAGATAGGAACCAAAATAATTTTTGGTGTGCATCAGGGTATCAAAAAAGCGGTATTGCCCCAAAAATTCTTTCAGCTTTTTAAGCTTCATCTTTATTGATTTTTGAAGACTTTACGAGGCATTTTCAATTTGGAAAAATAATAATCCCTAATAAGCTCAGCTTTTGAAACGGGCATCTTTTGTCTTTATTTCTCATTTATTACATCAAGAGTCAGGGCTGTTCCGGCTTTAACTGGTTTGATAAACTGCTTGCCTATAACCTGGTCAAACATAACCGGAGGAAGACCATTGGCCGGCCTGATTACTTTGATATTAACCGGAGAAATCAAATCGCCTGGCATAACATCTTTTACAACGTAGATCGATCGTTTATGCTTCAGGCTTTCTTTTTCGGCTTCAGTTACCCCATAAAAAACGTTTCCAAGTGCTTCAAACGCCCGATTAGATTCTTCTACCAGGCTTTTGAATTCATGTGGCTCCATGGAAAATGCTGCATCTACACCGCCTTCTGCCCTGCTCATCGTGATATGCTTCTCGATTACCCTGGCTCCTAGAGAAACCGAAGCCAAAGCTACACCTATACCAAGGGTGTGATCCGATAAACCTGCAATACAATCGAATCTTTCTGCTAAATCAGGAATAGTGAGAATATTTGTGTTTTCAGGCGTTGCAGGATAACTGCTGGTACATTTCAAGAGTACATAATTTTTGCAACCGCTTTCACGCAATGTTGACACGGCTAATTCGATGTCAGCCAGCGTGGAGGCACCAGTAGAAACGATTACGGGCTTACCTGTTTCAGCAATTTTCCGCAACAGTGGGACATGCACATTCTCGAAAGATGCTACCTTATAGGCAGGAGCATCAAGGTCTTCAAGAAAATCAACTGCTGTTTCGTCAAAAGGAGAACTGAAAACGACGAGCCCTTGCGACCTTGCCCGTTCGAAAATTGGTCCGTGCCATTCCCATGGTGTATAAGCTTCCTGGTATAGCTCGTATAGGTTTTTGCCATACCAGAGTGACTTTGGATTGTCGATCAGAAACTCGGGATTGGTGCTGTTAAAGGTGATGGTGTCGGCAGTATAAGTTTGCAACTTCAGGGCATGCACCCCTGCTTCTGCGGCAGCATCGACAATGGCAAATGCACGGTCGAGATCGTGATTATGATTGCCCGACATTTCGGCAATGATGAACGGTGGATGTTGTACTCCAACCTTATGATGACCAATTACAATTTCATTATCCATGTTTGAGCTGATTTATCAAATTTTCTGTCAGTTCGTCTAGTGAATCAATTGAAAAATGGGCTTCAAACGCTTCTGGTTTGGCCTGATTTCGAAAATGCCCGGTCAATACTCTTATCGTTTTGAATCCCAATGGTTTGATCCCTACAAAATCTTTGTTTGGGTTGTCGCCAATATATACAATCTCTTCCGGCTTGACCCTCTCCATTTGACTTATTTTACGGAAACAAATAGGGGAAGGCTTGGAGGCTTTCAAACCATACCTGTGGGTAATAAATACTTTTTTGAACAAAGGCTCAATGCCAAGGGCTTTTACTTTGTTGTACTGAACGATTTTATTGCCGTCAGTTACCAGGAACTTTGTGTGGTCTTGAAACCGTTCAAGACAGGATTTTCCTTGTTTATGTAGCTGAATGTCAGGGAAATGAGTCCTGTAGGTAGAAAGGCATTTTAGCACGGATTTTTTGGATAAAAGGTCATAGTCCTTTAAAACTTTGTTAAAGACTTTTCCGCGACCATTGGCCTGCAATTCTGACCATAATTCCTCGAAAATGGTGTTTTTTGATAAACCGTAAGCAGAAGCAAGATAATTGGCAACTGCTCTAAAACCACTTTCCACGAAAGTGATTTCATTATACAACGTATCATCAAGGTCAAAAACCAGGATCATAGGATAATATCTTCAGGAAAACGTATTTGAGTGATCGGTTTCGTAGGACGTATAAATGCGTATTCAGAAATGTCCACATCATTAGCTTCCAGCAAGAACCAATAAAAACTGTCAAGGCCCGCAGCAAGCGCAGTGGTTGAGGCTCCCCCAAACCGGCAATTACATTCGATTAAATGGAAATTACCGGAGTCGTCTTCCATAACTTGTAAAATGATATGCCCATAGAATGCAAATGCGCTGGCAAATGATCTGCATAAGGCTTCAAGTTTTTCGTTTTGGTAAGTTGTAGTGACCTGCGATTCACCATTCACGATTAACTGACGAATGCGAGGAACACAACCTTTTACGGCTGAGTTTTTATCAATGTAAAGATCAATGCTAATTTCTGTTCCTTTTATAAAAGGCTGAAATATAGGACTTTCGAGAGTCTTTGCGTGATTCGTAGCCGATTCCTTGTCGAGGTTAAGGCCAATACTTAAGGCACCAGCTCCAAAGCGTTCTTTCACTACAAATTGATCAAAATCAAGATTGTCGATAGAGTTATATGTAGAAATTGCAGGGAAGCCTTTATCACTACATTCCTGGAAAAACCTGAGTTTGTCAAGGCAAAAATCAACAGTTTCAGGTGTTGAAATCATTATCGAAATTCCGCTCTTGGCAAGTGCCTCTTTGCTTTGGGCCCAAAAGGCGAGTTCTCCGTCCCTGGTTGGGATAATTGACCTGATATTATTGGCATTACAATAAGCCTTTAGTTCAGCAATTGAAAGGTTGCTGAGCCTTGGCATAAGCCAGAACTTATCGACAAAATATCGGCCGATACACTGGTCGTTTATGTCGCCTCCCGCAACACTGATTTCCGGACCATATTTTGAAGTTGCATTTCTGACGGCTTTCAGTAATGGGACCTTTTTTGAAATGCTCGTCACAAGCACAGTTTGTTCCTCTGAGACATGTGCTGAATTGTTACGATTTTTCTCAAATTCGATGATCATCGGGATGGCTTTTTCCAAGGTGGTTGGTGGCTTCCATCCGATGGTTTTTTTAAATAAACTCATATCAGCTTGTGAGGCTTCATACGGAATGTCTTCAGTAATCCCGGTCGACTGGAGATCTGGGAAATTTTGACGCAAAACCTCGATGACATCAGCAATACTTCTCGACTTACCAGAGCCAAGATTGTAAATACCTTCAGCATCAATATTTGCACCAAGTCTTAATAGTCCTTCAGCCACATCGCCGGCATAGATATAGTCGAAAATACCTTCTTTGCTATAAACGGTGAGCGGTTCATTTTTGAGAAGCATTCTAATCCACCTCGAAATAATGTCCCTTGAGTTTTTCCCGAAGCTGCGATAAATTCTTGCCGATACGGACTTGTATTGTGTGCGTTTAAAGTCATTCAGAAATCGGAGCTCGATTTCGTGATTTAACTTAGCTACGCCAGTGAGGTTTCTGGGCAGAATAGGATCTGTCTCCTTGAGGGAAACCGGGGTGGTCTGGGGATTTTCAAACTGGTATAATTCCGGATGATAAATCAAGTAACTGGAGGCAAAAATCACCTTTTCCAAACCAGGTGCATCTTTCAGGATGGTCATCAGGTAATTACTTAGGTTTACATTATGCTGGTAGTTTTCTTCCCAGAAATCATAATTCTCGACAGATCGTTCAAATGTGGCCGCAAGATGAAAGAAAAACTGGGGTTTAAAATCTAATAATTCCCTTGCCGGAATGTAATTGAGGTCCCCTTGCCGGTAACGGATATCTGAAGGCCAGTCAATGGGGCGGGGTTTAAGATCTCCTACCATTACAACGGCACCAAGATCGTGTAATTTCCTGGTCAATTCCTTCCCGATGACTCCATTGCCGCCGGAGATGAAAACCCGTTTATTTTTAAAGTTCATTTGAATACTGTTCTTTTAAAAAACCGTGCATTAAAGAATCTGTCCATTCACCATTTACCAGGTTGTGTTTTTTCAGTCTTCCTTCAAGCAAAAAGCCTGCTTTTTCAAGGATGCTGATATGGTGGTCTCTAATGTCGTAAGTTTCAGTGAAAATTTTGTTTAATCCCAATTCACTGAATGCAATTCGCTTTAAAATCGATAGATAGTTAGAGAAATCGTCACTGTAAATGTCCTGGTCAGAAGCACGTTCCGGGCTAACTAGAAAGGAAACTTCTGCACGAAGATCTTCCCAACTGATATGGACCAGTCCACCATAGCCGATCAATTCAGAGTCAAGGAATAAGCTGAGTAGTATTTGGGGCGGTTTTTCCTGTTCAAAAAGGGGTGAAACCAAATTCTCAAAGTACCACATTTGATCCTGTTCCGTTAATCGCTTTTTTTGTCGTAAAACGTCCATTTGGGCATTGCGCCAGTGCATTATTGACATCATGTCTTCCTGCCTTATGGCGGATAATGTATACAGGCTACGGTCGAAGCTCGTTTTATTTAAACAAAGGTAACCCATTATTTTAGTCAGTATTTTTGAAGAACCCTATTAACTGTCTACCAATGCCTAGGTCAGCCATTGCATGATAGAAATGATTTACCTTGTCTGTTGGTAATTCATGAAGTAAGTTTTCAATTTCAATCCGTGCTTTATGTGCTTGTTTCCCGGTCTCCTTTTGCTTTTTGTAGTTTGAGAAATTATTAAATAGAAAAAAGTCAATCGGGAAATCTCCAATGATCATTTTATGATCCCACCCAGCAGCATCGCATAGGTTAATGAGGCCTTTTTTGTTGAAATAAGAAATGTGATCAGGGGATACAATCCAAAATGGATCGTCAATAAACTCACTTTCAAGCAAGGCATTCTGTACTATTGAAAAATCATTAGGCACTTCAATAACCAAAGCTCCTGACGGATTGGTTAAGGCTTTTACTTCTTGTAAGGTTTTCAAAGGATCAATTAAATGTTCCAAAACATTATCGAGCCAGATCAAATCAAATTTCTCACCCTTTTCAAGTAATTGACTGATGTTTTGATCAACATCCCCTTGAATTAAATTATCGACGCAGTCAGGGTTTATCATTCTACAGCCAAAATCACTATAGTCTAAACCGGTTACATCCCAGCCTGCTTTTTTGAAATACTTAAGCGTGAATCCTTCTCCGCAGCCCACATCTAGCAGCCGATTTCGTTGGTTGGTACTGATAAGGTCTAAATGGAGTAAATTTTTATGCTTTTGCTCTATTTTGTTATAGAAATACTGGATTTCTTTTTCTGAATATCTATGCTTATATCGGTGAGTATCAGCCTGGTAATATTTGTTGGCATAATAATCTTCCAATTCTTTTTTAGAAGGTACTTTGGTTAATGTGTAAAATCCGTACTGGTTTAACTTTACGTCGGTTCTCATTTTTTTGCATTGAATATCTTATTCGAAAAAGCCTAAGGTTTTTTGTCTTTCATGACAACGATTTTTTTCGCTCCAGAGACTTGGCTTGGACCCAACAAGCGAATGAAATAAACGCCACTGGGTAAATGGCCAATAAAGTTTTTTTCTACCAAATTTTCTCTTGCCACAATTTTCCCTTGAGAATTAAAGATTTCAAAATCTGAATAATCATTTGTATCGATATACAAGTAATTCTGTGCAGGATTTGGAAAAATATTATAGTCCGATAGTGTAGTCACAGGATTATCAACAGACACCGGTAATTCACTACACAAAACACTGATTTCATCTGCTGTTAGCAGCCGATTGTAAATCCTGATATCATCAATATTGCCTTCAAAAGCTCTCTCCGGATTACAGGAAATTCCACCATGCGAAACGAAATAATTACCAATGCCAATAGGAGAAGTCCCTGTTTGGATATTACCCAGCGTGCCAGTAGCTGTTTCCAGGGTTGTAAACTCTTCAGTACACTTGATGTGCATGGTTACCCTGTCAATGCCGTTATTTGTGTCAATAGTGCCATCATACATCACCAATACATGGTGCCAATTATTCAAATCCAGCAGTTGACTGGAACTTAGCACCCTCCTCGCAAATAATGAAACATTGGCAGAATAGTAAGTAAAACTGAGGTTTTGATCCGCAAAAAGCCGCAGAAAAAATTGCCTTTGATCTTCTCCACAAGCTGCATCAGCAGTTTTTCCGAGAATGATGCTGTTTGACATAACGGTGTCAGGCTTTATCCATGCAGATATGGTAAATTGATTCCCAACTCCGGCAAAAACATCATTCATTACATCTCCGATCTCAATAAAATAATCACCACCACTGAAACTGTAGGCAGAGTTTGAGATACCAGCCCGGTTTTCTGTTAAAGTCGCTCCGATTACCGTACCGTGATAACCATTACCGGAAGCGTCATTAGCATTTCCTGAAAAAGGGTAAAAAGCCTGTAATCCCATTTCAAGATCTACTTGTGCATCAGCTTGCAAGACCATCCCCAGAAACAAAAACAACATTATTTTCCTCATTTTCAGAGGTTTTGCTTTAAAAATTTAGCCAGAAGATAACCTGTTTCATCATCAATGTCAATGGAACGCTCATAAGGAATGGTATAAGCCCCAAGAGGTTTAATGAAAAACGATTTATTCTCAAGGAAGGCTTCCATGTTAAGGAAAAGGACAGCGCCGTTCAGTCGGTAAGTGGGCTCCAGTTCCTGCGATTTTTTGAGAATGAATTCCGGAAAAATCGGTTCTACATTGTCCTCTCTGATATAAACCGCTCTCAGTGCACTATGGTCAGAAACGGTTACCGATGTCACGGCATTGAACGGGTTGTTTTTGAATACTTCAAAAGCTCCTTGAATGTCTTCAGGCATCATTAATGGAGCGGTGGGTAATAGTACGCAAAGCGTTGAAAACCTTTTATAAACCGGAAAACGCTCCAAAAAATCAAGTACGACATCCTTCACCCCGTATGGATCGCGAGCCAGTTTTTCCTCACGCAGATAAGGCACGTTCGCGCCGTGTTTTTTAGCAATTTCTCTGATTTCCGGAGACTCAGTTGACAGGATGATATTTTCAGGCTTGAACAGGCCACTTTTCAACGCATTATTGATCGGATACCATATCAGTTCCTTCCCATCCAGCTTGAGGATATTCTTCTTTTTGAGCCTTGTAGAGGCTGCCTTTGCAGGAATAAAACAGAGCGTGTCAGATATGGTCATACGTTATGGCTTCGCCGCTCTCAATCGATTTGATCAATTTTTTGCCAATGAAAAAGTCAAATTCCGTACTTGTAATACCGTAGCCAGGACGTTTGAATTCGAAATCTTCACGCGTAATTTCCTTTCCTGTTTCCAGTTTGCTCAGGGCATAGGGGGAGCGCCTTCCGGCCTTCCGTTTTTCCTTGATATCGGTAGGGATGGTTCGCCTGAAATCGCCAAGGGCAATTTCGACTTCCCTGATCGATTTAACGAACTTTTTGGCGTCTTCTTCTTCCAGCGAAAAGGAATGTTCGCAACTCTTGATCGTGCGGTCCAATGTAATGGTCTTTTCTACCAGCTCAGCGCCTAAAGCGACAGCTGCAATGTCCATATCCCATCCGGGTGAATGATCGCTGAAACCAACAGTATGTTTGGGAAACATTTGCTTGAGGGTGGGGATCATCCTGAGGTGAATACTCTGTAGCCTCGCCGGATACCCAGAAGGGCACATATGGATGATGATATTGTCGCATCCCGCTTCCTCAGCAACAATTACAGCGCGCTCTATTTCCCAAATATCAGCATTGCCCGTATCCAACTGGATATTGACTCCTTTTTTGGCACAATATTCAATAAACTCAAGGTCAGTGACATCGCCTGAATTGATCTTGATGCTGGTTGTTTTCAGCTCATTTACGATGAAGTCGACCTCATCGCGATAAGTCGCTGTGGTAAACATGGAAATACCGATTGCATCACAATGTGCTTTCAGCTCGATCCACTCAGGTTTTGACAGCTCACGACGCTTTAAAATGTCGTATAAGGGCTCGGTATGTGTAATAAAATGCTCTTTCCCCGCATCATCAATTTCGAGGTAATCGTACGAAAACATAACTGATTTATCAGCCATTAACCGATCAGCATATAGCAGCTGGAATTTTACCGCATTCGCGCCCGCTGCTTTAGCCATTGAGGCCAGTTGCTTGGCACTTTCGATACCGTAGTGGGTAGGTCCTGCTTCGAGGACGATATAGGCCCCGTTTTTATTGGCATTTATTTCAATATTATCAATTGTTGCGCTCATTCTTTTTGATTGTTATTTTTCCACAAATTCCAGCACTTTCCGGATGACATATTGCTGCTCATCGTCTGATAGTGTCGGATACATCGGGATGCTAAGGCATTGATCATAATAGGCCTCAGCATGCGGGAATTGCCCTTGTTCGGGATAAAGTTCGCGATAATATGGCAAAGTATGAACAGGAATGTAATGGACCTGTCCGAAAATGCCATTGGACCGCAAATGATCATAAAGCCCCTTTCGGTTTTCAGTTTTTATCACGTAGAGGTGATAAGCATGGCCACCATCTTTCGGCGGGCTGATCGTTTCAACTTTAGTATTGGCGAAAGCTGCATCATAAATTGCTGCTATTTCACGTCTTCTGGCTAACCCTGCACCCGCTTTTTTAAGCTGCGACATACCAAGTGCACACTGGATATCTGTTAACCGGTAATTATAACCCAGCATCTGCATTTCATAATACCAGCCGCCCGGACTTTCAGAAATGAGTGCCGGATCTCGCGTGATACCGTGCGTTCGCAGTATTTTCAGTTTATCGTAAAGGGCTTTATCGTTGGTGGTGATCATCCCGCCTTCTCCACAGGCAATGTGCTTTACAGGATGAAACGAGAAGATAGCCAGTTCGGCATATTTTCCGTTACCGGAATGCTGTTTGACACCCGAACTATCAGTAAAGTATCCGCCCGGAGCATGGCAGGCATCTTCCAAAATCCAAAGGCCATATTCATCGGCCAGTGTACGGTATTGTTCGAGGTTAACCGGGTGGCCTGCAAAGTCTACAGGAACGATGCCGCTGAAGGTCCCTTTGGGGTGCTGCTCCAGGATTTCTCTGACCTTGTCAATGTCTAATAATACAGTTTCCGGATCAATATCTGCGAAAGTCACGTGCCCACCGCAATAACGAATACAATTGGAGGAGGCAGAAAAAGTGATCGGTGTACCAATCACTCTGGTGTTTTCATCGACATCCAAGGCTAATGCTGCCAGGTGAAGGGCGGCGGTTCCATTGGCTACCGCTACGGCATATTTACAGCCAATGTATTCTGCGAAAGCGGCTTCGAATGCATCAATTCTCGGGCCTTGTGTCAAAAAATCTTCTTTCAATACATGGGCTACTGCATCGATATCTTCTTGGGAGATGTTTTGGCGGCCGTAAGGAATTTTCATTGGCTAAATGGATTCAGGTTTCAATGAAACGAGGTTATGTAAACTGATAATTTTACGTTGTAAATTTTCAATACTTCTGGGCTTTACCATGTAAAATCAGGATACAAGTGGTTTTTGATCAAGCTTCTGATCTGGTCAATCGTTAGCCATTCTGTATTATTACCTGAGTTATATGAAAATCCAGGCTCTACCATTTGGGCATTAAAATGTTCCAAAAACCGATTCATCCTTTCACGATTGGTTTGTGGGAGGATAGCATAGTAGGGGCCGATATCTATTGTGGATAACGAATCGGGGACGGTAATCATTTCCTCATGAATCTTTTCTCCCGGGCGAATACCGACATTTGTCAATTCACAACCAGGGCCAATGGCATTCGCGAGGTCTGTAATCCGGTAAGAAGGAATCTTGGGAACAAAAAGTTCGCCTCCAAGGGCTTTTTCAATAGCGTAAAATACGAGTTCTACCGCCTCTTCAAGCAAGATATTGAAGCGCGTCATTTCGAAGCTTGTGATTGGCAAGACACCTTCTTCCCGTTTTTTGATGAAGAATGGGATAACAGAACCCCTTGACCCCATCACATTGCCATAACGGACTACTGAAAACTTGAGATCATGGCCACCAGCGATATTGTTGGCAGCAATAAACAGCTTGTCAGAACACAACTTTGTAGCACCGTAAAGATTGATTGGTGCTGCGGCTTTATCCGTTGACAGGGCGACTACAGATTTAACCTCGTTGGCGAGACAGGCGTTGATCAGATTTTCTGCACCGAGAACGTTTGTTTTTACAAACTCCATCGGGTTGTATTCTGCCGCTGGCACCTGTTTCAACGCGGCTGTGTGGATCACGTAGTCAATGCCATACAGGGCTCTTTTCAGCCTGTCCTGATCCCTCACATCACCAAGGAAGTACCGCATGAAAGGGTATTTCGATGTCGGGAACTCCTGTGCCATATGGAACTGTTTGAATTCGTCCCTGGAAAAAATGACCAGGCGTTTGATATCCGGATAACGGTCGATGGCCATTCTGACGAATTTCTTCCCAAATGAGCCGGTTCCACCGGTAATTAGTATGCCTTTATTGTTTAACATTCAAAAAAATTAGATCGCAAAGATAATGATTTTAGCTACGGTGGCCTGCGAGGCCCTAACTAAATAGAATTCCGCTTTAAAACGAGTTCAGCAAATTCTCTTACAGCGCCATCGCCACCCCTCTTTTCAAGGTGAATAATGTCTGGAATGGCTTTGATGGTCGGTAAGGCATTAGCCGGGCAAGCCGCCAGTCCTGCATTGGAGAGTAACTCGAAACAATTAATATCATCCCCTATATAAGCAGTTTCTTCAAGCGAGAAGCCTTCTTTTTTGCAGATAGCAATGGCTGCCTCCAGTTTGCTTTTGCCTTCGAGGCCCTGGTAGAGGTGGTCGACCTTTAACTTCCTGGCCCTGTTTTCGACAATCTTTGTGTTTTCGGAGGTGATAATGCCTGTTTTTACGCCCGATTCGCGCAGTAGCTGGATGCCTTTGCCATCATGTGTATTGAATTTTTTGAACTCATCTCCTGATTCTGTATAGTACATGCCGGCATCGGTCATGACACCATCGACATCTGAAAGAAAAAGTTTGATTTTTGACTTGTTTTGCATGATTCAAAAATGATTGACCCCTTATGGGAAAGGCAAGTGGGAGGTATGACAAAAGGGATTAGTAACCCCCAAAATATTTCCTGAAAAACCATTCAACTGTCAGCAGTCCCATCAACACAAAAAATATCCATTTGAGATTGATCAGCGAACGCGTCTTCGAAGTCGTAAAGAAAACTGGTGCAACGTCACCAGAAGCGGCTATTAGGCCAGGTATTTCTGACAGTTGATCGGCAAAAAGTAACTGGCCGCCATACTGCTCCCCGAGCATACGTAAAAGGTTGTGGTCGGCAGTGGTTTCAAAAACTTCAAGTTGAATCGGCTGAACGCTGAACTGGCCGTTGTAGTTTAGTTCTTTCCCGGTATAGATCGTTTTTGCACGAAAGCGATAATTGCCAACCGGGAAGTAACCGGCATTCAGCGTGTAGGCATTATTGGTTTTTGAGAAATTAAACCCGAAATCCTTCCCTTCGCCATTGGTGATGATCAGGCTGACTTCAGGGTCATTAACCAGTTCATAGCTTTCGTTATATAGTTCCGCATCGAAAAGGATGGGCTCATTTTCTTTAAAAATATTTTTGGAAAGACTCACCCGGAACTTGCGTTTATCCTCTTTTACACTCAGGTATTGGATGGCCTTTCCGGTAACCTCTTCAAAAATATTGTGGTTTTGGTGTTGCAAATAATCGAAGATTTTCCACTTCCAGAGGCCTTCAGCTGCCAATACAGCGGCTTTCGCTCCATTTTCCTCCCCAAATACCAGTAATGGATAATCAGTCTCTACAGAGCCGATTTTTTGCATTAGCATGACCTGAGCTTCCGGAGCAGCAGTGAAATTGCCAAATGGGGCGATTAAAGGCGCAAATTTGGGCAATTCCTGTTGAACAGGATCCCCAATCGTGAAAAGATTGAAGGTTGGGTCGATTATTGGCTGGATTTCATTGGTATTGCGACCATCCCCGGTAATCTTCATGAGCGATTGACTCCTGGTCAGCATATTGAGATTGGTCTGGCTGCCCACAATGAATAATCGAGGGGTCTTGTTGGCGTCCAATTGTCTTAACAAGCCGGGAACTGTTTGTCGGGAACTGGGCAGTTGATGCAGAATGACCAGGTCGTAGTTTGCCACATTTTCTCTCATGGAGCCGGCATAAGCGATCGTCGCTTCATAATTCCGGTTTTTGTCGATGGTCCGCCTCAATGCTGACAGGTCAGGATGCGGCGAATTGGCGACAATCAATATCTTCTGACGGGCATCGAGCACATCGATGAAGATATCTTTGACGTTATTGACCCGCGAAACCTCATCAGGAACTTGTGTGACCGCAATTCGGTAGCGCTGCACACCACTCTGGTCGGCTTCGAGAATTATTTCTTTGGTGGTGAAAAAGTCGTTATTGTCGATGGCAATGGGCTCCTGTTTGAGCTTCCTGGTTTGTCCGTTTTCAATTTTGTAGACGTTTAACACCGTATTGGCACCTGCACAATTATGGGCCCCAACATCAACCTGTATGCTAAATTTGTCGCCCAGGTAGGCAATCTTGTTGTGGTAGACCTTTTTCAGGGCCAGATCCTTTCTTGGTGTTGTATCGCCAAGGGCAACCGTGTAAATCGGGACACTGAGCTTGGTGCCGGCATAAATCGGGTTGCTACCCTGGTTGTAGATGCCGTCTGAGGCTAACACGATTGCACCTAGATTTTGATTACTATACAGGTCATAAACCTCTTCGAGTACATCGGAAATATTGGATTCCTTATCGGAAAAATTAAAGTCAATCCCTTCTCTGACAGCACTGCCAAAGGCATATTCTTTCACCTCGTAAGTTTCCAGTAGCTGGTCTCGCATGGCGGTAAATGCATTCGCGTAAGCGGAAGAATCTGGTTTTTCCCAGGCCGAAATGACGGATTCAGACTGGTCCTGGGCGAGAACAACGATTGGTTTTTTGGCCTCTCTTACCAACGATTTCAGGAATGGTGATAATAGCAATAAGCTGAGTAAGGTTACGGTCACGAATCGCAATATTCCCAATGGCAAGTTGAGCGTTTTTGACCGTTCTCTGAACGTTTGATCCCGGTAATACAGGATGAGTGCATATACCAGCCCTGCCAGGACGCAGAACAGGATGAACCAAAGGGGGTATTGAAAGTTTAAATTCATAAATTCAGTCGGTGACTCCGAACCTTTTTCGGAGGGTTAACTGCTTCAAATAGGCTGAAACATTAAGTTACCATTCATTTTCTTTCCAGCGATTGTACTCGTCAACGATCTTCATAAGATCTTTTTTCTTGAATTCGCCGTCTTTAATTCGAGCCTGAAGCTCAGGGTATTCTTCAAAGTATTTGGCCATTTGCCACTTGAAACGCATGAAATTGACTTCAAGCAGGTAGTCTCCGTCATTTTCAATGAATGTCTGGGTAAACCCGCGGTCTTTGTCCGTATTCCAGTAATGGTAAATTTGGACAATACCTTTGTTCATTCGCTCCATAAAAACGCCAAAACCATAGTTCAGGTCTACATCAACATCGTAAATCTTTGATTCATAGTACCTTTCGTTGACGTGAAAACCTTTGATATTGAAAGGTTTATAGCGAATTTTTTCGTCACTGTTGTTCCCCCTAAAAACAATTTGAACAGAACGCTGTCCCGGGGTAGTTTCTTTGATCTTTCCACGGATCGTATCGCCCGGATTGGTAACAATATAACCCTTGGTCCAGGTCGTTTGGGCGCTTGTGGAGATTACCGTCCAGCCAAGGAGCAGGATGATACCAAAAACTCTTAGCAACATAATACGTTATTTGAATTCAGGGGCGGAACGGTCAAAGGTAAAGGAATCAGTGGTAATAGAAAAGTTATTAAAACGTTAAATGGGCCCATGATGCAGTAATAGTCATTAAATTTATGTGTCTGATAAGACTAAAGAACCTTGAAAATAGTTTTATTATTGTCGTTCGCTTTGCTCGCTTACTTGTTTGCGCCTTCTGCGAATTGTTTTGGCTCCTTGCAGTCGCAATTGTTTGAATTGTTGGATCCAGGAGAAACAGGTAAAAACAATTCAACAATTGGCATAGCCCAAACAATAAAGGCCTAGTCGACAAACAGAGAACGAAGCCCCAGCAAGTGAATGAACGTAGTGAATGACAAAAAATGGCGCAGCCAAAACAATGCTCGAAGAGCAGAATAATCGGCGCAGCCGAAACAACTTAGAAATTAGAGTATGAAAAAAGCTATTCTCTCCATATGTACCGTTTTGGTGTTGTGTGGCTCGGCGTTTGCCAGCTATATCATGATACCGATGAACGAGCACCAGAAGAATCACCTGAAAGCTTATGGCATTGCATACTGGGTCCTTACCCATGATGTGGAAGTGCATTGGCTGCTCAACTATGAAGGAGGCAGTTTTGCTTTCAAGAATAATATCCTTTTTCAGGATGAATGTATCACTCGTGATGTATCTTATGAGATCATTCCCGATGCGAAGTTTACCAAGATTCTGCAGGACATCAGCCATCCCGAAAGGAATATGGATGCCATCAAACTTGAAGTGGCGCCAAAAGTAGCGGTTTACACGCCTGATGTTAATGCTAAAGGCGAAACGATTCAGCCTTGGGATGATGCCGTTACACTAGTGCTGACTTATGCGGAAATTCCTTATGACGTAATCTATGATACCGATGTTCTTGAAGGGAAGTTGGCGGAGTACGACTGGTTGCATTTACACCACGAGGATTTCACGGGCCAGTATGGTAAATTCTATGCCTCTTACGGCAGTCGACCATGGTATCGCGAGCATGTTAAAAGCATGGAGGACCTGGCTGAGAAACATGGTTTTGCGAAAGTTTCACACCTTAAACTGGCTGTTGCCAAAATGATCCAGGCTTATGTGTCTGGTGGTGGATTTATGTTTGCTATGTGCTCAGCAACAGACACTTACGACATTGCAATTGCTTCAGAAGGACTGGATATTATCGAACATATGTACGATGGAGACCCACAGGATCCAACCGCACAGGACAAGCTTAATTTTACCAACACCTTTGCCTTCCAGGATTTTAAGGTTGTTCGCGATCCTTTGCGTTATGAGCATTCTAATATTGATGCTACCCATACCCGTAAAGTCGATATGCAAAACGATTATTTCACCTTGTTTGATTTTTCTGCCAAGTGGGATCCGGTGCCTTCGATGCTGACCCAAAACCACACTCGTACTGTCAAAGGTTTTATGGGACAAACGACCGCATTCCGGAAGGAACTCATTAAGTCGAATGTGTTGGTCATGGGCGAAAACAAACCGGCTAACGAGGCCCGGTACATTCACGCCGAATTTGGGTTCGGTACATGGACCTTTTTCGGCGGTCACGATCCTGAGGATTATCGCCATTATGTGCATGATCCTCCTACTGATCTTAACTTACATCCCAATTCTCCGGGGTATCGGCTTATTCTGAACAACGTATTGTTCCCGGCAGCTAAGAAGAAAAAGCGGAAGACTTAACTGTTTTTCGCCTTCGGCTTACTTGTTGTCGCTCACTGGTGTTCGCTTACTTTTTGACGCCTTCGGCTTACTTGTTGTCGCTCACTGGTGTTCACTTACTTGTTAGGTTTTTAGTTTTTGGTTGGTGTATTTGATGAAACCATTCAGCTTTTTGGGCAGGATGTTAAGTGTTTGACTTAGTTCTATGTATTCTTCATCAGTGATAAGGTTACGGATATTAGCTTTTTCCAGCCAGTCGATGGTTTCGTAAATTGATCCCATGCTGTACCGATAGAAACGAATTTTATCTTTTTTGTGATAGCGGCCAAATCCTTCAGCAATATTGGCTGAAATCGAGTCAGAGGATCTGACTATCTGGTCTCCTATTGAAAATCTTGCAAATGATGGCCACTGTGTTGCAATATCCCATATGCGATTACTCAACTTGAAGCTGACCGTATAAACTTCTATACTGTTTAAGCTTAAAAAATCCATAGTCCTTTTTCTTATCTTGACGGGTATGTCAATGAAATTCCACAGTCAATTGCAAAAAAAAAGTTCTCGAAACATTTAAAAATATTCACCTGCTCTAATAAAAAAGCGAACACCAGTGAGCGATAATAAGTAAGCCGCAGGCGTCAAAAAGTAAGTGAACGCCAGTGAACGCCAGCAAGTAAATGAGCGCAGCGAATGACAACAGGTAAGCCAAACACGTCAACAAAGAAGTGAACGACAGTGAACGCCAAAAAACAAAATGCATGAAAAATCCACTCATCCTTGCCCTAATTATCCTGATAGCCGGGGGGTGCTCCTCCAATTCTTTATTATTTAAGTTCAAGATGCCGGATAAGGCGAATTTCAGGTATGCGATTACTGTTGACCAGGATATTGCCACTTCCACGATGGGCATGGATCAGGACCAAAAGGTAAATGAAATGGTGGAGTATGAATACGAGGTATTGAAATCCCTGCCAGATGGAGCAAAAGACATGAAGGTTACGATTACCGCGGTAGCTACAGAACAAAGCAGCCCGATGGGTGGTGCCAAGTACGATTCAAGAGTCGATCAAAACCCGCAAGATGTTACCGGTAAGATCTATGAAAAAATGGTTGGCCAGGCCTTTCGGATGACTATGAATGCCGATGGTAAAGTAAAAGAAGTGACCGGGGCTGACAAGATGTTGGAAGAGATGCTCGCAGCTGCCGGTTTCCCGGAAGGAGATGAGACCTCACAAGCTTTTGAGTCCACCCTGAAAACCCAGTTCGGTAACAAGGCGATGGCCGAAGATATGAGTATGCTTACAGCTTTTTATCCTGATAAGCCAATTAAGCCTGGTGATACATGGGAAAAAACGGTTACGAGGGAAGCAGGAATCGGCATGATCATAACCACAACTTACAAGTTAATGAGTCGTGGAAAAGGAAAAGCATATATCGATTTTTCCTCAGAGATCGCTTCACTTCCAGATGCACCACCAGTTAACTTCGGCGTTATGAATGTCGAATACGACCTCAGTGGTCAGCAAACCGGGAGTATGATCGTTGATGAGGCTACTGGTTGGGCTGAAGAGTCAGAAGTACACCAGAAGTTTGGGGGTGATATGAAGATCTCCGGACCCGAGTTGCCATTCGGCACCATTAACGGAACAATGGAGGCCAAGTCGGTGATCAGGGTGATTAGGCAGTAACTATTTGGCAATCGGCAATTAGCAGTTTGCTGTGGGCAACCTTCGACCATCAAAGAAACACTTTTCCGTTCAGCCATTCGTCTTCAATAGTGGCGGCTTTCTTCTTGTAAAACTCGATTGCGGGCTGGTTCCAGTCGAGAACTTGCCATTTGATGAGCCTGGCTCCTTTTATTTTGGCTTCTTCGAGGAGCGCTTCCCAAAGCTGATCGCCTATCCCCATGCGTCTGTAGGTCTCAGTGACCAGAAAATCTTCCAAATACAACATCCTGCCTTTCCATGTGGAGTAGGTGTTGTAGTAGAGCATCATACCCACCACTTTGTCGTTGTGTTTGGCGACTAATGATTCGAAATAGCCAGCTTTGAAGTCGGTTAGGTAGTCTTCCAGCGTTGTGGTGACTTCCTCGGGCGCTTTTTCGTAGATGGCGAGCTCTTTTACGAGACCGTAGATGGCTGGCAGGTCTTGTGGGGTGGCTTTGGAAAGGGTTATTTTCATTTTGGTAGTTGAATAAGAATAAATTATATTTTAGATCATT
Organism: Bacteroidota bacterium; assembly: GCA_039028895.1. Lineage (GTDB taxonomy): Bacteria > Bacteroidota > Bacteroidia > Chitinophagales > Saprospiraceae > JAHDCJ01. Next base: position 55,632 of record JBCCHF010000008.1, on the reverse strand, counting down.
TTGCTGAATGATTCCTACTAAGGAGGACAATATTTTTGTTGAAAACAATATTTTACTCCATTCTTCTTATTGTCTCCTTTCTTTTTTCGTTTTCAGGGTGCAAATTATCTAACCAGAAAGGGGGTGAAAATGATCAGAGATCAAGTCAAGCTATTCTTGAATTACTTCCTGTAAATCATACGGGTATAGAAGTTACAAATGATCTATTTGAGGGACCAAGTGATAATATTCTTTTTTACGACTATATGTATAATGGTGGTGGTGTGGCCATTGTTGACATTAATAACGATGGCTTGCAAACCATCGTTATTAATATCGGGAAAAATGGTTTCATTGAAGTTGAGTCTTTAAGCTAAATACTTGTGGAAATCCATTGTTGTTGGCCACGATCACAAGGTGCCCGTCCGAAACTTTTATCAAGGCTAAGTCTTTGGCATCAAACGGAGAAAAGAAACCACTGGCATTGTGATCTAATACATCGAAATGGCCGTTGCCATTGCTGGTCAAAACTAGTCCGTTGCCTGCATCGGCCCGTCCCGTTTCCACTTCTGACGAATATTGATTCCCCGTAAGGATGAGGTCCTGATTACCATCGTTATTTATATCAGTGGCCAATATCCCGTTGACAGGGAATAACTGGGCCTGATACGGGAGATCTTTCATAGAGAAGCCGCCATTGCCATCATTAATAATAACAGCGCTGGAAAATGTTTTTGCCGAATAGTTTAAGGCGTTTTTCAGGTTTTCTTCTCCATAGATATCTTCCAGGTTAGAAGTGGCAAAAGCACCGTATGTAGGAAATTTGTTGCCGAGTAAAGGCATTTGCTCCGATGAGCACTGTAGTCCCCTTACCGGATAAAGGGTTTCACCATAATATTGGCCTAATACGATGTCAAGACGGCCATTGGCATCAAAGTCCTTGGTGAAGATCTCGAAAGGTGCATCTGGTTTGGCTTTGTATTTATAATTTAAACCCAGGTTGCCAGCAACATAATCAAGGTTGCCATCGTTATTGAGGTCAATTTCAGCGATATCGTTCCACCAGCCCTGGGTTTCACCAAATCCCTTTTCATTTGTGCGATTGACAAACTGACCACCCTGGTTTTCAAAGAAAGTTATTGGCATCCATTCACCTACCACTATCAGGTCTTTATCCGAATCATTGTCATAGTCAGAAAAAATGGCTGAAGTAACCATCCCGATATGGGAAAGTTCAGGGGCGAGTTCGTTAGTCTTGTCAATAAACTTTCCGTCTTCATTAATAAGTAGGAAAGACTTACCAGGATAAGGATAGTTAGATGGTGCTTGCCTTCCACCAATAAAAAGGTCCATATCACCATCCTTATCAATGTCTGTATTGATAATGCAAGATCCGCTTTGTAATAAATTTTGCGGTAAGACATCTGTGGATTTTGTAAATTTTCCGTTTCCGGAATTGACATATACACGATCCGCCTGATAGGGGTTGCCAGCAGCATATTCATTGCCACCGCTTATTACGAAAAGGTCCTCATCTCCATCCTGGTCAAAGTCGAGAAATAGCGACCCCATATCTTCATAGGCGGCGTCTGCTTCCCAGGGGCCGGATGACGGTGTAAATTTTCCTCCCTGTTGTTGGATATATAGCGATCCGGCCTGGTCAATTGCGCCACCTATATAAAAATCTTCCAGGCCATCTCCATTGGCATCACCACTGGAAATAAAAGGGCCAAGTCTTGAAAGCATATGCGGCAAAAGGACTTCTCGTTCATAATCATTAAAGGGGTTTTCAGTATGCTTAAAAACCGTACTCAGTACCTCAGCAGGAGACTGTTTTGCAAAGCGTAATGCTTCCTTCGGTGAAGGTTGAGGCTTAGCTTTTTCTGCTTCGGAGTAGCTGACCTCCAAAAGCTGGTTGGCATTGATATTCTCTATGATTGATACGAGTCCGTCTGGCCAGGTGATTTCCAGCTTTTGGACCGATGTTTCCTGGCCGAGCCCAAAATGGATGATGTTTTCGACGGATGATTGAAATCCCCTGGTTAATGTTTTTTCGGCAACTTGTTGTTGACCATTATGAAGTAGTTTTATTTTAGCCCCAAGAGCATCCTTATTGCTTTCCGGACCACTTAGTTTGATGCGCAGGAAATTGGCGTTTTCGGTGGCTTGGCTATTGTTTCGATAAATAAAGGCGGGGTCGAATAAATTATTGACAACAAGGTCAAGGTCACCATCATTGTCGAGATCGCCGTAAGCGGCACCATTGGAGAGGCTGAGATGGTCAAGACCCGCTGCTTTTGAGTGTTTTTCAAACTTAAGCTTACCCTTGTTTTTAAAATAATAATTTGGTAGCCTGAACGTGTCTTTGGCCATCTTGGTAATCTCATATGATGATGGCGGCTGGCGAGTGCCTGCGTCAACTTCCTGGTACATTCTCCCTACCTTTAACAGGAAGTCATTGTCTTTCATCTCCCTTTTATATCCATTGGTGACATAAAGGTCTTTCAAGCCATCATTATCGAAGTCGGCCAATAGAGAAGCCCAGCTCCAATCGGTGCTGGTGACTCCGGAGTAGTAAGCGATATCGCTGAATGTGCCATTGCCATTATTTAATTGCAGCACATTTCTCATGTATTGATAGTGATATCCCAGGTTAACCAAAGCCCAAAACTTTGCTGGTGCCATACCTGCCATTAAAGCTTTCTGCCTGTAATAATCTTCTGCCAGCATGTCCAGGACAAACACATCAAGAAGGCCATCGTTATTGATGTCTGCGATATCAAGTCCCATTGAGAAGGTTGAAATATGCCTGAAGGCATTATAGATATCATTGGTGAAAGTGCCATCACCATTGTTGATATATGCATAGTCTGGTTCATCGTGATCTACAGCAACGAAAATGTCTGGCAATCCATCCATATTAAAGTCTGAAGTCATTATGCCCAACGTCCATCCGTAGTTGGCTACACCAGCAGCCTCGGTAATATCAGTGAAGGTGCCATTGCCGTTATTACGATAGAGTTTATCACTCCATTCCAAGTCCGGGTTGTTCCTGTTTTCTGCTCTTTGGTAGGTGTTGCTGATAAACTCGCGCGGGAAATTACCGACGAACAGATCAAGGTCTCCATCAAGATCAAAATCGAAAAATGAAGCTTGTGAAGCGAACCCAGGGTCATCCACCCCGTATTGAGCACCGGATTCAGTGAAAGTATTGTCTTTGTTGTTAATAAAAAGAAGATTCCTGCGTAGGTCAGGATCATCTTCGCTCCATGCCCTGCAAACATAAATATCGATGGCGCCATCACTGTTTACATCTGCCATGGTAACGCCAGAGCACCAGGTGTCTTTTGCTTCAATTCCTGCTGACACCGAAATGTCTTCAAACGTCATATCACCCTTGTTGAGATAGAGTTTGTTGGGCGTCATGTTCCCGGTAAAGAAAATATCACTCAGTCCGTCATTATTGATATCTCCAATAGCCACACCACCGCCGTTATAGGCATTGACATAGCTGTATACATTTAATCTTTCGTCTTCTGCCATTCTATTTTCAAAATGGATATTGGTCGTTTTGGGAGAAAGTTTGGAGAACAGGGTATCCTCTTGAATACTGGTTTCCTGCACGCATCCTAAAAAGCAAGCCAATAAAAAAAGAAGAAGGCCCGGGTGATTTAATTTTTTCATAGATTTATTGATTCAAAGCGCTAAATCCTTTTGGAATTCAAGTCAAAAATACCGAATTTCATTAGTCGTGCAATTTAGAAAATTCTATTGTGAAATCGCCTTATTCAGATATGATGTATAATACATTTAAATCCAATTGGTGGCAATATTTAATCGCCCTTTGTCTCATTTTGGTCTTTTGGGGCTGCCAATCTAAAGAGGACCCCTCAAAAGTAGCATCAGGTGAAACCTTGCTGACCTTATTAAAAGAAAGCGAAACAGGGATTGATTTTAATAACCAGATTTCTACCAAGAAGGATTTTAATTACTTCTTATGGCCTTCCATTTATAATGGTGCAGGTGTTGGCATAGGAGATGTGAATAACGATGGATTGCCCGATATTTATTTCGGCGGTAATATGGTGGCTGACAGACTCTACATCAATAAAGGAGATTTCAAGTTTGAAGATGTTTCGAAAAGTGCAGGTATTGGAGAACGGCTGGTATGGTCATCTGGTATAAGTATGGCCGATGTCAATGGTGACGGATGGCTCGATATTTATGTCTGTAAATTTGGCTGGGCTGATCAACCAGGCACCAAAACCAACCTCCTTTATATCAATAATCGCGATGGTACATTTTCAGAACAAGCCAGGACTTATGGCATCGCCAATGACGGGTATTCTATTCAAGCCAGCTTTTTTGATTATGACAACGATAATGACCTTGATCTGTACCTGGTCAATCAACCGAATGGTCTTCGACAATTTATGAGCAGTTACAAAGCTGATGAGCGAGATGAAAAATATATCAATCCTGGCACCAGCGACCGACTTTATCGCAATGAAGGGAACGGAAAATTCACCGATGTAACTGAAGCTGCAGGTGTCCGGAATTTTGCCTTTGGGCTAAACGTGGTTACCACAGATATTGACAAAGACGGATGGCAGGATATCTATATCAGTAATGATTACGATAAACCTGATTATTTATATATCAACAACGGTAACGGCACATTTACAGATCGCCTTCAGGAAATGACCGGACATGTATCCAATTTTGCGATGGGCTCTGATGTGATTGATATTAACAATGATAATCTTCCTGACATTGCTGTAGTCGATATGCAGGCGGCTGACCATTATCGCAGTAAGACGAATATGGCATCCATGAGCCCTGAAACTTTTTGGGGCCAGGTGGAGAAAGGCTTGCATCATCAATATATGGTCAATACCCTTCAGCTGAATAATGGCAATGGAAGCTTTAGTGAGATCGGGCAGATGGCGGGCATTTCCAAGACAGATTGGAGTTGGACAGTTTTGGGCATTGATATGGACCTTGACGGTCTAAAGGATATTTTGGTGACCAATGGTATAATCCAGGATATTCGGAATAGCGATTATGTCGAAGCCGTGAAAAATATCATGGTCGAAAACAAAGGGCAGTTAAACGTTACCCAGGTTTATGAAATGTCAAAACGAGCCCCTTCTGTTCCATTATCAAATTATGCATTCCATAATAATGGAGATCTGACTTTTAAAAACAAGACCAACGAGTGGGGATTCGACGAAATGGGATTTTCTCACGGGATGGCTTATGGTGATTTTGATAATGATGGTGATCCTGATCTAGTGGTCAATAACTCAAATGGTTTAGCCTCGGTGTATCGCAATAATGCGACTGAGGTAACCGGCAATACCTGGTTCAAGTTGCGGCTTCATGGGCCCAAAGGCAATAGTCATGCCGTTGGGGCACGCGTAGAGGTTGCTGTTGGAGAATCTTCCCAGTTGATGGACATGAAGGTGGTTCGGGGTTTTATGTCTTCAGTTGAGCCGGTCTTACTTTTTGGAATGGGAAAAGCCACACAAATTGATCGTCTGAAAATAACATGGCCCGATGGTAAGGAAACGGTACTTCGCGGCTTACCCACCAATGAATTATTGGAAGTCAGGCATGCCTCTGGAAAGCCAGCGGTACCTACACCAAAAAACGAATCAACCTTGTTCTCCCCAGCTACAGCCATAAATCAGTTAGGGGTTCAACATATAGAGAATTCATACGACGATTTTCAAAAAGAGGTACTGTTACCGCATAAGCAATCTGAAAACGGACCATACATCGCAGTGGCAGATGTAGATGGCAACGGACATGAAGATTTCTTTGTTGGAGGAGCAGCGAACCAATCAGGTACCTTGTATCTTCAACAAAACGACGGCACATTTACCAAAGGACAGAGCCAGCCCTGGCAATCGGACAAGCGGTCAGAAGATCTGGGCTGCCTTTTCTTTGACGCTGACAACGATGCCGACCTTGATCTTTATGTGGTCAGTGGTGGTAATGAGTTTGTGGACGGCGCACCCGAGCTCCAGGATCGGCTTTATTTGAATAATGGAAAAGGGAGATTTACCAAATCTGTGGGGGCTCTTCCAGAAATGTTGACAAGTGGACAGGCTGTTGCGGCTTCTGATATCGACAATGACGGTGATCTCGACTTGTTTGTAGGGGGCAGAGTAGTGCCTGGTAACTATCCTTCACCACCGAGAAGTTACCTGCTGTTGAACGAAGAAGGGCGATTCAGTGATGTGACCGGACAGAATACACAGGGTCTTGAATCTCCTGGTATGGTCACCGATGCCGAATTTTTTGATTTCGATAAAGATGGCGATGCTGACCTGGTGATTTCTGGAGAATGGATGTCGATTATGATATTTCAAAATGACAACGGCATATTTAGTGATATTTCTTCACAATCAGGTCTTGCCGATATGAGTGGATGGTGGTTTAGTATTGATGTGGCAGATGCAGATGGTGACGGTGATCCTGATCTTGTTGCCGGGAACCTGGGCAAAAATGCCAAATTCAAAGCTTCAACGGAGAAGCCATTTGTCGTGTTTGGTTATGATTTTGATCAAAATGGGCAGTCAGATATCGTATTGGCCAATACCTCAAATGACAAATTGGTGCCTGTAAGGGGTAGAGAATGTTCTTCAGAACAGGTACCGCTTGTTGCAGAGAAATTTCCTTCATTCCACGAATTTGCCTTGGCCAGTGTAGAGGAGATCTATTCTCCAAGTGAAATCGAAAAGGCATTGAGGTATGAGGTAACAGAATTGCGTTCCTGTTTCATCAGAAATGACGGAAATGGCCAATTCTCTTTTGTGCCGCTCCCCAACCTTTCACAGGTTGGTCCTTTAAGAGATGTGTTGTTTATGGATGCCAATTCAGATGGTAATTTAGATATAATCGGTGCTGGTAACTTGTATGGTGCAGAGGTGGAAACTGTGCGTTATGATGGGGGCATTGGCGTTTGCCTTCTTGGAGACGGGAAAGGTAATTTTAGTACCAAAACAGTGGTTAATTCGGGGTTCTTTGCAGCCGGAGATGTCAGAGATATAGCGCCAATAAAAATTGGAGAAAACCCTTCTGTTTTAATTGGTGTGAACAATAATGGGTTGAGCGGTTTCAAAATTGATCGATCCTCCAATGAACTGGGGCAGCAATAAAATGGAAGGATTTTGAGCTTTTTGACGATGAAATTATGATAGAAAACAAACTAAAAAAATCAACTTGTAAGTTAGGAGACATTTATGCCATAAAATGAAAATGAGCAACTTATGAGGGTCAGAAATGATGAAGTTGGAATAAGCGCGATTGTATCAAAAAAAAAATCTTTTGTTTTGGCTTTTCCATCAATTTTTTTTTACTTAGCTTTACGTTAGTTGTAAACCAAGACACAAAAATCCTCAACCTACCTAACCAGAGGAATTTTAACCTTCCCGGACAAAAGAGTTTTCCGATGCTTTATAAGTTATCAGTTCAAATGATTTGATCCTTTAACGCATCTCGGTAAATTATATTAGAATTAAATAATTGTATTCACTATTTGATCAAATATTTACTAATCATGATTAATTGTACAGACACAATTCAGCTTCCACGCATACGCGACGGAAATCCCACCCACCCTTTCAACCAACCCACTCATTCCCGACCTAACCAACTTTTGGGATTTTTTAAACGATATAAACTATTTTGACATTCAAGAGTTCTGATCAGATCCTTCACAAAGAACTCATTCGGAAAGCGCCCGCTTTTTGGATGGGATTTTCTGGTTTACAACACCATATTATGTATAGCTAATCTGATCAGCGTTGGGATTTACTCGGTGCGGCGAGAAAATGAACTACTAATAAAGAAATTTACAGACCATGACTTTTAAAAATTTTAAACACTTACTAATAAAACCATTTAATAAGATGAATGACCTAAAACGCATCGTTACGGTTTTAGTAGGCTTGCTCTTCCTCTCCTGCACTGTTTACGGACAGGCGGTGGTGGATGATGACAGGAACGACTACAAACCGACAACGGTTAAGGTAGAGCAAAATGCTCAGAAGCAGGTTACGACGAAAAAGGCTACTCCGGTGTCTTTTGCGGATTTTCCGAAATTCGTCGATACGGGTAACCCTGTGCAAGATGCCAAGGCTTACAAAGAAGCCAAACAGAAGTGGATTGAAGAGAACCCTGAAAAATATCAGAGTTTAATCTCAACTAATACCACACCTACAAAGATTAAAAGAGAAGACTATTTAAAGATGTCCGAGATTGAGCGTAATCGAGTTGATCAGCATCCTGACAAGTTTGAGATCATTGACTAACCTCATCCGGTAAACTTAAAACGCTTTAAGATGAAAAAAACATTTATACCTTATTTATTATTCGCGGGCATCTTTTTCTGTTGCAGTACCAGTGTGCTAGCACAGGTTCAGTGTCCGTATGACAACGTCATATTCGGAACGTCCGATTTATCGGGGTTGACCACTGTCGGAGATGAAGAAACCTTAACCACTTGTATTTTTGGTGGGGAGTTTCGTACGGTTACCAATCTGACAGCAGGTTACGAATATCTTATCGAAACATGCCCTGACAGCGACTTTGATACCCAATTGAGTATCTATCCAGCAGGTGGAGGTACCGGATTGGATGGTAATGACGATTTCTGCGGTCTGCAATCACAGGTTCTCTTTACGGCTCCTGCAGATGGTGACTATGATATCTTAGTCGATGAATTCTTCTGCGCAGGCAACTCAATATGTATGACATTAAGAGTTGAGTTGACCGAGTTGCCTGTAATGTCATCATTAGTATGTAATGATGGGATAGTAGTTTTGCCGCCTACTGGCAGTGGGACAGTGAATCCACTTGACCTTGTGTCATTGGACGATGGCAGTGCAATCGTGCCTGCTGACCTTTCAATTTCACAATCGACATTTAGTTGTGCTGATATTGGGGCTAACCTAGTGACATTAACTTATCCAAATTCGGTTAATGGCTCCTGTACAGCTACGGTGTTCGTTCAAGATCAAACGCCACCAGAAGCGTTGTGTATTGACCCGCTTCAGCTACAGCTTGATATTTTTGGTGATCTGATAATCACCCCTTCTGATATCAATGACAGCTCAACAGACAACTGTGCTGTTAGCGCATTGAATATCGAGCCAACAAACTTTGGTGTTGGAGATATCGGAGTTAACGCTGTTGAAATGACAGTAACCGATGTATCTGGTAATGTCAGCACATGTTTGACCAACCTCGAAGTATTAGCACCTGATTCACCCGCTTTCGATAACTGCCCAGTTGCAGATATTGAAGTGAGTACAGATGCTGGTGAATGCTTCGCAGTTGTTACGTATCCGGCTCTAACAGTTTCTCCTGATGGAGGTGGACTGATCACTCCGGTTCTTTTAGCTGGTTTGCCAAGTGGTGCAGAATTCCCAGTAGGTACTACACAAGTAACCTGGGGTGTAGCAGACGCTTTTGGTAACCTTGTAACATGTACGTTCAACGTGGTTGTAACTGACGATGAGCCACCAGCTGTGGCTTGTGCAGATATTACCGTTCCACTTAACAGTGCAGGTAATGCCTTTATTCCTATCGACTGTGTACCTGGTTCAGGTTGCGTATTCGGTACAACAGGTACTTGCCTTGTTTCTGGTTTTAGTGGCGACTTCGCTCCAGGTAACTGGGCAGCGACTAACGTAGGAAGTGGTAACACTGATGATTCAGGTGCTCCGGCATCCATTGCCATTACTTCTGATGATGCAATTCCAAACTTAGCTATTGCTCCAACAGCATCTTTCTCAATTACTATCCCTGAAGATGGTAACCTGAGTTTTGATTGGGATTGGACAAGTACAGATGTTGATGGTTCTCAGTGGGATCCATTCAGCTTTGATGTTAATGGAACAGCAACGCAATTAACTGATGACGGTGGCGCAGCTAACCAATCAGGTTCTGAGACTCTAGGTGTGAACGGTGGAGATACCTTTACCTTCATTATGAGTTCAGATGGTATTGGTGGTCCGGCCACTACAGTTATTTCCAACTTCTCATTTGATCCTGTTAACTGTACTCTTGGTGGAGGTACTTGTACTCCTCAGCCATTAGTTACATCAACAGATGTACCTCAGACAATTGGTCCTGATGGTAATACAACTGCGGTGTCTACTTTGGCTGTGTCCGACCTTGGAACGATCTGTGACGTCAATATCACAGTCGTAGGTGGTCATACTTGGCAGGGAGACCTTGATTTCTTCCTTGAAAGTCCTGCAGGAACAATTGTTCATTTCGCCGATAGAGACTTCTGCGCCGCTGATGACTGGGAAGGTTTCACAGTAGATGAAGATACTGGTGTTGCTCCTGCTTGTCCAAATGGTACATATATCTCTGATGGTAGTGTAGGCGAAGTCTTCGCATTGGGCGTCTCTACTGACAATACACTTGATGCTTTCGATGGTCAGGGTACTTCTGGTACTTGGACACTCTACATTAATGATGATGCAGGTGGCGACGAAGGTACTCTAGGTGGATGGTCACTTGAGTTCTCTACTCTTGCTGCTCCAAGCGGTGGTGCATGTTCACCAATCGCTGCTGTTTCAGGTGGAGGTGCTGATATTCCTGCTGGCGCTCCTGGCGTTACTGCAGGTCAGACGACTTCAACTGTTAATGTTACTGATACAGGCGTCGTTTGCGATGTAAATGTAACTACCAATGGTACACATACCTGGATTGGAGATCTTGACTTCTGGCTACAAAGTCCATCTGGTACAGTTGTTCACTATCGCTCTGATGATGGTGGTGCTGCTGACTGGGATGGCTTTACATTCGATGACGAGGCAGGAGCTGCTGAAGTTTTCGGTGTGAACGGTACTTATACACCTAATGGTGATGGCCAGAATGCTGTTGGTTTCCCAGGCACTTCAGGTACTACCCTAGGTACTTTTGATGGCGAGCTAGCTGCTGGTACATGGACATTGATCATTGAAGATGATGCTGCCGGTGATTTTGGTGTGCTCACAGATTGGGAGCTTAACCTATCCGTCCAGACTTCTGCTGCTACCGATGGTGCTACTGATAACTGTGGTGTCCAAAGCGTTGTAGTTAGCCAAAACTTCTTCGATTGCAGCAATATTGGTGCAAACACAATTATTACTACAGTAACTGATGAAAATGGAAACGTTACGACTTGTGAATCAATCGTAAACGTTGTAGATAATACACCTCCTCAAATTCTTTCTTGTCCTCCAGATCTTACCATGAATCTCGTACTGGGTTGCCAGACGCCGATTGATGAAGTTCAGGATTACCGTGGATTGGTCACAGCATTTGATGCTTGTGGTTACGAAGTGATCCAGGTTCCTGCTCCAGGTACGCCGATCCTCGGTCTGCCAGGTGTTGGTGGTACCATCGAAGATGGAGATGCCTTTACTGTTGAACTTACTGTTCTTGACCTTAGTGCAGGAAACCAGGGTGCTTGCCGTACAGGTACAGCTAACTGTGGACCTGGTACTGGTGGAGATGTATGTTCATTCACCGTAACATTAGAAGATGATGTTGCGCCTACAGTTTTCTGTCCAGACGACAGAGAAAGAGATCTTGATGACAACTGTCTATACGTAATGGAAGACTTTACAGGTGATGTTATCGTATTTGATAACTGTGACCTGACGATCACACAAGATCCTCCGGTAGGTACATTCCTAAACCATATGGATAGCCCTGTAACAGTTACCATGACTGTTGATGATGGTTCAAATCCAGCTGGTACTTGTACCTTCCTGTTGACCTTGAATGATTTGACACCTCCTGTATTTACAGGACCATGTCCTACATTTGCACCTATCATGCTACCTCCTGGTGTGTGTGAAGTAGCTGCAGCTGATATTCCTGGTCTTCTTGATGTTTCCGGTGGTGGAATCGTTATTCCTCCGCAGGTACTGATGTATAACAGTGCAACTGATAGCCCAGATGCATTCCCATTGGACTTGCCTCCGGGAGCACCGGGTACAACTTCCGGTTTAGTGACAACTACGATCAATGTACCAGACAATGGTGTAATTACAGACGTAGCAGTAAGTGCAAATGGACTACATAGCTGGGTTGGCGATCTCGATTTCTTTATCGAAAGTCCGGCAGGTACCAGAGTACACTTCTATAATGACCCATGTGGCGATGTTGATAATTTTGACTTTGTTTCAAGTGATGGCGGTACAAACACACCTATTAGTGCTTGCCCACCATTAGGAGGCATTGATCTGAATTCAGATGGAACAGGTGAAGATCCATTCATGCCAAATGGCGTAGGTGGAATCAATCCTACTATGTTCTCAGCTTTCGCTGGTGAAGATCCAGCAGGTACATGGACACTATATGCCAGAGATAATCTAGTAGGAGATTTTGGCCAACTTGATGGCTGGGGTCTAGATATCACTATTGCAGGTTCAGTTATTCCTGATCCAACTGCAATTGCTATTGACGCTTGTGGCGGACCGGTTACTATTGATGGTATCCGTAGCGATGGAGCTGCATTAACAGATCCATTCCGTCCATGTGACACTGAGATTACCTGGACAGCAACTGACGAATCAGGTAATACTTCAATACTTTGTACTTCTACCGTTACAATAACAGAAATGGATGCTCCAACTGTTGCTTGTAATGCTGGTCCTATTACCATTGGATTGAATGAAATGTGTGAAGCCACACTTGATCCTGCATTCCTTGGTAGTGGTGCTGATGCATGTAGTGAAGTTACCCTGTCAGTTATTGATCTTGATGGTCAAGGCACTATGTTTGACTGTGATGATCATGGCATGACCTATAATTATGCTCTACAGGCTACTGATTGCTCCGGCAACTTCAGTATCTGTAATACTTCTGTAACGATCCTTGACCAGATTCCTCCAACATGGGATCTACCTCAAGGTGACTTAGACGCTAACTTTGACTGTGTGGATGATGCAATTGCTTACTTCAATGGCATTCTTCCTCCTCCAGCTTCAGATAACTGTGTGAATCCTCTTGATCCATTGAACCCGCTTACCAGCCCGCTTGATCCGGCAACAGCAGGTATCGTTATTGTTTCCAACACAGGAATTCCTGCAACAACTGCAGAACGCTGTGATTTCACATGGACCATTGTTTATGGTGCTTCTGATGGAAAAGGTAATGTAACTGGAAACGTTCCTGGATTCCCACACTATACAGTAACAATTACTGTTCTTGATGATATTGATCCGGTTTGGACTACTGCATCTAATGCCTTGAATGGTATTTTTGATTGTGGTGATGACGCAGGTATCATAGCTAATCTGGCGACTGAGCCAGTTGGAACTGACAACTGTGGCGATCCATTCGTTGCTTTACTATCTACTGTTGAGGTTGACCTTGACGCTGATGGTACATGTAATGGTGGAAATGGAAACCGTTTAATCAGAATTGAGCAGACTTACTCATTGACAGATAGCTGCGGAAATGTAGCTGATGATGATTTTGTTAAACTGACAAGAGTCAGAGATAACGAAGCACCAACTATCGATCCATTACCAATGGACTTGACAGAGGAGTGTTTCGGCGTTTCAATCACCGACCTTGCAGCTGCTATTACTGTACCTAATCCGATTCCAACAGATGGTTCTTATACACCAATCGCAGGTAACCCGCTTGATGCATGGATTGCAAACCTAGCAGGTGCTGATGCCTCAGATTGTAGTATACTTGACCTATTACCTGATTACCTTGGAGGTGACATCAATGGCGTAAATGCTCTTGAGGAACTTACCTGGTTCTATGTAATGGACCCTGTAGTTTCTACATGTGGAATTAACGGTACTGTAGATGTAACCTTTACTGTACAGGATGTATGTGGTAACTCAGTAGATGCTACTGCTACATTCACACTCGAAGACACAACAGATCCTGATTTTGTTGATGATCCTGTTGATCTGACCGTAGAATGTAATCAACCAGCTCCTTCTGATCCTTCTGGTGCTTTCTCCAGCTGGCTAAATAATATTGCCGGTGCAAGAGCACTTGATGATTGTGATGCTGAAGCTGATTTAACAATTACTATTATTGATGCAAATGGAATGGGTATAATTCCACCATCTGAGCCTGGTGGACTTGATGTTCTCGCTTACTTGACAGCCAACTTTACTGGTTGTAACGGAACAGGTTCTATGGAATTCACATTCATTGCAACTGATCAGTGTGGCAATTTCACAACTGATGCTGCTACATTTAGCATAATTGATACTGATGAACCTGAATTGACTGCTCCTGCGATGGATATGACTGTACAATGTGACGGAAGTGTCGATCCTGGAAATGCATTTGCTATGTGGCTTGCTAACTTCGCAGGTTCAGCAGCAGATGATGATTGCGGTGGTGTTACACCAAGCACAAATCCAGCAAATCCAATGCTGAGTGATGAGTGTGGTGCAACTGGTTCAATACAAGTTGAATTTGTCTGGTCTGACGACTGTGGAAACAGCGTTTCTGACTTTGCAACATTTACAGTAGAAGATACAGAGGCTCCTGTTATTACAATGCAGCCATCTAACATGATGGTTGAATGTGATGGTGCAGGCAATGTTGCTGATCTTGTTGCATGGCTTGCTTCAAATGGTGGTGCTACGGCGACGGATAACTGTGGAGCAGTAACCTGGTCAACAGATCCTGATCCAGTAGTTCTATCAGATGAGTGTGGTGCAACTGGTTCTGTAACAGTAATCTTTACAGCCACTGATCCATGTGGTCTGAGAACTGATACTGATCCTGCAACTTTCACTATTGTTGATAATACTGATCCTGTATTTGATGTACTTCCTCAGGATGTTACTGAAGAATGTGACGGAACTGGTGTTGACGCTCAAGTACAGAGCTGGTTGGCAACAGGCGGAAACAGCATGACTTCTGATGTTTGTGGTGGTACTACTGTAACTAACGATTACGATCCGGGTAACATCGTTGCCGGTTGTAGCGTTAACAATGGTTCAGTAACCGTTGTATTTACAGTTACTGACGATTGTGGTAATGCAGTTACTGCTTCAGCGACTTACACAGTTGAAGATGTAACAGCTCCTATCGTTACTGCACCTGCTGATTTCACACAGGATACTGATCCTGGTGTTTGTTGTGCAGATGTTGCAGCCGGAGATGTTACTGCTTCTGTAGACGAAGCTTGTAGCCCAATGGGTAACCTTACAATGGAGCACTCATTTGACGGTGGTTCAACTTGGTTACCTGGCTTGAATGCAAATGATGGTCCTGACGGATCAGGTTGCTGGCCTGTTGGAACAACTACTGTTTCTTACCGAGCTACAGATGAGTGTGGTAATGTTTCAGCCGTTGATACTCAAGATGTAACAATTGAGGACAATGAGGATCCAATGCTCACATGTCCTGCTGATATCGTTGTACAAACAGTTGATGACTGTAACCAGGTTGTAAGCTGGATCACACCTGTACCGACAGACAACTGTCCTGGTGTTGTTCTTTCTGATCCTGTTGTTACTTCAGGTAACCCAGACATCGTATTCAACATTGATCCTATTAGTGGATTAGTAATTGCTGAATTCCCAGTAGGTACAACAACTATCGAATACACAGCTACTGATGTTGCTGGTAACTCAACAGGTTGCAGCTTTACTGTAACAGTTGAAGACAATGATGAGCCAGAAATTCTAAGTTGTCCACCAGACATCACTTACAACCTTAACTCAGATTGTAATCCACCAGTTGTACTGGTTGAAGATTACACAAACCTTGTTCAGGTTGATGAAAACTGTGATTATATCGTAACACAATCTCCTGCACCTGGTACGGATGTATCCACATTGCCTGGAATAACGCCCGCGCCTGGAGAGATGTATACGGTGACCTTGACCGTCACCGACGTGAACGGGAATGCAGCCATTGGCGGTAATGCTGTCGGCGATCCTTCTTCATGTGAATTTACAGTGACATTCGTTGATTCAAATGATCCAAGTATTACTTGTGCACCTCCTGCTGACCAAGAGGTTGACGCTGATTGTTTGAACTATGAACTACCAGATCTTACAGATGACGTAGTTGTTTCTGACAACTGTGCTGCATCTATAACTGTTACTCAGTCTCCTGCTCCTGGTTCTTATCCAACTCCTGCTTCATTGCCTGCAGTTGTAACAGTAACCTTGACAGCTGATGACGGTAACGGTAACCAAGCTACTTGTACAACAGATATTACTATTGTAGACGGTACTGAAGCTGTCTTGGCTAACTGCCCAACAGACGAAACCGTAATGGCTTCTGGCCAGGACTGTGATGCTCCTGTGAGCCTTACAGCGCCAACTGCTACTGATGCTTGTGACGGTCCTCTAACCGTTTCCTGGACATTGAGTGGTGCTACAACAGGTAGTGGTACTGGTGATATTGTTGGTGAAACCTTCAATGCCGGTATAACTACAGTAACATGGTCAGCTACTGACGCAGCTGGAAACGTTGCAGAATGTACAACAACTGTACAAGTTGATGATAATGTATTCCCGAATGCCCTTTGTGATGATTTCCTCGCTGCTCTATCACCATTTGGTACTGTAGAGATTTGCGCGAATAATCTTGACAATGGCAGCTTTGATAGTTGTGGTGAGCCTATCACTCTGCAGATCGAGCGTATTGATGTACCATCAGCACCATCTCAGTGTATCACATTCACTTGTGATGATATCGGAGATGTGCCTGTTGCATTGATCGTGACAGATGCAAGTGGTAACGTTTCAACATGTGAGTCAGTAATCAGTGTTTCTGATTTCATCCCACCTGTTATCGACACATGCCCTGCTGATGTAACAGTAGGCAATGATATCGATGAGTGTGGTGCAACCCTCACATTTGATATTGAAGCTTCTGACAACTGTGATATGACAGTAGATTATAGTGTAACTGGTGCTACATCAATTAGTGGTAGCGGTTCAATCTCTGCTTTCACTGGTACATACTCAATTACTGAGTTCTTCTCAGTAGGTGTTTCTACCATTGCATGGACAGTAACAGATGCAGGTGGCAATTCCGTTACTTGTGAAACAACAGTTACTGTTGACGATGTACAAGCTCCTGAAGTATTATGTCAGGATGATGTTACTGTAGACAATGACCCAGGTCTATGTCTTGCACAGTTATCATTTGAATCACCACTAGCAAATTGTAATCCTACTGGTACACCAACCACAAGCGATTACGATGTTGAAGCAATTACATTTGCTCCATTGCCAGCTACTACAACTGAAGTTTCTTGGCCAGGTGCTATACCAGATGATGGTGTAAGCCTGCCAGTACCAATTGGATTTGATTTCGAAATGTATGAGAGTACATATAACGAATTCGTCTTCAATTCGAATGGTTATATTAGCTTCAATACAGGTACTACTAATGATGCATGCTGTACTGGAGATCCACTACCTGCTGCTGATATTGAAGGTGCTGGTATTGCAGTTCTTTGGGAAGACCTAGATCCTGCAACTCCAGATCCAAGTACAATTACCTATGGTACATCTGGTACGCCAGGTTCACAGGTATTCCAGTTGACATTGACTAATGTATCACACTGGCCTGGTCCAGGGGTGGATCCGGTTACTGTACAACTATTACTATTTGAAGGTTCTAACATCATTGAAATCCATACGACTTCACAGCCACAAGCAGTTGGTACGCACACCCAAGGTATCCAAGGTGGTACTGGAGGTCCTGCTGTAACAATCCCAGGTCGCAACAGCGCAGCTTGGACCGTTACTACTCCAGATGCTTATCGCTTTAGTCCTTCAGGTCCTCCAATTGGTGTAGGTGCTGTTTCATCATTCTGTGACAACTGTCCAGGTGGTACAGCTACATACGAATTGACAGGTGCTACAATGGAATCAGGTGCTGGTAATATCAATACCAACTTCAATGTAGGTACAACAACTGTAACATGGACTATTACTGACGATGCAGGAAATACAGGTAGCTGTAGCTTCGACGTAACAGTTGAAGATAACGAGCCTCCTACACTTGCAACTGAGGTTGTAACGAATGATGTTTGTGAAACAGGTACAGGAACAACTGGACTACTTCCATTGGCAGGAACTTCAGGTGCTTCCGATTACACAACATCGATTGCAGTTGATGTTCCGATCACTGATATTACAATCAGTATGTCAGGTACACATACTTGGAATGGAGATCTTGATTTCTTCCTGACAAGTCCACAGGGTACAACAGTACACTTCTGGGATAATTCAGTATGTGGAAGCACAGATGACTTTGATTTCACTATTAATGACAGTAACCCAGCCTTTGCAGGTGCGTGTAATCCAATTTCCGGATCATACTCATCATCTGGTGACGGTGAAACTGTAATTTCCAGTACACCGGGGCAAAACCCAACCATGTTCTCAGCCTTTAATGGTGAAAGCAGTGCGGGTACCTGGACGCTTACCATCGAAGACCGCGCAGCCGGTGATTCAGGAGCACTTGACGCATGGTCACTTGAAGTATGTGGCTCTGAGGTTGTTTCAACTGAGTCAGTATGTCTTGATGACATTCTGAATGTATCAAATGATCCAGGTGAGTGTGGTGCGAATGTAACGGTTCCGCAATGGACTATCATTCCTCCACCAACAGGTGGACCTCCAATCTACAACGGATTTGTTGGACCATTTGATGTTGCTAACTGGACTCAGGATATTACTGGGGATAATGCTTCAATTGATCTTAGTGGTGCTCCTGCATCAGTTAGCTTCGACGGTCCTGACGGAGGTGCCGGAGCTGCTGCTGCGACCCTTGAGATTACCATACCTGCTGATGGAACCTTGTCCTTCGACTGGGATTATTTCACAACAGATGGTTCCGTATTCGATCCATTCGGATATGAATTAAATGGAGTATTTACAAGGTTGTCATTCTCTAATACTGATAGTGGTAGTGAATCACTGATGTTATCAGCTGGTGATGTATTTGCATTCTCACAGACATCAATAGACCAACTCTTTGGTGACGGAGCTACAACAGTTTCCAACTTCTTGTTTGAAGCTTCAGCTGGAACGGTATCCATTGGTCAAGGCGAAACATTCGATAACTGTGGTATTGCGTCAATCGTTAACGATTACAACAATACTGATGATGCGAGTGATTTCTATCCAGTAGGTACTACTACTGTAACTTGGACAATCACCGATGTGAATGGAAACGAAACAACTTGTTCACATGACATCGAAGTAGTTGATACAGAAAATCCAACTATCGTATGTGCTGCTGACGGCACTCGCACGACATTACCAACTAATCCAGGAGAATGCCAGTACACTGTACAGGGTACTGAGTTTGATCCTATTGATGTTGATGATAACTGTGAAGTAGACGAAGTCGTAAATGATATCACAGGTACAAGTACCCTTGGTGGTGCTAATCTACCTGTAGGTACCAATGTTGTAACATGGACTGTTACTGACATTTATGGCAACAGTGAAACATGTGAGGTTACTATTGAAATCGTTGATAATGAGAACCCAGTATGTATGGAACCAGCCGACGTTACCATCTCAACAGAAGGTGATGGCGATTGTGGTGGATATGTACCATCAGCATTATTGACAGCAACAGCAACTGATAACTGTGGTGTAGCATCTATTGCTAACACTTCACCATTTGCTGACTTCCCAGGAACAGCTGATGCGAGCGGAGTTTACCCAGTTGGTACAACAACTGTATTCTGGTTCGTAACAGATGTTAACGGTAACATCACTGGATGTAGCACAGATGTAACTATTGTTGATGACGAAGCACCAACAATTATTTGTCCAGATCCTGTGGTCGTCAATAATGACCCAGGTGTTTGCGAAGCAGAAGTTCCAGACTTAACTGCGACTGCAGATGACAATTGTGATGTTGATCGTGTAGATTATGTTATCACTTATCCTGACGGTAGTACTGCAACCGGTACTTCAACAGGTCAGGCAAATACTGAAACATTGAATGCAGGTGGAATCTATCCTGTAGGTACAAGCACCGTTGTATTCCTTGTCACTGACATCTTTGGAAATACCACGACTTGCCAGGCAAACGTAACAGTTAATGATAACGAGCCTGCAGTTGTGACTTGCGCAGATGATGGTACACGTGGTACATCAGAAGATGGTAACCCAGGTGATTGCCTCTACACAGTACAGGGTGCTGAGTTTGATGCAACATTTGTTGACAACTGTCCTGATGCAACAATTACCAATGATTACAATAACTCAGCCTCACTTGCGGGTGCTGATTTTGATCCGGGAACAACAACTGTTGTTTGGACGGTGACTGATGCTTCGGGTAATGTTTCGACGTGCTCAGTTGATATCACAGTTAATGATGATGAAGATCCATTCTTTGATTCAGGTCAGAGCCAGGTTTGCGGTACACCTACATATTTTGGTGGGTCTACTCCAATTCCATCAACTGGAAGCGGAGGAAGCACCTCACCTGACAACCTGACAGTTACTACTGTTACAATGGGAATGGACTTCGAAATCACCGAGGTTAATATTAATAACATTGGAGGAACTCATACATGGGTAGGTGACCTTGACATGTGGCTTGAAAGTCCGACTGGAACACGGGTTCATTTCTATGATGACCCATGTACTAGTGACGAAGATTTCAGCTTCAATGTAAGTGATAGTTTCAATAATGATCCTGCAAGCTTCTGTCCTCCAATAGGAGGGGTGAATCTAGCTCCATCAGGTGATGGTGAAGATCCATTCAGCGGAAGCACTACAGGACTAAACCCAACCTCATTAAGTGCCTTTAATGGTGAATTGAGTGCAGGTACATGGACACTATATATCAGAGATAATGTTGGTGGAGACGTCGGCTCACTTGAAAGCTGGAGTCTCGAAATCTGCGGATTCTCTGTAGATACTACTTGTCCTGATGATATCACTGTTGATAATGATCCAGGTGATTGCGGAGCAATTGTACTATACACAGATCCAGTAGGAATGGATAACTGTCCAGGTGTAACCACAGCTCAGGTTGCTGGATTACCTTCAGGTTCATTCTTCCCAGTTGGTACAACGACAAATATCTTCGTAGCAACTGATGCTGCTGGAAATACTGCTACTTGTGAATTTGATGTAACTGTTAATGATGTTGACGTACCAACTATTGAGTGCGCTGCAGACCAGACAGTAACTACATCAGATGATGGATTGCAGATTTATGATTGTAATTACACCGTAATCGGTACTGAGTTTGATCCTGTATCTACAGATGATAACTGCGGTGTTGCAGGTGTAACCAACGATTACAATAATGCAAGCTCACTGCAAGGTGCTAACTTCCCAACCGGAACTACCACTGTGGTTTGGACCGTAACGGATGTTAATGGACTAACAGCAACTTGTAGCATTGATATTACCGTTGTAGATGATGAGGATCCAATCGCATCATGTGTGAATAACCTCAACTTCTCACTGAACCAGTTTGGTCAGTTAACAATACCACAATTTGTAATTGACAACTTCGTCAATACAGGTAGTTTTGATAACTGTACTGATCCAAACGACTTAGAGTTCAGATTAGACATCACAATGTTTGATTGCTCAAACGTTGGAGACAATCCTGTTGTAATGACAGTAGAAGATGAAGCTGGAAACACTTCAACTTGTACTACAATCATTAACATCCAGGATAATACAGCTCCTGAGTGTTTGACACAGGATATCACAATCCAGCTTGACGGAACAGGTAACGCGACTATCGCTGCGGCTGACGTTGATGCAGGTACGAATGATGCTTGTGGAATTGACAACTTAGCAGTTAGCCCAGATGCATTCACATGTGCTGAGGTAGGTGACAACACTGTTACCTTGACTGCTACCGATGTTAATGGTAATGTTTCAACTTGTACAGCTACTGTAACTGTTGAAGATGTTACTCCTCCAATGGCAGTTTGTATGAATATCACAATTGAACTTGATGATAACGGTTCAGCGATTATTGACGGAATGGATATTGATGGTGGTTCAACTGATGAATGCGGTATCGCTTCATTGAGCGCTGCACCTTCATCATTCAACTGTAGCAATGTAGGAGACAATGTTGTTGTACTTATCGTAACTGATGTTAATGGCAACAACCAGATCTGTACTTCTACAGTAACTGTTGAAGACAATATCGCTCCAGTTGCAGTTTGTAACGACAACACTGTACAGCTAGATGCCAACGGAGATCACACAATTGATGCTGCTGCTCTTGCAACTGCTTCAACCGACGCTTGCGGACCACTCAGCTTCTCAGCTGATCCTGCAACTGTTGATTGTGACGATGTTGGAGATGTAACTGTAACCGTAACTGTTACTGATGCAAATGGTAATTCATCAACATGTACATCAACTGTAACTGTTGAAGATAATGTTGCTCCAGATATGGTGTGTACTAACATCATCCTGCCGCTTGACGCGAACGGAATGGCCAGCATTACACCTGCTGACGTAGACGGCGGATCAACCGATGCTTGTGGTATCGCTGATCTTTCAGTCGACGTTATGGACTTCGATTGTAGCGACGTAGGAACACAGTCAGTAACCCTGACAGCTGTTGACGTTAATGGTAACTCTGCTTCCTGTACTGCTTTCGTTATCGTAACTGATAACATGGCACCAGATGCAGTTTGCCAGGACATCACAGTTGAGCTTGATGTTAACGGTGAAGGCGTTGTTACTGGATCAGATGTAGACGGTGGTAGCACTGATAACTGCGGAATTGCCTCACTAGAGGTTAACGGCGGACCATCAGTACTATTTGGCTGCTCTGATGTAGGACAAGCTAACACAGTTCAGTTAACAGTAACTGACGTTAATGGTAACTCATCACAGTGTACTTCAAACGTAACAGTTGAGGATAACGTAGCACCAGATGCAGTTTGCCAGGATATTACAGTACAATTGAATATCGCAGGATTCGCCAATATCACGGCTGCTGATGTTGACGGTGGAAGCTCTGACGCCTGTGGCATTTCCACAATTAGCGCTTCACCTGACTTCTTCACATGTAATGAAGTTGGCGACAACAACGTAACACTCACAGTAGTGGATGTTAACGGTAATGTTGCAACCTGTACTGCAGTAGTAACTGTAGAAGACAGCATTGATCCTGAAGCTCTTTGCTCTGATGCTACAATCTCAGTATCAAGCGGAGGTTCAGTAACTGTTCTACCTAGCGACGTTAACGCAGGATCAAACGATCCTTGTGGAATCGATAATATCGAATTGACTGATCTAGCTACTGGCGGACCAGCAACTTACGACTGCTCAGATGTTGGAACTACTGTACAGGTACTTGTTACTGTAACTGATGTTAACGGTAATGTAGGAACTTGTATCTCCGACGTATCTATCGTTGATGAAGTTAACCCAGTTGCAGTTTGTGTTCAGGACATCGTACTTGTTCTTGACAACACTGGAAACGGTGTACTGACTGCTGCTAACGTTAACAACGGTTCATCTGACAACTGTACGCTTGCGAACATTCAGATCTCTAAGGATCTTGAGAATCCAGGTGTAAATGCATTGTTCGATTGCACTGATATCGGAATCAACGTTGTAGTTCTTACTGTAACTGATGCTTCTGGTAACCAGAATACATGTTCAGCAGACGTAGATGTACAAGATGGTACTCCACCAACTGCATTGTGTCAGGATATCACAGTTACACTCGGACCTAGTGGTTCAGTAACTATCGATCCTTCTGATGTTGACGCAGGAAGCTCAGATGAGTGCTGCTTGAATACACTATCACTATCACAAACAACATTCACAGCAGTGGGTCAATTCCCAGTGGTGTTGACTGTTGAAGATTGCTCAGGAAACAACGCAACATGTCTTGCTACTGTAACGGTTAATCCGCCTACAACAGTAAGCTTCTGCCCAACTATCCTGCTACAGTCAGCGTTTAACCCATTCGGTGGTGGCGCTGGTGCACCAGACTTCATGGTAACTAACCTTGCCAATAACGGTCTGATTCCATTGAGCCAGCCTTATAACGGTGCTCCTTGGTTCTACGCAGGTGGTGAGACATTAGCAGCCGTACCAGGTGACATGGTTGATTGGGGTCTCTTAGTAGTCCGCGATGGTGCTGATCCAAATATCGTACTAGGACGTGCTGCAGTTGTAATCCGTTCAGACGGATCCGTAACTGATGTTAACGGTGGCATCGTAGCACTAACGGTAAGCTCAGCTTCAGGTTACTTCGTTGAAATGGTTCACAGAAATCACTTACCGATCACATCGGCTCTAGCACTGCAGCCAGATCCAAGTGGTAACATCTGTTGGGACTTTACAACGGATATGGAGCAAGCATTCCGCGATATAGTACTTAATGATGATCCACAGGTTGAACTACCTGGTCTCTTCGGACTCCAGTACGGTTTAATCTCTGGTAACGCACAGTCACTCGATCAGCAGATCGATGCGAACGATATCAACTTCCTCCTTTCTGATTACCTCATGTTCGGACTCTACTCTGATTCTGATGTGAACATGGACGGAGCAGTTGATGCGAACGACATTAACTTGTTGTTCGGTAACTACAACTCAAACGCGCATACGCCGTATTAATAGAAAAATGAAGGCAAGCGGGAGGAATTACCCTCCCGCTTTACCTTCTTTTTTTACACTTTCAATTGAAAAATCTTTCGATAATGAGACATATAATAACCAGCATAGCTGTTTTCGCGTTTGTTGTTACAGGATTTATGCACTTAAATGCCCAAGGCACTTTACTTGATTGCAATTCATGCGACGATGAAACGCCTAGTTTTACACTTTTCCTCGAACCAAAAGTTGCTCCGCCAACTAATGGTCCTAATGGATTTGGAACGACAGAAGCACAAATCGATGTGCACCTGTTCAATAATTCTTCCAGTGCTGTTGAGATGGCTACCATCGAATTCAGCATGGGTATTAATGATGCACAACTAACTTCTCTGATAGATGTGACTACAGATGCTGTACATTTTCCTAATGAGCAGCAGATTGTATTCACACCTAACTTCAGTTCAGTTACCATTATTGATAACCCGCCTGTAGCAATGGCTAAAACTATTAATGGCCATTCCTACACGCATCATTATGAGTATGATGAAACAGTTAATGGAGATCAGTTCCCAACTCATGTAATTGCTGCAGGAGCTACAGAACATATCCTTACTGTTTATCTGACGTTTGACGGATCTCAGCAATTTGTTGATACCAATCCTGCAAGCTCGATGTACCTTGGCTCTTCCAAATACCTTGTTGGCTATCCTGGAGAATGCCTGGATAACGATCCTAACATCAACAACCAATTTGGATTTGTTGCTGGCGGCAAACAACTTCTAAACAATTGTTACAAAGTTGTTACCGGTTCACCTAACGGTGGTCTTGGTGGTTTGACCGTATTCACCGGTGAAATTCGTGATGAGGTTAACAGACTAGCCTGGCGCACAGAAGTAGAGGTAAATACAGCATGGCATGCTGTTGAGCGTACTACTAACCTGGAAACTGAACCTTTCGTTGAGATTGGGAAAGTTCCAGCAGGAGGCAACACTGATGATGTAACGAACTACCTTCTAAATGATGACGCTCCACCAAGTCTGGCTTATTACCGCCTAAGAACAAGTGGCAAAGATGGAAATATTCAATATTCAGAAATTGTCGTTCTTAAGCGTGATAGCGATTTCGATTTGCTTAGCGTTTACCCAAATCCAACTTTGGGCGAATTTGAAGTGAAGTACTCTTTAGACAGTGACGCTGACATTACAGTAGAGATCGTTGACGTTCTTGGCAGAGTTCTTCAAACTGAAACTTTCGCAGAATCAGAAGGCATCATGAAACGTGAGTTTGATATTAGCCAATATTCAGATGGCATTTATATCCTCCGTATCACAGATGGTGTTGAAACCAAATCAAAAGAAGTTGTAAAAAGTAGGCCTTAAAACCGAATAACAATTGCAACACGGAATATTTGATGCTAAAATTGAAACGAGCTTTTATTTTGGCATCTTTCTAAAGGATTAAGGCACTATGATATCATAGTAGCTTGTGTCTGTTCAAATTGGCGCCTGGTGTGTATCAAAGCATATAACATCAGGCGTTTTTTTTTTCAGTTTTAATAATGCAGACGATTTACCATGCTACATTTTCGCAAATAGTTGTACTTAATTGCGTAATTTAGACCATTATCTTACCCCAAAGATCCACCCCAAAGCTGTCATGCAACTATAACCCAGCTTTTTCTAGTCTTAGATATACTGCTCCTTTAAATTAAGCTCAAATGAAAAACTGTTTCTTAACCCTAACACTATTTGTACTAATATTGGTCCCGCTTCAGGACCTATGGGCACAGGACTGCTCAAGTTGCGATACTGGTAATCCTGAGTTTACACTTTACCTCGATCCACTAGTGACGGGGGTTAACGGTGGTGGATTTACAACCGCAGCCCAATTTGACGTGTATTTGTTGAACAATACCGCTTCAGATTTAAAGCTGACAACCATTGAATTCAGTATGGCTATTAATGAATCTTTAGTGACTTCTGTAGCCAATATCACTTCAGATGCTACCTTCTTTTTGAACTCATTATTGTTTGATCCCGTTGGTGGTAATTTTGTCACAATTATTGATAATTATCCGCCAAACCTAATTAACCTTAATGCTAATGGTGTCACATATGTTTCTGAATATGAATACGACCATTCAGTTGTAGGACCAGCGAATCCACCACAGTGTATCGTACCCGGTATTGCTACACAAATACTTACCGTATTCATGACATTTGATGGTACACAGACTTTCCTGGATAATTCAATGCCAAACAATATATTCGATCCAAACTATCTCTGTAATGCAGGCTTTTTTATGCCGTTCCCTGGAGAGTGCTTATTTGCCGAACCGAATGTTAATAATCAGTTTGGCTTTGTTGATGTCAACGGTAATCCATTATTGATTAATTGCTATGATGTAATTTGTGATAATCCATTTAATTTCCTACCTGTCGAAATGGCTTCTTTTACTGGAAAAGCTGTTGAGAGAGACAATTTGCTTGAATGGACAACCCTGACTGAGGACCATTCTATTTGGCATGTAGTTGAGAGAAGTGAAGATCCTTCACAGGTACCTTTCAGAGAAATTGGAAGAGTAGAAGCAGCAGGTATCTCAAATGAAACGCTGGATTATAGTTTTATTGATGATGCACCACTTCCGGTAGGATATTATAGAATAAAAACAATTGATGAAGAGGGACAAAACGAATACTCCGAAATAATCGTTATTAAACGTACAGGAGACTTTGAAGTTTTGAACGTTTCCCCTAACCCAACATCTGGCAATGTAGATATCCTTCTAAACCTTGAAGAAAGTTCAGATATCACCGTTTCAGTACTAGATCCCTTAGGACGTGTAATGATGACTGATGAATTTGAAAATGAGTCAGGTTTGATCCAGAAACAGTTAGACCTGGAAGGAATTGGAACAGGCATATATTTTGTGCAATTAGAAACTGAAACCGGTTCGTCAATAACTAAGATAATTAAAGAATAAACTAATTAAGAGCCGGGATATCGAAACCATAGGAAATCCTGGCAGTAGAGAACTTGCTTGTAATGGCATCTGCGGGAAAATCCTACAGATGCCATTTTAATTTGAGCAATTTAAGTGAAATAAAAAGTGTTAAATTTTGTACCTTTTCAGAAATGTCACAATCCAGGGCGTTTCTAGTAAAGCGAACGTACTGTAGTACGCCCAAATGGGCCTTTTGGTAATGAGAGGAGTATTGATATATATCGTTCTTCCGTTTACCCTCATTCTTTCTCAGTTTGCCGCCCCTCTTGATCATACCACAAAGATCAAGGCAAAACCCAAGACGCAGAAACCCACCCATGCTGCTCACTTGCTGAAAATGAATTCGGGCGATGGTTTATTGGTTATAAATGAAATAGACTATGACCAGGTCGGGACAGATAATGCTGAATTTATTGAAATAAAAAATATTTCAGCATCTCCTGTTGACCTCTCAGTTTATTCCATAATACTCGTTGATGGTGCATCAGGAAGCAATTATCAGACTTACCCATTAACCACAGTCTTAAATGCAAATGACTATTATGTCCTTTGCGGAAACGCAGCGAATGTCCCTAATTGTGATTTGCTCATTTCCCCCAACCAGGAATGGATTCAAGACGGCAGTCCGGATGGGGTAATACTTTTAAATACCAATACGGGAATAATTGAAGATGCCATCAGTTATGAAGGTTCAGTCACCGGGGTAGCTGAATTTTCGGGAGTAGGACTTGAGGATAATCCTGGAGTTGAACAATATGGACTTTCACGGGCTCCTGATGGCTCAGATACAGATGTGAACAATCAGGATTTTACATTCCAATGTATTACACCAGGAGAAGCTAACTCAGACCTTGCGCAACCAATCCTCGATTGCCCAACAGATATGGTAATTTTTGCTGATGAATTTTGTGAGGCAGACCTGACTGACCTCACAGGAGCAGTAACCGTAAGTGATAATTGCCCAGCAAATCTTGTGTTAACGCAATCTCCCGCAATTGGAACAGAACTGACCCCGGGAACCTATTCGATAACGATTACAGCAAATGATGGCAGCACTCCTCAGGTTTCGTGCGAACTGGCTGTAAGTGTCGTAGATACCATTCCTCCAGTTTTGGAGGCTTGTCCTGATGAAGTTAACCTGATTGCATCTCCGGGAGACTGTTTCCAAAACCATAGTTTTGTGCAAACTGACTTTACTGGTCAATTTGATCCTTCTAACTGGAACTGGAATCCGTCGGGGTCAATTTCAACTAATTTTTCTTTCAGTGGCAATACTTCAGTAAGCTTAACAGCTTCTAACGATAATGGTAATTCATGCCCCCCTCCTTTTTTCCATACAGCTTTCCTGACTACTACTTTACCTGTTGGCGGGCTGGTCGTATTCAACTGGAGCTACGAGACTTTCGATTCCAGCCCATTGTTTGACCCGTTCGGATTTGCGATAAATGGTTCTTTTTTCCAGTTAACTCAAAATACAGGACCCAATGCACAGTCAGGAAGTTTCAGTGTACCACTGGATGCCGGGGATATGTTTTCATTTTTGGCAACGTCTCTTGATGAATGTAATAACCCTTCTGTCGGAACGATTTCCAATTTTGTGTTTTATCCTGGTTTTCAAATTTCAGAAAATTGCCCTGGAACGATTTCGATAGAAGGTGTACGAAGTGATGGATTGAGTTTGACAGAAAATTTCCCTAACTGTTCAACAACAGTTACATGGATGGTCACAGACGAAAGTGGAAATACCTCAACCGAAGTTTGTGAAACAACAGTTAACGTTAATGACGGAGTTTCGCCATCAGCAGTTTGCTTGCCTGGCCCAATAACAATAGGGTTGAATTCGCAAGGCTCGGCTGAACTGTTGCCAGAAATGCTTGATGCTGGCAGTGTAGATAATTGCTCAGATATCGTTTTATCACTTGTGGACCCAAGCGGGTTTGGAACCCAATTCGATTGCAATGACCTAGGACAAGGCGTAATAAATTATTTTCTAAGGGTAGAGGATTGTACAGGTAACTTTAATATTTGTTCTTCCTCAATAGAGTTGGTAGACCAGGTGCCTCCACAATGGGATGTTACAATGGGTGCTCTCGATATGGATTTTGCTTGCGCAGAAGATGTTTCCGGTTATGTTACACAGGTTTCAAACACATTGTTATCAGCTTCAGACAATGCAGCACTGTGTTTTAACCCTATGATTACAATAATCTCTGATGATACATCTGCAACCCCAGAAATACCCTGTTCATTTACACGTACAATAGTGTACAGGGCAGAGGATGGTTCCGGAAATTCAACAGGTATCGCACCAGGTTTTCCTGATTATATACTAACCATTTCGGTAAATGACTCAATTCCTCCAATTTTTACAACTCCAGACGGATCTCTGGATGTAAGTCTTTCTTGTGATGATAATGCAGGAATAGCTGCTGCAATCGCCAATGTTCCATTGGTGAATGACAATTGTGTTGCGAATGGGGTGCCGACGGTTGTTCAGATATTTGATACCATAACAGATAATCCAACTTGCCCTAATGAACAAACAAGGGTGTTAGGCTACCAGGGAGTTGATGGATGTGGCAATTTGAGTATAGATACGTTCCTGGTGGTAATTGAAACATTTGATAACACTGCCCCTGTTTTTACTGAAATACCAGGCAACCTTGACGTTGTTTTAGATTGTGATGATTCTGCAGGTCTTACTGCTGCACTTGCCACTTTACCTGTAGTACAGGATAATTGTACTCCGATTCAGGACATCCAGGTTAATATTGTAAGTGATATCACCACCCAGGAGCCCGGATGTCCTCAAGGCTTTACTCGAATTATTGAATATGAAGCAGTTGATGAATGTGGAAATATAAGTACGCAGAATTACCAGGTTACAATAATCGTTCAGGACAATCAGCCCCCACAGATAACTGCCAACCCGGTTTCATTGAATGTTGAATGTAATGGCTCGGCAGATCCTGGTGGAGGTTTTCTGAATTGGTTAAACAATTTTGGCGGTCTTACAGCAACAGACAACTGCAGCGTTATTACCATAACAATGACCGACCAAAACAATGTAGTTGTACCAAGGCCTCTGGATGACCCAGGATTTAATGCTAACGCATATCTGCAAAATACATTACAGGGATGCAGCAACACTGGAATAATCTCAATGACATTCGTGGCGTCTGATGAATGTGGGAACAGTGATTCAAGAATGGCATCTTATAGTATCCAGGATAATGACCTGCCTCAATTTACAGTCTCCCCTGCTGATTTGACTGTACAATGCGATGGTTCAAACGATCCGGGAGGGGCCTTCTCAAATTGGCTATCTACTTTCGCCGGGGCAGTGGCAAGTGACGACTGCGGTCAGGTAACACTTACACTTGATCCACCTAACCCTGCCTTACCAGGATTTTGTGGCCTATCGGGAAGTGTCACAATAGATGTAGTAGCAACGGATCCGTGTGGTAATGAAGTTAGAGAACCTGCTACGTTTATTATCATTGATACAGAAGCACCAGTTATTACAGTTCCTCCGGCTGACTTAGTTGTTGAATGCGATGGAGCTGGCAATGTAGATGATCTAAATAATTGGATAAATTCGAATGGTGGCGCTGTTGCCACGGATAATTGTGGATCAATAATTTGGATTGCAAACCCGGGTGCCCCAATTCTGACACCAGGATGCGCTGCAACCGGTACTGTAGATGTAGAATTCCTGGCCATTGATATTTGCGGTTTGATGACTTCTGCAGGAACTGCTTCATTCACTATTATAGATACCCAGTCTCCAATGTTCGTAAATCCTGCTGCAGACATTTCGGTCGAATGTGATGGGACCGGATTCGAAAATCAAATTACTTCATGGTTGTCCGGTAATGGAGGGGCAATAGCTTCAGATGAATGCGGAACGATCGCATGGTCTAATGATTTTGATCCGGCAAATATTATAGATGCCTGTGGAAATACAGGTGCAGTGGCTGTGAAGTTTTATGCCGCTGACCCATGCAGTAATGTAGATAGTACACTTGCAACATTCACCCTGACAGACACCTCCGAGCCTGAATTGATGATACCTGCTGATATAGTGGCTTCAACCGACGCAGGCCAGTGTTGTATGACGCCATTGCCAGGGACAGTTTCAGCTTCGGTTTCAGATAATTGTGATCCTGTGGTCATAAGTGAGCATTCATTCGATTTGATAAATTGGTTTTCAGGACTGGATGCCGCTGATGGACCTGATGGCTCAGGTTGTTACCCGCTGGGAACTACAATGGTATATTTCAGATCAACCGATGTTTGTCTCAACCAGTCTCTAGATTCAATGTCGGTTACGATAAATGATGAAGAAATACCTTCATTAGTTTGTCCGGCAAATATAGTTGAAACCACATTGTCTCAATTGCCGCCCGGAGATTGCAGCAATATCATTTCATGGATGACACCCGATCCTATGGACAATTGTCCAGGTGTCTCAATGTCTGATCCAGTTTCTGATGATCCGGACCTTGTATTTAATATTAATCCAGTAAGTGGTGTCGTCATTTCAGAATTTGGTGCAGGTGTCACCACGATTAGCTACACGGCTACTGATGCTGTAGGCAATAATGCTGAATGTTCCTTTACAGTTACCATAATTGATAATGAAACCCCGATAATTCTATCCTGCCCCAATGATATTGTTTATACATTAGATGGAGCCTGTAATCCGCCTTTAGGCAATATCCCTGATTTTTCTGGTCAAGTTCAGGTGCTGGAAAATTGTGGTTACACGGTAGTACAAGATCCTTTACCTGGGTTGACTTGGTCGTCTATTCCCGGTATTACCCCTGCTCCCGGAGAAACAGTTGAGGTGATCCTAAGTGTTGCTGATCTTAGTGGTACAGCGGCATTGGGTGGTAATACGCCAGATGGTTCAGGGTGCTCCATCACTATAGCATTTAACGATATTAATGAACCGGCAATAGTTTGTCCTTCAGATACTACAATTGCAGTTTTTCCGGATGATTGTATGGCATCCGATTTGCCGGATTTCACATCTGAGGCCCAGGTGTCGGATAATTGTTCTCAAAATATTACCGTTGCCCAAGTTCCGCCAGCAGGGCAATTCTCTACTATGCCTGGTGATGTGTTGACGGTTACGTTAACTGCCACAGATGAATCTGGTGCATTTGAAAGTTGTTCTTTTAGTGTTGCTGTAGCAGATGACACTGTTCCCGAATTGACAGGTTGTTTGTCATCAATAACAGTAGAGGCAAATGTTGGACCGTGTGCCGCAACAGTGAATCTGACGCCTCCTGCTGCCCTGGATAGTTGCGATGGCGTTGTGTCCGTAATTCCGGAAAGGAGTGATGGTTTATCCCTTACTTCTCCTTACCAGGTTGGAACGACTACCGTAACATGGACAGCTGTTGATCTTTCTGGAAATATCGATAGTTGTCAAACCCTGGTAACGGTAATTGACCCTCAGCCTCCGGTTGCACTTTGTGATATCTCGGTAAGTGCTGCTCTGACTCCTGCCGGGGTAGTCGAAGTTTGCGCTGAAAGTTTCGATAGCGGCAGTTTTGGGATTTGTGGCACTCCGGTAGTGCTTGAAATACAAATAACAGGTTCGCTGCTACCTCCAGAACCATGCCTGGAGTTTAACTGTGGAGATTTATTAAGCAGTCCTATACCTATTACCTTGTTCGTTTCAGACGGGACAGGAAATGCTTCCATTTGTTTGTCAACCTTAAATCTGCAGGACAATATTGATCCTGTAATTTTATCTTGTCCTCCCAGTCAATCATCAATTGAAAATGAACAAGGTCAATGCTCATCATTTGTAAATATTCAACCCCTATTTGCTGAAGATAATTGTACCCCCATTATTGAATATTCAATTGATGGAGGGCAAATTTGGACCCTTGGTAACGATGCAAGCGATAATTACCCGGTAGGCACCACGACAATAGATTGGAGAGTCAGAGATGATGACGGGAATGAGCTGACTTGTCAAACCACTGTAGAGGTATTAGATACAGAGTTGCCCGAATTTATTGGATTCAACGCTTCAGGCTGCCCTGGTGATTTTATCGTTTCTACTGATACAGGAGAATGTTTTGCCACGGTTAATTATACGGCTCCGGTAGGTGAAGATAACTGTCCGGGTGCAGTAACCAGTTTGTTGAGTGGAATCGGAGAAGGCGGTGAATTCCTCATTGGCAATCATATTGAAATATATGAAGTTACTGATGCATCTGGAAATACGGCAACCTGCTCATTTAGCATTACAGTTGAAGATAATGAAGCACCGAATGCCCTTTGCCAGGATGTGCAACTCGTTCTTAACGGTACCGGACAGGTGTCCCTAATGTTGTCGCAGGTTGATAATGGAAGTTTTGATAATTGTGACCTGGCGCCTTTCCTCCAATTGGATATGAATAGTTTTGATTGCTCAAACCTTGGAAGCAACCTGATAACGCTTACAGTTACAGATGGAGCTGGTAACACAGGAACCTGTATTTCAGAGGTTGTTGTTACAGACCCTGAGCCGCCTACAATATCCTGCCAAACCAATCCTTACCAAAGCAATTCTTCCGGTGATAATTTGGGGGATTGTGCTTATGTGGCCTCAAATGATGAGTTTGACCCTGCTTCTGTTGCAGATAATTGTTCGTTCACGCTTACACACGATTATATATTGGCTGCCTTTGATTCGACACTCAATGGTGCCATATTCCCGGTAGGGTCAACAACAGTGACCTGGACGATCAGTGACGCATCCGGAAATTCTGCTTCTTGCTCAGAAACTATCGTCATTATTGACGATGAATTTCCTACATGCGACGCACCCATTCCGGTAACGGTAAATATTAGTGAAACAGGTCTTTCTAATTGTGGGGCTTCAGTAATTCTTCCTCCCGCGACGGCCTCTGATAACTGTGCGATTAATTTTTTGATAAATAATTCTCTTTTCGCAGATAGCCAGGGAGCCAATGCAAGTGGGAACTACCCCATCGGTACCACTG
Source organism: Bacteroidota bacterium (assembly GCA_039028895.1). Classification (GTDB taxonomy): domain Bacteria; phylum Bacteroidota; class Bacteroidia; order Chitinophagales; family Saprospiraceae; genus JAHDCJ01. The sequence continues at coordinate 21,052 of JBCCHF010000008.1, read as the reverse complement.
ATATAGCCTGGGCTACTATGGATGTGAACGGTAATTCTGGGTCGTGTTTTAGCTCAGTTACGGTTGTTGATGATCTATTGCCAATAATCACTTGTCCGGCCGATACTATGGTACTTAATGACCCTGACTTTTGCAGTGCGTTAGTGACAGATGTAATCGCATCCGCTTCGGACAACTGTGCAGTAGATCGGATCGATTTTGAAATAACATTTGCAGATAATGTTACAGACACTGGTACCTCAACGGGTCAACCCAATACTGCTCAAGTTGATGCAGGCACCGAATTTCCTGTAGGGATTAGTACTATAGTGTTTACGGCTGTTGATATTTATGGTAATAGCGCCATATGTTCAATGAATGTTACTGTTCAAGATGGTGAACAACCTGTATTAACTTGTCCTGATGATCAGGTAAGAGGCACCTCAGAGGATAACATCCTTTCCGATTGTCGATACACGGTTCAGGGTATGGAGTTCGATCCTTTAGGCCAGGCTGATAATTGTGGTGTAACAGATATGTTTCATGATTATGCTTTTGGAGGAACCAGCTTACAAACTCAGATTTTCAACCCTGGTACCACGACAGTTATCTGGACAGTCAGTGATATGGCAGGTAACACAAGCACATGTTCGTTTAATGTTACGATAATTGATGATGAAGACCCTGAAATTGTCTGCGCGAATAGCGATGTGCGCAACACTTCAGAAGATGGGAATACGACTGACTGCTTCTACGAGGTTCAGGGTATGGAGTTTGACCCTGTTCTTAATGAAGACAATTGTGGGGTTGAGGCTATTCAGCATAATTATGACGGAGGTGGTAGTACCCTAGCCGGAGCTTTGTTGCCGATAGGTGATAACCCGATCATATGGACGATAACGGATGAACATGGCAATCAGACAACTTGTGAGGTAATTGTTACAGTTGTGGATGACCAATTACCTGAAATTTCATGCCCTCAGGATGCTTCACGTGGCACAGCTGATGATTTTCTATTTCTTTACGATTGCTTCTATACTGTGCAGGGTAATGAGTTTGACCCGCTGCTGGTGAACGATAATTGTCCTAATCTAGAAGTAACCCATAATTTCCCCGGCTCTCCATCTCAGAACACTCTGGCTGGTGCTAATTTACCAGAGGGAGATAACCTGATTGTGTGGAGCATAACTGATGAAAACGGGAATACAGTAACCTGTGCACTCACTGTTAGTGTTTCAGATAACGAGAATCCTATTGCAGGTTGTATTGGCTTAATTGCTTTTACATTGAATGAATTTGGAGAATTAACCATTCCGCAATCGATCATAGACAACGTGATCAGTACCATCAGTTTTGATAATTGCTCTGGGCCATTAGAGGCAACACTTTCTCAGTCTACATTTAATTGTTCGGATGTAGGTATTGTACCCATAACCTTGACATTGACTGATGCTGCAGGTAATTCCGGGTTTTGCTCTTCCCAGATTGATATACAGGATAACACGATACCAGAGTGTCTGGCCCAGGATGTAACGATCCAGCTTGACGACTCGGGCAATGTGATTCTGTCGCCAGCTGAAGTAGACGGTGGTAGTCAGGATGCCTGTGGTTTGTCTGGAATGGCGGTTACCCCCAATGTTTTCGATTGTTCCAATTTAGGGGCTAACCCGGTTACCTTATCAGTTACCGGTGTAAACGGGAATATCAACCTTTGCCAGGCTTCAGTTACAGTGGAAGATATTACACCACCAATTACACAATGTCAGTCTTTGTCCATTGATCTTGATGAAACTGGTCAGGCTTCAATTACGGGAGAAATGGTTGATAACGGAAGTGTTGATGTCTGTGGTATTGAAAGTTTAGAGCTCGATCAGTTTATATTTGGTTGTTTAGATGTCGGCATAAACCAGGTAGTCTTAACTGTCACAGATTTTAGTGGCAATGCATCAACTTGCAGTACGAATGTCATCGTTAGTGACCCGACAGCCCCAATGGCGAGTTGTCAGGATTTTACCCTCGTTTTAAACGAAATGGGACAAGGATTACTTGATCCTTTGAGTATCGACGATGGTAGTCAGGATGCCTGTCTTGTATCAGAATTCCTTGTAACACCTTCCTTGTTTGATTGTAGTGCTGTTGGCCCTGTTAACCCGGTAGTGTTGATGGTAACCGATAGTAATGGAAATTCAAGTACATGTACCGCTAATGTAGTGGTAGAGGATCAAACGGCACCTACTGCAATTTGTCAGTCTGTAACAATTGAACTTGATGCAAATGGAGAAGGTACCGTTAGTGCGGCAGAAGTTGATGGTGGCAGCACAGATGCTTGTGGAATAGCTTCAATTGTGCTTTCGCAGGAAGTTTTTGGTTGTGATGATGTAGGGGACCAGGAAATAATTTTGACGGTATTAGATGTCAATAATAATGAATCTACCTGTTCTGCGACTGTAACAATTGAAGACAATATTTCCCCTGTTGCACTATGTCAGAACATAGTCGTTGAGTTGGATAGTTCGGGAGAAGCAGATGTTACTGCTGGAGAAATTGACAACGGATCAAATGATAATTGCCAAATTGTCTCTATGACAGTTACCCCTCCTGCTTTTGGATGTGCTGATATTGGAATAAATGTAGTAACATTAAATGTGACCGATGTCAATGGCAACGTCTCAACATGTGAGTCTTTCATTACGATAGAAGATAATTCGCCACCGGAAGCGGTGTGTCAGGATTTCACTTTATATCTTAATGAAGCCGGGTTTTCGACACTTGATCCCCTTGAAGTGCAAGGAGTTGTCACAGATCCATGTGGGATAACCTCTGTCAATGTTTCTCCAGACTTCTTTACTTGTAACGATGTAGGAGATAATACCGTTGTATTGACGGTGGCTGATGCAAATGGTAATGTCTCTATCTGCAATTCGACAGTGACTGTGGTCGATACACTAGGACCTGTAGTAAGTTGTTTGGATGTCACGGTTTCTGTCAATAATGGTGGAGTAGTAACCGTAACTTTCTCTGATATTAATGGAGGAAGTGCTGATCCATGCGGTCTTTCCGGCTTTTCAATTACAGATTTGGCCACTGGAGGCCCAACCAACTACACTTGTGATGAAGTTGGCACCACCAGAGATTTAGTGCTAACAGTGACTGACAACAATGGTAACACTTCATCATGTACATCAAATGTAACCATCGAAGACAATGTGAGTCCTGTGGCTGTGTGTCTTCCTAATTTGGTGGTAACCCTTGATAATAATGGAAATGGGGTGATTAGCGCCGGCGATCTTGATAACGGTAGCAGCGATAATTGCACTTTCCTTCAGGCTTCGATAAACCAACCTTTGTTCAATTGCGCAGATGTTGGCACGAACTTAGTTGAATTACTTGTCACTGATGCAAGTGGTAATCAAAATACTTGCAACACCTCAGTGACCGTGGTTGATGGAACGCCACCGACCGCGCTTTGTCAGAATATTTTTGTTTCCTTAGGGCCAAATGGCTCGGTAACGGTTGATCCATCAATGATCGATGCCGGAAGTAATGATGAATGTTGTATTGACTCATTAAGTCTTTCTCAGGATACATTTACATTTCCGGGTGATTATACTGTTGATCTTACCGTTATTGATTGTGGTGGTAATATATCATCGTGTGCAGCTACAGTCACTGTTTCACCATCGATAACAGTGAATTTCTGTCCGGATGTCTTTATCCAGGGATCATTCAATCCTTTCAGCCTGGGTCCTAATGATCGTATGCGTAACACCCTAAACTTATTGGGGCTATTACCATTGACACCTCCTTACACTGGTGTGCCATGGTTTTATAATGGTCCTGAGTTTTTCCCAGATCAGGCATCAATACCTGATGATATGGTTGACTGGATTATGCTTATTGTAAGAGATGGTGACGATCCTTCGATAATGTTGGGCATGGCCGCAGGGGTATTGCATACTGACGGGAGCGTTACAGACGTTAATGGTGATAACATTGCAATGGCAGTGAATTCAACATCAGGATATTTTATTGAATTACATCACCGTGGTCATCTGCCGGTTGTAAGTGCAGAGCCACAATTTCCTGACCAAAGTGGAACAGTTTGTTACGACTTCACGCTTGACATGGAGGCTGCTTTTCGCAATAATTTCTTGAATGATGATCCGATGAGCGGATTATTTTCCATAGAAGGAACATTTTTCGGAGCGATCGCAGGTAATGTACAAACATTTGATTGTCAAATAGATGCCAATGACATCAATTTACTTTTTCAAAGTTATAATGCAATTCCTTACTTTGGAAACGAGGATGTTAACATGGACGGACAGGTTGATGCCAATGACGTAAACTTGTTGTTTGGAAATTACAATCGAAATTGTCATAAACCTTATTGAAAACTTAGAATCATGCTAATTTTAGTGTATATTTGAGTATCCTTTCTTCTTTTGAGAGATAGCATAATTTACATTAACCCAGCATTTTATTGTTTACTCTTATTATTTAACTCATTTTGAGATTTTTATTTCATAAAATTTCCTAACCTATGAAAAAGGCAATTTTTACAAACCTTATCTGTATAGCCTTAGTTGTTTTCTTTTCAGGTACAAGCCTGAAAGCACAAATTCTTCCTTGTGGCAGCTGTGGTGGTACAGCTTTCACCCTTACTATGCAACCCGTTTCTATCTCTACGAATGGTATGGGTAATGTAGTTTCTGCTGATCTTGAAGTTTTCTTTACCAATAACTTCGTGATTGATTTTGAATTGATCACTGTACCTTTTGTATTGGGTTATAATACAACCAATGTCCCTTCTTTAACTGATGTCGACGCGGTTGCGTTTCCAGGAGTTTGGGACCAGGGTTGTACTTTTCCGGCTAATTGCCGCCTTGAACTAGGGCTGGCTGCTATTTCCCCAGCTAAGACATTCCCTATGCCTGCTGGCCCAACTTATGACATGAAGTACCAGTTGGATCACACAGGTAATGGAGATTTAGCATTACACCCTGTACAATTAATGCCAGTCGGCGTAACGACGAGAATCATGACCATCTCAATGACTTTTGATGGTACACAGGCTTTCCAAATTACAAATGCTGCTTCCCCTGATTTTCTTATCCGTCCTGAAAACTTCCTGATTTTCCACGGTGAATGCCAGGATCCGGATCCGAATATTCTAAACCAATGGGGTTTTGTTAACCAATTTGGCGGACAGTTATTGATCAACTGTTTTGATTCACAAAATATTCCTGCTACTTCAAATCTGCCTTTGGAACTGATTGACTTTGAAGGTGAAGTATTCGACAGGTATAATGAACTATACTGGACAACACTTTCTGAGCAGAATACACAATGGCATGTTATTGAGCGTTCTGGCAATCCTGTAGAAGAAGCCTTCATTGAAATTGGTAGAGTGCCGGCAGCCGGGAATTCTGAAAATGTACTCGAATATTCTTTACAGGATGAAAATCCGCTATATGAATCTTATTACAGGCTGAAAACCGTTGATTTTGATGGTTCCATCTCAATGTCTGATGTAATCCTTTTAAAACGCGACGCAGAAGCAAATGATTTATCAACCGTGCTGGTATTCCCTAATCCTACGGCAGACGAGGTAACTGTAAAACTCGAACTTCGCGGTACCGCTGATGTTACCCTCGAAGTAGTGGATGTTTTAGGAAGGTTGCTGGAAACACAAATCTACCCTGAGCATCAGGGGTTGTTTCAAAAAGAACTGAGCCTTGAAAACTATCCTCCTGGTTCTTATTTCATCCAGGTTGATACAGGATCTGGATTTTTTGTAGAAAAAGTAGTTAAGCAGTAGTTCGCTTAATTTCCAAAAATATTAAAGCCATCCTGGTAATTCCGGGATGGCTTTTTTTATTTCCTGACACAAATAAATAAAACAAAATATTTCTAAATAAAAACTAATTGTTTTATTTTTGATTAAGGTAAATTCATAACATCCAATAAACTATGAAATTATGATAAAGAAAGTTTTAACAATAATAGGAGGCTTTCTGGTCCTTTTACTTGCTGGTCTTTACCTGTTTGTCGACTCAGAAGTCTATACCGAGCGATCAATCGTAGTGGATACTGCACCTCAATTTGCTTTTGATCAGGCTCATATCTTGCCAAACTGGGATAACTGGTCACCATACGATGATGATGACCCCACCATCACGGTAACGTATAGTGGCCAGGCTTCTGGTCCGGGGGCATATTTCACCTGGGCAGGTGAAAAAGCAGGTGCCGGGAAGTTAACCATAACTGAGTCAGAAGCGCCATCCTCAATAAAAACAAAATTGGAATTTGATGGTCAAGGAGAAGGATATGGCACCTGGTCTTTCACTTCAGAAGGATCGGGCACAAAAGTTACATGGGGGTTCGGAGCCGACATGGGCATGAGTCCTCTAGGAAAAATCTTCGCACTAATGATGCCAGGCCGAATGTCGACCTACCTCGATAAAGGATTAGGAGACCTTAAGAAAGCTGCTGAAGCCGATGTAGCTAAACCCATACCAATGCCTGCCCCAGAACCAGAATCTGACCCCAGTAGTGAAGTCGTTCCGGAAGAGATCGAAGAAAGCGAATAAATTTGGCAAAATACTTATCTTCTGTTCCTAAGCCTTAATCTTAATGACAAAAGGAAAAGATACTTCACGTCAAAAGGAAGAGACAGCAGTAATGTTTGTAATTGTTGTCGCTATTTTGTGTTTTGCTTATTTTAACGATTATATAGGGGGTGATAAGCATCTGTCAAATGGAGATGAAAAAATTTCCGTTCCCGAAGCGGAATCCCCTTCTTCAGATGAAGCTCCATCAAATACATTAACACCTTTAGGAGAAATTGATGATTACAATGCAGGTGATCTGATCCAGTATTCTGGATTCCCCCAGGGAAAAGGCTGGACTGGTGAAGTCGTTAAAAGTAATGTTAATGCCTATAGTATTAGGATAGTGGAAGTTAATACCGGAGGACCATTAATCAATCACCTGTTTCCGGATGTATGTACAGGGGGTATTTTACTTGGACAAGAGTCTGCAGGGACAATTATCTCCATCCCTAAGGCGTGTTTAAAGGATAGTGAATAAAAAAAGTGCGGTCATTTGATCGCACTTTTTTTTATTATGGAAAGTAAATGACTAAAGATTCATTTCTTCTCTGATCTTATTCAGGGCTGACCCAGCCTGAACCCATTCAATCTGCTGTTCACTATAAGTGTGTGCCACTTCAAAGGAGTCTTTGGTGCCGTCAGCGTGATGGAGCACAACTGTCAGGTTTTTACCACGGGCAAAAGAGTCAAGGCCTAGGATATCCACTTTGTCATCCTGCCTTACAAGATTATAATCATCTTTATTAACGAAGGTCAGGGCCAGCATCCCCTGTTTTTTCAGGTTGGTCTCATGGATGCGGGCGAATGATTTTACGATAACTGCTTTAACGCCAAGGTGTCTTGGTTCCATTGCAGCATGCTCGCGGGAAGAACCTTCTCCCAGATTCTCTTCACCAAATACAACAGAACCAATGTTGTTGGCTTTATAATATCTCGCTGTATCAGGAACTGGACCATATTCTCCTGTTTCCGCATTGTAGATATTGTTAGTCTCTTCATTAAAATAATTAACAGCACCGATATAACAATTATTGGAAATATTGTCTAAATGCCCTCTGAATTTCAACCATGGGCCAGCCATGGAAATATGGTCAGTCGTACATTTGCCTTTTGCCTTGATCAATACCCGCATGCCCTTTAGTTGATCTACGGTAAGTGGTTCAAATGGCGTCAACAATTCAAGCCTGTTGGAGTTTGGGTCTACAACGACCTCGATACCAGAACCATCTTCAATAGGTGGAATAAAGCCAGGATCTTCCACATCAAACCCCTTTGGAGGTAATTCTACACCTACTGGTGGATCCAATTTCACAGACTTTCCATCTTCATTGATCAAACTATCGGTAAGCGGGTTGAACTTCATAGATCCTGCAATAGCCATAGCCGTTACGATTTCTGGAGAAGCTACAAAGGAGTGAGTCTTTGGATTTCCATCGTTCCTTTTCGAAAAATTCCTGTTAAAGGAGGTAATAATCGAATTTTTCCTGTCAGGGTTTTCCATATGCCTTGCCCATTGGCCTATACAGGGCCCGCAAGCATTGGCGAGTACAATACCACCGATTTGTTCGAATGCGTCCAACTGGCCATCACGCTCAACGGTAAACCTGATCTGTTCAGAGCCTGGTGTTACGGTAAATTCTGATTTTACTTTGAGTTTTTTCTTGACGGCTTGTTTAGCTAAGGAAGCTGCACGATCCAGGTCTTCATACGAAGAGTTGGTACACGAGCCTATCAAGCCTACTTCAAGCACCTCAGGATATTCGAATTCATCGACAGCATCAGCCAATTTTGAAATCGGCCATGCTAAATCCGGGGTGAACGGGCCATTAACATGTGGTTCTAAAGTTGAAAGGTCAATTTCAATAACCTGGTCAAAATATTTTTCTGGATTGGCATACACTTCCGGATCACCAGTTAAGTGTTCGGATACGCTATCCGCAAGTTCTGCAACATCTTCACGATCCGTAGCTTTTAGATAACGACTCATGGATTCATCATAACCAAAAGTAGAGGTGGTAGCTCCGATTTCGGCTCCCATATTACAAATAGTTCCTTTACCTGTGCAGGAAAGGCTCAATGCACCAGGACCAAAATATTCAACGATGGCTCCTGTTCCGCCTTTAACTGTCAGGATGCCCGCTACTTTGAGGATCACATCTTTTGAAGATGTCCAACCATTCATTTTTCCGGTTAACTTAACTCCAATCAATTTTGGGTTTTTTAGCTCCCATGCCATGCCAGCCATCACATCTACCGCATCTGCACCTCCAACACCGATAGCAACCATGCCAAGGCCTCCTGCATTTACAGTGTGAGAATCAGTTCCGATCATCATACCTCCAGGAATGGCATAGTTCTCCAAAACAATTTGATGGATGATACCGGCACCAGGTTTCCAGAAACCAATTCCATATTTATTAGAGACGGATGAAAGGAAGTCGAAAACTTCTTTATTGGTATCCAAGGCAGTTTTAAGATCTGTTTCGGCGCCTATCTTAGCCTGGATAAGGTGGTCGCAATGTACAGTAGTGGGAACGGCGACTTTGTCTTTTCCGGCCATCATAAATTGCAAAAGCGCCATTTGGGCTGTTGCATCCTGCATCGCTACCCTGTCAGGAGAGTAGAATACATAATCTTTACCTCGTTGGTAGTTTTGAAGGGGCGAATCAGGGTGAAGATGGGTGTAAAGAATCTTTTCGGTAAGGGTGAGCGGGTGGTTAAGTGCGGAACGAACTTCAGCAATCTTGCCTGGAAGCTCTTCGTAAACCCGCCGGATCATTTCGATGTCGAAAGCCATATTACGAGGGTTTTAAAGGTGAAGAAATATGGGTCAGGCAAGATACTGATTTACAGGCGCATTTTAATGGAACTGGGTTTTTTAGAAGTTGAAAAAAGGTGTAGAGCAGCCAAAAAATACAGATCTATGGTTAAAAGGTGAATATGGGATAATAATTCGTTGATTTAATAGTAGCCATTATTTCGTATTGAAACAAAACGCCTACCTCGTTGGATGGTATTGCTAAAGAAGCTTCATTTGAGCCATATCTTAGTGAAATCACCATCCTTCCCAAATATTAGATTACTGTAGTAGGGGTTTCCCCAAATCCAAACTAGGACCAAGCCGTTAGCACCAGTTTTCTGGCTCCACCACGATTCCTGAATTCGCAAAGAAAAACGCCTTGCCATGTGCCCAGATTTAATTTCCCCTCCGTAATCGGGATGGAAACAGAAGACCCGACCAGTGAAGATTTTACATGTGCTGGCATATCATCCGGCCCTTCAATGGTATGGACGTAATCAGGGTCATTCTCAGGAATGAGTTTGTTGAAAATTGTCTCATAATCCTGCCTGACGTCAGGGTCATAGTTTTCGTTAATGGTCAGCCCAGCTGAAGTGTGTTTAATGAAAATATGGAGTAATCCTTCTTTTGGGAAATCAGGCAGATGTTTGCGGATATGGTTAGTAATCAGGTGAAAACCCCTGGGGAAAGCAGGTAGAATAATTTCTTTTTGTTGGATCATATAAGGTGCAAGTTAGGGTTTTCTTTGTGGATAAAATTGTCTTTTTTGTTGATAAAAAACCTTCAAAAAATTGACTGGAAAACTGTAACTTTGTGCTTTCAAATTTTGAGCCTCCTACACTATTTTTTGAGATAATGAATTTTAGTTTAAAGCGTTCATTGTCAATTTTTTAAGAGCCAAATTGCCATACAAAACAAACCAAGCCATGTCCAAGAAAAAAATTCGGTCAGCCCTTATTTCTGTATTTTCCAAAGATGGCCTTGAGCCGATCGTCGAGGAGCTCAAAGCTTTAGACGTTACCATTTACTCAACTGGCGGCACACAAAAGTTTATTGAACAACTGGAGGTGCCAGTTACAGCGGTTGAAGAGGTGACGACCTATCCTTCTATCCTTGATGGCAGGGTAAAAACTTTGCACCCGAAAGTCTTTGGAGGCATTCTTGCCAGGAGAGAAGACCGTCATCTTTCGCAATTGGATGAATACGATATTCCTGAGATTGACCTCGTCGTGGTTGATCTTTATCCTTTTGAGGAAACAGTAGCTACAACTTCTGATGAGTCAAAGATCATTGAGAAAATCGACATTGGTGGTATTTCATTGATAAGGGCAGCTGCCAAAAACTATAAAGACGTACTGGTCGTTCCTTCAAAAGCAGATTATGGTGAATTATTGGATATTCTAAAGGAAAACGGTGGGGAAACGAATGTGGATGAAAGACAAGAGTTTGCGAGAAGGGCTTTCGCGGTTTCATCAAATTATGATTGCGCGATTTTTAATCACTTTAACAGAAATACTGATACACCGGTTTTTAAGCATAGCATCCATGCATATAAAGAGCTTCGTTATGGTGAAAACCCACACCAAAAAGGTGTTTTCTATGGTAACCTTGATGACCTTTTCGAGAAACTGAATGGCAAGGCCTTGTCATACAACAACCTTGTTGATATTGATGCTGCAGTAGCCCTGATGACAGAATTCAGGAATGATGACCCAACATTCGCAGTGTTAAAGCATACGAACGCCTGTGGAACTGCTACCAGGCCTACTCTTCTGGAAGCATGGAATGATGCACTGGCAGGCGATCCGATTTCAGCATTCGGAGGCATCCTGGTTTGCAATACAGAAGTTGATGCGGCAACAGCTGAAGAGGTACATAAATTATTCTTTGAAGTGATTATTGCACCATCTTACAGCCAGGAAGCTTTAGATATCCTTTTTCAGAAAAAGAAAAGAATCGTCTTGAAGATCAAGGAATTTGGCGTTCAGCCAAAAGTATTTAAATCTATCCTAAATGGGGTCATCGAACAAGATGCAGATACCAAAATGGAAACAGCTACCGATTTCACAACAGCAACTAACAGAAAACCTACCCCTGAAGAAGTAACAGATCTTGTATTTGCGAATCGTTGTGTCAAACATCTCAAATCCAACACCATTGCGTTGGTTAAAAATCAGCAATTGATAGCTATGGGGTGCGGCCAAACCAGCCGTGTTGATGCCCTCAAGCAGGCCATCGTAAAAGCAAGCGCATTTGGATTTGACCTCAATGGTGCAGTCATGGCCTCAGATGCTTTCTTCCCGTTCAACGATTGTGTGGACATTGCCCAGGAAGCAGGCATCACGGCAGTTGTGCAACCTGGAGGGTCAATCCGCGATCAGGATAGTATCGATAAATGCAACGAACATGATGTTGCTATGGTGATGACTGGCACCAGACATTTTAAACATTAAACCGATCCGATGTTTCAATGCCCTCCCACGTGGAGTTGGCAAGTCGACTAAAGAATTGAGAGGAGCAACAAAAACATAGGAAAAAAATATTGAGTTGAACTACCTAGACGAGTTAAATGATGTTCAAAAGGATGCCGTTACTACGATTAACGGACCTGTCCTCGTAATAGCCGGGCCAGGGTCAGGTAAAACACGGGTGTTGACTTTCCGCATAGCCCATTTGATCGAATCCGATGTAGCCCCTTACAGTATTCTTGCCCTAACCTTTACCAATAAGGCAGCCAAGGAAATGAAGGAAAGGATCAGGAGCGTGGTTGGGGACAGGGCCAGGTTAGTATGGGCAGGTACTTTTCACTCGATCTTTGCCAGAATATTAAGAGTTGAGGCAGATAAAATCGGGTATCCTTCCAACTTCACAATTTACGACACGCAGGATACGCAGTCTGTTATCAGCAATATCGTTCGCGAAATGGGGTTGGACCCAAAAGTGTATGCAGCATCCGGTATAAGGGTTAGAATTTCATCAGCAAAATCCAATCTTATTTCTGCAGAAGCTTACAGGGAAAATGAAGCCCTGAGAGAGCAGGACCGAGGCACTAAACGCCCATACCTGTACCGGATTTACAGTCAGTATGTCGCCCGCTGTAAGCGATCAGGAGCAATGGATTTTGATGATTTGTTGTATCAAACCTATCTCCTTTTCAGGAAAAACCCGGAAAATGTATTGGCCAAATACAGAGAGCGGTTTAGGTTTTTAATGGTTGATGAATTTCAGGATACTAACTATTTACAGTATTCCATTATCCGGAAACTGGTGAATTATCCGGAAAGCCCGAAGAACATTTGTGTTGTTGGTGATGATGCTCAAAGTATTTATGCCTTCAGGGGTGCCACGATTCAGAATATCCTGGACTTTCAAAAGCATTATCCTGACCTGAAACTGTTTAAGCTGGAACAGAATTATCGGTCAACCAAGCATATCGTTCAGGCCGCTAATACTGTAATCACGTTTAATAAAAAACAGATTCCAAAAAGTATCTGGTCAGCCAAAGACTCTGGCGAGCGTATCAAGTTGATCAAGACAGTTTCGGATACCGAAGAAGGGAAACGGATCGCGGACATGATCCTTGAGCAAAAGACCAGGCATCATTTGAAGAATAAACAAATTGCCATTCTTTACCGGACCAATGCACAATCAAGGATATTTGAAGAGTTTTTGAGGAGGCATAATATACTCTACAAAGTATATGGCGGATTGTCTTTTTATCAAAGAAAAGAGATAAAAGATGTGATTGCTTATTTGCGCTTGATCATCAATCCGAAAGATGAAGAGGCATTACGCAGGGTATTGAATTATCCAAAACGAGGAATTGGAAGGACGACCATAGAAAAGATCAGTAAAATAGCCGATGACGAATTTCAGACTATGTGGGAAGTCATTTCTGCTATTGATCGCCACGGGTTTACTGCTCGTGTCGTAAAACCGACAGGCGAGTTTGTCAAATTGATCAAAGCTGCCCAGAAGAAAGCAGAAAACCAGGATGCCTACGAAATTGCATCTGAGATTATTGACAAGTCAGGCGTAGTTTCTGAACTGAAAAAAGACAATACGATTGAAGGACTCAATCGATACGAAAACGTCCAATCTTTGTTAGATGGAATAAAGGAATTTGTAGATAGTGATGAAGTCGTAGAAGGTACTGACCCTGAAGACAAAAGTCTCTCGGCTTATCTCCAGAATATCGCCTTACTTACCGATTTTGACACCAACACAGATAATGACGATCATGTTTCTCTGATGTCTGTTCATTCTGCGAAAGGGTTGGAATTCCCTTCAGTTTTTGTGGTGGGTCTTGAGGAACAGCTATTCCCCTCCTATATGGCGATGCAGTCATTTGACGGTCTTGACGAGGAAAGACGTTTGTTTTATGTGGCTATTACGAGGGCGGAGCGATTCTTAACCCTGTCTTATGCAAAAAGTCGTTACCGTTTTGGGAATGTCAGGTTCAATGACCCCAGTCGTTTTATCGAAGAAATTTCCCTTGAAAATATTGAGATGGGAAGTCGCGGTCATATTTCTCCAGGTGGCTTGGGAGGAGGTGTACAAAAAAGCAAAACCACCGGACCACTTAAAATGCGTAATCTGAAGAAAGTAAAAGAAGTTAAACCCGACCCTAACTTTCAGCCATCAAAGGCAGAAGATATAATGGTGGGGCAATCCATTCAGCACCTTCGATTTGGAAAGGGAAAGGTTTTGAGTCTTGAAGGAGCAAAAGGCAACCAGGTTGCGACAATTTTCTTCGAAGAGGTAGGGCAAAAGAGGATTATGCTCAAATTTGCCAAATTACAGATCCTTTAGGCCTGTCTTAAAATTCAAGTTGAAAGTTCCTTTGGTAGATCATTACCAACATTAGAATGAATAAGATAAAGAATACCACGAAGGTAATAAAGCATCTTCCTTTGGCGCCACTATTTTCGATATGACTCATTGATTCAGGATTTAATTATTCCGGTTTTGGGCGGTCAGTTTATGGTTTTTAAAAACGCTACAAAAATAAACAGCAGGTCTGAATTAGCCTAATTTTATCTGATATTCAGAAGCATTTTAAACAGGAAGATCGGGTTGGTAATTTTCTTTCTCACATCAATGTCTTTAAACATACATGAAATGACCTCTCCAAGCTTATCGTTTTTAATGGTGAGGTTGGCCATAATATTGAAAAGCCATGGGTAGCTTAACATTTTCTGCAACTGGTAGCTGATTTGAAGTTCCGGACCCATTACCCTGAATACTTTTTCATCATATGCTTTTAGAAATTCAGCAGAGTAATCGTTGGCAGCGATGGCTTTGGCGGCAATTTCTGCAGCAATAGTACCACTGTAGATGGCATTGGCGATACCTTCGCCTGTAAGGGGATCTATCAGGTGGCCCGCATCTCCGATTAACATATATCGGTCTCCCGAAATTTTCCTTTTCTTCGAGCCAAGTGGTAGTCCAAAACCTTTAATCGACCCAATGCGCTCTGCCTTCTGGAATCGTTTACTAATGACCGGATGATGTTCCACTATTTCGGTAAGCGCTTTTTTGAGATTTACCTTTTTCTGGCTGATCTTTTTTGAACTCATACCAGCACCAACGTTCGCGTGACCATCAGGAAGTGGGAAAATCCAAAAGTATCCTGGAGAAAATGACTTGAGGTAGTGTAACTCTATATAATTGTTTTGCGTAACGCCCTCAACATTTTTGTAATAAGCCCTAACGCCTGCTGCATGGTGTCTTGGCTCCTTTTCAAGACCGCCAATCTGTCTGCTGAATGCCGATTGAGCGCCGTTTGCCGCAATTACCAATTTGGTGGTTATCGTGTATTCACCATTTCTGTCTGACAGTATGAAAAGATCGTTTTCCTTTTGGAAGGACATGAGATTTACACCTTCCAGTAATTTTATTTTAGGATCTTTTTTGACTTCCTCGATTAGCAGATTGTCAAAGTCTATTCTTTTAGAAATAAATCCTGGAGGTACATCTTCAAGCGGATTGAAGTTATCACGGAATGAGAAATCCAGCTCTTTCAGGTTTGGTGCAACGAACTTTACGCCCCAACAATCCAGATGTTCGTGATCCGTATGCATTCGATCAACTATTTCCGGATTTAGTCTGTTGAGAAGCGTTACAGTTTTACCACTAATACCATCACCACAGATCTTGTCTCTTGGGAATGATGACTTATCGACTAAAAGGCAGTTGACGCCCAGTTGACCAAGTTTAATGGCTGCCGCTGCACCACCTGGTCCAGCTCCGATTATACAGATGTCAGAATTATATTCCATAAAACAATGCGAACTTAACCAATTTAGCTGAAAGCCCATTATAAGAGTGTATCTTTGGCAACCCTAATCAAAACTCAAAGCGTAGGGTAATTCATGAGGCAGGAACGATTTATACTTTTTTTACTGGCTGCCGTTAACTTCACCAACATCGTAGATTCAATGATCATGATGCCATTGGGTGATATTTTCATGACCCTTTTTGGCATCAATCCTCAGCAATTTGGCTGGTTGGTTTCTGCTTATTCAATTGGGGCCTTTATTTCAGCTATGGTTGGTATGTTTTTCATAGATCGATTTGACAGGAAAAGGGCATTATTGTTTATTTATACGGGTTTTGTAATAGGCACGCTAGTTACTCCATTTGCCACAACTTACCCTATGATCCTTGCTATTCGTTTTGGGACGGGGCTGTTTGGCGGAATGATCGGAGCATTGGTTTTATCAGTAGTTAGCGATATATTTCCTTTTAAACGCAGGGGTTCTGCGATGGGAGTTTTGATGGCAGCTTTCTCTGCTGCTGCTGCTTTGGGAGTGCCACTTGGCCTGTACCTGACCACCCAATTTAGCTGGCACGCACCTTTTTATTTTATCGGAAGTGTTGGTGGATTGATACTGATGGTTATTTTGATAAAATTTCCATCAATGACCAATCATTTTGAGGCCGTAAATCGCGAGCAAGGTTTTCTGGAAACCATTACAAATATTACTAGCGATCGAAACCAGGTTAATGCCCTTTCAACGGGAATTATCCTGATTCTTGGGCATTTTATTATCATCCCGTTTATCGCACCTTATATGACCAGGAATGTAGGGTTTAGTCAAAATGATATTACTCTCCTTTACTTTATCGGCGGATCATTAACCGTTTTTACAGCTCCTATGTTTGGTCGTATGATAGATCGCCTAGGCGCTATGCGTATGTTTGCCATCCTCATGGTGCTATCTTTTATCCCGGTAGTGTGGCTCACCAATCTTGGGGTTACCCCAATACCTGTTGCTCTTTTCGTTACGTCATTGTTCTTTGTTTTAGGCAGTGGTCGGATGATAGCGCCTCAAGCTATGATAACTGCATCTGTAGGCCCCAAGAACAGAGGAAGTTTCATGAGCGTAAAATCTGCAATGCAACAACTGGCAATTGCGCTCTCTGCAATAATTAGCGGAGCAATTGTAACCTTTGAGGAAGGCACCGAAAGTCTTGTAGGCTATGAATGGGTAGGTTATCTTTCCATAATCTTCAGCATTATTGCCATCCTAATGGCCAGAAGACTTAAAGTGGCAAAGGGTAACTAGGGCCAGGATGAATCCCAGCCTTTAGTTGTTTGGTCTGATTTTCCTGCAGAAGTCTTTGTAAAGGACGTCTTGGAGTACCATGAGGACCAGCTTTCTTTGGTTCTTTTCACGGCCAATTTTTTCGCGGTTGCTTGATTCGTTGTAATTCCGCCAAAGCTCACCATTTGTTAGCCAGGTAAATTCTTCTGTGTTGATCATTACCCGTGTATTGCCATCGCGTAGAGGGTAGAAGGCGAACATGTCGAGAAACTCTTCGTATTGCTGACCAGTTGGGCGCTGAACCTTTGAAATATATTCGTTTGCAGAACTAGAAAATATGGTACAGCCACAAATGTCTTTGAGTTGTTCGTCAACAAGGTTGAGGATGTCAGCCTGAGCAATTTTCCATTCACCATTTTCCTTGCGGAAAAGGAGCGTTTGCACCTCGGTACCTTTAGCTACAAGATTATCCCCTTCATGAAGACTGAAATTAGCTTCCAGAGAGGCGTAGGCAATCCGACCCTGAACACCAATATTATAGATGTTAACGATCTCATAGAGAGGTCTCGGATCTTCCATTGTAAGTATCCGTTCAATTAGACCTTTAAGGTTGTGATAGTCTACCGGTTTCCTCTCAAGTTTACCGGTAATTTTATAACTGCTACGGGTACCATTGTAATCAGTTGTATATAATTCCAAGAAACCATTCAGGTCTCTTGAGTTAGGAAGGTCTGCGTATTTGGCAGTCCATTCTTCCAGTTTTTCTCTAAGTAAATCTGTTTCAGATTTTTTCTTTCCCTGGGCATCCATTGCGACAGAAAACAACATCAGGAATGCGGCAAATAGTAGAGGCAGTTTTTTCATCAGATAGAGTTTGAGTTTTGAATATCCTTATTTTTGCAGCTCGAATTTACAAAATATTGAAAGGGTTTATAATTGAAATTTAGAAAAGGAGAATTCCCTGACAATTTTAGCTTACTCTACTAATATCCAGGGGAAACTACAAGTCTTGTCTCCATCTTCATTGTAAGTTTCGCACCAAAATTTATGAAAAGATCTGAAAGTTTCAATCTGTTCCAGGGAAGGCGTAGAATTTCCAAATAGCATATCTGACAATTCGTGTAGCTGCCCACTGGTTTTTGCTGGTCGACCGTATGCGTCAAGACCATTTTCAACGACTACTCTGCCTCCGGTTGAAGGAGCTGGAAAAAAATGTGTGCTGTAATCAATGATAAGTTGATTGAGTGTTTTCTTTTGATTCAACAAAGTGCGTAACTCTTCCTTAATATCATCTTTTAACGCTTCTACATCAGGAGGGGAAAGTTCTTCCAGCCGGGCTTCGATACTTATGATCTCTTTTTTAAAAGGGGAAATCTTTGATGAGTCAAATGCCATCAATTCTGAAGTCGACATTTCTGAGCGACTTAGTCTGCGTACTTTTTGGTTGTAGGCAAGGTCTTCGTTAAGTTTTTTCAAGGATTGAGATAGTGAGTCAACTTCGGTTTTGTTATTGACATTAAACCGTTTGATTTCATCGTAGATGTCGTTTTTCAATCCTTCGATTTCGCGTTCCTGGACATCTATACTGCCAACTCTTGCTTCAAGATCAGCGATAAGTTCATCGCTATCTGTAGAATCGTGAATCATGAAAAGATAGCCTACAAGCAGAATGGCCATCAGGAATAGGGTCTGTGTTAGTGACTTCATGTCGGGTGTTTCATGAAAAAAATGTGGTGCCAAAGTATAATGGTGGCTTTCACAGACCTAATTTCCAGCTATTTGAGAGGGGAAACAAAAAAAAGCTGCGAAAATTCAAAGATTCTCGACAGCTTATTGATGGTAAGGTTTTTTGGGGTTGGAAAAATTGTCCATCCATGAGTAAAAAGTAAGGAGGAGCAGGTTTGTCAATTTCGGTTGTGACGTTAAACCCAAAACAAGTAAACAAGACACAAAGCCGGATTTGAAAATCCAGTCAGACTTTGGTCACTAAAAACCGTACTTCAAGATGTTTAGAAAATATGTCGATTACGTTTAACCGAGTAGACTCAAGCTCTAAACTTCCTTAAAACCGAAAAATGTTGACAATTTGTGGTGCAGCCTACAGTTGCGGGCCAATCACTTAATCAATCTGTTTTCAACATATTTTGACAAACATGCTCCAACAGGGATCTTTTGCTAAACTGGAACACTATTGTTTGACTTAATGGAAACTGCCTCCTCTTTGAGTTTCCCAAAACAACTTCCTTGCAAGTCAATTATGTTCCTCCGGTGGCTGAATAAGAGAACACATCAGCTTATTAATCCAATTAAAGTAACGCACTAGATCGAAAAATCCGGAATATCCCTGCTTACTAAATTCTTTTGAAGTAAATGGCGTTCGTTTCTTTTGCCTGAAAGTGATTGTTGTTCAAACTGACTAAAAGAAATGTGTTGATGGGAGACGATTGCCTGATGGCAACGTCTCCCCAACACTGCTTACCCCTATACTCCTAAATCTTTAATCTGTTATCAGATATTTGGTGACCGGACTCTAGCTGTTTCCTCCAAGGCTAAAGTCCGGATCGCCAATATAATGAGTAGATATTTTTAAAATTCATCCTCACTTTTGAGGTTTTTGATGACTCAAAGATATAAAGTGTAATCAAATAATGCAAGTTTTAACACTAAAAAATTTACAAAATTGCATTTTTTTGCGAAAATTTAGCCTTCTTGTCACTAAATAGGTGGCGTTTTGGTTAACATTTTAATATCGCTTACCTTTAGCCTCGTGCTAAAATTTATTGCAACATTACTAACCTGTGTGGCGATTTTGCCGTCATTGAATGCTCAATTTCTGAAAGGCACCGCTTTCGAGACATCCTTCCATTATGGCAGAATCCTAAAGCATACACCCAAGTTTGAAGCTGCGATTACCGGGAAGACCTATGGCATCGAATTTAATCTTGTAAAAAACACTTATGGTGCCCAACCGTGGCAACAATTACATAAGTATCCGATTATTGGTTATGCCCTGTCTTACTTTAATTTCGGAGATAACGAGATTTGGGGATCTGCAGTTGCTGTAATGCCAAATTTCACATTACAGTTTCTGAAGAAAAAGCACTTCCATATGCATTTCAGGTTAGGAACGGGCATCGCGTTTTTGAGTAAACCATTCGATAAGGTGTCGAATCCCACCAATAATGTCATTGGGTCTCATCTCAATAATGTCACCGCATTCAGGTTGGGCTTTGGCTGGCACCTCACCAAGCAATGGACGTTACAGACCTCAGGGTCTTATACGCACTTCTCTAACGGTGGCACCACTCAACCGAACCTGGGGATAAATGTTCCTTCTCTTAATATTGGCCTGAAATATACCCCACAGCCTGTGACGCCCGAAGATCTGATTCACTATGACAGCATTCCTGCAAAGGATAAAAAGATCCACTTTGACCTTGGATTTTCAGTGGGCTTCCGTGAGTCTCGTGTCACGGGTGGGCCGCCCTTCCCGCATTATATAGGAACCTTTACAGTGCACCGTATGATCAACCGTGTCAATCGCCTTCACCTTGGATTTGAATACGAATATCCCATGAGCCAGGTGGCTTTCATTCAACATGTCGAGCAATTTGAAACGCGTAAAGAATCAAGACTTGCGCCTATGCGTTTTTCCATACAGGCAGCAGATGAAGTGATTCTTGGCAGGGTAAGTTTTATGTTCATCCTTGGCGCTTATTTGACGCAAAACGACTACCAGTCATTCTGGGTCTACGCGAAACTGGGCACCCGCTATTATATCCCTTTCGGGAAACCGGGATCACACCATAAAGTACACTTTGGCTTGTATATGAAATCGCACAAGGCAGTGGCGGAGCATATTGCTGGCGGTGTGGGTGTGCAGTTTTGATAATGGCCACCTCATCCCTTGCCCTTCTCCTCCAGGAGAAGGGGACTGACTGTTCGACATTGGTTTTTACGATACCTTTTTGCTGGCTTTTCTCCTTCGGGAGAAACGGACTTGACTTCTTGCTTTTACGACTCACATTCCCGACTATTCTCCCTCGGGAGAAGAGTACTGCTTTACGTCCCCCTCCTGGAGGAGAAGGGAATTGGTTGCTTGATATTGG
>JBCCHF010000007.1:0-214440 GCA_039028895.1 Bacteroidota bacterium | reverse complement strand
CTGAAACATGAGCTTAACCTTCCGGAAAAATTGATTCCGCACATTACCGCCTATTACCAGGAAGAACATTTATCGAAAGATGAATTCCTGGTAAAGGAAGGACAATTCTGCCGCAAAATGTGTCTTATTGATCAGGGTTACTTCAGGTTCTTTTCTTTCTCTGATAAAAAAATCATTACCCATTGGATCTTTGGGAAAAATCAGCTCGTCACAGATGTTGCCAGTTTCTTCCTGAAACAACCCGCCAAATGGAACATTCAGGCCTTAACAAATACTACCATTTTCACGATCACCCAAACTGATTATGAAAAACTCAGGAAACAGATCCTGGAATGGGATAATTACGAAAAGTTGTTTCTCGTCAAACTCATGTCGGCTTTGGAAAACAGGGTGTATGCGCTGCTTTCCATGTCTGCAGAAGAACGCTATCAGTATCTCTATGACTCTGATAGTAATATGTTTAATGAACTCCCACTCCAATATCTCGCATCAATGCTGGGTATGACTCCGGAGACACTCAGTAGAATTCGCGCCAGGTTTAATTCTTGATCTATATCAAGTGCCCCTCTCTCCATACCCTGTATCTTAGCTTATGTGAAAACTGGTAAGGGAAAGCTTCCCTGTACCTCATCTTAACTATTCTAAATTTCAGGAAATGGTATTCAAAGAAATCGATTTTACGACTCAAGACGGTATTGCTATTATCAAATTTAACCGACCTGAAGTTATGAATTGTGTCGGGCCAAATACCCATAAAGAGTTATTGGTAGCCTGGCAGGAATTTAAATCCAATGATGACCTAAAGGTTGCCATCATAACAGGCGAAGGTGACCGGGCTTTTTGTAGTGGTGGTGACCTGAAATCAGCAGTCGAGGGCGGATTGATCGATTTGTCAGAAGCCCAAAAACAAATCCACCGTGAAGGAAAGGCGGATGGCATCCTCGGACCCACTCGCTGGACAGACATCTATAAGCCCATCATCGCGGCGGTTAATGGTGTCGCTTATGCGGGGGGACTGGAATGGGCCTGTTTTGCAGACATGCGTATTGCCGAGGAACATGCCTCTTTCGGCGTGACTTGCAGAAGATGGAATATCGGACTGGGAGATGGCGGCACCCAACGGTTGCCAAGGATCGTTGGTATGGGCAGAGCGATGGAGCTCATTATTACAGGAAAAGTAATTGGCGCAGAAGAAGCCTACAGAATTGGTCTGGTCAATGAGATAGTCCCCAAAGGACAATCGCTGGCTCGAGCCATAGAAATGGCTGAATTCATCTGTACACTGCCTCAGCCAGCACTCAAAACTGATAAGGAAGCGGCAGTTCGCGGATTTGGCGAAAGCCTGGAAGAAGGATTACGTATAGAAGCCGCCAAATTTCTCGACTCCATTTACGAACCGGAAACCATGGAAGGCCTGAGACAATTTAACGAACGCCTACACCCAGACAGGCAATACGACCAAAAAACCAAAACACCTGGCATTGTCAGAAACAAAAAATAACCATGAAAAAAGAACAGCAAATTCAATACATCGAATCTATTTTTGCCAACCTGGAAAAGCAGAAAAATAAACAGGATGCAGATGGCATTACCTACCAGATTGATGCCGGAAGGTACATTTCAAAAGAGCGGTTGGTCAGGGAACAGGAGATCATTTTTAAAAACTATCCGATCGTTGTTGGCGCGGCAGCCCAATTGAAAGCTTCAGGAGATTATTTTTTGCATGACGCTACCGGTATTCCGATCCTGATCGTAAAAGGAAAAGATGAAAAGATCAGGGCTTTTTTGAATATGTGCCGCCATCGGGGAGTCCGACTTCTAGAAGATCAAAAAGGGCATATCAAAAGGAACATTGTGTGTCCCTACCACGCATGGTCATATGACACGGCCGGATGTCTGAAAGGTATATTTCACCCCCAAGGCTTTAACAATGTTGATGCCAGCACACACAGTTTGATCGAGTTGGACTGCTGGGTCAGGCTAGGGTTGGTTTTCGTAGTTCCCAATCACGGGTTTAAAGGCAAATTTGACATTGATCATTGGCTAAAAGAAGTGTACACCATTACAGAAGGATTTGATTTTGGCGCTTTGGCCCCTTATCATTTCCAAAACGAACAACTGGATTGTAATTGGAAATTATTGGTGGATGGCGGACTGGAAGGCTATCATTTCAAAATTGCACACGCCCAGACGATTGGTCCATACTTTTTGGATAATATGAGTGTCGTTTCTGAAAATAAGCTTCATAGCACCATCATTTTTCCCAAAAGGACCATGAAAAAGATGAAAGACCTGCCGACTTCAGAGTGGCAACTTAGGAAAGGTGCGAATATCCTGCTACATCTTTTCCCCAATACGGTTATCCTTATAGAGCCAGATCACCTAATGGTTGTTACCTTTACACCGATTGATGTAAAAACGACGCAATACCATTCATTCATGTTGTTACCAGCTGAACCAGCTACGCAAAAAGAAAAAGATTATTGGGACCTGAATGCCAACATTTTCTGGAATGCCATAAATGAGGATAACGAAATGGCCGTTTTACAACAGAAAAGTTTCAATGGTTTCTCGGAAACTACCATGACGGCAGGCAGCTACGAAAAACTACTAGTGCAATTTGAAAACCTGGTAGATGCCGCCCTGGAAGGAAACTTTTAGTCCATGATCATTTTCGAGATTAACTTAATTTACGATGTTAAACAAAGAACGAAACGTTGAACATTTCAACAGTATAGGCAAAGGGCATTTCCCTGATCTCCTTGGCATCAGGGTGACGCATATTGAAGAAGGCAAACTGCACGGTGAAATGCCGGTTAAAGCAGCACTTTTTGCACCTAATGGCTATTTACATGCTGGAAGTATCATCACTTTTGCGGACACCATTGCAGGCTACTCCACCATGGCCCATTTACCAGAAAAGGCCCGGTCATTTACCACTATAGAATTAAAGAGTAACTTCCTTGGCGCAAAAAAAGACGGCAAGTTACACTGTGAATGTATCGCCGAACACCTGGGAAGAACGACTCATGTTTGGAGAGCCATTGTTAAGGATCCGGATACAGGAAAAAAGATAGCCCTGTTTTCTTGTACACAATTGATTATTTATTAATAATAACTGTTTTAAGCTTCTACGCTAAAACCCAATTTTCTAGCAGGGTCTTTTCTCAAATAGGCCTTGCGTAAATTTTGGCAATGCAGGGTCCCTTTCCAGATAAACTACGATTAAAATGAAAACACTATTCACAATTATTGTCGCACTTTTATTAACCACCAATTTGATGATCGCTCAGGACCTGGAATCTGAGCTCACCAATATCGCCCTTGACCACGACATGCTCGGCGCTGCAGCTGTCATCTTTTGTGAGAACGAAATCATCGACACTTTTTACTATGGGAAAGCTGACCTTCAACGAGATATTGATCTTCACGAAGACACCAAGTTCAGAATAGCCAGTATTTCCAAGACGATAACCGCCATTGCAGTAATGCAATTGGTAGAACAAAACCTGCTTGGGTTGAATAACGACATCAGTTCAATCCTGGGGTTTAACGTTCAAAACCCCAATTATCCGAGTGAGGCCATTACTGTGCAAATGTTGCTATCGCACAAATCCACCATTATCGACGGGCCAACTTATAGTTCGTTTTTGTCATCAACAGTTAGTGACTATCCCATCCCCAATCTAAGTGAAATTTTAACCCCTTCCGGAAGCTTTTACACCTTCACTCAATTCAATAATACAGTACCTGGCACCTACTTTAATTATTCCAATATCAACTTTGTCATCCTTGCCACTATTGTCGAAAAAGTAGCTAACCAGAGTTTTGATGTTTACTGTTACCAGAATATTTTCCACCCGCTTGGGATCGATGCCTCATTTAATGTAAATGACATTGGAGACATTGACGACGTGGCTGTTCTATATCGAAAGATTGGTGGTGTATGGACGCCACAAGTTGATAACTATCAAGGGACACAACCAGTCTATGCCAATACTTTGAATTATACGATTGGAACAAATGGAGGGCGATTCGGTCCACAAGGCGGATTAAGGTGTTCGGCCAAAGATCTTGCAAAAATCTTTATGTGCATTTTCAATCCCGACATGTGTGATTCGCCGATATTGAACGCTCAAAGTGTGGCAAATATGGTTGACAACCAATGGACCTATAATGGCAATAACGGTAATTACTATTCTGGCTTATTTCGCAGCTGGGGTTTAGGCGTACACCGCATAACTTCAACCCCATCCAATGACATTGTATTGCCTGGCAGTCAAATGATGTTTGGTCACCCTGGTGAAGCTTACGGACTTGTCAGCGACCTGTATTACGATCCTGTCCGCAAAGTCGGTATCGTATTTATGACAAATGGCGTAGGCAACGGTTTCCAACTTGAAAGCGGTTCTGCATTCTACACCGTCGAAAGAGACTTTTTTAATGCCATGGAAGTCTATGGCGATCCTAATAGTTGCCTCACGGTAAGTCTCGACCCCGTGTTAGACGACCAGGCACAACTCCGCATATTCCCGAATCCTGTAAACGACTTCATCAATCTTGAGATCAGCAATTTTACCAACAGCGGTACTGTAAAAGTATTGA
Source organism: Bacteroidota bacterium (assembly GCA_039028895.1). GTDB lineage: Bacteria > Bacteroidota > Bacteroidia > Chitinophagales > Saprospiraceae > JAHDCJ01. Next base: position 209,835 of record JBCCHF010000007.1, on the reverse strand, counting down.
ATGCAAATGGGCAAATGCTATTCGAGTCCTATATTGACTCAGCCCAATTCAGCTTTGATGTTTCCTCTTTAAAAAGTGGGGTTTATCTATTACAATTTAATGAGCGAACTATGCGCTTCATTAAACTATAACAGCTAATTAACCAACCAGGGATAATTTTATGGGGAAAGCATAAAAACAGCCGGAAAGTCATAGGATCTATTGTTGTAAAACATAAAAATCCATTGAAGTTGGGAAATCTAAATTTAAAACTTCCGGGGTGCACTTGCAAGGCGATAATTACTTTTCACTAATGTAAAATAAGCCTTAAAAGGTTAAATTTAGTGCAACCATATTTAATTGTAAATTGTAAGCCAGGTATGCAAATACAACAGTAATTTCACCTCGTGAATACCAAATCAACAAAACCATGTTAGGGATAATACTGATTTACTTCCTGGGAAGGTACTTTTATGACCTTGCAGACAGCTATGGCAAAAACAAATGGGGGTTTGCTATTCTCGGAGTTGTATCTTATTATACGACGACTATTATTGTCGGGTTTGTTTTGGTGTTAGCCATAGAACTCTCGTCACCAGGCACAATAGATACGATCAATGATTTTTTGCTGGATCTCATTTTGATGCCCTTGGGGTTACTCGGAACATGGCTTTTATACAAATACCTGGAAAAACGATTTGCCAATGAACTGAATAAGTCAACAGATGGTATCAATTCAGATATTCTGGATGACGACTTTTTATAATTCCCCACAGCTTGAAAATGACCTCTACTATTTATTCGTAAAAGAACAATCATGAGCCAAAAACGATCATGGAGAAAATACTTAATGGAATTCTTCTCAATTTTTATAGCGGTTATCTCTGCTTTTGCCCTAAACAACTGGAATGACAACCGTAAAGATCACCAGGCGGCCACCAAGATCCTGGTTGAAATATCGAACGGACTGGAGAAAGATCTTGAAGATATTAATATCAATATTTACGGTCACAATGAGGGCAAAAATGCCGTAAGATTTTGGTGGAAAATATTGACCAACGCAGAGGTGAACCAGGACTCCCTTCAGCATTATTACCTTTCCCTCACCAGGGACTTTTTCTCAGCACAAAATAATTCCGGTTATGAAACCCTGAAATCCAGGGGACTTGAGTTAGTGAAAAACGATGATCTGCGATTTGATATCATCTCACTATACGAATACGATTACGAGTCGCTCAAAACCATGGAGGAAAATTATTTTGAAATGCAGTTCCAGGAAAACTACTTTCATGACTTTAACCGATTAATAGCACCTAACTTCGTTTTTGAAAAAAATGGAGAAATATCAAAAGTCAATACACCATTAAACATTTCAGACGCTGATAAAAAAATATTATTGGGGTATTTATGGAAGATCCAGGTTAACCGAAACTTTATCTTGCGGTACTATGGTAGTATGGAAGAAAAAATACAGGACATCCAACGCCGAATTGAAAAGGAAATCAAAAAATAGTCACCTAAGTTTTTCATGGAAAACAACCTCATCCAATCACCTTTAATACTTCCCTGTGGAGCTGTGATCAAAAACCGCCTGGTCAAGGCGGCTATGACAGAACGAATTAGTGATAAAAATCTCGAACCAACAGAACAACATTATCACCTATATAAAAAATGGGCTGCTACCGGAGCCGGCGTACTCATTACAGGTAACGTTTTAGTGGATCCGGTTCACCTGGAGTCAGCAGGAAACATTTATGTCGGCGATGAAAAAGTATTGCCCAAACTGACAAAACTGGCTGAAGCTGCAACCTCAACCGGACACCATGCATGGGTCCAAATTTCACATGCCGGAAGACAGACCAATCGCTTTTCTACCCTTCGGCCCTTGGCCCCTTCTGAAGTTCAGTTAAACCTCCTGGGCCTTTTTGGCAAACCCAGGGCGATGACGGAAGCAGATATTGAAAAAGTAATTGAAGGATTTGTAAAAGCAGCAACCTTGAGTCAAACAGCGGGCTTTACCGGAATTCAGATTCACAGCGCACACGGGTATCTATTAAGCCAGTTTCTATCTCCCAGAACCAATATCAGGACTGACAAATGGGGCGGCAGCCTGGAGAACAGAAGTCGATTATTGATAACTATCGTAGACAAAGTACGTCAGGCTGTAGGACCAGAATTTCCGATCTCTGTTAAACTCAATTCCTCTGACTTTCAGCGCGGCGGATTTACGGAAGAAGAATCTTTACAGGTCATTAAGGTGCTGGATGGGAAAATTGACGTCCTTGAAATTTCTGGCGGCACCTACGAAAAGGTCGTTTTTTTAGAAATGAATGAAGATGTTGAAAAGATAAAAGAAAGCACCCTGCAAAGAGAAGCTTATTTCATTGACTTTTCGCAAAAGGTTCGGACCATTACTCAAATGCCCATCATGATCACCGGAGGCTTTCGATCATTTGACTTTTGCAACCATGCACTCAAAAACGGCGAATTGGACTTGATCGGCATGGCCCGTCCTTTCATTACCAATCTCGACGACATACCTGCTTTTTTAGATGGGAAAATAGAGAAGTTGGAAAACCTGGTTTTACGAACAGGTATCCAACTGTTTGAATCAACTGCAGAAGGCGGATTCTATGCGCGGCAGATCATTCGAATGGCAAATGGGAAAGACATAAATTTGAAAATGAGCGCCATGGGCTCCTCGATGTTTTTTGTCTATTACGAATTAACAAAGTCATTGAAAAAACGATTAAAATTAGGGCAATAGCATCAAAATGGAAATCGATAAAATAGCTTACATAGAAATCAGGGAAGGAAAGATCTTATGCACAAAGTCATTCGGGAAAAACACCTACTACATCCCGGGAGGCAAACGAGATCCCGGAGAAACCGACGAAGAAACCTTGGTAAGAGAAGTGAAAGAAGAACTGGATGTAGCAATTAGACCCACGACTATTGAATTCGTAGGTATTTTCAAAGCGCAAGCCCATGGAAAGGCGGAAGGTGTTAAGGTAAAAATGAGTTGTTACAAAGCTGAGTTCGAAGGAACCTTAAAGCCCAGTAATGAAATTGAAGAAATCCGCTGGTTAACCATGGCCGATATCGACCTGGTGTCGTATGTTGATGTCAAGATTTTTAATTATTTACATGAAAAAGGTGAATTGACCTAGTCAACACTGTTGGCATTTTCCTAACAAAATGCAAAAACAAAGTTAAACCCGTTTTCTGGCTGTGAATTGACTCCGGTTTCCTTTTAATTTGGAGAAATCACCAGCCATGAAAACACTCATCATCTTATTATTCCTTATCTCTGGTTTCATTTATTGTCAAGCTCAAGATCACGTAAAATTTGCTGCCGAAACTTTTGAGAGTCAGGTCCTTTCCTATGTTCCACGCCAAAAGGTCAATGTTTCCAAGAAAGATTTTGACTACGGAAAAATGATATTGCAGGAAACAAAAAAAGCCACGGAGGACAATCCGGCAAACTTTAATCTCGCTGACTACTTTAATGTTTTATCGGCTTTTCTGACGTTAAAAGAAAGTGAAGGCAATATTATGCTGGCATTCTCAAAATTCAGCAAAGCGGAAGGGAGCTGTGAATATTTCCTCGAATTAGCAAAAGTTGTCGAAAAGAATCCCAAATACGACATCATTCGAACCGCTTACCAGCAGAGGCTCAATGCCTGCAAAGCCGTTTCTGTAAAAGACGAACCTCTGGATCTAAATGCGTATAGCAAAGCCAATAATCTACACCTTTCACTGGTTGAAATGATCCATCAGGTTGATATAAACGACCAAAAGTACAGGCGACAAAACACCAAAGAAGCCCGGAACAAACAGAAAGAACTGGATGAGCAGAATCAAAAAATCATAGATGCATTATTTGAAGAATATAACACCTATATCGGGAGGAAAATGGTTGGCGAAAAATACGAAAATGTGATGTGGGCCGTCATCCAACACGCTAACCTGGGGATGATGGAAAAATATTTGCCTGTAGTGCAAAAAGCAGTTGAAGAAAAGCAACTGGATGTTGTTCCATTTAAAATGCTCATTGATCGATACTATGGTCTGAAACACGGCTACCAGATTTTTGGCAGTCAAAGCGGTTTTGGATTTGAAATGGCTGATGAGCGAACTCGAAAAGAAATTATCAAAAAATATGGCCTGTGACCAATTGCAAGCTCGCTATTGCTTCTGATCACAAAAATTGTCGATGAAAATCATTTATCGACTTTTTGCCTTTAGATGAAGCAAAAAATAACAATTGTCTTGAAAGAAGTAGCAAATAATGATTTATGATCTGAGCTTTATCAGGCGATTTGCTGAATAGTGTAGCTTCTGATATCCAAAATCTTCCAAACAACGTGATATAGGAGACTAAAAAGGAAATGTCCTCTTCAGTTATTGATACCTGTTCGGCAGCATGTAACCCTTCGAAAATCATTTTGAAAGAGGTCTCTCTTTTTTTCGCAATAGTAGCATAGTCGAAACGATCCTTTTTCCTGATCTCCGCCTGCACAAATTGATTGCCGATATACACCCCCCGGTAGTTGTATTGATGTTCAAATATCCGGCTCATTAAAATCAAAAACTGCTCATTGCTGGGAGGCGACGATTGGTAAGCAATATAAGCCTGGTCATTATGCTCGGAAAATTGATTAAGGAGCGAAAACAGGATATCTTCCTTTTTACGAAAATGATAGGAAAGGTTCCCCGGACTCATTTCCAGTTGCCGGGCGATCTCTCTTACCCCTACTTCCATATACCCTATTTCATTAAAGAGTTGAAGGGCTTTTTCCAATATTTTATCCCGGGTCTTTTGCGCCATTTTATAAAAAATTAGCACAATGTACTAAATTTCCTTGTGCCGATTAGTACAATGTACTATTTTAGCAAAAAATTGATCATGAAATATCCTTTCCAATTTCCACATACCATTAACAATCCATTGGGTGAAGAGTTAACGTTCCATGCGCTTGAAGACGAAGATGGGGTTAAGAAGATGATTGTTTTTAACAAGGTTCAGCCCGGTTCAGGACCTCCATTTCATGTTCACTATAAACAGGAGGAAAGCCTGACTGTAAACAAGGGGGTAATGGGCTACCAGATTTATGGCCAGCAAGAGCATTTGCTAAAGGAAGGAGAGTCAGTGGTTTTCCCGAAAGGGCAAATGCATCGTTTCTGGAATGCAGGAACTGATGTCCTTGAATGTAGTGGCTGGGTCAAACCGGCCAATTCGATTGATTACTTTCTTAGCGGCATTTATGACTCTATGACCAAAGCCGGAAAACCGGAGGGCGATCCGTTCGACAGTGCTTACCTCATGATCCGTTACAAGACGGAGTACGACTTACAGGAAATTCCAACTTTCGTAAAAAAGGTGATTTTCCCGATAACGGTTTTCGTCGGCAAGCTCCTGGGCAAATACAAGCACTTTAAGGATGCCCCTGAGCCCATCAAGTAGCTTTAAAGCCAATTAGGCTCACATTACTCGTCGTACTTTTCATAATCTTGGCCGAATAAATATACAAGGACACGATTTTGCCCTTATTTTCTCATAGATCAAAAAAAAATGAGAGAAAGGCAATTTCCTTTTATTAGCTGGCCATTTAATTAAAAAAACCCTATAAATGAACAATAAACAGACACCAGTTATAACCGGCACCAGGTATGTATTAGCCGTAAAAGACCTGGAAAAATCAGCCAACTACTATAAAACACAACTCGGGTTTGAAACCTGGTGGTCTGGTGAGGGTTGGCATTTTCTGAAAAGAGGAAATTTCAGAGTAATGCTCGGCGAATGTCCATCTGACAGATCTGCTTTTGAAACAAAAAATCATGCTTACTTTGCATATATCGATGTCGGCAATATTGATAGCTTATATACAGAATTACAATCGAAAGATATTGAGATTCTGAGCGAATTGTCAGATAAACCATGGGGCCAGAGAGAATTCGCCATTCGAACTATCGATGGTCACCGGATTATGTTTGGGGAAGAAACTTTACTTTAGTCGTTTGGTAGTTTTTCAATACTCCCACAGGTTATAAAGAGTCACAATCATTAACAGAAGAGGAACAGGCAAAAATCAAAATATTAATGAAAATACTTTTTACACTTTTATGCTGCATTACCATTATTGCCTCGACTTTCGCCCAAGCTGAAATATATGGCCAAATTATTGACAGGAAAACAAAAGCACCACTCCCCTATGCCAATATAGGTATCAAAAATTCAACAACCGGAACAGTCAGTGATGATCATGGACGATTCAACTTAAAGCATTACAACCCGGAAGACAGTCTACTCATTAGCTACATTGGATACCAAACAATCATGATTTCCGCAAATGCAATTCAACCCGGCTCCACCGTACCTCTTGAACCCGAATCATTTTACATTGAAGAAGTAAAAATAACGGCCTCAAGATTTAAAAATGAAACAATATTGGGGGTGAGGAATGACAACGGCAGAGGCCCAAGCGTTGGTTATGGCAACCCGCAACTTGGTACGGAGCTAGGCACCGTCATCAGGATAGACAAAGAGACTTTTTTGAAAAGCGTTAACGTCGTCCTTAATCACGCCAAAGGAGACAGCTTGTTGTTCCGCATAAATTTCTACGACTTTAGCAATAACGTAATTGGAGATAAAGTAGTACGGGAAAATATCTACCTCAAAGAAAAACAACGAAAAGGCACCTACACGATAAACCTGGAGTCGAACGACATAACACTCTCCAAAGATGTACTGGTGACTGTCGAATGGTTAAAAAACTTCGGAGATACCGACAGCTCGCAGATTACTTTTGATACCAAAAAATCAAAAAAAGACTCAGGCGTTTACATCCGATCTTCTCAGACAAGCGACTTTAGAAAAATGGAAGGCCCTAAAAAGTATAAACCCTGCATTTACCTTATCGGAATGCAGTAAGTGAAAACGAAAAGAAGACTTGTTGCAATACTGCCTATTCCCGCTTATCCGACTCTTTTTGTCCTCTGTAAGTTTTTTCTGACCGCTAATGGATTAAAAAAGTATGGCTTCAATAAGCCTGTTACATTTGCTTTAGGGAAATACCAAATCCTGAAAATTAATTTCTCCAATTCAGTCAAACCAAACAAAATGACTAGGAAAGAATTTCTAAAAATGTGTGGTATACTTGGTGTCGGGCTACCACTTCAGGCTTCGATAAGTTCATGTGGTAAAGAACCCAACATCATTGATTCGCCTACAAAAGTTATTATCATTGGGGCAGGTGCAGGAGGACTATCTGCTGGTTATTTATTAAGCCAACTAGGCATTGATTTTCAAATCCTGGAAGCATCCTCTGGTCATGGTGGTCGGATGAAAAGAACGATCGACTTCGCAGACTTTCCAATTCCTTTGGGGGCCGAGTGGCTGCATGTCGAAAAAGGGGTTTTGGACGAAATCGTTAATGACCCGCAAACGCAGGTTAACATCGAGACTACTCCTTACGACCCTAATGTCGACTATGGCTTGCTTGAAGGCGTGCAAATATCGGTTGAAGACGTTGGATTCACCATTGATCAAAAGTTCATTAATGCAACGTGGTTTGACTTTTTCGAGCAATATATTACCCCTACTGTTTTTGGAAAAATTGCTTTTAATAAAGTCGTACAATCCATCGATTATTCTGGCGACCAGATTCAGGTGCAAACAGCTAATGAGGTGTTTACCGCAGACAAAGTCATCGTTTCTGTACCTGTCAAAATCCTCCAGAATGGTGCCATTAGTTTTACACCTGATTTACCCGCTGACAAGCAAAATGCCATTAATAATGTAACCGTATGGGATGGATGTAAAGCATTCATTGAGTTTTCAGAGAAATTTTATCCCGCATTTACAGCCTTTAATATCACACCTGAATCAGCAGGACAAAAACTGTATTACGATGCTGCCTATGGCCAAAACACGTCACAAAACATATTAGGCCTTTTTGCTGTAGGAACGGGTACCTTGCCTTATGTTCAGTTATCAGATCCTGACCGCATCGACTTTATGCTTAGCGAACTGGATGATATTTATAATGGGCAGGCTTCCGCCAATTATATAAAACACATTTTCCAAAACTGGAATGAAGAACCTTTCATCAATGGCGCCTATGTGTATGACAATGAAGATTGGCAACTGTTACGGACATTGGGACAATCAATCAACAACAAACTCTATTTCGCAGGTGATGCCTATACGACAGGCAATGACTGGAGCAGCGTACATACAGCGGCAAGGTCAGCAAAAAGAGCCGTGGATGAAATAGCAGGATGACGTCAACAGGTCCTTGCGATTTTCATCAAAAAACACCTTATTTAAACAGATGAATATGGGTAAGTAGGCCTCAAAAATATTGGATAGCTATGCTGTGATTTTGATTGAAAGATTAAATCATTATTTTACAAAAAAAACAAGATCATGTCTAGCAATTCATTTAACATTGAGTCTTATTCTGTGTCCGTTTACCGCGATGGCTCTGGAGGCGGAGCATCATCAACTTTTGATGCTACTATTCATGTAAAAGGGGAGGGAAGCACTGTTTTCATTCATTTTTTAAATGAGGATCACATCACAAGTGACAACGTATGGAACTCCAAGTCAAGATTCGGCCGTATTTATTTGCGCCATAGACTCCTCCCCGTTGTAATCGATCTTCTTAGGAATGAAAAACCGGTCTACTGCAAGATGAGCGAAGTAAACCCCGCAAGTTGTCAGCTTTCGACAAGTGCAGAACCCGTTGGAGAAGGAGAATCTTAAAACCCTGGGTTATGTTTAGATTAGTACTAATTACGCTCATTTTTACCCCAGCCATAATCTTCGGCCAAAATTATACCTCCTACTTTACAGGAAACACCACTGACATTACTACCTCTCCAGAGGGTGGCATTTGCCTGATGGGTGGGGCAACCGAAGACGATAACGCCATGAAATGGTTTTTGGAAAGAGCGGATGGTGGCGACATTTTAGTATTACGCACCTCAGGTTCTGACGGGTATAATAATTATTTGTATTCTGAATTGGGTATTACCGTAAACTCAGTTGAAACGATCGTATGTAACAATGCTTCAGCCAGTACCGATCCTTATGTTCTTCAAAAAATACAACAGGCAGAAGCCATTTGGTTTGCAGGAGGCAACCAATGGACCTATGTCAGCTTTTGGAGGAATACCCCTTTTAATGATGCGCTTAATGAAGCTATCACCCAAAGAAATATTGTGATTGGTGGCACAAGTGCAGGCATGGCAATACAGGGGAAATATTATTTCTCGGCGCAAAACGGAACGATAACCTCCGCCACAGCCATGGCTAACCCTTTTCATAATGCCATAACTGTAGACTCAACGGCTTTTCTTGATAACGATATTTTAAATAATGTCATCACCGACACCCATTTCGATGATCCGGACAGGAGAGGTCGCCTGGTTACATTTCTGGCCCGAATCTACACCGATTACGGGGTCTACGGCACAGCAATTGCCTGTGATGAATACACCGCTGTGTGTATCGATACAGAAGGGATCGCCACTGTATATGGCGCATATCCCACCTTCGATGATAACGCCTATTTCATCCAGTCAAACTGCGAACTGGCAGATCAATCTCCGGAAAACATCACGGCTAATAATCCGCTAAACTGGGATAAGCAAAATCAGGCACTTAAAGTTTACCAGATAAAAGGAGACAATACTGGCACCAAACATTTTGACCTCAATACCTGGGCAACAGGGGAAGGCGGTACCTGGCTCCATTGGAGCGTCGAAAATGGTGTTTTTACTGAAGAGGCCGGAACCGCATTAAACTGCACACCTTTATCGAATGATGATTTAAACTTCGAGGAAATTTTTGACGTTTATCCCAATCCGGCGACTGATAAAATAACGCTCGAATTTAAGGGTGACAATCCTTCGAAGTACCAGACCTTTTTAGTCAATCACCATGGCCAAAAAATTAAAGGGCCAATTACCATAACCCATATATTAGAACTGGATATAAACCACCTTTCGAGTGGTGTGTATTTCCTTTTGGTTCAAAACAAAGACAATGAAATTTCAAGGCACAAGTTTATCAAATACTAAGTTCCATTTTAAACATGTTGCCACCCGAACTGACCACCGAAAGACTAATATTAAAAGCCTACTCCCCGCCTGACCAGAACAGGTTCATCGAAATGTCAATTGATCAGGAATCGACCCAGTTTATGGGAAACGCCACTGGCGATTTTGACGAGGAAAAAAAGCTTTTCAAAAAGATCTTGGAGATTTACGCAACCGATCAGGAACGATGGTTTTGGATATGGGGTATTTTCGAAGAAAAGCAACTATGCGGCCACCTCGAACTGAAACAGACTGAGCACACCAATCCAAACGAATTAGAAATTGTCTACATGGTTCACCCAAATGAAAGGAGAAAAGGTATCATGACAGAGGCGCTATCCTGCATTAAACAACAACAATCTACCTGGCAAAGACGGATTATTGCGACAGTAAGCCCAGATAACCTGGCTTCAATTTCATTATTAAAAAAATGGGGAATTGAAAAAGAAGAATCAATTTCAGATCCGGAATCAGGGGAAACTTATCTTAAGTTAACCCTGGCTTAGTCGCCAGCTAAAGCACCTCTCCCCTTGCCGGGTATCCTGTTTTTACAATGTAGTCCACTGCTTTCACAAACGATGGAAGGTAAGGTCTCCCCCATGGATTACTGCTCATTGACGAATAATAGACATTTTGAGCATTGTCAACGAGGAACAAACCCGGTTCACTAAAAATTTCAGGTTCGCCTTCTTTAACACCTTTACTAATGTATAACCCCCAACTTTTTGCAGTTTCCAGGTTCAGTTGATAGCCAAGGTCAATGCTACTCAATTCCCAGTTTTTCCTGGATAGCCTTGCTCTCTTTTCAGAGTCCATGCTTACTGCAATGACATTGACACCTCTTTCTTCAAAATCTGGTAATAAATCTTCCAGTTGTCTCAGGTATTTTTTGCATAATGGGCAATGCAATCCACGATAAAAAACGATCAATGTAAAAGACTTCGGGTCTTGATCATTTAAATCCCATTGATTGCCTCCCAAAAGTGGGAAGCGCAAACCGGGTGCCTTATGTTCTGGTGTTGGTCTTGACATATCTAATTCTTTGAGAAGTTGTTTTCTAAATGTTGTGAAAATCGGGCAAAGTCATTTTCTATTTCCGGGTTTTTCATGACGTCATAAGCCATAAAAGTCGGCATTGGGTCAAACCCAAACCATTTGAAGTTAAGATGCATTGGTCGTAATAAATCATCTTCGCTCAAACCATTAAAAAAATGTTCTTCCGGATTGTTGAAGGCTTCTTTCGGAGCGTTGGCAGTGATTGAAATCATATACTTTCCACTTAGTTTTCCACCCATTCCATAATTGCTCTTTGGCTTTTCTCTACTTCTTCCATCGCCATCTGACATTTCACCCATCATACCCATTGAAAAAACCTGGTCAATGTATTTTTTGAATGACCAACTCACGCCCATCCAGTTTAATGGTGTCTGAAAGAACACCAAATCAGCCCACTTGAATTTTTCAATTTCCTCATTGACTTCATAGGCATCTTCCATCGTAGTTTTCTTTACAGCACAGCCTTTGCTTTCGAAAAAATTTTCGGCTTTTTCAACTAAGCTGGCATTTAACCTGCCTTCAGAAAATGGATACTTCTGATGTCCGTTAATAATAAATACGTTTTTCATAATTAATTTTCATTACTTTTGTTTCACAAAGAAACTATTATTAGTTTATTTTTGAAACTATTGAGGCAATAGAGCAAAAATTTATGGTAACTAAAAAGTAACTAATGGCGCGCAAATACATTGACAACCCAAATTCATGCACCCTTGTTCACACGATGAACATCATCGGCAACAAATGGAAACCCATCATTATTTACCTGTTGTCAAATGGTGCCTTGCGCTTTGGAAGACTAAACGCTTTGATCCCTACTATTTCCAAAAAAGTGTTGACCAACCAACTGAAAGAACTGGAAAAAGATGGCCTGATCTTCAGGCAGGCATTCGCCGAAATTCCGCCAAGGGTAGAATATTCCTTAACGGAAAAATCAAATGGTCTTTTGCCAATTTTAAAGCAACTGAGTGCATGGGCAAATGACGTATACCCGGAAATTGATTTTGAAGAATGCCGCATCATTGAAAATGTTGAAAAACCGACGTATAACTAATAAACGCACGTTGCCATCAACTTGCTAAATGTAAAATTGAAATTATGGAAATCGTAATCTATATCTACAATGGCATGACCATGCTTGACGCCATTGGTCCGTATGAAGTCTTGCGCAACATTAAAGGCGCAAAGATCAAGTTTGTATCAAAAAAGAAAGGAGAAATTACCGCCGATAGTCATTTCATACATATCAATTCTAAGCACGGAATAGACGAAGTATCAACAGCTGATATCCTGTTAATCCCCGGATCGACCATTGCTTTCATTAAAGAGATGAAAGACAAAAAAGTCTTGAACTGGATTCGACAAATTAACGAAACAACGCAAAAGACTGTCACCGTTTGTACCGGCTCCCTCATACTCGCAGCAGCCGGGTTACTAGAAGGTAAAAAAGCAACCTCGCACTGGAAACCTATTAACATGCTTGCCAAATTTGGCGCCATCCCAACCAGGGAACGCATTATAGAAGAAGGTAAATTCATAACCGCCGCAGGTGTTTCGGCCGGCATCGATATGGCACTTTACCTGGTAGACCAGATCAGCGGAGAACTGGCCGCAAAAGCCGCTCAGCTCAATATAGAATACGACCCCAACCCCATGTACCAATCAGGCAACTACCTGACTGCTGAAAAAGAAGTCATCAAGCTGTCTGAAAAGATCATGGAGAGTGACGCCAAAAAAGATTTCTCCTTAATGGATATCCTGAAAAATGCGAAAACCATAATGGATCTTAAAAAATAAATTACACCAGGATCCAAAGGTGAACATTGATTAGCATTTTTTCTGACCCTAAATGTCCTTTTAACCTTTTTGACCCGATATGCTGAGACTAACGGACAAATTTTCCCCTCTTTTTTTAGGTGCGATATGCGGGTTTTCGGTATTCTACTTTTTGTACTTTTTTGAATCGTATGGCATTCAAAAAGGCCTTTCCTATTCGGGGCATTCTCATCTGTTCAGAAGTATCAGTTTTGGGGTTTTGACTTTCGCCTACCTCGCGATATTCGAAACCTGGATCAAACCTGTCTGGAAAATAAATAACACCTGGAGAGGGGTTGCTTGGTATGTCGCATTAGTGCTCCTGGGCAGTCAGTTAATCTTCCTGCTATTCAACTATTTCTGGAATTGGCAGGAATGGGATTTGCGAGCTTATTTGCTCATCATGAAGGAATTTCCATTGTTGATGTTTTTACCAATGGTATTCTTTCTGGCCATAAAATCATTGAAAAAGCCAAAAATCCAGGAACCAGCGTATTTATCTTTTCAATCTGAAAACGGGAAAGATCAACTAAAGGTCAGGCTGGCCGATTTCCTATATGCAAATTCCTCTAAAAACTATATCACTGTTGTTTACTTATCCAATGGCGTCACTCAGCAGCACCTCATCCGGAAGTCATTAAAAATGCTCGAACAAGAGCTTTCCAGTCATCATGAGATCACCAGAAGCCATAGAAGCTACCTGGTCAACAAGACCAATATTCAAAAGATAAAACAAGACAAGGGCAAAGTTCACGTCAATATTGGTGCAGCGAATATCCCAGTCTCAAAACAATTTCACGGAGCCTTCCTCAATTGACCACCCTTTTATCCCTCATGACGTTTTTTCATCCCAAAACACCTTAAAAATTGGTATTACAGCCAATTTTACCTTCATATTTGCAGCAAAAGAAATGCAATGAAGCAATTCCATGCGGGTCTGTTTGTGGTGATTATGTTATATCTGGCCACCGGGTGTATGTCCCGAAAACCGGAAGCTGCCAAACAGCATTCACGTGCTGAAGCCTTAACAGCTCTTTTTCAAAAACAGCACGAGGAAGATTTGTTCCATGGTGGTGTGGTTATTTCACACAAAGGCGAGACCATTTATGAAAACTACCTTGGCGTAGCAGACCGGACATGGGATATTCCAGTCCGTGAAAATGTAAAATTTGACATCGCTTCTGTCAATAAATCGATGACCGCAGCCTTGGTCATGAAAGCGGTGGAAGCTAACAAAATTAACCTCGACGACTATCTTGTGAACCTGCTTTCCGGTTTCACATTCGAAGGCCACTTTCACCCTGAAATTACTTTACATCATTTATTGACGCATACATCAGGATTGCCGGATTATGACGGTATTCCAAAAGCTTTGCAAGCGAATCAATTTCTCGAATTTAAGCGCTCAAGATTTACCAATGCTGAATACATCAATTTTATCAGCCAACTCGAACAAGTTGGTGAGCCTGGTCAGCAATTCCACTACAGCAACTTCGCTTACCACCTGGTCGCTATTATTCTCGAAACAACTTATGCTCAGCCTTTCGGCGAAATATTAAAAGACAAACTGACAAAACCACTTGGCCTTAAAAACACCATTTCAGAAAGTAAAAATGAAAACACCATTCCCTTCCTAGCCAAGGCATATAACTACGAGGAAAGTAAAGGGGAATGGCACGAAAACCTGTTCATCGACCTGAGTTTGGGACGACGCATATTTTCTACCGCTTCCGACCTCAATCGGTGGGCAAATGTAATGGACAACCCTGGCTATCTCAACAAGCAATCATTGGATCTGATGAAAACCAATCACCTGGCAGCTATTTCAAATGACATCAGTTATGGCTATGGCTGGGTTATCATAGATGCCGAAAACAAGAGCAGAATGGGTGACCTGGGTATAAACCAACCTTATATCATTCACGGAGGCAGCACTGAGGGCTACAAGGCCTTGCTGGTAAGCATCAATAGCGGAGAATACATTATCAGCTTCCTAAGTAACGTCGGCAATCGCACGAGGGAGTTGGAACTGGCAAAAGAAATCGCAAACATAATAATCGAATAATCAATGAAGCAATTAACAATTTGTATCCTGGCATTCGCCTTAATGTCTTTATCCCGCACATTAACCGCACAAGAAGAAAAAGTAATCGGATTTTGGGAAATCAAAACCGTAGAGGTAGGCACTGAAAACATGACGCCCGTAGCCAGATGGACAAAAATCAATGCGGATGGCACTTTTCAAAATGGCAATGGATGGCTCCAAAATTCAAAAGGCACCTGGACTTACGACAAAGCAAACAATCAGTTTTCTACCATTAACAAATTAGGCATCCATGATGAATTTGGCGGATTTACGGTGTCCTTTGATACGGGTAACATGATCTGGGAAAGAGAAGAGGAAGGTATGCCCGTAAAAGTAACACTGGTCTCAATTACCGAACTTCCAATGGCGCCATCAGACTACCTTACGGGAATCTGGGATTTGGCCGATATCACAAAAAATGAGAAATCCATTATGAGTGAATTCGACAGCGGCGACAAGCATAAAATCTTTATTCGCTTTGACAGGATTTATATCAATTTCAGCCCTTCCGGGGAAAGACTGACGGGCTACTGGCACATCCATGGTCACAAGCCTGAGGTTACCTTTCTCCCCCACCAGGCAGACAAAGACCCTGAAACATGGAAAGTGGAGGTCAACGAAACAGAATTGACCATTACTGGCCTCTCAGATAGCAACCGTTCGATTCAACGCAAATATGTAAGAAGGAATACTTTTTAAACGATTGTTTTATGTGACAATCTGAGCATAATTTCTGTTTTTCGAATTATTGTCGCACTTTGGTGGTTAATCATAAAAGCATCAAATAAAAGACACCCTTAGCAGCCATGGGCTTTGAATGGTTACCAGCAAAAAAGTATAAAAGGCATTATATCTGCCTCAATTGCCAGAAAGGATTTAAACGGCCTCCGGAAAAGGATATGAAAAATCCGGAGGCCAATAACCTTTCGAATTTAATGAGCGACTATTATTCATCCGGAAAACATCAGGACCTGATCGAATACATTAATGACGCCAATCAAAAGACCAAAGCTACTTGTCCACATTGCAAAAATGCAATGATCCAGGTGCATTATGATTTTGAAGTACCTCCACAACGCGATTCCAGAGCATGGAAAAAATTGCAGGCATCAATGGCTGGCAAGGCTAACATAAAATATGATACCTTCATTAATTGGCATCGTTTAGAATTAAAGCAACCAGCTGTCAGCAAAGCAAAATCAAACTTACTTAAGCAGAATCTCGCCAAGCTGGAGCGAATAAACAACAGTTAATTTTTAGTGACCGCATATATGGTAACTTTTTGTTGTTTCCCTTTTAACGATTCTTCTCCAATGCGAAGACTTTGAATCTCCTGGTCGGGTTTCATATGGGGTAAGACGGCTTCAGAAACCAGCAATTTTTGTTCAAACTCATTGCATTTGCCCTGTATTCTTGCTGTAGTATTAAGGACATCTCCATGGTAGGCAATTTCTCTCTTAATTAATCCAACTTCCGCGACTATCACTTTTCCAAGATGGACGCCAGCCTTAAAATCAGGATTGATTTCATATTCTGCAAGGTAATGGCTGGCTTTGCGGTTTAGTAATGCCATATAATCAAAATAGCAATGGAGGCAATTATTATTTTCGAACCCTTTTTCCAATGGCCAGCTTAAAACAGCTTCATCCCCAACATATTGGTAAATCTCCACATTATGGCGCTTGACTATAGGGGTTAGATCGGCAAAACAACTTTGAATTAACCGACTAAATTTAATATGACCGAGCCGCTCGGCAATAGCTGTGGAAGATTTCAAATCAAGAAACATAAACACTCTTACCTCTTCTCTCGGGCTGCGATATTTCCCAATCATCATGTTCCATAATACTCCAGGGCCAAACTTCTGGCTCACCATCCTGACAAAGGATATAATCGCCGCAGACAGCAGGAAATAAACCAAAAGCACCCAATACAAATCGCTATTCACCAGCGCCATCATCTCGCCTTTTGCAATTGATTTTGGTGCAATAATGCCTGAAAAAGAAATACCAAGCATCATCATCAATTTACCACAAACTAAAAAAAGGAGAAACTTTACGAAAATGATACGGCCATAAGAATGTTTTTGAAAATAGGGCCATTCAGACACTAGCTCTAAAGTCGAATAAAATACGGCTGCCAGTGTGCCTACAAAAAGGTTGACCGTCATAATCTGTCCCAGGGTTTGACCCTGGATCAATGTATCTCTACCTTCAGGATCAACGCCGAAATTTCGCAAAAAAATTAACAGGGTTACCACGCCAGTCCAAATGACAATCATTTGTAAATAAAAAACAGCAATAGACTTTATATTATTTTGAACCATAACCTTTTTGCTTTTAGGTTATGATAAAAATAAAAATATCCAGAGGAATGTCTATTTATCCTCACCTCTTAAACCTTTCACAAAAAACTGAGTCCTATGCGTGTCTGAATTCAGAACTTGCTAGATTTACCAATTCGATTTTTAAAGCGCTTTTAAAAACACCGAAAACCAAATGAGAATCATTGCCCTTTTTATCCTAATTACCTTATCCCTTAGCTGCAAAAAAGAAGTTGAACCTATTGATCCCGGAGATCCGATCACGTTGGATCCACCAAATATCTTACTAATCATTGCTGATGATATGGGAAAAGATGCAACTCCCGGTTTCACCGAAGGGAGCATTAAGCCCAATACTCCAAACATCAATCGAATTAAGGATGAAGGACTCACATTTAATAACTTTTGGGTAAATCCAACCTGCTCGCCAACAAGAGCATCGATCATCACCGGGAAATACGGATATAGAACTGGCGTCAAATGGGCTGGAGATATTCTGGATCCTTCAGAAAAAATACTGCAAAGCTATATCGAGGAAGAAACAAATGATGCTTATTCTACGGCAATTATTGGCAAATGGCATCTGTCTGGTGAGACGGCTAATATAAATCCTGAGTCTTTCGGCATGGACTACTTTGCCGGGCTTTTCAGAGGAGGCGTTCAAACCTATTATCAATGGCAACTAATGATAGATGGCAATACCAGTACCGAAACCGAATACATAACAAAAAGCTTTGCTGACCTCTCAATCGATTGGGTCACCAGCCAATCCAAGCCATGGTTCTTATGGCTGGCCTTCAACGCTCCGCATACACCATTTCATGCGCCACCAAGCACCATGCATAGCCAGGGTGAATTACCAGCCTATGATGAAACCCTTGACCCAATGCCTTATTATATGGCTGCAATAGAAGCAATGGATTTTCAGATTGGCCGATTGCTTTCCGCTATACCCGAAAGTGAGCTTGATAACACGATAATTTTCTTCATGGGTGATAACGGCACACCCAACCAGGTAGCACAATCGCCATTTGCCAATAATACGGTAAAAGGAAGCCTGTACCAGGGGGGTGTAAATGTCCCCTTATTTGTTTCCGGAACAGGGGTAACCAGAACTGGCGAAGACAATAACCTGATTTGTAGTACAGATCTATTTGGCACCATAGCTGAATTGGCAGGCGTCAATGTCACGGAGATACACGATAGCAAAAGCTTCAAATCGCTGTTAACCAGCAATGCATCAATCAGAGAGTACCAATATTCCGAAAAAAATGATGGCAATAATGACTCCTGGACAATCTCAAATGGTACTTTCAAACTCATCGTCAATGCAGGTGGCACTCAGGAAATGTATAACTTATCCAATGATCAATACGAAGAAAACAACCTGATAGGCACTGGCCTAACCCCACAGGAAATCAACGCCAAAATGCAGTTGGAAGCCGAGTTGGCGATCATTCGAAACTAAATAACAAATGAGATTTATTTCCTTCACGATACTTTTTGGGCTAATCATAATTTTTTCCGGTTGTGAAGGCTTCAAAATGCTAACTCTCCATAATTTTTCTCAAAGTGAAATCAACCTGACCATCAAACCTCGATTTAACAAGATGGAGCGACATGAAATAGTGAATTATCCTTCACCCTTGAATAAAAACGGAGACAGTTTGAACCTTATATTGCCAAAAGATTCTTCTATTGTCTTGACTTCAATATTCACTTCCTTTCTTGGAGGAGCACGTCTTAAAGAGGAGGATATCAGGATAGATTATCTCAAAATTCAAACAGAAGACTCCACTTTTATCGCCAAAAACAAAAAGGAAATTTTAGACCTGGTGAAATCTGATAAATTTAAATTCAGGAAAAGCCACGACAAAGAAAGAAAGGTGCCAAACACCAAAAACTTCGGGAACATTATCATTAGAAAATGATCTAGATGGAGAAACCAACCTTATTGGCAGTGGATTAATCCCTATAAAATTAACGCAAAAATGGAACTGGAAGCCGAGTTAGTGGTCATCGAAACTAGTCAATGCTGTCCTAGCACGGCCTCCTGAAAGAGACCCTGCTAGGCCTTTGATTATCTCCCATTTACATTTTAAATTTTGCGGTTTTACTTTTTGCGGTTCAAAAGTTGCTAAATTGAGCAACTTGAAATAACAAATCACAATGTCAGTTCAAAGAAGTTACTGGGGCTGGGGCTATTCAGATTTTGAATACCCGGAAGGCAGTCTTGAGAATTTTAAATTGATGTTGAAAGGAATGCTCCAGATCAAAGCTTTCGAACAACATCAGCCAAAAGCAGTCGAAGACTTACAGTTACGTACCCCTCGTTTCACCCTACCAAACGATCTGGCCCAGATCTGTTCTTCAAGCAACTACGACAGGGCGAGTCACACCTACGGCAAGGCATTCAGAGATGTTTGGAGAGGATTTCACGGGTATTATCCCAATCCACCAGATTATGTCGCTTTCCCTAAAACAGAGGATGACATTATTCGCCTCATGACCTTCGCTACTGATAATGCCGTATCGCTCATCCCGGTAGGCGGCGGCAGTAGTGTTTGTGGCGGTATCGAACCCACCTCGCACAATCGCTACCAAGGCGTGATCTCCGTCAATATGAAACACTTCGACCAGATCCTTTACATTGACCAGGCATCGCGTTCGGCACATATTCAGGCAGGCATTTATGGCCCTGCTTTGGAAGCCGGGTTGAAACCACATGGATATACGATGCGCCACTATCCACAGAGTTTCGAATTTTCGACATTGGGCGGGTGGATCGCCACGCGGTCTGGCGGTCACTTCGCTACGCTTTACACCCATATCGATGAATTCGTTCAAAGTATCAATATGGTTACCCCAATGGGGAAAATATCGTCCCGGAGATTGCCAGGCTCTGGAGCCGGGCCCAGCGAGGAACGGTTCTATACCGGATCAGAAGGCATTCTGGGCATCATCACCTCAGCATGGATGCGCCTTCAGGAAACGCCCAAATACAAAAAAATGGTCACGGTCTCGTTTCCAACCTTTGCGGCAGGAGCAGAAGCATCAAGAGCACTGGCACAATCAGGACTTAACCCGACCAATGCACGCCTCATAGATGCACTTGAAGCATTGGCCAATGGCTTGGGCAATGGTCAGTCTTGCATATTGATCCTGGGTTTCGAATCCCACCAAAGAGACGTCACACATTCAATGAAAGAAGCACTTGCCATCTGTCAGCTACACGGCGGCACCTACGACGAAAAACGACTCAACGAAGATGGCAGAAGCCAAAAAGGAGATGCCTGGAAAAAGTCGTTTTTACTCGTCCCCTACTTCCGGGATGAAATGATGAAGTTGGGCGTAGTACTGGAGACTTTTGAGACCGCTATCACCTGGGACCAGTATCCCGATTTTTATAAAAATGTAAAAAAGGCCGCCCAGCAAGCTATTGAGAAATACTGTGGCTTAGGTGTTGTTACTTGTCGCTTCACCCATATTTATCCAGATGGACCTGCACCCTATTTTTCGGTTATTGCCCGAGGAACAAAAGGCAAACAACTTGAACAATGGGACTATATCAAACAAGAAGTCTCACAAGCCATTATCGATAACGGTGGCACCATTACGCACCATCATGCCGTAGGCAGAGATCATCAGCCATTTTACGCGCAGCAACGGACGCCATTGTTCGGGAAAATACTGGAAGCGGCAAAAGATAAAGTAGACCCGGGATGGATCATGAATCCCGGAATTTTAATACCAGAAGACAATAAGGGGTAACAATGCAAAAGGTTTAGTGATCTAAGGTTATGAAATACCTGACGATAATCTTAATTCCACTCCTTCTACTATCCGCATGCGATGATGACGATGGCACATTTTCTTTGGCACCACTCATCGAACACAGGGGCATTTATATCAATGATTTCCTGACTGCCGGCATACTTGGCGATGTGACGAAAGAAGACCAACTCCTCGAATGGATTGACATCAACGATTTTAACAATATCTACCTCTACAATATTGGGGCTATCCTTTCGGGAAGCTCTAAAAGTGCATTGGATGCTTTCGTGCAAAAGGCCCATAGTTATGAAGATGGCATTGACGTAACCTTCGTTTCAGCAGGATTTGGGACCTCCTTTGACAACATTGAATCCTATCACGACCATTTCCACAATTTACCGAAAGGCATCGTCAGTGAAATTGAATTCTGGAATGGCGGCATGGACTATGTAACTGATTATCTGCCATGGATCAACCGTTTGAACAGCTTGAAGTACGATGTTCCCCCTGGCACCATTTCTCCGAGAAACCCTGATGTCATCAGGCGATTTTATATTGGTAAAATCAAGAATAGCGGAGAAGTTCCAAGTCTTGAAATTGCAAAAGAACTCGTAACCCATCACGACGAAATACTCTTAACCAATTACCACACCGACGCCTTTGATCTTTCAGATTCAGAAGAAGAAAATTCGATCAAAAACAAATTGCGCTTATTGGCTTTGGCAGGAATGGAATTGAACAAGCCTGTCAATATTGTTATCCTGTTCAATGTCAGACAGGACTCTCCTTCTCCGCATATCAAAGGCTATTTCGATGTTAGCGATGGTAACAACGAATTTGAACAAGCCTATGTCAGTTTTCACGGCGATTTTGAAGATGCAACAGACATCCCGCACAAATCATTTTTAAATCTCAAAGGTTTTGGCATTTACCGATATACGGATGCCAAAGATGCAAGACCTTAAAGATCGAATTGTCGAATCATCTAAATCTTCTTAAGGCTTACACTTATCTGCTATTTAGTTTATTATGTATTCTTAATTTAATAAACATTTATATAAATTTGAAAAGAACCAATCTCAACTAACTATGGCCACCTTTACAACTATTTAGAGTCATCAACTTAAAGAAAGTAAAACCACCCAGGAATTAGCAGCTACTTACAAACAGGTGCTAAAGGTTTTTAAAGAAGATGATGTAACTAATACTAATAAATTTGTAAAACTCTACAAGAAGAGTGAGCAGAAAAGTGTAACAACTTCAATTGAACAGTGACTTCAAAGAGAATAAGACACAATTTGAAAGAGTACTCCTGGGACATGAAGAAGTTTTTCAATATTGTGATTCAATTATTAATATTCTTCCATCAATTGATAAAAAAACCAGCCAGGATCAGCTTACCAGATATATAAATCGGACTTACATGACCTTCACTTTTGATCCGACACTTGGTGCAATAAGTTCTCTCAATAATACTTCCTCCTTCATGATCATTAAAAATGAAGCTTTACGCCAATTATTAGTTTCCTGGAATGACCTGCTTGATGATTATAAAGAAAATGAAAATGATGCCAAAAACTTTGTATTAAATCAATACAACACTTACTTACTTGAAAACTTTAACTTTGATTTTAACCTTAATGATCCAAGAACTGACCTGAATAAACTAAAGTCATTCAAATTCGAAAATCTCATTAAAACAAGGGCCTTCACCTCTAAGGCAGTCAGATATAGCAGGGAAGCAAAAGAGATCAAGGACGCTATTGACAAGATAATCGAGTTAACTGAATTATAATGTTCCGGAAAAGTGACTGACATTTCGGCAAGCTATTCATCAAATTCCTTACACTGATAACATATAATGAAAACAGTCATAGAAACTGAAAGATTGATCCTCAGAGAAATGATACCTGGAGACGTTGATGATATGCTCCGCCTGCACTCTGATCCCGAAGTGCAAAAGTATACCGGTGAAAACATCATCACTTCGCGGAAAGAGATCAAAGAAAAAATAAAGCTTTTGCGAAAACAGAATTATGAAACACATGGCTTTGGCCGATGGGTCACCATCCTTAAAGAAGGTATGCAATTTGTGGGATGGGCAGGTGTAAAGTATCTTCCCGAGTTTGATGAGATAGACCTTGGTTATAGATTTCTGAAAGAACACTGGGGTAAAGGCATCGCTACTGAAGCCTCAAAAGCCATTCTAGAATACGCCTTCAACGACCTCAACCTGAACAGGATAATTGCCATTGCCATGCTGGACAATAAAGCATCGATCAGGGTCATTGAAAAGGTCGGGATGCAGTTTTACAAATATGCGCCTTACGAACCGGGCGAAGAGGATGTAGCCTGGTACTATCTTGGACAACCTCCAATAACTTAAACGTTTCAACGGTGAAACCTGACTTTAAAAGATTAGACCATATCCAGATATGCATTCCAAAAGGAAAAGAGGATGTGGCAAAAAACTTTTACATTGGCACACTCGGGCTTAAAGAAATCCCCAAACCTGAGTACCTTAAAGCTAATGGCGGCTTTTGGTTGGAAATAGCGGATATCCAATTGCATATCGGTGTTGAACAAGTCATTCATCAATCAAAAAGACATCCGGCGTTTGAAGTTGGCAATCTCGAAAAGGCGAAGGTTTATCTCAAGAAAAATGATGTGAAAATTAAAGAAGACCGACCCCTTCCTGGTTATAATCGATGCTCAATCTTCGACCCTTTTGGGAACAGGATCGAACTGCTGGGGAAGCTTCCTTAAACATCAATTAAATCTCGATAATTAGACGACAACTGCTCAACATGAAAAAGATACTTGTTAAAACCGCGAAAGTACTTGGTATCTTGCTGGTACTAGCCTACCTCTCTATATGCTTTCTTTTTTATGTCTACCAGGAAGAGGCTTTCATTTTTCTGCCCGAAAAACTGGAAGATGATTATCAGTTTTCATTTGAAGGTAACTATGAAGAAATTCTCGTCAATGTTGACGAAAACGTAGAATTACATAGCATGCTTTTTAAGGCCGATAGCTCAAAAGGCGTGATATTTTATTTGCATGGGAATGGCGGCTCAATGAGAGGCTGGGGTGAAAAAGCCCCATTCTTTACCGACCTTGGATATGATCTTTTTATGATTGATTATCGCGGCTAGGGGAAAAGTGCCGGATCCTATTCCAATAAAAAACAAATCTACAGTGATGTTCAAATCTTGTACGACGAAATAAAGAAAAGATATGCTGAAGACAAGATCATCATTCTGGGCTATTCACTTGGTTCGGGCCTTGCTTCGCATCTCGCATCAACCAGCAATGCGAAGCTACTGATCTTGCAAGCACCATATTACTCCATAAACGACACTGGTCGATACGTCGTCAATCGATCCAGTCACCCTTTGCATATGGCATTAAGACCTGTCCCAATATCATTGCTTAACAAGTATAATTTTGATAACGGCAAATATATTCAGCAGTGTAAAATGCCGGTTGTAGTTATCCATGGTGATGCTGACAAACTCGTCTATTATGGTTCTTCTTTAAAGCTAAAAGAGTTGTTCAAGCCTGGCGACAAACTGATCACCCTTGAAGGGTATGGACATAATAATTTTGTTGCGAATGTAGATTACCAAATTGAGATGGCAAAGCTCCTTACAAACTAATATCTTAAAAAAACGATCTCTTGTACTTTTTGTTCTAGTGGGGGGTCTCGAAGAGGACTGAAGAGTTTAAAGTCGTTTTGATTAATTCAAAAAACGCATTCCTGCTGATCAATTGACTGAAAGCAATTCAGCATTAGAAAAGACGAATATTTCTTAAATAAAAAAGCCCCGCCAATTATTATTGGCAGGACTTTTCTATTATTGGACGTATTTTTTATCAGTGTTTAAAGTTTTCAAAGTTGATCGTAATTTCAGCATTACCCGCACTGTCACTTGTAGGGTTGTAGATTTCAATAAACACCTCTCTATTACCTCCGCTTCTTTGCTTATTAAGATTAAGCGTAAATGTTTTGCCGTCTCTTGTCTCCAACTCTGTTTTATAACCATTTTTATCGATATAGGTTACCACTTTAACCGATTGATCAACAAAGCCGATTTTTAGCTTCCAATCAGGTAATTTACCAGGAATTGGAAAGATCACTTCTTTGAAGGACGAAGAATAAGTATATGTGACCGTTCCCCAATCCTGCACCCAGTCAATGCCAGCTCCAGGAGTAGCATTTGTGTGTTTAATTGTGGCGATTTCTTGAGCATGAATAGTTGAGATCGATAAGAAAAGAACAAAAGAAAAAGCAAGGGAGAAAAATTTATTCAGTTGCATGATCATTAGTTTTTAATAGTTTTTATTGTTTGATTTCGTTCATTAGTACCAGTCAGAGGAAAAACCTAACCTAATGCCCATGATTTTTTTCAAATTTCTACCAAACATGTAGCCTAAGTCAGGAAAGGCGGGGTTCATCATTCAATCTTGATGCTGAGTTTATATGCTAATTACTCCTTAAATTTTACTGTAGTCAAGTCTATCTCTCCAATCTTGTTTTTCAGTACTTCGTCAGAAAAGAATTCCACTTTCGGGGAAACATAACTGAAATTCAAACGCAGTCGGTCGCTGGGACGCTTAATGTTTTCTGCATTTTTTTGGAGCTGTATTTTTGAAACCAAATAGAAAAATCTAGATGAGGTGCGTACATCACCTCCTCCTAATAATGCTTCGGCTTCAGCAGGAGATATTGATAAAAACACCTGTCCTTCTTTTAGGTTTTCTTCGAATGATTGAGTGGCTTTATAACTCGGGATCGGCCATTTGCCGCGAGCGCCACTTGATGGGTATTCTTTTGTTCTCAAATTCACCCAAAGACCTTGTGCTTGAAAATCATATTGACTGACATGGCCTGCTCTGACAAGATAGGCTTCTTCCCCATTCCAGGCCTCGTTTGCCCAATTAAACAATGCGGACAGATCATTTTCAACAAAGTCATTGAACCCTCTTTGCTCCGCAAATTCATTGGCTCTGGATCCTCTTCCGGCAGTACCTGCCCACGAAATCGCATCCTGGGTTTTACTGGTTCTGAAATATTTGACACAGTCGTCTTCCGTACCTTCAAAACAAAAATATTTTTGGATGCCTTCGTCACTTATCA
Source organism: Bacteroidota bacterium (assembly GCA_039028895.1). Classification (GTDB taxonomy): domain Bacteria; phylum Bacteroidota; class Bacteroidia; order Chitinophagales; family Saprospiraceae; genus JAHDCJ01. The sequence goes on along the minus strand of JBCCHF010000007.1, from coordinate 183,555 downwards.
ATTGCTTGGCTAATTGCTTAACTTCTGATTGCCTGAAGCAAGATCCTTCAATCTCTTCATTCTTGGTTGCCGTCTTCCTGGCCTCTATGCAGGCGAGATTTGAAATCAAATAGCTTTTCTCCATCGCATTAAAGCGATCCATGTCATTTTTTAAATTGATCAGGCCAAGATAGGCTGCAAAACCGTCTCTTTCAGCCTTCTTTTGCTGATTCAAACCGATTATTAAATTTTTATCATCTGTGTCGTATCTGTTTTGAACGCCCACTCTAATCAATCCCCTGAAAGTCTGAACCACAAAATCATCAAACGCCGCACTCGGCGATTTAAACGTCTTTCGCTCCTGTGCATTTATTAACGGATTATCCTGTGGAGTTGGTTGGGTGGCTAGTTGATCTTCCGTTTTTTTGGCTGCCGTTTCGGTCTCTTCTTTTGCATCTTCTGTGGTGGAAGAACTGGCAGGTAGTTCTTTTAACTCTTTGGCTGCTTCTTCAGCTTTTTTGTCTTTTGGTTTAAGGAGTTTATCCGTTTCCTGCCTTAATTTGTTTTTTGCATTTCTAAGTAGTTGACCTTGAACATCGATACTTGTCATTAAAAATCCAACAAGTAGCATCATAGTTACAGCATAGCGTAACATTACATTACGTTTAGGGCTCATGGGGTTTTATATTGTTTAATTGAGGAAAATATTGTCCTTAAATGAGAAGGTATTTGCAGAAAAATATCTAAGTCCTATAAAGTAGCCATTAATCAGGAAATTGCCAATTTAAACACCCTCATAAAAAATTAGTTAGGTCATCATTATTTAAAACAGCACATGTAACAAAGCATTTTTAGTGGTATTTTGGATGAATAATACCATTACCACAATGAAGTCATATAACCCTATTTTAAGAAGATTGACAACACTCGTATTAATTGTTACAGCGACTTTTAGCTTTCCTCACATCATATACGCACAATCAAACGACGAACTTAATGCACAACAGATCTTTGAAGAAATCGTCAACTATTATGACCCCAATGAAACATGGGACACACTTAAAGGAAAGTTACAACACACGTCATTGATGAATGGAAAACTTACCACCCAGGAAATACTTATCGACAACAAGAATAATATTTATGAGTGTATCAGGAATCGGGAAGACGGTGTATTTATCAAAGGTGTAAAAAACGGTAATTCATTCTTTACCATAAATGGAAAGGCCTATAATGCTGATGAGATTCCTGAGAAATACCAAAAATACCCGTACAGCCTTTCTGAATATTATGCACAAGTCTACGAAGAGCATCATACATTTCATTTTAGCATGCCTTTAGCACTAAAAAAAGCAGGTGCAATCCCAGTTGAGGGAGTGGGCAAAAAATATCTATTTGGGAAAGCATGTCATTCCATCAAATTCAAAGAATATCCTAATCATTTTGAAGGTGGCTATTATGGAATCCCAATGACCATCTATGTAATTCCTGAAGAAAAATATAGGATTCATGCTGTTCATTTAGACAATGGCTGGGGTGATGCAAAAGAAGGATTAATCATATTATTCGATGGAGAAATTGAAGTTGGAGAGATTAAAGTGCCAGCAAGTAAACTCACTTTTTTTGCTGCCAGTCTAAAGTTTTTAATTGTCGATACATTTGAAAACATGAGTGAGTAATATATTTTCCCAGGAAAATTAAATCTTAGGAAGTGATGCAGAACCTAATTCTTTTACTGGTTTTTATGTTCGGGTTAAACCCAAATTATTAGAAGCTGTCTCAAAAATGTTTTTGATTGTTGAAATGAGGAATTTTGAAATCAGATGAGGCGCAAAAACTGCGCATATCCGTATGCTAAGCAAAGCTTTTTGAAACGAAATATGGTTTCAAAAGGCCCAATTCAAACCCAAAGTATATTTTTAAGACAGCTTCTATACACCTAACGATATGAAAGCAAACATCTTTGAAATCCAGCATACCGAATTTAGTAGTGAAGAATTTGTGATTTCTGAACCTAAATACAACCTCTACAAATCAGAAGTCGGCATCTGGGAATTTACCATTAGCTTCAATACCTCAAAAGCATTAAAACGATCTCCTAAATTAAAAGACCTTGTCCACGCCGAACCCAATTTTGAAGCAACAGCATTAATGGACCCCAAAGATCTGAAACTGGAAACAGGAAAAGTAATCACGCAAAAACAGGGATACGATTATGAACGAGACGAACACCTGTCGAATGTCTACTATTTTAGCCATAATTCAGCTGAAGAATTGGAAATTACCATAATCGAATATCACGAAGACTGGATAAGAAGTTGAGGAGAGATGTAATGTAAAACAAGAAAGCTCCAATGTTTCCTTATTCATCACTACCAGGCCCAAAAGCCTGAAGAACGGAATATTTTTAACTATCTGGATTTGAAAATCTGGCTGAACAAAAAACCTTAATGAAAGCGGCTAGCGTAAAAGAACTGAAAGACGAACTGTCAAAACACTCTCATAAAGAATTAGTAGCCATCTGTCTCAGGTTGTCTAAATTCAAAAAGGAGAATAAAGAACTGCTTACTTATTTAATATTCGATTCTGGGGATGAATCCGGATATATTGAAAATGTGAAAAATGAAATTGATTTTCAATTTGAGCAGGTCAATAAAACCAGTTTTTATTTCATCAAAAAAAGTATCCGTAAAATCTTACGACTTACAAAAAAGTATATTCGATATTCCCAAAAGAAAGAAACTGAAGTTGAGTTGCTGATTCACTTTTGTCTTAAATTAAAAAACTTTCAACCCTCAATAAAAAGAAGTCGGGTCTTAAATAACCTATTTAACAAACAATTAGAATTAGTAAAAAAATCAATTTCGAAACTGCACGAAGATCTGCAATATGATTACAAAATGGAATTGGAGGAAATGCAAATCAAATAATCTTCTTTTAAGAGTAATTATCTGAACAATCCAATATTCGAACACCTGATATTTGAACTTTGAATTCAATTGCTCAGCATTCATGTATTGGATTGCTCAAATGTTCGATTGCTCGATGGGTAATGACCTCAGAGAGGTCAAACTATTTTAGCTTGCCAACTATAAAGATCCAAACGACAACTTGAGTTTTTTTGTCCCAGCAGGGTCTCTCAAAGAGGACCCTGCGTTCCCAGAACTCCGACGTCAAGAATAAAATTTGCAGACAATTTTTAATCTTTGAATGGTGAATATTCACTTAAGACATATCGAAAAAGCAGACCTCCCTGAATATACCTATTGGAAACAACCGATCCACAAGTACCACGGCTTCAATGGCCCCTATTTCAAAAAACAAACGAAAGCGGAAATAGACCTCAAAATACAGGCGCTTTCCAAAGCATTGGATGAAGGAATTTCCGTTCCCATTCCTGGAAAGAAAATTATCTCCAATCAGCAAAACGACCTCCTGGGTGAAGTCAACTGGTATTGGAAATCAGCAGAAACCAACTGGCTGGAAATCGGCCTGGTAATCTTCGATGAAAGCAATTGGAGCAAAGGCATCGGTTACCAGGCATTGACACTTTGGATAAAAGAAATTTTCGAAGAGAAAAAAGATCTGGTCAGAATTGGGCTTTCCACCTGGTCAGGCAATAAAGGGATGATCCGTCTGGCCGAAAAATTGGGCATGATCAAAGAAGCTCAATACCGAAGAGCCAGAATTGTGAATGGCCGATATTTTGATTCAATTAGTTACGGTATCTTAAAGGAAGATTGGGCGGCAAGGCAAAAGTAAACTCTGTCCGCCCCAATAGATTTTACAAAACCGGAAGTATGCATTCATTAAAATTATCCTATTCCTTTTTTGTATTCTTAGTGCTCCTGTCATTGGTCAATTGCCAATCAACCGAAGTCAACCAATCCACCGAGGAATTTGCTCAAGAAGTGATAGAGGTGTTAAGAGAAAAAAACGAGCAGGCTTATCTTGACATGTACCTGAGTAGAACAGACTTTAAAAGGATATTTGACTACTCAAACGGGGAATACAAGTTTAAAACCGTCTGGGAAAGATATGAACGTAATCTTTCTCGCGCATATAGCAGGACAACCAATCCGTACACCTTTGGTAACATTACAGTTGATTCTATTGTAACTGCAGAGCCCTATAAACACGGTATGGAACCATGGAGTTTAATCAATAAAGAAAAATGCGAACAAGCTACAATCCACATCTATTTCACCACCGTGGATAATAGGCCAAAATATATGACACTAAAAGATTGTATCAAACGCCCCGGAACAACCTGGAAATTATCAAAGATACCTTACACACATTTCATAAAAAACAAATAAACTAATGATCAGCCACCTGCTTTGACATTTTTGCCTGGTTTATTAAACCCTGAAATAAAATAAAACCCCATGAGCAAATTTATTTATAAATCCGCCACCGAGCTTGCCCGGTTAATAAAAGATGGCAACGCCACATCAACAGAAATCGTAAAAGAACATCTTGACCGTATCAAGGAGGTCAATCCGCAAATTGACGCAATCATAGATTTTTTTGAGCAGGAAGCATTGGCAGAAGCCAAAAAATGCGACAAAGAAGCAAAACACGGCGAATTTAGAGGGCCACTCCACGGCGTCCCAATGACCATCAAAGAGCAATTTTGGATCAAAGGCACTAAGTCCACTACCAATTTCAAAATGATGAAAGACTGGGTAGCCCCTTCTGATGCAATCGTCGTCAAAAGACTAAAAGATGCAGGCGTAGTCATCATGGGTAAAACTAATGTGCCCAGAAACCTGACAGACTACCAGGTCTCCGGAGATATTTACCCTGACGGGAAAAACCCTTACAATCCTGACCACTCCCCTGGGGGTAGCAGTGGGGGTACATCTGCAGCAATTGCCTCTGGTATGACTCCCATTGGCCTGGGCGGAGATTTTGGCGGCTCCATTCGCAACCCGTCAAATTTCTGCGGGCTTTATGGTATAAAACCTACCGACGACATGGTCCCCGGTCACGGATCAGTTCCTGTACCAGCCAATGCTAAAGGCTTTGTTTTTCATATGGCCCAGCCTGGCCCTTTGGCCAGAACCCCAGAAGACCTGGAGGTCTTAATGAAAACCATCAGGGGTCCAGCAAAAAGAGACCGAACCTCTCCCAGGATGGCATGGAAAAATCCGGACCAAAACTCATTGAGCGATTTCAAAATTGGCTGGGTAGATAATTGGCCAGGATACGAACCCAGCGACTCAACAAAATCAGTTATCAAGAATTTCATCGATCTCCTTTCAAAAAATAAATGTTCAACAGAAAACGCGGCGCCCGCTAATAATTTACATGAAAGATCACTTTCACTTTTTGTCAGGCTCTTCGGCCAATTGATCGGACAGGATTCTCCATGGGTGGTCAAGCAACTCATAAAAATGAATTTAAAAAAAGGGCTGCTGAAAGGGCTAAAAAAATTCAAACGGGAATTGAATGGCGGATTCAGCGACAGCTTTATCTTCTATTCAGAATCAATGGGTATCAGGGCTCAGGTTATTGGTGAATGGGAGCAATACTTTGAAAAATTCGACCTGCTGGTTTGCCCCACCAGTTTCGGCCCTGCCTTCAAACGTTGCAAGATCGGAACACCTATTACTCATGACGGGAAAAAGCTGATTTACGTCAATTACGTATGGCCTTACCTGGCTTGCTTTAATGCCAGTGGGCACCCTGCCATGAACATCCCGTTGGGTATTGACAAGGATGGTCTCCCTGTTGGCGTACAGGTGGTGGGACCTTATTGGAGTGAACCAGTCTTATTGCATTTCGCGAAATTGGTTTCGAAAATCACTGAAGGTTTTATAAAACCTGAAGGGTACTAACATTTGTCAAATTAGAAAAAGCATTTGAATGATAGAAACCATCTGTTTAATCCGGCAAATACTTGCCTATTCTATAATTCCTGTATTTATTCTTTGTGGGATACTTTATATTTTTCATAAAAGATTCGAGTCAAAAAAACTGATTACTTATTCAACCGTCGTTTTGTTTTCCCTGGCTATAATTGTCCTTTTTCTCAACTGGACGATTGAGTATAAAGTGAGAGAAGAAATAAAGGAAAAACTAAATGATCCACGGATTGAGGAAATATTGATTAATGAAAAGTTGACAAAGATCGACCCAGACCACTTGAAGGCAGAACTATTAAAGATTAAACGGCCAAAAAATCACAGGGGTGCCAAGCGAATCAAAAGACTCGATATAACAATAGAAACTTCAGACTCAGACTATACATTTGCACTTATCAAAATTTCTCATGACTCAGCCTATTATCATGTAAAAACCTTTAAGTACGATTACGAATTGGACATTGGTGGACTTTCCACAAATTTGTTCCAAGGCCTAAAGTAAAACAACCATGAAATCACCAGAAATACTCGACGAAGGATTCAAAAAGTCGGACTTGCCTGAGATAAACAAAATCAAAACAGAAATAAAAGAACTTGAAAACAAAGATTGGTATGGAATAATAATGATCTGTATTGTAGCTGCTCTCATTTTTCTATATACAATTGTTCATATCTCTCAATTTGGTTTAAACATACCAACCTTGGCATTGAACGGGATATTTTTAATCCTAAACATAATCGCGCTATTTTTATCGAGAGAAGATAAAATGATTGCCTATATCATAGGGCTCATTGCATGGTTGCTTTTTGTTTTCTTCAATATCCTACTTAATAATTCCACCTTCCTTGGCGGAATTTTATGGAACTTGGTAATCATTGGCTCTTATGCCATTTTCATATATGAAGCTGCAAAAATCAAAGTACTTAAATCTCGACTCAAGAAGCTGCAAAGTTGAAACTGACATTTATGACCCCAATTAGATTAACCCTTTTATTGTTAATGATAAATTGGTTTTCTCTTCAAAGCCAGCCAGAGGATATATTTTCTCAATCGTTAATAGATAACCAGCTCACAAAAGCCAATGCTTTTTTAGACTTGGCTTCTGATGATCCAACATTCGAAAACCTGGAAGTGCAATGGTTTGAATATAATGAGAAAACAGGCACCATTAGAGAAAAATACCTGTTCCCCTTTTATGATGTTGTAACGACTTCAAACGAATACATTTATTCATTTGATGAAAGAAAAAACATTACCAGAAAAGTTAAGATTTACAGGACTGAGCCTATTACCAAACAGGGTAAAAACTATGTCCAACTATTTGGAGCAACAAATGATACAACGATAACTATTTACCAATACAATCAGAACAATCAACTTCTGACAGAAAGCGAGTTTGCCCCAGGCGGGGTTGATACAACCAAAATTCTGTACAAATATCAGGACGGGGTGTTGATAAACAGCATACATTATAGTTCCGTTACGAAAGGAACACTTGGTTCTGAAAACCACTTTGTCGAATATTTTTACGATCACCTTGGACGTTTATCAGAAGAACGCAAGACTCCCGAAACGCTCAATTTATACTCTACGACTCAATATCAATACCTCGGAGAAACCAAATTGCTATCAGAAAAAACAACGTCAAATGACTTCGCATGGCAATTAATTTTTGACATGGGTAAAAAAAGGACAGAAGTTTCTCAAGACTCCCTTAACGGTGAAAAAGTGAAATACGAGTATGATGACAATTTAAATTTGACAAAACAAACATTCTTTCGGTCATTATCTGATTTGTCAACTAATTTCCATGGCCGAGAATATAAGTATGAAAACAACCTCATGATAGAGGAACAATCATTCAACACCTCTGATGAAGTCATAAATCTCACAGATAAAATCCAATATGTATATGATTCGAGAGGGTTGTTAATTGAGAAGAAAATGATTTTTAGTGGCATTCTTCGGTACACTTACAAATACAACTATGAATAAATGCGTAATTTGATTGAATTGATACTTATGCATTGACGATATTGACCACGAAAAATGAAGTCACCAGAAATACTCGACCAAGGATTAGATAATGATGGCCAGCCCAGGTACAGCCAACGGTATAAAGCCTATGTCCTTCTCATCCTAACCGGTGTCTATACCCTCAACTTTGTCGACCGCCAGATCCTGGTCATCATCCAGGAATCGATAAAGGCAGAATTAGGGCTTTCTGACACACAATTAGGGCTATTAACTGGTCTGGCATTTGCGCTTTTCTATGTGACTTTGGGTATCCCAATTGCGCGTTATGCGGATAATAATAATCGAAAAAACGTCGTATCAGTTGCGCTTATGGTCTGGAGTGCCATGACGGCTATTTCCGGACTCGTTACCAACTATATTCAATTGCTCCTTGCCAGGATAGGTGTTGGTGTCGGCGAGGCAGGCGGAAGTCCTCCAGCCCACTCAATGATCTCTGACTATTTCCCAGCCCATCAAAGGGCTACAGCACTATCCATCTACTCTGTTGGTATTTACATTGGCATACTCACAGGTTACTCTGTTGGTGGTTGGATTGATGCAACTTACGGTTGGCGAATGACACTCTTTGCACTGGGTATTCCGGGGATACTTTATGCCTTTCTTGTATTCTTTTCGGTCAAGGAGCCGCCCAAGGGACTTTCTGATGTCAAAGTATTGCGTCGGGAAACCAAAACTGAAAAAAGTGAAGCATCTTTTTGGGACGTTGTCAAAATCTTACTGTCAAAAAAGACTTTTGTCTTTTTGTCACTGGCCTGTGGCTTGCACACATTCGGGAGCTATGGTGTCGGTAATTTTTCAGCACCTTTTCTTGCAAGAGTTCATGAAATGCCCGTAGAGCAAATAGGGGTATTCCTGGGTCTGGCCTCAGGTTTCGGCGGCATCATCGGTACTTTTGCCGGTGGCTTCCTTGCGGATAAATTCGGCAGGAAGGACTTACGGTGGTACTTGTGGATTCCTATTATTGTCGGTATCATAAACTATGTCCCCTCCTATTTTGCCTTCTTCGCAGACGACACGACTGTTGTGCTCATCATGCTATCGTTTACAGCATTGTTAACCGCTCTTTTCCTAGGACCAGCACTGGCCGTAACTCATAATCTTGTAGGCGCTAAAATGCGCGCATTGGCTTCAGCCATTTTATTTCTGGTTTTAAACCTCATCGGTCTGGGGTTTGGTCCTTTGACGATTGGCTTTATCAGTGACCTTTTACAGGAATCTTATGGCAACGAGTCATTGCGATATGCCTTCTGTTCAACTTTTGTCACGACGGCTTTTTCTCTTGTTTTCTTCTACCTGGCTTCAAAGCATTATCGCTCAGAAGCCCTCGTCGAGGAAACACCAACTATGGAAAAAGAAAGTGGCGGCTCCGATATGAAAGCCATATTGCAAATCATCCTTGGTGCATTCCTCCTGTTTATTGTAGGCTTCTTTTTCTTGCAGACAGCATTGGCAGGAATAAATGTTATGGCCATGGCAACCTGGATCTTGATTACAATCGCAGCAATTTTTGCGGGTGGCGTCTACTTTGTTTCGAAAGGTATTATTCATGGGAAATAAATGCCTTAGAAAAAACCATAATTTCCTACTGGATTATTTTGCCTGAGAGATAAAAAGGCTTGACTTAAGTTTGCTTAATGCGCCTACTCAGGTTAATTTTGCAAAAAAATATAACATGGCCATTCATCCACTTGCAGGAAAGACAGCTACCCAGGAGCAGCTTACCAATATTCCACAGCTGATCACCGATTATTTCACTAAACAACCAGACCTTTCTAAAAGGGAACAGCGTGTTTCTTTTGGAACTTCTGGTCACCGGGGGTCTTCATTAAACAATTCCTTTAATGAACAGCATATCCTCGCAACAACACAAGCCATTTGTGATTACCGGGAAAAAGAGGGTATCACTGGACCTGTTTTTATGGGTATCGACTCACATGCTTTGTCTACACCAGCTCAATCAACAGCATTGGAAGTGTTGGCTGCTAATGGTGTAACAACTATGATCGCCACCAATGATGAATATACCCCAACACCAGCAGTGAGTCATGCCATCCTCGTTTATAACCAGGGAAGAAAAACAGGCCTTGCTGATGGTATCGTTATTACACCATCGCATAACCCACCACAGGATGGCGGATTTAAATACAATATGACAAATGGCGGTCCTGCCGAAGGGTCAGTTACCTCTTGGATCGAATCAAGAGCCAATCACATTCTTGAAAACAACCTACGGGAAGTCAAAAAGGTTACCCTCTCAAAAGCATTGAAGGCTTCGACAACCAAACGATACGATTTCCTGGAGGCCTATACTGCCGACCTGCATCTTGTGATTGATGTCGACCTGTTAAAAGCCTCGGGTCTCAGCATGGGCGTTGATCCGCTTGGTGGCGCAGGGGTAAGATATTGGGAACGCATCGGTGAGCGATATGGCCTCAATCTAACTGTCGTTGATGATACCGTAGACCACACTTTCAGCTTTATGTCTTTAGACTGGGACGGCAAGATTCGAATGGACCCCTCTTCAAGATTTGCCATGCAAAGACTCATTCAGCTTAAAGATCAATTTCCGGTAGCCTTTGCCTGCGACACAGATCACGACCGACATGGTATCGTCACACAAAGCGCAGGCCTCATGCAGCCCAATCACTTTTTGGCCGTAGCTATAGATTACCTTTTCAGGAATCGCCCACACTGGAATCCAGCAACCGGGATTGGAAAAACCCTGGTCAGCAGTCAGATGATTGATCGAGTAGCAGGAAAACTGGGTCGCAAATTGGTCGAGGTACCTGTAGGTTTCAAATGGTTTGTTGATGGCCTTTTCGACGGCAGCCTTGGATTTGGTGGCGAAGAAAGTGCAGGTGCTTCATTCTTAGATCGGCAAGGTAAAGTATGGTCGACAGACAAAGATGGTATCATTGCCGCCTTGCTAGCAGGTGAAATCACCGCAAGTACAGGAAAAGATCCCGCGGAAATTTACCAGGGCTTTATCCGGGAATTTGGAGAACCGATTTATGCCCGCATCGATGCCCCCGCCAGTGCAGAGCAAAAAGACAAATTGAAAAAGCTCTCACCAAAACAAATCACTACTGCGGATTTGGCCGGAGAAAAAATTACCAATATCCTGACTAATGCCCCCGGCAATGGTGCTGCCATAGGAGGCTTAAAAGTAGAGACCGCCAGTGGCTGGTTTGCTGCACGTCCTTCAGGAACGGAAGACATTTACAAGATCTATGCTGAGAGCTTTAAAGGAGCTGACCATTTAAAACAATTACAGGAGGAAGCGCAGAACGTTGTGAATGACGCCATCGGATAGGTTGTTCAATTTGAAAATTCTAATTTGCCATGAGTCTTGTTTTAAGGAAAATCCATCTATCCGACTGTCTCCAAATAAGCAAGGCGTTTGCCTTACAAGGCTGGACTAAACCCGAAGCCCAGTATCAGACATATTTTCAATTACAGGAATCCGGAAAAAGAGATATCATAGTTGCCGAAAAAGATGGTGACTTTGCCGGGTACCTGACTATTAAATGGATTTCCGATTATCCCGTTTTCAAGGAAAGAGACATCCCCGAGATTGTCGATTTCAATGTATTGCAAAAATACCAGCGGCAAGGTATTGGTACAGCATTAATGGATGACGCTGAGAGCCGCATTAGCAAAGTTTCCAGTTATTGCGGCATCCGGTTTGGTGTAACTCAGGATTATGGCGCTGCCCAGGTCCTGTATATCAAAAGAGGTTACATTCCTGATGGAAATGGTCTGGCAAAAGAGACTAAAGTCTTAAATTATGGTGATAAAATCGTCATTGACGATGATGTTGCGTTTGCTTTGATAAAAACCTTTTGAAAATGGCCACCACTCCTTTTGTCCCCAGAGATTTCAAAGTTCCAAAAAAATTGGAAACAGAGCGGCTTCGTTTGCGCATGCTCAAAATCACTGATGCCGTTAAAGACTTTGACGCGGTAATTTCCAGCACAGAGTATTTATTAAATACAAAACCCTTTGGTCCCGGACAAAGATGGCCTACCGGATTAACCCTTGAGCAAAACATGATCGACCTCGGCTGGCACCATAAAGAATTCCAGATGAAAACATCTTTTGCCTACACCGTAATGAATCATGAAGAAAGTCAATGCCTCGGCTGCATTTATATCGAACCGACTATCAAACCAGGCTTTGACGCCAAAGTCTACCTTTGGGTGAGACAAAGCGAATTAGACACAGGCCTCGACGATCATTTGTTCCAAGCCGTTAAGCAGTGGATAGCTAAAAAATGGCCATTCGAAACCGTGGCTTACCCCGGCCGAAACATCAGTTGGGAAGATTGGAGGCAGTAATCAATCATTGATTTTTCACCGCAAAGGAATTCGCAAAGATTCACAGAGTCAAGATTAATCTAAACCACTGATTGGCCATTGAGCTTGAATCTGTTTTTGAATTTGAATTTCAACTAAGGTCTAATCAACCAAATAAGCCTGGATTTTACTTACTCACCATAAATCTCCAACGAAAATCCACTAGGCCTAAATCCACCTTCAGCTAACTTCGCTTGCGCACCAGTTATCATGCAAGCCACATCAAGTGCGCTCGTATAAGCATTTTCATGCAGCATACAATCCAGGTAAGACGAACTGCAATAGTAAACCCCATCTTTTCCCTGATGATTTTGCCAAATTTCGCGACGTATCGCTTCAGCAGGTACATCAATAAAAGCATGTTGCCAGACTTTCTTCAGTGGGCCATTATATAAATTGTGACCATTTCCCATCGTCTCTCTCAACAGCAGGACATCATCATTTTTATAAAGTCGTTCTTCCATGGCCGACTCATGATCAGGAATCGAAAACGTAATAAAAGCACCTACATCCGGATGCTGAGGACGCATCTGATCAAGATCCCAGGTCGCTAGTGCAATACCGTTTACTTTTCCATAACTCAATATTGTACCTGCTTTACCCTGGAAGAAATTATCACAGTGCACATAGAGAATAGACTTGGTGGAAGTTATTTCTGGTAAAGCCTTATTCAGTTTTCTTGCATCATAAGGCTGGATGGCATAGATCGTATGTTTTGCTGCAGCTTTATTTTCCCTTTTGAATTGCACGCCTGCTTCCTTTAAGTACGTAACCAGTTTATGCAAATAAGCAGACACCCCGTACAAAAAGATTGTATTATTTTCTCCTGCATTATTGAAGTTGCCAAGCATGAAGAAATTAAACAAATAGGCACCTGAAATTTCTGCGAACTGGGCATTGGAATAGCCACTACCTACCTGGCAAAAAGCACACAATAGATCTAGTCCGTCTTGTGATACTGACCGATCTTTTAGCTCAGTTAAAACAGCCCTGACGCTAACTGTTCGCAAATACGACATCCCCTTTTCTTCGTAATAGTCTACTATTTTCTTTACGTCTTTTTTCAACCGGAATAAACGCAGCCAATTCCAGGGACGCCACAATTGCCCGTACATCGGTTTATCAGAACGCAATACCAGGTTCCTGAGATGAATGGCCCTGTTCACTTCCTCAAGGTATTTCAACTCGAAAAACGGAATGCCTTCATCGTTTTTCAGATCTGATAAAACGTTTTTAAAATTGCGATAGTTCTTACTAAATCCGCACACCCCGATATCGACAGGAATAACATCAGGATTGTCGTTGACTTTTATGCGCTGATCTGTATTGTTATGATCTTTAAACTGCAGAAAAATATCCTTGTATTCGTTTTCAAAGGCCATTTCGTAGTCCTGGATCACATACAACTCATTTTTACTCACCCTGTGCAGGTACAAAGATCGGGCATGACCACCGAGGTAAGTATTCCTTTCGTAAATGGTGATTTTTTGCGGGTTATGTCCTGCTTCAATTAAGAAATAGGCTGAAGCCATGCCTGAAGCACCTCCACCTATAATTGCAATATCATCTTCATTAGAATAAGATCCGGATAATTGGCGAATGACGCGACTTGAGTTCTTTGAATCCATCTTTATGTTTTTTAGGGAATAATATCTGAAAATAAGAAATTGAAAATTACTTCAGGAGAGTTGCGTAAATTAACCTCAGAATCCAGCTATAAAATAATTTCACAGATGAAGGTTAACCATGATGATATCAAAAAGGTACACAGTACAGATGTTTATTTATATTTCTATGAAGACTTTATAGACAACGAACGGACAAAGATTGAATGTAACTTCATTTTGCATGAATGTGGGCTGAAAGCAGATGCAGCAATCCTCGACCTTGCCTGTGGTCATGGCAGGCATTCCATTAAATTCGCTGAAAAAGGACACCAGGTCACCGGCTTCGACCTGAACGAAGATTTCATACAATTGGCAACCCAAAACGCCAAAAACAAAAACCTTAGCATCAATTTCATAAATGATGATATGCTAAACATCGATTACACCAATGCATTTGATGGTGTCATTTTATTGTACAATGGTTTCGGGTTTTTAATGAAAGCCGATGGTGTCGAACTGCTTAAAAAAATCAGAACGGCATTAAGACCCGGAGGAAAGCTTTTTTTAGATATAAAAAACAGGGAAAGTCTGCCCAAAACATTTCCTACGGTTCATCTTTTCGAAAAAGGAAAGGATTTGATGATCGACCGACTTGATTTCAACGCACAAGAAGACACCATAACCAATAAAAGGATTTACATTAAAGACGGACAAAGGTATGATACCCCGTTTACGATGCAGACCTATACGTTAGCACAATTGGAAGATACCATCACTCAAAGTGGCCTAACTATCACCCGCTTTTTTGGAAACTGGAATGGTGAAGAATTCAATACTGACTCCAGAAGAATTATTGCTGTATTATCAAAGGACTAACAGACTACCTTATAGCTTATAAATCAATAAAAACATGTACAACCTCCCCTATCACAAAGCCAAGGACGAAAAGGATATTACTGATTTTATTGCAAAATATCCTTTGGCCTTTTTATCGGGTTGTGATGCACAAAACAAACCCATCGGTACTCAAATCCCTGTATTTCTCGAGGAAATAAATGGGAAAAAAGTATTGAGAGGTCATATCATGAAAAACACTGACCATCACAAGGCCTTCCTGCATAATGAGAACGTATTGGTCGTTTTCACGGGACATCACACCTATGTAAGTGGGACATGGTACAGCAATCCACACACCCCGTCCACCTGGAATTATATGAGCGTGCACGCGAATGGCATTATGCGATTCCTGAATGATGATGCATTAATCGATATTCTGAAAATGACCACGCTCCATTTTGAAAAGAATAATCAACAATCCACCACCATTTATGACAATCTTCCTGCTGACTACACAAAGCGATTAATGAAGATGATCGTAGCCTTTGAAATTGAAATTATCGAAATGGATACCGTCTTTAAGCTAAGTCAGGATAGAGATCTTGAAAGTTATAATAACATCATAAAAAAACTAAAGGCCCAGGATGAAAGTGGAAGAGTTATTGCAGAGGAAATGGAAAAAAGGACTAAGTTGGTATTCCCTGATCCATCTTAACATTAAATTAGTTATCAACCACAAATCAACAATATGAATAAATTTTTGATCTTACTATCTCTCTTTCTATTCCCTCAGATCGGGTTTGGGCAAGACACTTTAAAGACGAAAGGGAAAGCCAAAAAGATGAACCATGCCAGGGTCGCAGCTCAGCAAATTCAAGACCTGCATGATGGCGTTTTGCTTGTGCGATTAAAAACCAAAAGCAAAACCATAGAAGCATTACGCGAAGCTGGCATGCATGCTCAAGCAGATAAAAGACAGGAAAAGCTGAATAAGACAAACCGATCCATCATCCTGGCTTTCAACAACTATTTTGATTTCTGTCCAACCTATTTTTTCTTTAGCCACTTTTCCGACCATATCAGAGCAAAAGAATTCGACAAAGTAGAATTTGTCAACCGAGATTTTGAAGTTGATACCACTATAAAATTGGACGGCAAAACCATCTTCACCGCAGAGTTCGGCCCCATCGAACAAGACCAAGACAAATACTTCGAAGGATATTACCTGTCACGTGACGAAAATGGCCTCGAGCGAAAAGAAAAAGTCTACGGAAGCCCCAATCCTGGCTTCGAGGCCTTGTTGATTAAAGATGATCAATTTGTCCAACTCCGGGACCCGTTTCCCTTTTATGTAAAAAAGACCGGGATGTTAGTCGTCGATAAAGATGCAAGACAACTCGTCAACATGATGAACAAAAAGTTGAAACGATTCTATGGACAGTAAATAAGCGGGTTCAGACTTAACGTTTATTCTTCCTTTATCAGGATTATTTTTTGCAAAAACACATTTTCGCCTATTGTTGCACGCCCCAGGTAAACCCCGGCAGGTAATATATCCCCGATGATTACCGAATGGGTTTGTTCGGTTGAAATTTCCAATGCCTTTGAAAAAACGAGATTTCCACTTACATCAAACAGATCAATATCGATTCGCTGGCTGCGATTCAGTAAAGCCTGCACCTGAAGTATCCCTGTATTTGGATTTGGAAAAAACCGGACTTCACCCTGCCCTTCTACACGGGCCGATTTGATTTCAGAATAAAAATAAGAGCCATCCAGATCATGGATCTTTAGCTTGTAATAATAGTCCGTGTTCAATAAAATATCCTTATCAGAAAATGAATATTGCTGTTGTTCTGAACTGTTTTTCGCATCTACCCAACCGATCATCAACCATGGATCATTACCATTAACTGAACGACGTATCTCAAAGCCGGCTACATCTTCCTCAAAGGCGGTTGTCCATTTCAATTTAATTGAGAGGTCAAGTGGTTGCACATCAAAATCAATTAAATCAAGTGGCAAAAAATTGAGTGTCCGGGTAATTAAGAATTGTCCGTATTGCTGAATATCATTAAACGTGACCGTATTATTTATCGCGTCTGCAGAAATGGCGTTTGCGAGGAAGGTCCAACTCCCATCAGCGTTAAAATCACGTGAATAAAGACTAAACACTGCCGGATTAGCAGCATTGGCCAATGAAACGTCTTCAGACAATCCAAATGTCAATGCAGCTGACAGCGGGCCAATTTGTTCAAATCTATTTAACACCCAATATTGATTATCAAGTATCGAGGCCATGGGATCAATTCCTCCATTCCCATATGGAGTCAGGTCGATCCTTGTTGTAGTAACAGATGCACCTGCCTGATTGGTATAATTTGCGCCTACCTCAGCTTCCGGGAAAATAACAACTCCGGCAACTTCTGAGGCGGTATTTACGTCTCCAGGACCAATTGGACAGGATGAAGTAACCCTCATAGCGCCATTTAGAGTTCCGTTATAATGTCCGGCTTTGTCCAGCACATTGACATCATTACCGTTAAACTGCCAACAAGAAATTAAATCGGGATCGCAGGCATCTGTGACGAGGTGCATCAATTCTCTGATTTCGATAATATCAAGTGCTTTGTTCCAGATCCTGACTTCTTCAATCCGACCCTCAAAATTATAATCATTATTGCTATCGCTTCCCATGGAAATGATCTCATCATTGCTGATGCTCCCAACTGTGAATGAATTGTCTTCGTCTACCAAAACGCCATCAACATAAAGACGCATGACATCCTGTCCATTTCGGTTAAGCGTACCTGCGATGTGATGCCATTCACCGTCATTATAAGTGTTCGAAGCTTGCAAAATCTCCCTGTCGTTCCCATCTGCTATAATAAACCTTGGTTTTCCGAATCGCAAGTCAACCAGCCACCCGGCAAATAGTGTCCACGACCAGTCTTTTTTTGCCAGCATTACATCGGTGTTTGCAGTAGAGGTTGATCTCATCCATAAGTCAAAACTGAAATTCCTGTCTGATCCGAATTGATAATCATTACCCGTATTGGGAATACTGACCTGTTCATCACCATCGAAGCTCATCGCCTTTCCCGGAAGGGTTTCATTAACCCCGCTTACGATCAGGTAAACCTCTTCAGAATGCGATATCCCGCCTCCGGTTTCTGTTGCCGATAACGTAATCGGATATTGTCCTGGAGAAACAGCATTCAAATTGCTTATGGTCAGCGTTGAAGACGAAGAAGCATTGACAGAAGAAGAAACGCTAACTGTTGCCCCTGAAGGTAGGCCGCTAACCGTCAGGTCCAGTGAATTGGTAAACGACCCCATTGCAAAAGTCTCGATTTCAAAATTTACACTACTACTGCTGGCCACACATACCTTCTGACTGGCCGGACTGACCTCCAGCATAAAATCATGAACAGTAGAAGGTACGATCTCAAAGTCCTGATCAGAAACATCAAAGAAAATGTTATCCGCAGCTTCTACTCTGACCCGCGTTTGCGTACCCGGTGTTGAAGGCACAACGACATCATGTGACCCGTCGTTGGGAACACCCGTAGCCAAAGTATCAGGATAGGTGTACCCCCCATCGTATGAAATCAGTATGTTCACAATTCCACAGGAAACCGGCGCGAGGTCTGTGTTTGCCACAATCCATTCCACCGTCCGCGTTTGACCTGGCGACCAAACTGTAACCGGCCCGTTTGGAACAGCCACCTCAAAAGGGCCAGCGCTTTCATCTGCGAAAAACATGATCTCCCCATAATCAACTCCTCCACCCCCGGGATGATTATCGTGGACCATATATCTGAAATTCAGTTCACGGTTGTAGGTAGGTAATATTTCTCCAACATCCGCAGTACCATTGATAATCTTCTGTAATTCCGGAAATGTCCGGGAAGGGCTATTACTGTATGGATATGATCGGAAAATGGGCGCATTCCCTGTTGGATTGTATGGAGGGGTAGAATTAGAGCCCAGGTCCATTTGCTCCCAAAGATAGGTCAAGGCCGGGGTTGGACTATCATCATTGACCGTACCTTCGAGTTTAAAGGGCGTTGAAACTGGAATGGTAAATCCGCTTGCTGGTACGGAGACTACAGGAGGGGTATTCCCAGTCATTGTTACATTACCACAATTGCTCCCGTATCCGTTGCGATATTCAGTGATTTGTTCAAAAGAGTACGCATGATATTGAACCAGTTCGCCACCAGGCATATTATTTCCCGGACAAAGACCATAGTAACTCATGCTCGTATTCCCGCTACCTGGTTCATATCCACCGCCTGTGCTATTACAATAATTAAAAGTATGAGAGGCACCTAGCTGATGCCCTATTTCATGGGCAATCGTTTCAATACTATTAGGACTGGTACCACCTCCTTTATAATTGTCAAAACAGGTCACACCTACATAGGCCACCCCTCCGTTAAGCGGACTGATCACATGCCCCAAGTCAAAATTGGCTGCCCCGATCGTGTTGACCATATAAAGCCTGTTTTCTTCCATCCAGGTATTCAGACTAAC
The DNA here is from genome assembly GCA_039028895.1 of Bacteroidota bacterium. Lineage (GTDB taxonomy): Bacteria > Bacteroidota > Bacteroidia > Chitinophagales > Saprospiraceae > JAHDCJ01. The sequence goes on along the minus strand of JBCCHF010000007.1, from coordinate 164,330 downwards.
TCCTGAGAAAGGATCGGTACTTGCGTCAGTAAAAATCAATAGATCGTTATCTGGAATCAACTCCAGGCTCATGCAAAGGTTGGTTTCCAGCAATAGATTCAGGTCGCTGACAATGTTGACCACCCTGATCATTGCAGCAGTTGCCCCACCCAGTGCAGTAGTAATCTCACCGGGCATTGTACAACCAAAGCGATAGGTCCTCACCTCGCTGCCCAGGGCATGCACCGTATTGGATTTTGAGAACTCCATTGCGGGCTTGATTATTCTTGGTCTGTTGCTTTCGATAATATCATCAGGCACACCTATTCCGGGTTCCTCAGCTCCGCAATATACACGTTGTGTTTTTTTGTCTTTATGGAAATAACTGATGTGATACGTTTTGTTACCAATCTTTTCTTTTTCTACAAAGACGGCACCAGCCTCGGTAAAGGCAAAGGCGTGTATCTCCTGCGGAGAAATCACCAACTTCATTATTGAAGAAGGGTTTTGAACTGACCTCCCGCTAAACGTCCTGATGAAAGGGAATTTTGTTGCCAGGCCAGGGTGCATTACCTGTGCGGGGGTCAGTTCAAACCTTTCCACATCGCCATCTGGAAGCGGAAGATCAAAGCTGTATTGAATTGCCAAAGGCATGTCAAGGATGGCTTCAACAGCCTCAGTATTCACTGATAATAACCTAAATGATGAAGGTAAATGGCTTTGTGCCCGGGGTTCAAGTTTGTCTTGTTTTGTCGAAGCCTCTTCCCATATTGCGGTTAAAAGATTGTTTTCCTTTCCGGAATTATGACGTGAATTGGAAAGTCCGGAATGCTGGGCATTTACACCCAATGAAAAAATCAATAGGGCAAAAACGAATAATCGAGTTAAATTTAACATGTTGTTTCAGGTTGAAGGATTTTTGGAATTTATCTCCTTCAATTTGCAACAGTTCGCATTTCAACTGTCTTTTTCTGCACCTACACCATGCCTACAAACCCGGAAAATGAATGTTCTTATGCCATTTAATTACATTTCTCTGACTAAAAGCATACTGCTTACCTCGATGCTGATTTGTTTTCTCAGCGAAGCTTTTGCCCAGCACCCTTTAGCCGATACAGTTATTAATCGCCGCCAAAAGGCGTTGGACATACAGTCCGATGATCCCGAAAAAGCTTTGAAAATGTTGAAAGAAACTCTTGAACTAACCCGGGATAGGGGATACAAATCCGGAGAATACTTCACACTCGAGGGACTTGGGTATTTCCATTTTAGTCAAAATGAAATGCAGGAAGCCATTGAAGCTTACCAGGAATCTGTAAATCTTAGCGTAGAAATGGATAGCCTTATGTTAAAGGCCTATGGCTTACAGCACTTGAGCAATGTCTATCTCAGGCTGGGTCGCTTGGACAAAGCAGAATCGCTTATCGTAGAAGCGAGTGAAATTTTCAAAGCAGAAAATTATGTTTTTGAACAGGCTCGGACTATAGGCACCCTTGGCAGTATTGCCATGCAATCAAAAGACTACGAAAAGGGCCTTGAAAACTACTTTAAAGCCCGCAAATTATTTGAAAATATTGGGAAAGAGGATGAGGTTGCAAGAAGCAATCTCAATATCAGCTACATATATCTCATGCAAGGCAAGGGTGAAATGGCGTTACCCTACATTAACAAATCCCTTAACTACCACAAGGCATTAAATGAAGTTCGTTCCATTGCCATGTGCCACGGCAACCTGGGCTATGCCTATCACCTTATGGGCGAATACGAAAAGGCTTTCGACAACTACCAGGCCTGTGTTGATTCAGCCTTGAAATACAACTGGAAACGTATTGTCTACGATACCTATAAGGATATGTCAGACACTTATCTCAAAAGCGGGCAACCTGCCGAGGCTCTCGACTATTTCAAAAAATACCATTTCCTGAGAGATTCGGTAATAGGAGAACAAACCCAAGCCAGGATTGCAGATCTCGAAATCAAATTTGAAACCGAGCTCAAGGAACGCAAGATTTTAGAATTACAGCAGGAAAAACGGATACAGCAACTTCAGCTTTGGATACTCGGTGGAGGTCTTGCAGTATTGGCTTTGCTGGCTATTTTGATCTTCAGCAAGATGCGCGATAAAATCCGAAGAAAACAGGAACAAATAAATAGCACTAAAGAAGAACTGGCCTTTAAAACAAACCGGCTGACTGACTTTGCGCTGGATATCGTTCAGAAAAACCAATTCTCAAATGACATGATGACTTCACTGGACAGCATTGACCACACAAAGATTCCGAAATCCGCCAGTGATAAACTTCGGCAGCTTCGACTGTCCATTATTTCCCATCTCAGGATTAATGAAGGACTTGATGCCTTCCAACAAAATGTAAACGAAATTCATTTTGATTTCAACCACAGGCTAAACAAACGATTCCCCGACCTTTCTGTTAAAGATGTCATCCTCTGTGGATTATTACGACTCAACCTACAAAACAAGGAAATTGCAACCATACGAGGCGTTTCAGACAATGCAGTAAAAATGGCGCGGTATAGACTGAGGAAAAAACTGGGACTGAACGAAGAAGATGAAATTGTAAGATTTTTGAATAAGATTTAACTTGTTAACATGATAACTTCAAAAAGTGGAATTCAAGGAACAAGTCATAAAATATAAAGATCGAATCGTTTTTATCAGGTTGTCAATGCCATTTTTCAACAGATCTCTAAAACATTATGTTGAAAGGGAAGCCTGTTTCATGTTTGTCAATAAAGGCAAGGTAAACATTCGAGCTCCTGAGGATTATCTGCTGCTGAACAAAGACACTGGCATGTTGGCAAAATGCCTCAATTATTTTTTTGAACCAACAGAGAATAAGCAGTTATGTGAAGAAGGCATTGAATCTGTTGGCGTTTTTCTCTATCCTTCTTTAGTTCAAGACCTTTTTGAGTTTGATCTTTCAACTTCCAATTACAAAATAGACTATAATCTGAAACAAGTCCAGATTGATCGTCTTCTTGACAACTACCGGGAGAGCATAAACATTTTACTTGATGCGCCTGAATTGGCCGATGAAAGCATCGTTAAAACCAAATTGAAGGAATTTGTGCTGCTCATGACCAAATCTCAACAGGCACCTTCTCAACTTGACTTCCTTGCAGCTTTGTTCCAACCCAAAGATGCAGACTTTAGATCGGTGATCAAACACAACCTTTACGCTAACTTGTCATTAGATGAACTGGCAGCACTGGCACATCTGAGTATTTCATCATTCAAGCGAAAGTTTAAAGACATATTCAATGAAAGTCCAAAGCGATACATTAACAGAAAAAAAGTGGAAAAAGCTGCAGAATTACTCAAATCGGGAAATGCAAGGATTTCGGATATCGCTTACGATGTTGGATTCGATACATTAACCACTTTCCATAGAAATTTTACGGCTAAATACGGGAAATCACCCTCTGAATTCCGCCTGAGCTAAAATGCAAAACCTTTGAGCTAAAACGTAAAACTGGTTCTTCATTCTCCACTGATCTTTGTTCTGAACAAAAAAAGAACAATATCATGAAGAATCGTAAAGTCTTAAAGATCTATCTCATCATTGCCGGTTTGTTGTTGACGCTCATAGGAGGCGCTACTTTATTCTTACCTGTTGACATAAAAGCTGCGGCAGGAATTGACCTTGCAGGTAATGCAAGTCTACTTAATGATTTCAGAGCTTCAGCAGCGATGATCCTTGCATTTGGGATTCTCATTTTTTCTGGTGCCTTGGTGAAATCAATTCGTTTTACTGCCGTTTTGCTATCTGCTGTGGTCTTTTTGTCTCTTGGCCTTGGAAGATTGTTAAGCATCCTCCTTGACGGAATGCCCGTGCAGGACATGGTAATGGCCACTGGTCTCGAGTTTGTCCTGGGCATAACTGGTGCTATCCTATTCTTGGCCCATAAAAATTCTAATGCCGGAAAAAATGACGCCAGTAATTATTCATTTCATTAAAAAACAAAATCCATAGCCATGAACAAAATAATAATGATTACCGGTGCCAATGCAGGCATTGGGAAAGAAACAGCACGGCAACTTGCCAATAAAGTACAAACAGAAAAGGTTTACCTCGCTTGCAGAAACGAAGTCAAAGCTATAAACGCCAAAAAGTCACTGGAAGAGTCAACTGGAAGATCCATCTTCGAAATCGTTATCATGGATGTTTCGGAAACCGATTCGGTTAAAAAAGCTGTAGCCGACCTGAAAGAACCAATTGACGCTCTGATCATGAATGCCGGAGGTGTCGGTGGGAAAAACCCGGAACAACTAACCAAAGACGGGGTAACTAATATTACGGCCACCAACCTTCTTGGTCATGTTGTACTGGTCGATGAATTGATCAAAGCTAATAAGTTGAAAAATGTGGCCTTGTTCGCCAGCTCTGAAGCAGCAAGAGGCATAAAGAAAATGGGCATGAAAAGGCCGGCATTAAAAACCTCATCAACTGAAGAGTTCGCAAGCATTTTTGATGGTACTTACTACAAAGAAAATTTTGATCCGATGGAGGTATATGGGGCCGTCAAATATGGTGGCACCATGTGGATATCTTCCATGGCACGCAAAAATCCTGGAATCAGATTTATCTCAGTCAGTCCGGGAGGCACCCGCGGTACACAAGGATTTGACGACCTTCCGTTTTTGCAGCGCATCATGTTCAAATATATTGGGATGCCAATACTCATGCCATTGATGGGATTGTCCCATAGCCTTGAAAAAGGGGCGAAACGTTTCGTGGATGCCATATCAAATGCTTCCCTCAAATCTGGTGGTTTCTACGGAAGCAAAGAGCATATTTTAGTAGGCCCGCTTGTTGATCAGAGCTCCATTTTTCCTGACCTTAAAAATGAGATTTTTCAGGACAATGCCTTTAAAGCCATTCAAAAATTCATGAATTAAACATCAAGAACAACCTGTGCTAAGACAGGCCAGGAAGAAATGTTACCGACAAAGAATAGGGCAAGTTTAAACTTGCCCTATTCTTTGTCGGCTTTTTTTATCATTTTGCAATCTCGAGTTAATCCAAAAAAGCATAGAATTAGTTTTAGAAACCTTTTAACTTAAAATCCGGCTACACCTGATCAGCACAGCCTACTAACATGCAGCATTTTGACATCGTAATTATCGGAGCAGGCATCTCAGGCATTGACGCTGCCTGCCATTTCAAAATGAAATGTCCTGGTAAATCTTTCATCATTTACGAAGGCAGGGACAACTACGGCGGCACATGGGATCTCTTCAAATATCCCGGTATCCGTTCTGATTCTGATATGCATACCTTTTCCTATAATTTTCGACCATGGACGTACCACAAAACGATATCCGACGCGGATACAATTATGGATTATCTGGGAGAAACGATTAAAGAGTTTGGCATACATGAACATATCAATTACCACCACTGGATCACCAACGCAGCATGGTCATCCAAAAACAATCAATGGGTCGTTAAAGGAAGAGACAACTCAATGAATGAAGATTTCGAGGTAAGCTGTAATTTCCTGATGGTCTGTGCCGGGTACTACGATTATGACGAAGGCTACACGCCCGATTATCCTGGCGTCGAAAATTACAAAGGTCGGTTCGTCCATCCACAAAAGTGGACAGATGATATAGTCTATGACGACAAGAATGTAGTTGTCATTGGGAGTGGAGCAACAGCAGTAACGCTCATCCCGGCTATGGCCGAAAAAACAAAACACATCACCATGTTACAGCGGTCGCCATCTTATATCATGAGTCGGCCATTGTATGACAAATTCTCAAAATTCGTTAACCTGATTTTTCCGAAAAGGTTAGCGCATTTTTTAGCCCGGTGGAAAAATATCCTCCTTCAGATCTACCTCTATAATGCTTCCCAAAAAAGTCCGAATGCTGTCAAAAAATATATCCAGAAACAAATAAGAAAAGTCCTTGGCAAAGATTATCCTGTTGAGACACATTTTAATCCCGATTATAATCCGTGGGACCAGCGTCTTTGTGCAGTTCCTGATAATGATCTCTTCCTTGCCATCAAGGAAGGAAAATGTTCCGTGGAAACAGAGCACATTGAAACATTTATAGAAAACGGCATTCGGCTAAAGTCGGGAAAAGAACTGGATGCAGACCTTGTGGTTTCGGCAACCGGATTAAAGATCAAGATCCTCGGAGGTGTGGAGGTAAAAGTCGATGACAACGTGATCAATGTAGGAGACTTGATGACCTACAAAGGCATTATGTTACAAGATGTACCCAACGCGGCAACAGTTGTCGGCTATACCAATGCCTCCTGGACACTCAAGGCCGATCTCGCCTGCGCTTATGTCTGTCGATTGCTCAACCATATGGATGCTCATGGGCTCAAAACCTGTACTCCACAACTCGTGGATGATGATGTCAATACAGAACCGGTCATTAACTTCTCTTCTGGTTATGTCGTCAGGGCTTTGGATGTTTTACCCAAACAAGGCGACAAATATCCCTGGAGGCTTCACCAAAACTACGTCAAAGACCTGATCGTGCTCAAGTACAGGAAAATCGAGGATGACAGTTTAAAGTTTAACTGATTAATTCAAAAAAAATGGGATACACATCACAGTCATTTGCCGTCGATTTGCAAAAAATCAGAAATATGTTCGGGTCTGGAGACCATGGATTACTCGAAAAAGTCAAAACTTCAAATCTTTATGAACATTATGCCGACACCGTCGAACCAGGGGAATTCGAAGCGTTAATGTCTGACATATTTATCCGGTACATCCCTCCTGAAAAGCGAAAAACGGAAAAGAAGTTTTTTGGATTGATCACCACTCAGCAATCTTCAACCCTGAACCCTGATTACGGCTATGCCTATGGCTATGCCCTGCTCGTCATCTGTGATGCATTCGGACAGCATCTCACGCCACAAGGCGATATTTTTTATTTTGGCTCTGAATGGAAAAAGATCAGCCAGGAATTTTCCGACAAGGGCTTCAAAGTAAATCTTGACAAAATGTGGGAACCCGGAAATGTTTTCGACATCCCTCCAATCGGAGACTTTCCTGTGATCAATTCCTATTCAAAAAAAGAGATCAGCTATTTGGTCCAAAATCTCGAAAACTTCGAAATCGATGACAATTTAGGTGACATTGATGGTGATGAATTTGATGAATATCACGTTTTCCTTAAAGCATTAAGAGATGGCCTGCTTACTTGTCAAAAAAAAGATGTAGAGTGGGTTTCATTTATCCATTAAGTGGAACTTAAAATTGGAAATAATTGTCTTGACATAGGTAACGTCATTTCTAACATTCTCTCAACTCCACACCTATGGATAAAACGGACCAAAACTCAAACCTCAGGTTCGTCATCGCCACCAAAGAAGACCTGGAGGAATTGCAAGTCATCAGAGCGCGTGCTTTCCAACCTGTTTTTGATTCCTTCCGGAAAATTCTTGGACATACGATCTACGAATTGGCACAAAAACCAGAAGATATCTCGCAAAAGGATTACCTCACATCGCTCTTTGATGAAGCTACTCTCTGGCAAATGTGGAAAGCTGATTCCAACGGCAAGACAATAGGTTTTGTTGCCATAAGGCTTGACGAAAAAGCTAAAGTTGGAGAAATTGGATTAAACGCCATTGACCCCGATTATGCCAATAATGGGCTTGGCACCCAAATGTATGATTTCGCAATAAACATCATGAAAAATGCAGGTATGAAAGTAGCCACGGTTGCTACCGGAGGTGACCCTTCTCACATCCCGGCAAGGAAAGCTTATCAAAATGCAGGCTTTAATGTCGAAATCCCTAGCGTCTGGATGTGCCAGGTATTAGACTGACAATATTCATCAAATAAAAAATAATCTTAGCGGGTCTCTCGAAGAGGACCGTGCGTTAATATAAAATTACGCAGAGTCCCTTTAAGGAGACCCTGCTAGAACAAGAATTCATTAAAATTTCAAATGAAAACCCCTATTATCTGTTTCGAAGGGCCAAGTGGGGTCGGCAAAACCACACTGGCCCAAATGTTATCCGGAGATTTCAACATCATCCCGGAAGTCAATCAACTTTTTGAAAGAAGTGAAAATGAACACGAATACTGGTATTATGAAAGACAGTTAGAACGATACACCATCGCCAAAAATGCTAACAAACCAACTATTTTCGATGGCGACATTTTCCAACCGATTTGGTATAACTGGGTATGCAATTATCCGGCTAACTTCCTGGGCAATAAAGAAACGCATGCCTGGTACAAAGCTAAAATTGAACAAGGGCTGATCAAGTTTCCCAACCTGTATATTATTTTTGATACCAACGAAAAAGACTTACGAACCAGAAAAGAGAACGACACAACAAGGACGAGAAGGAACTTTGAAAAACACCTGAAAATTATCGCTCCGCTGAGACGCTATTATAAATTCCTTGAAAAAGAAACAACTTTACAAATGCGATTCATCCAATACGATGATTTTGACTCTACAAAGCAGCAAGTTCTGGATGCCATAAAAAAGTTGGAAATCAAAAGCATCGACGATCAGATGGTCTTTAGTAAAATAGATAACTGGATAAACCAAAGCACTCCTGACATTGGACTCTCATAACCCGGAATAAAAAACAACCCATGAACAAAGATCTGATTGCGTACTACAACAAACGAGCAAGCGAATACGATAAAATCTATCAAAATCCTCTCGAACAAGAAGACCTTTTGGCGGCTTCATCTGGAGTCACATCCTCCTCCAGGATCTCGATAAGTTCATCGAACGCTTCTGCAGTTTTCTGAAGCCGGGCGCAGCCATTGCGTTTATTGATAGCAACCACGAAAAAGGTACCTTCCACGACAGCAAAGACATTTTCAAAACAGATGAACACGGCAACACTTTTCAGAAAATAGTCTTGGAAAATGGAATAGAACATTTAGTTTTGAAAAAATTTCCGCACTAAGCCTTCATGCTCCAAATGCTTTCTAAAGTTGCCGATGACATTCAATTCGTTAATCTCGAATATTACTGGATCGCTACTGGAATACTAAAAAACTAACTACCACCGTCAACCAACAACTAAATGAACTACAGAACACTAGGAAAAACCGGCCTCAGAGTTTCAGAAATCAGCCTCGGCACATGGCAGGTAGGCGGCAAATGGGGCAGCGGATTCGATGAAAAAAATGCAGAACGCATTCTCAATGAAGCTATCGACAAAGGCATCAACTTTATCGATACCGCAGACGTCTACGAAAATCGACAAAGCGAGCGGGCCGTCGGCAAGGTCATCAAATCAAGAAGCGAAGACCTTTACATCGCCACCAAGTGCGGCAGGTTTTTAAATCCACATACCAACGAAGCGTATCAGCCAAAAGTACTCCGCGAATACGTTGAACAAAGTCTAAAAAACACCGGCCTTGAGCGCCTCGACCTGATCCAGTTGCACTGCCCGCCGACCGAAGTTTATTACCGACAGGAAATCTTTGAGGAGTTTGAAAAGCTGAAAGATGAAGGCAAAATTGCTCACCTTGGGGTAAGCGTTCAAAAGATTGAAGAAGCCTTAAAGGCCATAGAATTTCCAAGCGTTTGCACGGTACAGATCATCTTCAATATGTTCCGCCATAGGCCGGCCGAATTGTTTTTCAAAGAAGCAAAAAAACGAAATGTAGGCATCCTCGCCAGAGTGCCTTTGGCCAGCGGATTGTTGTCAGGCAAGTACAGCGCAGCCACCACATTCGAAAGTGGCGATCACCGCCATTTCAACCGAAAAGGAGCAGCATTCGACCAGGGAGAAACCTTTTCAGGTATTGAGTACGACCTCGGCCTCGAAGCTGTTGACCGCCTTAAAGCCATTTTCCCAAACGACATGGACCTGGCACAGCTGGCATTAAAGTGGACATTGATGTTTGATGCTGTTAGTTGTGTGATTCCTGGTGTCTCAAGAGTTGACCAGTTGCACGCGAACCTTGGAGCTTTGGATCTCCGCGACATCACAGATGAAGAGATGAAAGCGGTCGAAGGAATTTATGATGAGTTGATCAGGCCATCGGTGCACCATCGCTGGTAAAAGTATAATTATCAAATGAACCAATTTCGAAAGTCTTTATTAATAGCCATATCATTGTTTTTCCTTTCGGCTTGCGCTAATTCAACTAAAGCGCCAAGCAAGGTAAAAACGGAACTCTATTTCGGACTTTCAAAAGAAAATGTACAGATCCCCGAAGCGACATGGGATACTTTCAAATTGGATATCATTGAAAATATTCTGGACGGGTATACCGAATTGAAAGCTAAGGGTTATTGGAAAAGTCCTGATGGCACAAAGTACTATGAGAATTCAAGGGTCATCGTCTATATCCACGATAATTCACCCGCTGAGCAAATCAAACTGGATTCAATCGTAAAGCTTTATAAAGACGAATTTGACCAGGAATCAGTACTTGTTACCGAACAGGAGATTGATTTTGAGTTTCAATAAGCGAGCGGCAACGATAACTCCTGATGAGCCTTTACTAACCCTTCATAAAAGTACCGGCATACCTTTGACCCCCATTAATCTTTAATCGGTAAAAATATATGCCCCTGCTTAAAGAAGATACATTAATATGGTTTGTGATCATGGATCGTATCACCTGCTGGCCATAAATATTGATTATTTCAACCTCGCCTTCAACCGGCATATTGAAATGTAAGATATCGGAACAGGGATTGGGATAAATATAAATATCCGTTTGCTCGTTTAATGTCGAAACACTGGTCACGACTCCCGATTCGCGAACTAACACTACCCAATCTTCATCCGGACTGTTTGGAGCAACTCCCAGATTAACAGAAGTTCCGGTTCCCGTTACAGTGGGAATAGATCCAGCTTGCAAGGCACCGCCATTTCTTGGATCATACCACTCAATCTCATAGGTATTCCCATCGTTGGGCAGAAATAATTCAGCTGTTCCAGCTTCAGAGGGTGGAATATAAACAGCATAAACTTCTCCTACTTTAGCCAGGCAATAACGCTCCTGGTCCACCATGTCATTACGATTTTCCATTTCCCAGAAAGGGAGATAATCCGTAAAGAATGCGTGAGTGATTCGATTGTAATTCCACATAATTGATCGAGAAGCAAAATCTTCGCAAGTGAGATCAGAATGTGGAAGACTGTAACCAAAATAATATTCAACACCTGCACCTCCTGCCATAAAATGACCCCATAGTGTTTTATGGCGTACTTCAGCGAGTGAAGGGGTACCATTATAACTATTATCAGGAACCCCGATATTGGCACTGCCTTGTTCGTCATTGGCGACGACCCAGATTTTTCCTGCATTTGTCGATTTGTCGATCCATTCCAGTGTCCTGCTATGCACACTATTCCAGTTTACCTGCAAGCTGGCGCCTGTGTACTCAGTACCTGCCCCTAACAAAGGGGTATAAACAGCATCATCGTCATTAGGATAGGTATGGATGACAATATTGTGCTGGTAGGGGTCAAGGTCATGGAAGAATGCCGCGAATTCCTGGCGTTGGGTATTCGTATTGGTGTTTTCCTCACCGATATTCCAGTTTAATGCCAGGTGATGGCCGAAACGAGCGATCAATTCCCGGTAATAAAATTTTCTTTCGACGCCCAGGCTTCCCCCATCCAGCAACTGATCGTTTTCTGTTTCCTGGGTTTTGAAATGCAGGTACATACCCATCTTTACCGCATGCTCAAACACTAATTCCCATTGAGCGACTTTCGAAACGTCTATTCTTCTTCTGTCTCCCGAATTGATATACGGATAAACGTTCTCATCATCTCCTTCAATATTCATGGTCAGGAATGAAAAAACATTCTGCCCCTGATCGGCCAGGTAGTTAACAGCACCAATGATGCCTTTTCCAAGATCATTTCGCCAGGTAACATCGCCCTGGTTCCAGTCTGGAATATGAGCAGACCACGATTTTCTCCTGTTTCCAATATTTGGCGTGTTGTCAAAATCATCATATGCAAGAAAGTTTTCGGGGGCATCAGCACCTATTTTCAGAAAATAATCACCATCTGCAAATTTCAGATATCGTTCACCAATGTACTCAAGGCGCCCCTTTCCACGCAGGTCTAATCCTGTTTTATCGCTCGGCGTAATATCAAAGGAGCCCGTTTGACCGTCAAATTCAACAGGAGTACCGTCAGTCGGATTCATACTTACCGCTATCTCGTTTCCCGTCCTGAATGATGCCATATAATTCCAGGTACCAGTATTGTTTGGCGAAAAATGAACCTGCCATCGATCTCCACAAGAGGCGCCAGACTCTGCGGCATTCCCATCTGCTGCATAATACCCCGGAACTACAAAGCTGGTGTTACCATTAGTGAACGTAACATTAAGTCGATAATCCAAAAACGGATTAACGGGATCGGTTTCTGTTGTATTCGGCCCCTGGAAAGTTATGGTCACTTTATGCCATTTCTTGAGTTCTCCGGAGACACCTAATGCAACTGGCGAAGGATTGGTACAGGGATCACTTCCACCGACACCATTGATCACTACAAATTGGATAGACAAAGAGGTGCCTGCGACACCTCCTCCTCCTGATAATGAATAAGGAGTTGCCACTAGAACGTGAGTCCCAACAGTCGGTGTCCAGGCGGCATAATCACCAGCATTATCGCCAGCCAAAGCATAAGGAGCAACACTTTCAGTCTGAAAATTCGGATTACCATCATAGGCAAACACTACGCTTCCAACCTCGGCAGGATTGGTATTAGCTCTAATATTCAAATCTGTACTGTTCAGACTTGAAAGATCGATGGTGTCGTTGTTTTGTAAAGGGCCAATATCTATATCAGTACTGGCATCGACTAAGGTAAATGAGAGGACTTCTATTTGTGAAAAACAAGAGATAGTCACGAATAGAAGTGCTAGGCAGAAAATAGCTTTCATTCGGGTTAAGTTGAATAGTTTGAAGTTAGGTTAGCTCAAAAGTGTGAACTTTTGGCCTTTTTAAATAACAAAAAATTATTCGACAAGTCAATTACCATTAACTTACCCAAAGACAATTAATACCTATAAATCAGTATCTTATCAATTAAATAAATAAAATATTTTACGGAAAAATTACACAGATAGCGCTGCTCCTATCCCTTTGGCTTTCGCCAATTCATAGACATATCGGCCAATGACAAGATCGTGACTGGCTAATCCCATCGGATTGAAGATTACATTACTTCCTTCTGGAAATGGAGAGAAAGTTGAGTCCCGTTTTTGAATTAAAAGAGCAGGCAACTCAAGGCAATCTTCCAACTTCATCATACCACCTGAAACAGCAAGATCAACGGAGGTCTTAGCTCTGGCAACATGTGGAGCACTATCGGCGACACAATAGTCAAAAATTGGCAGGCATTCTGGAAGGAAATCGCGCAAGCTCATATGGACGGCCGCCAAATTTCTACAGCCTTCGAAGTGTGAAGGCCGAACGTAAGGCGTTAAGGCGTTTGTGCAAAAAATCACAGCGGTATTATCCTCAAAACAGTCCTCAACATTAGTCAAAACCCCCAAAGGAAAGTCATATTCTGCCTTCATCTTTTCAGCAGATTCCTGGAAAAGATCATACAAAAAGATCTCTTTTAACTTAGGGAAAATACCCGCTTCCATTCCATAAAGGAGTTGGCCTAAATGCTCGCGACCATGGATTCCCGTTCCGAAAATTACTGCCCTTTCAAAATTCGGGCTGAACTCGCGAAGAAACAACATCGAAACACCAGCAGTCCGGATATTACTGATTGGCACAGCGTCCAAAATAGCGTACGGCAGGCCGGTTACAATGTCATTAAGGATTAGAATCCCGTTGGCGCGCGGAATGCCTTTTTTTGTATTCAGGGGCGCAGAAGAAATCCATTTTAGTCCAGCAGTTTCATTGATCACTCCTGCTTTCGCAATGATGCGGTCAAACTGATCCTCTTCTTTGGTACGCAGGTAAGCGTCTAGGGGTAAAATGGCTTTTTCCTCACCAAAATCTATGAGTCCCTGTGCGAGTAAATCCCAGTATTTACCTAAAAGTTCGCCGCTAAAAACGCCTAATTCTTCCATAGACGCCCGATTGATATACAACATTTGATCTAAATTATTCATAGCCTAAAAGATCCATTGATTCTGAAACAGCATCAGCTAATTGGCTTGCCGACCCCGCTTCTAATTGAGGAAAACGCATTGGGGGTGCAGATATAACCTTAGCCTCTGATTTTGCCCACTTAATATCTGCTTCATTAGGTTCACGTTCAAAGAAAAAAGTAATCAACGCCAGAAGACTGTTCACCGTGTCTGACATAAGGTCTTCATACCGCAGTCTTCTTTGTTGATCTTGCGGGAAGTTTGCCAATGCAGCTTCTGCATCAACGATCCATTGATTTAACATCGTTCCCATTTCGTGTGCCGGCGGAAAATGACTTTCATCCCAATCTCCTAAGTCAGGGTTGTTTTCGAGTTCGAGATAAAGGCGGAAAAAAGAACCTTTCAACATGGAAATGGCCGTCTCCCTTGGGTTGCGGAAATTGTGAACGATTTTAGCATTCGGCCAATTTTCGAGAATCTTCCTGGTATGTGGCAGCGACCCACCGGTTCTTTCCACCCAGATCGATTTTTGCTTTTTATCGCGCAACAACTCAAAAAACCTAATCGTCTGATTCGGCAAAGTGTCATTAGGAAATTGACGGACAGCGACCTCTAACTCCTCGAATTCCTGCATCGGGGTGTTGCTGATGAATGGGATCGTATAACATAAAAGCAGTGATACCATATCATCATCTGGAGGCAAGAAAAGCAATTCTGCATTTGGTTTTTGTCGCCACGACTTTATCCTTTGCGGGAAAGAAGGTCGCTTCAAAACATTCCAGAATTCTGTTCCGGAAACAACTTTATCACTATGGAAATAAGGCTCATCGCCTACGGGCTCAAAAAGATCAGAAACAATCAGGACATCCGGATGACGGTTGAGCATATGAGCCAATAAGGTCGAGCCCGTACGACCGGAGCTGATAATAAAAATCGGGATTTGGTCAGACATTTTAAAAAACAGAGGGTTTAATTGAGTTTGGTTTCAGCCTGGGCCAAAGGTAAGGTATTTAACCAATCATCGTTATAGACATTATCGATATACATCCCGCCTCTGTCTGCACATAGGAATGATGCCACTTGTTCGGGCTCCGATTCATGCGTTTTGAAGTACTTTTTTATCGCAGCAAAAACACTTCCGGAAGATCCACCCAGGAATAGGCCATACTTATTCAGCATTTCGCGACAAGCATTAACTGACTCCGTTTCATCTACGTGCACCACTTCATCAATAATGGCACTTTCGAGAATCTTTGGTCGAAGACTACTACCGATTCCGGGCAGGTACCTGGTCCGTGGGAAATTGCTAAAAATAACAGACCCGACTGCATCAACTGCGATAATTTTACACTTGGGAAAACGCTCTTTGATCCGCATGGAATTGCCGGTGATACTTCCACCCGAGCTCACGCCTGCAAAAAAGTAATCAAGCCGATCAAGGCCATCACAAATCTCGAGGCCAGTGCCCATGTAATGAGCCCTTGCATTCAATGAATTTTCATATTGATTGGGCCAAAATGAATTGGGATGTTCGACAATCAGCTCCTTAACCTTCTTGATCCTGTTGAGCAGGCAGCCGCCAGTTTCGTCACGTTCCATCACTTTGTAGACTTTGTGGCAAAGTGCTCTCAATAAAGCTTCATGATGTGGATTGGTACTGCGATCAATGACGGCAATAAATTTAATGCCCAACATACGGCAAAGCACGGCAAGTGAACGTGCAAAATTACCTGATGAGGACTCCACAACAACAGTGTCTTCGTTAATCTTACCACTTTTAATCCCTTCTTCCAGGATCATCAATGCCGGTCTGTCTTTGGTACTTCCTGTAAGGTTAAACATCTCAAGTTTGGCGTAAAGCTTGACACCAGGAAAGTTTAAAGGAACGAGTGGGGTGTTTCCAATCAAAGGAAACACCTGTTTTATTTTGTTTTTCATGGGGGATATAAATTAAGAAAAATTCCTCGGAATATCTATGTGAAATCCAGATAGCAAATCATCAGGAACAGTATTTAACACTTTTGCCAATTCCTCGACCTTAATCGAATGTTTACCATGGCGGCCTACAAGTACCACTTCTTCGCCCGGTTCCAGCTGAATTTCTCCGGTGTCTACCATGATTTGATCCATACAAACTGATCCTACTACAGGAAATAACTGTCCTCTTGCCATCACTTGGCACTGATTTCTCAAACCTCTCGGATAACCATCTCCATAACCGATGGGGACTGTCGATATATGCGTTGACTTTGTGGCGGTCCAGCTTTGTCCGTAACCAACTGTTGCACCCTTGTCTATTTTTTTTGTAAAAGCCACCCTGGCATGAAGCGAAAGTACTGGTCGGAGGTCAAGACTACGCTCAGCTTCGTGGTCGGGATAAACACCATACAACAAATGCCCCGGCCTCACCATATCAAAATGAGTTTCCGGGTAATGCAAAATTCCGCCGGATGCCGCCAAATGAATTAAAGGTTTTTTCCCTCCTGCACTTTCAAAATAATTAACAGCCGATTGTAATCTGTCGACCTGAACTTTGCTGAACCCCACATTTGGTGTATCAGCAGATGCAAGGTGTGAGAAGAGTCCAATAATTTCCACATGCTTTGAGGCAAGCGCAGCTTTGATTAGAGCTTCACTCCTGTTCCATGGCACCCCGATCCGGTTCATACCGGTATCAATTTTGATATGAACGCGTCCTTTGTTCCCGGAAGCAACTGACGCTTTTTCAACAGCAGAAAGATGATCCATTGACAGCAAAGAAAACTCAAGGCCTTTATCCAGGCAACCCCGGATATCAGTCGGTAAGGTTGCTCCAAGAACAAGAATTGGTTTTTCTACGCCTGCGTCTCTCAGTTGAATACCTTCGAAAGGATAAATGACGCCAAGGTAATCGACGTCCAGTTTTGCTAGCCGTTTTCCCACCTCCACTAATCCGTGACCGTATGCGTTTTTCTTAACAATGCCCAGAATCTTTTTACCTGGGGTGTGTTGTTTAATTTGCTCAAGATTATGTGCCAGGTTTGAAAAACTGATTTCAATCCAGACATGATGAAGGGAATCCATAAAAACAGAATTTGCTTTTAAGTTAAATAGTCAAAACTTATTCCAATAATTTTTTTATGAAAGATTAAGGTGGTCAAAATGTGCCAGCAGGGTCTCCTGAAAGGGACCCTGTGTAAACCAAGTGATGAAACTAAAATCAGTTTTTAACAAAGAATTAAGTCTCTGTAATAGCCTTGAATCTCCAAGATTCATTAACTTCAAATCGTCTCGCCAATGCTCAGGTCAAGCTTTTATCACAAACCTTTACTATTATGAAGTCACCATTCAAACACGTGTTTATCTTTGCTTTGGCAGTCTCTTTCTTAATTAGTTTCTTCTCCTTTCCATTTAATGGATGTACACAACCCAACCAGAAAGAAACAGAGAACACTGAAACCAATGCTATCAGTGAAAATGAAATAATCTTCTCTGTCATCAATTACTACCATCAGGGCTTTGTCAGCAATGACCCAGCACTTACCAGGAGTACAATTGGAGATCAACTCATCATGATTAATGGCAACTTCTCAGGTAACCCAGTCGACTGGCAGGCCCATCAATATTTAAATACAACCGAGGTTGATCAATGGATTGAATTTATGATCAATGAAGCCGGACCTTTTGAGAATAAACTTATCCTGAAAAACATCAATATCAGGAATAATTCGGCGCTTGCCGTTACAGAAGAGATCGGCAAAAATAAATTCCGGAACTGGGAAGGAGAAGAAAAAACTTATATGCTCGGAAAGATAGAAGGCGATTGGAAAATCGTAGGTTTATTCATCAAAGACATAAAAAACCCTGAATAAGGAACTCAGATTACAGCCCCCAGTCAAAACCCCAGTCATCAGCATACATGCCATAAGCTATTGGCAAGTCGTGCAATAGTACTTCTGCCTCATTTCTCCGCTCTTTTCCGTTAAGGTGAAATACATAGATCTTAATGCCGTTATCTGCCAGCTGCTGACAAAGTTGTGGATTATCGCGTAACAACTTCCACGATGTCGCCACCATATCAATGCCATTTCGTTTAAAAAATTGCACCTTATCTCCCGGAATGGACTGGAGGACATTTTGAGACAACATGACCCTAAGCCCCTTAACCTGCTTTGCAGCATTAACAGCTTCCCTGGAAAACACCTCCATGACCAGCCGTTCTGGAAACTCAAAAACTTGCGCAAAAGCCATAGGGTCATTTATCTTGTCTGTAACGAGGATGGCATCATTGTGTTTCCTGAACCAATCGTTAATCCGCTGTATATCCAAAGGTGTGTACTTATCCAGGATTTTTTTTGACATAAAAGTCTGATAGGTTACCGCCGCTCTTCCATCACTACCAGTCATCTGGTGCCACTTAATCCAGTCGTGAGCGGCGACGAATTGTCCGTCATCTGTTATCAGAATATCCAGTTCAAACCATCTGAAACCATTTCGATAGGCTCGATTCAGCGCTTCCAGAGTGTTTGTGTAACGAATGCCATCAATAGTTCCTCCTGCATGAGCAATAAATCGGGTAGCATCCTTTCCCCATTGTTGTATCTGTTGTGTAGAATTTGTCATCTGATCCTCCAGATCAAATGTAAAGGAGATCGTATTATCAGAAAGATGTTCACTAAAAATCCCGTTTTCAAAATGAGCAATGTATGCCATATTATTCCCAATCCCGCTTAACTTAACCAGTCCTGCCTCGGAAAGGTGTTGATTAAACGGACCATCTCCATTTTGGTGAACTATTATACATTTTATATTCCCCGGCCGAACGGCAATAGTCTTGAGGGCATTAATGTCTGCTTCCACAGCAGGGTCAAATACCTTAACTGACTCGTCTTTACCGACCACCCAAATACCTGGCTTGTTCACCGAAATTGACCGATCATCGAATCGGATGGCTGATGGCGTCTTTACCTGAGAGCCCCCTGCAGCAGAGCTGGTAACATAAAGTCGCCGCTCGGGGGAATGGTATTCCGCATGTTGGGGCAGATTGTAAAACTCGGCGCTAAAAGGCCATTCCCGAAGCACCTCGATATCCGATCGTGTAAATATGACTTGCTCGCTGCCTTTCTTGGTAACAATTCTTTTTGGGCCATATCGAATAGCACAATAAAGTTGCTCATTTTTCAAACCGACAATCAACCGTGGGAAAAAACTCTTATCCTCCATGTAAAATGCCTCATATAGCGAGGATATATGCTGTTTTTGCGGCCGGAATTTATGATCCATCACTAAACAAAAAACTTCATTCTCGTTTAATGGCAGATTTCCATTTTCTATAAAAAATGATGACTTAATCTCAATCTGGCTGCCGTTACGGGTAACTGTAAATCCGCCTGCCAGGTTCTCTCCTTTAACAGAAGCTTCGTTGAGTTGCTGAATTTCTTTTTTGTGATCCAGCAAGTATACTTTGGCTGCCTTACCGGAAATAAAATCTGATAAAAACACTGCATTGTGCTTCACCTCTGCCCCTTTGAGTATGATTCCGGGTAATTCAATTTGCTCTAAAGTTGATTGGCTATGGGTATCGGCATTAGTCAACAGATACATTGACCTGTCCTCTTCAAATTGACTCAAAATCGGAGGATTACCCATTAACAAATGATCAGGCATAATGTAGAGCGCGGTATGCTCCATTAACCCTTCCTCGGTTAGGAAATTGACGAAATTACCAATCAGCGCATCTGTAGCAGCCACCATTTTTTCCAGTTGGCTCCCCTTTGCAGGAATATTAAGAGACGTTACCCTCGGATCAAAAAATCCGCTTGGACCATGAGATCCTATCGTGGCCATATAAAAAGCAAATGGCTGATTCGAAGCACTGTTAGCTTTAATGGTTTTTTTTGCTTCCGCAAAAAGGTCAATATCATTAAGGCCCCATGCGACCTTTGTGTAAGCCGTATCCATGTCTTCTTCAGACTTCACTGAAAAACGGAAAGCAGATAACATATCATCCATTCCGGCAAATTGCTTATTGCCCAACATGAAAGTGCGTTGATATCCGGCTGCCTCAAGAATATGACCGATACCAGTTAGATTGATTTCACGCGTATTTTGGAAAATGGCATTACCTCCAGCTCCAAAAGAAAAAAATGCAGGAAGGCCACTTATTCCTGTGTAAAATGAACCCGCACTCCAGTCACTTCCTGGCCCCATGTTTAGGGGGATCAGATTCATGTTTTTCGAAAGCCGATTAAGATTGGGTGTTAGGTCCGTATTTTTCAAATAACCCAGTTCGAGAGACTCCACGTAAATGACGATAATATTTTTTCCCTTACTCGCTTTTACCTGATTTGGATAAACATATTTGGATTCGGGAATACCAACCGCTGTTAATGCTTTTCCAAAGCTCATGCCCTCTTCTGATCCCAATGATACAGACGAAGTACCAGGATATAATACCCCTCCTGGAAGGAGAAAACACCCAAACAAGATCATCATTCCTGTAAAGGCATATTTCTTTTTGAAAAAAGATGGCTTTTCCACCCAACGGGCACCAAACCATAATAAGCTGAAAATCACAATAGGCAATAACAGGAACAGCCATTTCTCAGCACCAAAAAAAGCGCTGCCCAGCATTACATCCCTCATATTGAAATGAAACCAAAAACGGTCATCAATCAGGCCTCCTCCAAGAAAGACTGAAGCTAATTGCATAATCATCACGGTCGTGCCGACCAAAGAAACAAATAGGCGGAGAGCCTTACTGGTTATGGCAGAAAGTAGCAGGAAAAAAAGCAATAAGCAAAGTAATTGGAAAATTACCATCTTTGATTTATTCGTTTTGTAAAAAAAAGCATTTCGTTGAGTTTGAACAAATATGAAATCATTCTTCGCACGATCGGCCTTAAGACAAGTAAGTTAGCGCTATGACAAAGTTTTTCCTAAACCTTCTGCCTGGCTTTCTTAATCGGAGGATCAAAGCCTATCTGGTTGAGCGATACAAGCGTTCCCTTTCCGGGAAACCGGTGGAAGAAATATTTAACGATATATACGAACAGGGTGTTTGGGGAAGCGTAAAAAACAGGTCTGAAGGCGGTAGTACGATAGATCAAACCATGGCGTTGAAAAGCACACTTCCTGAATTATTCAGAAAGTATAATATCAGTTCTTTACTTGATGCACCTTGTGGTGATTTCACCTGGATGCAACATGTAGACTTAGCAGGGGTAAACTATATCGGGGGTGATATTGTCGGTACGTTGATAAATAACAATCAAATAAAGTATGCTACACCACGAAGGCAATTCATCCAATTAAATCTTATTGAAGACCAGTTACCAAAATCTAATCTATTGTTCTGTCGTGATTGCTTTGTTCATTTTTCAAATGATCATATCAGACAAAGCCTGGACAATATCAAAGCCGCAAAGATTAAATACCTGCTGGTTACGACGTTCACTGACACCAGGGTAAACAAAGATATCCTGACCGGAGAATGGAGACGGGTTAACTTGGAAAAACCACCTTTCAATCTAACACCTATTGACATCATAAATGAAAAGTGCCCGGAAGGCGAAGGGAAATTTTCTGATAAAAGTCTAATGTTGGTCAAGTTGTAAGTAGTATTATTGCCCAAGAAGACCATTGCCTAGATTTGGCAGATCAGAAGTTTTTAATAACTTTGCAATACAAAGTACTTTGGATTTTATAATTTCTAAAATAGGAAAGGATGGTACTTCAATATAAAAAAGCGATTAGCGTAGTGTCAATGGTAGGTTTTATCCTTCTAATTCCCTTAATTGCGACTCTACTTTCAGACCAGGTCAACTGGAACGTTGGAGACTTTGCTATAGCCGCTCTGCTTTTACTAACACTGGCATTTGGTGGTGACCTGGTTTACAGGAAAGTCAACCAAAGCAAATACAAAATAATCATCTGGATGGTTTTGCTTATTGTGTTCATTCTGGTCTGGGCTGAATTGGCCGTTGGCATTTTTGGGACACCTTTTGCAGGTAGTTGACATTTCACCATAAATATCCGACATAAATAAATCTAGTGTTGGATTCCTGGTTGCTAAATGCAGGGCGCAAATTTGCTCTGTTTAAGCAGGAAATTTCTCCAATTCCTCTGTTAGTGCTTATTTCGAAGAAAATCTCCAAAGCAACCGTAAACTAAAATCCTGTCTGAATAGAGGCCTTTTCAGGAACGACCAATTCCATTTCATACTTCTTTTTCATATTACTCCTGGTTAATCACGAATAGTGTCTGAAATAGCTCGGATACTTTTACTGCATTGATTAACAGAGCTGATCGCATTAGATTTACTTCAAAACGTTTAGCTATGAAAACTTTTGCGCTTGCCTCGCTGATGATGCTTATCATTTCCAAACCCAATTTCGATATGGGTATTCCCAGCATACAGGCTATTTGTCAAATTGAAATGAAATCAGGAGAAATTGAAGAAGGCATCATCACTTTTGGAGGTGGAGGATATGACTGGGAATACAAACCACATGGTTTTTATACCAAATATCCACATAGTGGGAGGGTTCATCCCTTTAGCCTTTCATTCAAGAAAATGAAGTTTCCTGAAGCGGATAATCACGAATATTTTTACCTGGAAAACCAGACTCAGTATATCGATTATAGAAAGACAACAGTATATGGTGATTCCATTTTAATTGCACAAAAAACCAGCACTTATCGCATGCATAAGGAGATCCCCATTTACCTCGACCTTTCGCTTGAAATGTATGTTGGGTATAGCACTAACGTCCCTATGAAATTGATCTGCGTCGATGATATCAAATCCTTTACCCTTATGGCATCAGCTCCTTTAAAGTGGCAGAATATTATTAAAAAGGCCAGGGAAAGAGTATCCGAGGAAGGTCAGGATTGGACTGACTACGTTGCACCTGTTTGGTACCACGAATTAATGGAAGATGACGATTACCGTCAATACCTGTCCAAGCATTTCCCCCGATAAAAATTACTTTGAAGAGACACATAATTATTCTGCGATTATCTGATTGCTATTAGGCTAAAAAATCAATACAATGTACATTTGAGTGGTTCGTACTAATAATTAGCCACAAATCAAAAGATATTGAAAATTAGCAATGCAGAATATCGGACCCGCCTAAAAGCCCTTCAGGGAAAATTATCGGTAGACAAAATCGACACCCTGATCGTATCTGAGGAGGAAGATATTTACTACCTGACGGGCCTAACCTATAAAAGTCTTGAACGGTTATTCCTTTTGATCGTCAAAATAGACAGGGTCGTTTTTATACTTCCAAAAATGGAGTTGGCACATTTGGAGTCCGTAGAAAATGTAGACCAAATCCTTTGCTATTGGGAATATCCTGCCCCTTCCCCAGATCGTTGGCAAGACATTTTGTATGAAGCCGTTAAAAACGACACCCGCATTGGCGTAAGCCCAAAGTCACCATACGAGATCAGTAATTTTCTCATAGCTCAAGATCTGGCAGTAAAGGAATCAGATCTAATAGAGAAAATGCGCTGGATAAAAAGCGACGCCGAAATGACTTTAATAAAAAGAGCTTGCAGCTACTGCGATATAGCCATCGACAGCCTTAACAGAAATGCTTATTTCGGTATGACCGAACTCGAAGTTTTCGCTATCGGGAAAGACATCCAGAAACGCGTTATCAAGGAAACGGATTTCGATTACTTGTCATCCAATATCCTGGTCGCTGCCTGGCCGAGTCGTATTTCCTATCAGCCGCATGGCATTCCCAAAGTTGATGATTTGTTAATTGAGGGTTCGCATATCAGTCTTGCTTTTTTACGCGTCAATGGTTATGCTGCCGAGCTGGAAAGGACCTTTTTCACAGCACCTCCTACCAAAGAACAAGCTGAGATATTTGAAATAATGCTGGAAGCCAGGAAAAGAAGTTACGCCGCTCTCAAAGCAGGTGTAATCGCTGAAGAAGTTGACCTTGCTTCCCGCAGTTTCCTGATAAAGGAAGGCTTCGAACAAAACCTGATGCACAGAACCGGCCATGGCATCGGCCTGGGCAATCATGAAGGCCCTTATCTCGCCATTGGTGATAAAACTGTACTCAAGGAAAATATGGTCGTCAGCATCGAGCCGGGTATTTACATTGAAGGTGTTGGTGGGTTCAGACATTCTGACACTGTACGCATAACTAAAGACGGGTTTGAAATACTCACCAATTGCCAAGACGATTTGAGCAACCTTATTTTTACCGCCTCAAAACCTTTACAGAAACTTAAAGGGATGTTGGTCAAACGGATGTTCAATTTGAAATCCTAATCTTGTTGACCGGATTTACATGAAACGGATCAAACAATTTTTGAAAAACTTCCTCCTCATCAGCTTACCAACGCTAGTGCTGCTTTTCCTTGTATTTGAATTCTTCATATTTCGTTGGGCATTGCCTGCAACTCAATTCCCAAAGCTTGAATATGACCAAGAATTCATGATTCTAAAACCTTCGTTGGAAGGGCCCAAAAAGGGAAATCATTCTATGGGCAAATGGGCAAAGCATGCATCTACCTGGACTATTAACAATTATGGCTGGGTCAGCAATATCGACTATTACAACATCAAAACGCGTCCAAGAATAGGCATAATTGGTGATTCCTATGTCGCTGCATTTGAGGTAAATACTGGAGAAGCTTTTTCCCCAGCTACTGCAAAATCTGCTTACAGACACCATGGATGTTTACAGTTTGGGTATGCCAGGGTCACCACTCTCCAACTACCCGAAGATGGCAAAATATGCCAATAAAAACTTTGACCCTGACATATTGATAATAAATGTAGTTTTTAATGATTTCAATGGGTCATTTGGAGCCAAAAACAATCCTTCAAAACAAAGGTTTTGGACATATACAATTTCAGATGACACTATAGCTATTGAACAGCGTCCTAACCCTGCATCGCTCGACGAAGGGCGTCTTAATCGGCTCTTTAAATCCTGTGCCACGGGCCAATATTGGTATCACAATTTGAAGCTTTTCAGATTGAGAGGTCAGTTATCAAAGTTATGGCGAGGAGCGCCCAAAAAAGACGCCCCATTCCCAAAAACAACAGAAAAAGAGTCCATACTCAAATATAAAAAACAGGTCGATGGCGCCATTGACCATACCATCAGGGAGTTGAAGGCCGAATTTCCGAAAAAGCGGATCATCTTTACCCTTGATGGTCTCAGAAAAGTGATCTATGACAACCAGGCCTTTGATCAAAGTGATCTCAACTGGATGAGATTAATGCTTTTTGAGGCTTGTGCGGAAAATGATATCGAATTTATTGATTTCAGCATTGTCTTTCAACAAGATTACCAGGCTAATAGAAAGCCCTTCGAATTTAAAAGAGACCCCCACTGGAATGTTCATGCTCACCAGTTGGTCGCAACAACATTATTTGACTATTTGATGGCTTCAGAGTAACTTGTACGCCTTATAAAAGGGTAATTTTTAATCGAAGAAAGTGAAGCGAATACAACTTTTTGAATTTGAGGATTTCAGTTGGTTCCCAAGTACCTGGCGGTCAACCATGACTAAGCTTATAGTCGTTATGCACCGCCTGCTGGGCACCAAAGAAGTATTTGGCAACCTGCTACTGAAAACCATGGGGGAAATCGAATTTAATCAAATTGTAGACATGGGTTCCGGGTCAGGAGGAACAATGCCCACAGTAGTTGAATACCTCAACGAACAGCATTCCGGTACACCGGTAAAATTAATGCTGACTGACCTCCATCCCAACCAGCATTTCGTCAAGTCTTTCAATGAAGCCGAACATGTGAATATGACGTATAATCCGCGTCCGCTCGATGCGTCTAATCTTTCCAACGCTCCTGAAGGGCTTAAAACTATGGTGAACAGTTTTCACCATATGCCGCCACCAGTTGCCCGAAAAATTCTGTCTACAGCCCAGGACAATCAACAGCCGATCCTGATCTACGAAATGGCTGAGAACAAAATACCGACAGTCGTTTGGGTCCTATTGTTGCCTTTATCTCTGCTCATTACAGCGCTTATGGCCATAGTCATGGTACCCTTCGTTAAACCCTTGAACTGGAAAGACATTTTGTTCTCGTGGCTGATCCCGGTTATCCCGATTTTTTATGCATGGGACGGACAGGCTTCGATGCCAAGGATGTACACTTTTGATGATATTAAAAACGAACTACTACCTGCAGCCCGTGAAGATTATACCTGGGAAATGGCGCAGGCGAAAAAGGAGGATGGCAAACCATTGGGATACTACATCCTCGGTTTGCCATCAACATAATTTCTAACCTTCCCAGATTGGTTTTTCGTTAAGGATATCACGATGAATCTGGCCAGGCAAAACACGGTAAACCGGAATGCCTATTTTGTACTTTTCACAAAGCAACCTGATGCGATCATCGATCTTATCATGCGCATACCTCGTAGAGAAATGGCTAAGTATCAACATTCCTATTTTTATTTGGGCAACCATTTCCAAAACCTCTTCAAGCGTACTGTGCTTATTGGCGGCCTTGTCAGGGATGTTTTCGTTTCCGCCTAAGAAGGTAGCCTCGTGGATGAGTACCTTTGAACCGTCATAACGACTGAAATCGTCAACTGGTGTGTCACCGGAATACGTCAATACATTCTCCCTGACCTGGTAGGTCATTTCTGCCTCGCCCAGTTTTTCCCTTAAGGCTTTTATTTCCTTACCGGGAAGGTTAAGATACTCGTCTTTTAGCTTGGTTCTCGTGGTCCATACTCTAAAAGTTAGGCTTTTTGACAGTTCTTCTGCCGCAGGCACATGGTTGTTACGAATCGCTTCAACTTCAAGTCCTTTTTTCAGTTGGACGGTATCGCCATATGCTAGTGGGTTCCAACCTGTGCCCCCTACATGCGGATCAAACTTGCTGGTAAAATCAGCCAGGTATGGGAAAGATCCACAGTCTTTCGGGAAATGAATCACAGGAAACCCGTTTCTCGCATTGAGTTGGTTAAACTGGAACAGACCGGTAAGATGATCGCGATCAGCATGTGACACAAACACATGCTTCACCCGCCTCGCCTTCTGGAGCAAACCAGCCGAAGCACCGTCACCGACATCGAACAAGATGCCAAGCTCATCAACAAAAAACCACGTCGAGAATAACGCGGTTGAATATCCTGTGATTGTAAGATTCATTGTTTAAAACGATTTCCATAGCCTGCATTTTGGCGCAAGCCTAATACTTTGGAAACAACTCCGGCTGATGCTTTTGAAGGTAGGAATGCTGTTCTTTATTCAAAATAATATACCCGGCGGCCTGACCATTATCAAGGCACCAATAGATCCCATAATCAGGGTCGTTTTCTTTCATGGCTTTTTCAATAAGTTCATAAAACTTATAGTCGAGCCAATCGTAATCCATTGCCAAATTTTCAGCATAAGATTTACCCAAAAAATCAAAAGCAAAATAGGTGGTTTCCTTTTCCCAATTTTGTTCGAACTCATCAATGATATTTTCGGGGGTAAAGTTCCCTCTGGAAGCTTCTGCAAATGCATTGGTTAATTCCCGGTAAGGGTCTTCAAGATTCCCGGTTTCCCAATCGAAGTAAACGACGGTTTTCGGGAAACATAGCAGGATATCTGGATAACCGGCTATTTCTGATTCTCGGAGGCAGGTTTGAGCAGTTTCCATTTCACTTTCTGACAGATGCGTAAACACGCCAATGGAATCATACTGTGCCACAATTTTCTGAATATTTCCAGAATTAAACGTGTTGTCGTGGCTTTCTCTGGAGAGAAAATACGTGTGTGATCTTCCCCATGCCTCGTGCTCAGTTGCTGTCATCAAAATAAGGCCAAATTCATCATCACCATACGCATTGCCTTCTTCAAATTTATTGGCATAATAAAGCCGTTTATCAGAGTTTTGATCAGCCAACCATTTATTTACGCCTTTATGAAAATCAGTGCTTAGTTTCAGCAAAGTATCTTCTGCCAGATCAGAACCGTCTTTCCGGATATAATCGTAGAAAAATAAGTTTTCATAGGTGCGCCCATCTGCTTCGAAAATAATCCTGGCTTTGATTTCTGTCAGATCACCTGCCCAGTCATCTTCTGATTCTTCGAGCATGAATTTAAAGTTGGAATAATGAAATTCAGGAATGATGGATTTAATTTCTTCAAAAAAAGAAGCATAAGCAATCTCTGGATCATTGGAAAAGTCTGCTGTCTGAAATGATCCGGCATTATTGCAATAGGCGACAAAGTCAAAAACGTCTTTGGGCGCTTTGCCTTTATACGAGTTAATCAGTTTTGCAAGGTTGTCATCTGAGATCAGGCCTTTTTCGTTAAGGCTGTGGACATAATCGATTTGTTTTTGCTTATTGCGCTCAAAATCCTCATAATACACTGCTCTTTCTGCAGCACGAGCAACCACAATGAATTCGAATATTAATTCATGGTTAGCCAGTTCTGCTTTCAGTTCAGCCAGAATGATATCGTCTATCAACCCGACTTTGTGTAAATCTGTAAGAGTGCGTGTACAGGTTTTGCCAGCAGCTGACCGTTTCCTGTGGATCAATCCATACTCCTCTTCTTGCGGAATGCCTAAAGGAGAAAAGGTAAAAGCTTGCAATGAATCCGGAGTCATTTCTTCATCTGCTATGGCCTCTTCAATCTTATAACCCTCTGTCTGAGCTATTTGCTCCCAAAATTTTTCCATTAATGCCTCTCGCTCCTCTTCGTCGATATCACCTGGGTTTTGAGATATACCGACCTCATTCATTATTCTCTCATACTCTGTAAATCCTGTTCTGAAATAAAACTCACTGCCAAATGCACGTCCAAGAAAGATCAGAAGATTGGACGCTGAAAGCACGCCTATTGAGTCTTTGACGCCATCTATATCCCAAGCTCTTATTTCCAGTTCTTCATCAAAAAACTCGTCATTAAGCTTTAACAACAGGAAGTCCTTCCCTTTCTCCGAAAGCATCTCTAATTCATACAACTGGTTGGCGATATCAATAGCTTCTTTTTTTGTCAGAGTTTGCCCCAATGCAGACAAAGTGCCCAACATAATCGCCAATGCCAAAGCGGCAAAAATTCTAAAGGCTTTCATTCGGATAAAATTTAATGCTTAATACTTTTTCGTAACATACGCTATTCTCGACATCAGCATACTGTCCATAATTTGGAATGACCTTATAGCCGCATCTTTTATAAAACTGAACGGCTTCTATTTGTCTTTTTCCTGTTTCCAGAATGCATTTGGTCGATGATAGTTCCAGAGCCCATTTTTCCAATTCCGAAAGGATAAGAGACGCATATCCTTTGTTACGATGACCCGGAGAAACATACATGCGTTTGACTTCCATAACGCCAGGTTCGAAGGTCTTAATGGCTCCACAACCTATGGGCTCATCTCCTTCATACAGTACGATGGCATATTTGATGTCGGCTATCTTGTTGAATTGGTCATAGAAGTCGTGCTCGTCCCCATCCGTAATGGTCAGATAGGCATCGAGTTGTCTCACTAATTCTATGAAGTCGTGATTTTTGGAATTTGTTTTTGTTATCGTGGGCATTTTACGAAGTTAGTTGATTTTTGGGGGCGTTTCAGGGGTTATTGACTTATATCCTGAAAGATATGTATATTTAAATAACCTAATCCAGTTTTATGAGGAAGTCAAAAAGAAGAAAAAAACGTTTGCCGGTTCAACAGAATTCCTCCCCATTATTTGGCGATGGCAGGCAGGGGAAATTTTTTTCCAAAGGAGATGAAAGAGACCATCTGGCTAGTGGCAGTCAACCATTTTTCATCCCAGCCAGTCACTCCCATGATCAGGCTGGTACTCAAAATATGATGGGTAATGGTAATGCCCCTCCCGCTGTACAAATGGCCGAAGGAAGCGCAGGCAAGGCTGCACCAAGTGTCCTTGATTTAAAAGAATTGAAAAAAGGCAAGGTACAAGGTTGTGGAGAACTCTCAAACTGGATTGTCCAATGGAAACTTAACAGACCTTCATTAAAAGGCGGTTACGTTATCCAGAATGCCGTTAGATATTCATATATCGAGGACTGCAGCGGCAAGGATATTACCAAAAAGAAAACCAGCAAAAGACTCTGGGATTTTTGGGAAGCCTGGAAGGTAAACCCGGGACAGAAAGTTACTGACTATGCTCAAAATGGTGATCCAAGAGATGATTGGTTCTCACACCCTGATCGTGGCAACAACACAAAAGGGGAAGTCAACATGTTTGGCGTCGCTAAGTTTTATGAAGGGCTGACTTCTTTACCAAGTCATTTCAAGACTAATAATCCGGATACTTTGGCGCACAGCTTACCATCAACCACAACTGATCCCAAGCTAAAGGGCGGCACTTACGCGGCGGGACATGGTGTCAATTACGAATGGGATTGCTGCGCTTCTCCTTCCACTAGGAAAACAAAAAGCCGATTTGTCTTTTAATTAATAAGGACCGACAATTTGGGTTATAGCATCGCGGTCTCCCGAAAAGAAGGCTCTCCTGAAAGTTTCCTCTCCTACCCTGTTTACTTGTCTAATGATGTTGTTGACATAGCTTTGGTAGGATGTAACATCAACATTACCCCGCAGGTGCCCTTCAGTAAATAATTGGAAGGTAAAATATTGTGTTCCACCCTCAATAAACGTTTCATATGGATTTCTGAATGCTGCAGAATTTTGAACTGCTGCTGAATCAGATATATCGACGCCACTGGCTGTGGCGTTATCGACAGAAACCAGGCTTATCGCACGTTTATATTCATCAGAAGTGTAATAATGTATTGATTCGTGAGCCATCGTCATATACAGGTATGGACTGTTTTCAATTACATGAACGTGCCCATTTCCAGGTTCGTGAAAGCCTTCGGGTAAGCCGAGTTGGGCTCTGCCTTGTGCCGTTTGCATAATCTGACGCCCCGTTACTATGATATGAGCACGCCACAGGCTGAGCGCGGGGCCTGTTGAATTCCAGGGTTGGGACGTATTCAAGCCTTCAGGAGCATCACGTTGTATTGCTGAAACCACATCCCTGAAAAATTGAGATGAGGTAAATCCTCTTTGCTGCCTGAGCCCTGCCAAGGTTCGCTGATACAACACATCCTGAATAGGGTCGTTACCTCGTCGATTGGCTTGTCCAAATGCTGTTAAAAAATCATCAGGGTTGTGAACGCTCACCCCACCTCTTACACGAGAAAGCCGTTGACGTCCCATTATGTATCGCCCATAAGCACGATGTATTGCCTGGTCCACCTCGTTAATGACCGTTCGGTTTGAGGCCATTGTTTCCCTCCCTACTCCAGGATCACTCGGAATAGTCTCCCGCAACATTTGATCAATATGCTCTGCCGGAGTCAACTGAATATTCGGCACCCCGGACTTCTCGTCAGGTTGAAAGAAATTGTCTTTGGAATTAAAAAATTGAACGGGTTCAAAAAATGAAGCTTGCCGCTTCGTATCAGCGGCGGTTGTTTTTTTATTTTGGGATTGGGGTGTTTTCATTCTTGGCCTATTCTTAAAGACTCCTCCTGCTAATTACCCATGGTATTGAGACTATAAACGTAAAAATCAGGATCGACCTTTACCTCAAGATTATCATCTTCAATTTCCAATACCTGGGGTCTTCTTGAGGGTGTTATCCAGGTTTCTTTTCCGTTAAGGTAAATCTTCAGTGGCATATTGAACCCTCTGACACAGTTTGACCAGCGATATGCCAATCGGCCATCCATCACCCAATATTCAAAAACCGGGATACGATTGTCTCTGAGGTACTGGTTAAAAAAGGTTTCGAGATCAAGATCGAGGCTTTTGGCCATGTATTCTTCAACTTGGGCTGTCGTTACGGTTTTGTGGTAAAACTCCTCATTCAAACCTCTTAACATTTGACGCCACTTTTCATCGTCGTTTATAACCTGCCTTAGGGTGTGTAACAGGTTATTACCTTTAGCATACATATCGCCTGACCCTTCGGCATTGACGAAATATTGGCCAATGATCGGCTGGGTATTGCTGATACTCATGCGTGTGCCCCGGGTATATTCTGCGCCAGCTTCTTTGCCATGAAAATATTCAACAAAAAGACTTTCAGAATACGTCGTAAAGCCTTCATGGATCCACATATCGGCGATATCAACGTAAGTGATGCTATTGGCAAACCATTCGTGCCCTGTTTCGTGGATGATGATATAATCCCATTCCAGTCCCCAGCCGGTGCGGCTCAGGTCGTTGCCGAGATATCCTTTTTTGTATTTATTACCGTAGGTCACTGAGCTTTGGTGCTCCATGCCCAGGTAGGGTACTTCTACGAGTTTGTAGCTATCTTCATAAAACGGATATGGGCCGAACCAATGCTCAAAAGCTTCTATTGATTTTACAGCATCTTTAAAATGCTCCTTGGCCAATTCAAGGTTATAGCTGAGTACCCAATAGTCCATATCCAACGGGCCTTTTTCACCATCATAAACTTCTGAGAAGCGTACATAATCGGCTATGTTGACATTGACGCCATAATTATTGATCGGGTTAACGACTTTCCAGGTAAAGGTGTGGGTTTTGTCCTTGCCTTTTTTCTCTTTTATCAACCTTCCGTTCGCAACACCTATAAGGTTGTCAGGCACATTGACATGAATTAGCATCCCGTCTTCCGGTTCATCGTACATATGGTCTTTGCATGGCCACCAGACAGATGCCCCAAGGCCCTGGCATGACGTCGCAACAAAGTGGTTACCATTATCATCTTTATCCCAAGAAAAGCCGCCGTCCCAAGGTGCATTCTTGGCAACTCGAGGTGCTCCTGAAAAACTGATCGACAACTGGTTTGATGAGCCGACCGCCTGTTTTTCCGGAATTTTCACCAGGTAAACATTGCCGTCACGCGTATACTCGAGTGGCTTTTTATTTTGGGTAACCGCATCAATGACCATAGGTGGTTGCAAGTCAATCTGCATGATGTCATGCTCACTAATCACCTCATAGGTAACAATATTTTCTCCCGAAATGAATTGCTTATCCGGTTCAACTTTAACTGAAAGCTCATAATACTTTAAGTCCCACCATTCACGTTCAGGCGTTATGCTTCCGCGAAGGGTATCCTGTCGGGTAAATGTTTTATTAGAAAATAATTGACCAAATGTAGGTTGGGCAAAAAGCACTGCAAAAACAATCAGGAGCCACTTGTTCATATACTATATTTTTTTGTTGGAAACGGTAAGTTAATCAATACCTGAGAGCCTAACGATTTTACAGGATTATATTGTGCCTGTGGATTGTTCCTTTAAAGTTAAACAACTAAAATCCTGAGTTCTTTTTAATATTCTTCTAAGGGGTTAATTATTTGCCCTCTGACTTTTCTGGCAGCAGCTGATAGTGCTCACTTTTTGCACCTTCTACTGCAGTTCTTGAAAACAAAACAGGGAAATAATCATCTGCCGCCCAGTTATCAAATAAATTCATATAAAATGGACTTTCAGGATCGCCGGATTGGCCTGGGGCATTCATCCCTATGGACTTATCCCAGTCGTTAACATCAACAATGATCTTGAATGTCGCGCCGTGTGATTGTTTATACGACCTTCCTGTTGCACCGGGCGTAAACTGGTTGCCACCTCGTGGTGCTAACGGCGTATTGAGCCTGGCTTGCAAATCGGCATTGACCACATTACCCAGAGGGTGGATGATCTTTACATGTTTCATCGTTTCGTGTCCATACTGCCAAGCGGGTATATCGTTGCCAAACCTGGTTTCCAAAACATCTATTGCTGACGAAAAGGTGGCAAGCAGATAGTCGTCGCGCAGTGATTCTCCGTTTTTCCCGAAATGAAGTTCAGGCTTAAGCAACCATGTTATCAGTTTTCCCAATTGAATAGAAGGGATGACCTTTTCAGCTTCAGGATCAGGAAAGTGTTTGAAATAATCGTTGATCAAAGCCTTTTCCCATTCGACGTAAATGGCGGCATTCGATGAATTTTTTAGTAACCTGAAGTCCCACTCTGCTAATTGAGCAAATGCCTTTTGACTCATTTCATCTTTCACCTCCAAGGATAAAAGCAGCGGCACTAATTGCCTTGCGGGAATGGACAGGTAGTCAATTTGCAAGGCCTTCATATCCTCCATTGTAAACGGTTTGCCCGAGCCAAGCACCTCCTCTACTCTATCTCCCCTGAACGGATCTGACCAACTATAACCGATAGCATCCCATAACTCATAGTCATTGGGTATTACATTCTGATTGGCGGTCGCAAAAAAGCCTTCCTCCGGGTTGTATACTGACGGCTTTTTGACGATTGGCAAATAACCACTCCACTCATACCGACCATCTCCGGGAATCGGCACCATTCCACTGAAGCCTTTTCGAATTGGGGCAATACCAACTGCCTGCCAACCGATATTGCCATTCTTGTCAGCCCAGATCATATTTTCTCCGGGTATATGACTATAGTTGCAAGCTGCTTTGAACTCGGCCCAGTTTTTCGCCTGGTTCATCCGTAAGGAGGCCAGGTAAGGTGATCCGCCTGGTTCCATCCATGCGCATTTTACAGCATAAGCCGTGTGATTAACCGAATCGATATGTGTAATCGGCCCATGATGTGTGTAGCGCAAGTCGACAGTTACCGCGTCACTCCCTTTTACAGGAATGGTTTCTGTAATGACTTTCATATCCTGCCATTCGTCGTTGAATTTATACTGATGTGGATTATCAGGATTAATATCGTATACATACATGTCTTCTCCATCAGTTCTAAAAACGGTCAGTCCCCATGCGCCGTGGTCGTTGTGACCAATCGAAACACCTGGGATCTCTGGTTCACCACCACCGATAACATTCCACCCGGGTGCTGACAGATGCACCCAGTACCTTAGCGAGGGAACGGCAAGTGTACGATGGGGGTCATTCGCCATATAGGCATGACCATTAGCAGAGAGCGCGGGTCGGGTAACCCAGTTGTTACTGCCAATCCAGAGTTGATCGAGAATGCTACTTTCCAGTGTCTCCTCTTTGGAGGGTGTGTACATTCCCGTTTCCTGTATTCGGTATTCGGGAAGTACATCCTGGGGCTCAAATCTTACAGGTTGGCGATAAGCAAGGTATAAACCCAGGATATTATCAGACAGCAGTTCTCCATTTATCGCCGAATCAAGATCGAGGATAGGCTCTTTGGGATGAAACCAGAAGTATTTTTTGGTTTTTTCCGGTCCGATAGCAGCTACTGCCCGGCCTACAGTCAGTTCCAGCCTGATATTGCCCAATAGCCCCTGGTGCCTGGAAATCACGACCTCAGGTGTCCACTTTTCAGGCATAATACCTATTGCTTTGAGGGTAATCGGTAAAAGGTCTGGGTTATTCTGTACTTCTTCGATATAGGCATTGATACCATTGGTATAAGCTGTAATGATCTCTACACCATCTTCATGGTAATAATTCATCTCAGTAGTCATATCGCCTCGAAACTTGAACAGTCTTGTTCCTATGTCGCGATTTAATGCTCTTTCGCCAAGCATCTCTGCTACTGTTCCTGTCGCTTGTCGACGCCAAACTTCAAACTGAAAAAGTCGGTCTTTTGCAGCACAATATCCCTGTGCCAAAAACAGATCATGTTGGTTTTCGGCGTAGATATGATTGATGCCAAGTGAGTCGCGGATGACTTCTACTTTTTCGATCAAGCCAGGAATGGATAAAGTATCTTCAGATGGTTGTTGTTGGGTTTTACAGGATAGGCAGACAACAAGGACGAGGGTGTAGAGCAATAGATTTTTCACGGTGTGAGGTGTTTTTGGTCTATTGCTAATTTAGGGAATTTTGAAGTCCACAGTTGGCCGAAAAAGAAATCTACTTTTCCAAAAACTGTCTAACATCCACCATTTCGAAATATGGAGACATTTCGGTAAAGTGTTTTAAGATGGGTATATGGCCCTGGCCATAAACGACTAGGATCCGATCTTCGGTGCTATCACTTATTTTATGGAGGTTACTAAAAATGCGGATATTCCGATGGTACCAGGTGTTGACCATGTCGGCGCCGACATAATTATCATCTTTAACGATAGGCACAAAAAACTGGAAGTACATAGAAAGGGCGACATCTTCCATGGCAGGGTCATTCATGTTGTACAACATTTCGCGAATGGTTCCATTTTTTAGCCATTTGTCCATAATCGTCATTGCTCCGTTTCCAGCGGTTTCAAGCTGGCCCATCAGGGGTCCGAACTTTTGTGGATCTTGTTCGATAACGCCTTCTAGTCCTGACGAATTGAGGTTCATTTTAAAATCAATTGGGTAAACGGTTTCATGACCCAGCATTTTGGCCAGCCGAAAGCCAATTTGTTCTTCCTCGCTTCTTCTTAGTTCTATTTCACCCTTTACATAGCCTTTATAACGAGCCAGTGTTAAACTATCTTTGAATGGTGATTCGAGGGCGATTTTTGTTGGGTTAAATGCTTTTAGGAGATCGACCACTTCCTGAATTTCGACCTGACGCTTGGGTGCGAGTACATCATCTGACTCTAGGTTAAACTGGTCGGCGCCGGGGTTACTCATGTGGTACGAGCCGAGATAGGCTATTTTAACAGGTGTAACTTCAGGAAGGTAAGCGTCGAATTCTTTTTCAATAGGAGAAGATATTTCTGAAACATCCTTCGTTGATTGACAGGCGTTAAAAAAAATGAAAACAAGAGAAAGGGTGATTAAAAAATAGCGGTGGTTCATGGTGTGTGTTTATTATTGCAAAACAATACATGTAAACAGGAAAGTTCCTTTACAGAAAGACATGGTGAATGCAATTATTGCTCTGTTGGAAATGGCAAATTATGCAATGAATTTTGTTTGATGTAAATGTGCCCGCTTTCAAGGTCCATTATCCAGTTAAATCTTTTGATAATTTCACCTCCCATCACACTCATTTGCTGGCGGCCTATTGCGCCTTCAAAAAATCCGATTGGTATTTCATTAAAAGTGGTTGAACCCAAGGTAAAGCCCGGTAAGATTGCTTTTTTGGTTTTGAGCTTATTGCCATAAGCATCACTCAATTCGCTTTCGCTTATTGTTGTTAAGATTTTCCCCAGTTTGTTTGCATTTACAAATTCGTCGTCAAATAGTATCGACCCACTGTATCCTGAATGCATTAGGAATTCATTGCCCATTGTAGAGTCAGGTAACATACTATTTCCGGTAAGGAAAATAAATCCGCCTTTATGCTCAATGGTCAGTTTGTCGAATGCTTCCAAATTTCCAGGCAACTGATTATACAGATTTATTAAACTTTCATCAAAGTTGATTTCGAATATTTTCCCTTCGAAAAGGTCAGGTCCAATTTTACCATCAGTGCCATGGCCTGAGTGTTTGTTTTCCCAAATTCGAAGACTATCCCACTCGAAGTTTGCAACGGATAAACTATTATTCGGACTTGACCTGGTTTCGCTGGACCCTCCCCAGCTATTGGCAGTACCTGAAGCTTCGAACTCCATACTGGTGATTTTTTCGACAGCTTCTTCAGTAACTGAAACTGAATTGGCGGCAGTATGCAGCATTAGCTTGAGGGTATCGGTATTATTGACGATACCCTCTATTACCAGGTTGTTATGTTCGGTGAGGGTAAATGGAATATGCTCCACTCCTGATGCTTCTTTAGTCTCTCCTACTTTTTGCTGATTGTTAGTGTTACAGG
Organism: Bacteroidota bacterium; assembly: GCA_039028895.1. GTDB lineage: Bacteria > Bacteroidota > Bacteroidia > Chitinophagales > Saprospiraceae > JAHDCJ01. The sequence continues at coordinate 126,664 of JBCCHF010000007.1, read as the reverse complement.
ACACAAACCATAATAATGGAAACAACAAAAAAGACATTCTATTTAACATAACGGTTTTATTATTAGCAAAAAATCACCCTGATTGCCTTGCAACTATTTCGGTGTTAGTGTCAATATGTAGTCATAACTCTCACTGGTGGAGAAAGCATTGTTTTCCCTTTTCTTTCGAATCTTGGACACAGATTGACGAGCTAATCATACGAAGCTAATTTTCCCTTATTCAATCTATTACCATTCCAGTAATTTGGAACTAGAGGTTAAATGACTCTTTGACCACACCCATCGCCCAGTCATGGAAGTTACTTCTGAGGTTTGTTCTTGGATATGGCGTTTCAGGTACATCCACCCCGAGGAATTCACATATCGGTTCCCAACCGTCACCTGGTTGATAAATTAATAATCGGTCTGCAGGAATTGTCTTTTTTACATCCTCAATATGGTCTTTAAATTTCTGGATTGCAAATTCTTTGTCTTTGAATTTACCTTCAAAAAAACTTTTCCATATCGACTTTTCATTCAAGGCAAGTACTTTAAAAAAGTGGCGAACCTTTGAAGAGAATGGTGCTTTGAAAAGCAGCTTTAATTTCATTGAAGCGGGTGGTTCAAATGAAAAAATAGTTGCGAAGGCACTTTCATACCATTTTTCCGGATCACGGACAGAGAGGATAAACTTTGCATCTGGATAATGCGCGGCCAGCTCTTTATAATAAATGGAAACCGGGAAATCAACAGCAGCCTGGAAACCTTCAAATAATGCATCCCAGTCTGGGTTAGCTTTTTTATGTGCAGCTTCCCAATGTTTAACCCGGGCAGGGTCGCGAAATAAGGACTCCATGTGATAGCATTTATCGAAACCAAGTTGTTGAAGGGCCAACTGAAGAGATTTGGTGCCCGTACGGCCGACGCCGGCACCGATTACTTTAAGACTCATAATTGGGGTATTTTTTATTTATCAGAAATATAAGGGTTTCTTTTTACTCCCTTTAATTTATTGCCCGGAAGAGGAGTTTAGTGCTTTTTCCTTTTTTTCTTTGGCTTGGGGGCAGGCAATTCTTCATAGGTTAATTTTACCAATTGTGTGAGCCAGGATTTATCCTCCAATTTTTCATCAATCAGGAAGTAATTTTTTGCCCCTTGATAAGGAGGGGCTTCTTCTGGTGTTCCAATAAAGGTTTTCCCTGAATTCGTAGGCTTAATAAAGAATTTATTATCGCATATTAAAGCAAAAAACTTACCATCTGCCCAGACACCATATTCGCCAAACATCTTTTTGGCAATAATCTCATAAGGCGTTTGTATTTGTTCGACTACGTAATCGACGAATGATTGATCTGTGGGCATATTTATTCTGGGTTATTTATTTTACTAAGATAGGTCGAAAATAAAAAACCGGGTTACTCATTATTGAGCCAACCCGGTTTTATTTTTTTATTGGAATATTTTCCTAAAACTCTGCATCTACCACAAGGTCAAATTCGTCGTAAATCGCTTTGTCTTTCAAGCCATCGAAAAAGTTGGCTGATCCATATTTAATATCAAAAGCGGTGCGGTCAATTTTTAGGTTAGCGGTGGCCTTGTTGCCATATACAGAAACATCGAATGTAATCGCATTGGTTGTTTCTTTGATAGTGAGATCTCCTGTTACTTCGTAAGCATTCTTTCCGGTACGATCTGCATTGGTAATTACCAATTTAGCCGTTGGGAAAGTCTCAACACCAAAAAAGTCGCCAGACTTGAGGTGGCCTTCAAGGTTAGCTTTATAATCACCTTCGAGGTCAGTAACTGTGATACTGCTTACATCAATGATAAATTCACCTCCTACCAGGTTATCGTCATTAAATGAAAGGAATCCTGATTTTAGGTTTATGGTGCCTTCGTGTGAGCCTAGTACTTTATAGCCTTTCCAAACAACCTTACTTGACGTGATGGTTTTCTGGGTTTCTGAATTATTTGGTAATGTGGTGAAGCTGAAAAAAGAAGCGGCTAATACAACAAGGATAAATGGATTAAAAATTAGTTTTCTCATTTTATTTGAATTTTAAGAATGGTTAATTACAATCTTTGATTTCTCGATTGTCAATACATAACATTCACAAAATTCGGGGGTTTTGTTTTACCATAAAATGAACTGGATTAAATAATAATATTAAACTAGATTAACCTTTGTAAGGAGGACGACAAGAAAACGTCTATTGCGACATCTGGTTCCTGATTTTGCTTAGAAACTCTTTACTGATGCCCAGATAGGAAGCGATCATATATTGAGGCACTCGATTAGCAATAGATGGATAGCTTTCACAAAACTCGATGTAACGTTCTTTGGCGGACTTCGAATAATTGGCAATAATTCGTTTTTGAGTAGCTACATAAGCTTTTTCGGTAATGATTCTGAAAAAGCGTTCCATCTCCGGAATTTCCTGGAACAATTGTTTTCGGCCTTCAAAAGATAATTGCAGAACTTCTGTCCGTTCTATACATTGGACATTAAAATCAGAAGGTGTTTGTGTAATAAAGCTGCTGAGGTCAGCCACCCACCAATCTTCGACACCAAACATAATGATATGTTCCTTCCCGGAATCATCCACATAAAATGTTTTTGTTGCACCTGATGTAACAAAACTTACTTTTCGGCAGAGATCACCATTTTGAAGAAGATAATGTCCTTTCAGGTAGCGTCTTTCTGTAAAAAGACTGGCAATGATCGCCTGTTCTTTCTCCCCTATTTTAATAAAGCGGGAAAAATAATTATTCAGTTTGTCAATTGCAGTTGGCGTCATTTTTTCTAAACAAACCGCTTTTCGAAGGCGAAACGTTTTAGGTAGAAATTATAGAAGAAAACAATACCGGTTACTACGATCTTGGTAATTACCTGGTAAGAATTAAAAAATTCAATTTTATTCAACAGATAAATAAATAAAGTACTAAGTGCTAATCCGCCCATTGAGACTAATAATGACAACATAAACGCTGTCGACAATTTACGGTTAAGATCAAAAATGTATTTTTTCTGAAGTACAAAATTTATTAACGTCCCTGTTGCATAAGAAATGATATTTGAGATAACTGGCGTAAAGAAATAATACACCAAAACATTGTACAACACATTATCCACAATTGTCGCAACGGATGAAGACAATGCGAATTTAAATTTCATTTTTATGAGCTCCAGGATCTTCATTTCTTATTCTTCCAGGCGACTTTATCCGTTAATTTGTATTTGACCTCAGGCAAGTCAAAAAACTTTTCGTTTAATGGTCCTGCCTTGCCAAAGCCATAAAATCCTTCGATAGCATCGACATCTACTGTTGTCCGGTATTTACTGGCATCTACATAAATGGTCTTCCCATGCTCTTTACCTCTCAGGCTTGTCCAGATCAATGACTCGAGGGGTACTTCGTAAGGATACCACATGTTTTCCCAATTGAAATCTTTGAGTTCGACAAACAGCTTAGGGTGATTGTCGTTCATTTCAAATGTTTTATCCATTGCCTTTAGGCGATTTTCAAAGAAATTATGCTTTTCATGAATTTGAATGACGCTTAACGCAATAAGACCAACTAATAACAAATGAAACCATAACTTATTAAACCAGGGCTTAAATCCATATAAAATGCCAAGACCGAACACCGTTCCCAACATGCCAATATAACCATCAAAAATAAACAGCAAGCGCGACCTCAGGTCGAAATGAGATACAATCACAACAGCTAATAGGATTACAGCAGAACTCAACAGATAAGGCGCTGTCAGCCACTTTCTCTTTACCAGCAGTAAGATAATCGCTAACAGGAATATTGGGACAATCAGGAAATACTGATTGGTAAAATACTCCCTGACAATTTCATAGACGACCGGATATTTACCCCAATTCAAGAGCACGTCCTGGGAAGAGGACATCATACTGACTTTTCCACTTTCATATTCGCTGTTCAGTACCTGGGTCATAAATCGCATAACGAAGGTGGCAATTACGATCACAAGGCTTATCCAGTTTGGCCAATCTTTCCAACGATTATTCATCAGGATATCAGCACCCAGGATCATACAAACCGGTACTACGATGATGGGGTGAATACCATATAAAAGAAAACAGATCAAAAATAATCCAGGCCAATGCATCCAGGATTTAAACCACTTGAGTTTAGATTTATCGGTAGACATCCAGCCAAACAGCATAATGCTGAAAGCTATCGCTACTGTAATTTCTGTATGCCCGGCGTAGTGTTTGTAACGCATGGTCAGACAAAGGCCTAAAACCAGCAAGATAGCCGCAAGTGAATTCCTCAATCCGTGGTACAGAATAATAAAAAGCAAATAGAATAGCGCAAACCCAGTGGCAGAATACGTAGCAAGAACAGTCCCCAGGCCTCCTCCTATCTTTATGGCCATAATGGTCGGTGTTTGCATGATAAAGTTGATATACCGATCATGGATTACAAAATAATTCTCAGTGTTAATCACATGAAAGGAATAATAACCCGCATCACAATCGAGCATTCTTTCAGGTGCATAAATGATACACCCCAGAATCATCAACAAAAAGAAGATGTGACCGATCCAGCCGAAGAGCTTGTTTACCGTAAGTTCGGGTAGGTCTTTTTTAAAGACCACATCCAATAGGTTCATGGGGCAAAAGTACTAAAAGCTTTTCCTAAAGTCAGTTAATTGGGGTGGTATTATTGCCTTTGCCACAGACTTTAACCATACTGCTTTATCGGTTCGAGATCTACCATTTAAGTACCTAAAAGTCTATCTCTGATAGATCAATGCGCCTCGAAGGTAGGTTTCATCGACGCGTATTTGCCCGATTTGGGTCAAAGGGATTTCAAAGGGATTACGATTGAGAAGAATAAAATCTGCTTCCTTACCAATTTCAAGGGAGCCTACAACATCCTCCTGTCTCATAACATATGCCGCATTGATCGTGTATGCTTTAATGGCTTCTTCAAGGCTAACGGCTTGTGGATTTCGGGTAACTGCATTTTGCATTCCTATAAAGGGATTAAGATCGCTGACATCCCAATCGCTACTGAGGGTCAGTCGGGCGCCGGCATCTGAAAGACTCTTGATCGGGATGACATTCTGGTTTAATTTAGGACCAAAGAGATAGTCGTTGTCATGCCAGTGTTGAGGTTGTGTGAAATCACCCGCTACCTGGGCATCAGCAGTTACGTTAAGTTGCGCGAATCGGCCCATGTCTGCCTGATCAACATATTCGACGTGGGTCAGTCTATGACGGCCCTGGGCGGTGCCTGACATCTCAATGGCATTCAGGGCTTCGTGTACACCACGATTGCCAATAGTATGTATGTGAAAATCGAAACCCGTACTTTCCAACTCCGTCAGATAATGTGCAATGCGGGCTTGTGTGAAGTAATTGATGCCGTTGTTGGTTGGCAATCCAAAGTAGTCGACCAGGAAGTCGTCATGCATAGCGCATGTAGTATTATGTACAATGCCATCACTGTATAACTTCAGCTGATTAATCCTCAAAAGGCTATTCGGATTGTTATCGAATAATGATTTTAACGTTGCAATTTGGGCTGCGTCATCTTCAGATGGGTATGCCCAAAGTCCAAGCGTCGCCCTGACCGTGAGTCTGTTTTCGTCACGCAGCCTGATCCAGGTTAAGTGATGTTCTCTTTTCCAGTAAGTTCTTGCATCGCAAATGGAGGTGATACCGTATTTCGCCAATTCGGGAAGCGCATACTCGGTCAGGCCCAGGAAATCGTTTTGGGCGCGTTCTGGTGTTGGGGCGAGTGCAAGATCGAGTAGCCGATTACCGGCATTATCAATCAGTAATCCATTAGCCGCTCCATCTGCTTCTCTCATGATAATACCGCCCTGTGGATCTGGTGTTTGCTCGTCGATTCCCATTAACTGCAAAGCTCTTGAATTACACCAAATGGAATGAGAGGTTTGTTCCAAAATAGCCACTGGACGATCAGGCACTACATCGTCAATAATCGCTTTAGGCGGTCGATTGGCATTAAGCGGGACATCGATCCAATGACCCCAGCCGAGCAGCCAGCCTGTGCCTGGGTTTTGATTATGAGCAGACAGGATATCGTCAGCATACAGTTCAGGATCTTCGATGTTATCGTCAAGGATAAACTGGAAATTTTCAGTGGCTGCTTCAAGCGGATGGAGATGGACATCGTGAATCCCCGGCATAACAAAGGCACCTCTTAGATTAATCTCTTCAGCCTGCTCGGAGGCCATATCGAAAGCTACTGATTCATTGCCGATATATTGGATAACCCCTTCTTTGACGAGCATGGCCTCAGCCCATGGCTGGGATGAATTGACCGTATAAATACTCCCGTTAAAATAGAGGGCTTCATTATTACTCATTGGATTGGCAGGTGTAGTTTCCTGACAGGCACCGATCAAAGTGGCCAGGCCTAAAATGAATAGTGGTTTCATAATTTGGTCAAGTGACAAAAGTTTAGTTTTCCCATTCCACCGAAGTGAGCGTCTTGTTTTCCCAATCTGAGCGCAAGATACCATAACCGACGGTGTCTTCGAAACCACCATTGTTATCAGGCCAGTTTTGTCGGTAATGGGCCTCTTTAACAAAACCACACTTTTCAAGTACTCTTCGCATTGCAAAATTATCAACTCGTGTATTGGCTTCCAATCGTCTTTTATTTGGATAATGTTCAAACACAAAATCAACCAGCCAGCTTACTGCAAAAGTGCCAGTCCCTTTACCGCGATCAACAGCTTTTATCCTGATATCAAAAAGAGGTGTTTCCGGGTCTTCCGACCCTTCGCCAAGATCAAATAAACGGATAAAACCAATAACTTCATCTTGGTTGGCAACCAGGAAGGTTCTCGTTCCTGGCTTGTCAAACACCTTTTTTGCAATCAACATTTGGGCCTCATCTGGTGAGTAAACAGGTTTACTATGAAACGGCCAGGTGTCGGCAGTAAGTATGTTGACTAAAAAACTTTCGTCACCATCTTTCAATTCATTTATCATGTTCTTTTTCATCAATTGCAGCTAATGGTCAAATTAACGTAATGCCAATATTTTTGAAATCACTGCAAAAAATAGTATATTCTATTAACATATTTAGGTAACTCCTTTAGAGAAAGGAATTAGTAAATATTTTATCATGGTACCTAACGAACACGCAATTACCGTTGATCCGGCCAATCAAATTGTCATTGTATTGGCCAAGGGCTTCTTTTCTGTAGAGGAAGGGTGTAAGATCGTTACCACCGCCCGAACACTTGCGCACAAGCACAAATTCAATATTCTTTACGATGCCCGGCTTGTAGAGATGAAACTTAAACTTACCGACTGGTTTTATTTACCAAGGACCTTACCTGTGTTTAAAGATGCTGAGGCCCGGAAAATAAAAGTAGGCATTCTCGCTTCGGAAACCAATAAGGATATGGAATTTGAATTCATTGAAAATGTGAGTAATAACCTGGGGTTTAATCTAAAATTATTTTACGACAGGGATCAGGCTTTACAATGGTTAACACCAGAAATAGCCGAGAGTAACCTGGATACAAAAAATAAACAGGATAAGCCCGAAAATTAACGCTCTAACCGCCGCTCCAGTCTAAAATTTGATAATTCTGGCTGTTTGAACTTTATCATCTTTGACCAGGGATAAAAAATATATTCCTACATCCAACCAGCTAAGATCTACTATCGAATCACTTAAACGAAATTCAGTTATTAAGCTTCCCGAAACAGTCCTTATTTTCACATCTGCCCCTAAAAGATCAGAGTTTTCAAGTTCTATAAGTCCAAATGTCGGGTTTGGGAAGACCTTTACCACATTAAAAATATCATAACTGGAAACCGTTGACTCGCACATATCGAACGCTCTGGCATGGCCGGTGTACAACCCTAATTCACTATTGCGGTGAGCTCCAGCAGCCAACGTGCAACCATCATCAGAAAGGGCAATGGCGTCACCAAACCAGTCACCTTCGGCCTCTCCATCTATGTCCATTCCGGACTGCACCCAATCTCCATTTTCAAATTCGAAAACCCTGACATGGCCCGCGTGCTCACCTCCGGCGTTATTGAATCTAGCACCTACAGCCAGTTTATTGCCCAAAGCGGATAATGCGACAGAACTACCAAAATAGTCGCCAATATTTTCCCCGTTTATATGGCTTCCCAGCTGGACCCAACCAGTCCCATCAAATTCAAATACCCGAACTCTGCCCGGATTACTGTTGTCATCCTGAACCTCACCGACAGCAATCTTATCGCCATGTGCCGAAAGCGAAACAGAGAATCCTGCAAGGTCGCCAGTTGCCAGTCCGTCAATATCTGTACCTACCTGCACCCAGTCACTACCGTCAAAGTCGAACACCCGTGCATGCCCGTGTCCAAAAGTAAAATCGAAACTGCCATTAAGTGGTGCCCCTATCGCTACCCTGTTGCCATTAGCCGATAGCGATACGGACTGACCAGAACCATTGGCGCCAGCCTCGCCATCGATATCACTGCCAAGCTGTATCCATGCATCATTAATCAATTCAAATACCCTGGTGTGCCCGGCATAAACATCAGTTCCGTCATTATTCGTCGCACCAACCGCCACCCTGGACCCGTCGGAGGAAATAGAAACGGAATAGCCAAAATCATCGCCAGCTGCTTCACCATCCATATCGTTGCCTACTTGCGTCCAGTCGTTGCCATCAAATTCAAATACCCGTACATGTCCGGCACCTGCACCTCCGTCATTATTGTTAATAGCACCTATGGCTATGCGACTGCCATCTGACGAGAAGTCTGACGACCAGCCAAACTGGTCGCCTGGCGCTTCGGCATGAATGTCATTACCTACTTGTACCCAGGAATCATTAACTCGATCATAAATCCTGACATGACCAGAAAAAGGAGCGATGCCATCGTAAGAAGGACCACCAACAGCTAATCGATTACCGTCAGCCGATAAGGCTACCGAACGGCCAAAGCCACTATAAACGGAAGCACCGTCCAGATCGGCCCCTATCTGGACCTGGGAAAAAGAAAATCCTGCAAAAAATAAAAAAGAGAATGTGAGTAACGTCTTCATAATCCTGAGTTTTAATTTGGGAAAGCCGGGGAAATAATGTCTCAGGAGAAGACATATACATTGGTCAAAATGGTTGGGCTCGTCAAACGTGTTGATCGAAAAGAATAGGATTTCCATCAGGATCCAAAAGCGTAAAATTGCCAGGTCCGGAGCCGTTCTCATCCACTTCAGTCGTCAACTCAATGCCTTTTTCTTTAAGGCTTTTTTGCAGGTCTCTTACATCTGTGAAATTACCAAGCTTTTGGGCATTTGTATCCCAGCCGGGGTTAAAGGTCATTATGTTTTTCTCAAACATGCCCTGGAAAAGGCCGATGTTGAGATTGGGTCCCTTCATGATGAGCCAACCCTGTGTTTCGTCACCATGAAATATTTCAAAGCCAAGCGCCTGATAGAAGGCCTTTGATTTTTGTAAGTCTTTAACTGTAAGGCTCAGTGAAAATCCTCCTAAATCCATAATTGTTGCTGTTTTACTGTTCAATCAAAAAAATCTGACGGCAAGGTATGGCATTTTTTGGCCAGGAAATACATTTTGCCAAAACAGAGTTTATATCACCTATGGTTTTTCAGGAATTATTCAAATTCGAACTCAATAGGTATTACCCTCATTTTACCTGTACTATCACTTTTTAATACCCACATTTCGCCTGTATTCATTTCTAAAACCACATTTTTGTATGTAGAGTCATCAAGTGTTGTCAAGGTGTAATTTTTCGCAGGCATCGGTTTTTCCGGTGTTTTTTTGAATATGATTACATGAGCAGCAAATATAGATATAAAGACCACTCCCAATGTGAAGGATAAAAGGAGGCTATTGTGCCAAAATCCCAGGCATTTATGCAGCCAGTTATGTTTATTATTGGCCTCAGCGGGACTTTGACCTTCTCTTACCGCTAATTCCATTCGATTGGAATAAGAAATGGTAAAAAAATAAGATAATATTCCTGATCCAGCTGCCACTAACAATAGCAATGCAATAAATGCAAAAATCAGTTTTTCCAGCATGTTGAGACCAGGGTTTTCTTTTAAAATACTAAAGCCAAAAGCGATCAACGCTGTTGACAACGCTACCAGCCATTTGGCTGGTTCGAGATACCACTTCATTGTTTCGGGCAGCTTCCAGTTTTCGAGGGTTTTGGGAATGATTTTTTCTGTTTTTTCAGTCATGACTCAGGCTTTTATTTCTCCGGCTGGAGGAGGACAAAGGTCTTTAGTTTTCTCTGCGTCACCTTCCCTAATCAACAACACGCTTCTACCTTGTACATTAATATATGAATTACCTTCTTTAGCGGATTGAGTCAAATTTTCAATCAAAGCATCAATATTCGATTCCCAGTGATTTAGCATGGCATCTACTTGCCCGGAAGAATCATTATCATTTAAATTTGTGTTAAGCATATCCGAGAAGTGGGTAATTATGGTTTTTAGAGATCTCCCTGAAAACATTCTTTCCTCTTCAGCGAATACCAGCTTTGTCAATAATTCTTTTATTCTTTCGAAATGTTGTTTTTCCATTTTTTTATTTTTTTATTTTTTGAGGATGAAAAAGGAAAAAGCCTAAAAGTCACTATAAGAGTGCGACTTACACATATACAAAAGATATGATTTTTTTAAATTAAATACAATAATCTCGAGTAGAAAATATTTAGGAGGAATACTTATTTCTTTTAATGTCATCAACTTTGATTCATTCGGTGACGTTTAACAACAAACATTTAACGGAAAAACCAATGAGCTACTTCCAACAATTCGGAGGTGCTATAAAGGCACACCATAAAAAACAGTTTGCCAGTTCTGAAAACTGGGATGGCAACAAGTTTCTCAATTTCGAAGAAACCGCGCTCGAGTTTACCTGGTCAGGTGCCGGAGAGCTTATGCGCAAGCAGTTATTTGAAAGAAAAATAAAAGAGCCGCAGAAGCCGATTCCTTATCTTCCATATGACAAGGCTGCTTTTCATTCTCCTTCCGGAAAAATGAAAGCCATTTGGTACGGACATTCTGTGGTCAAGCTGCGCATCAATGACAATACCATGCTGATCGATCCGATGTTTGGTCCCAATGCCTCACCAATCGCTCCTTTCGCTACCAGGCGCTTTTCTGAAAATACTATTTCACTTATTGACGACTTCGATGATATTGATCTGGTCTTGTTTACTCATGATCATTACGATCATCTTGACTTGATGAGTATGCAAAAACTCAAAAATAAAGTCAGGCAGTATTTCGTCCCATTGGGTTTTGGGAGACACCTGGTACAATGGGGAATTCCAGAAGATAGCATCACCGAATTTGATTGGTGGGATCATAAAGATTTTCAAGGCATTGAAATCACCTTCACCCCAACCCGACATTTTTCTGGAAGGGGATTAACAGATCGCTTCAAATCACTTTGGGGTGGTTGGGTTTTTAAAACTGGTAACGAAAACATCTACTTCAGTGGTGATGGTGGATATGGTCATCATTTCAAGGAAGTTGGCAAAAAGCTTGGTCCATTCGATTTTGGATTCATGGAGTCTGGACAGTACAATGAAAACTGGCACCAATTACATTTGTACCCTGAGGAAAGTGTGCAAGCCGCAAAAGATGCTGGTGTATTCAAAGTAATGCCTGTACATTGGGCTGGATTTGCATTGGCCCCCCATGACTGGAAGGAACCGGTTAATCGGTTTGTCGCTGCAGCCGAAGAGGCCAGCCTCCCAGTTATTTATCCTGAAATAGGAGCCATCTTTTCAATCAGTGACAATCCGGATAAAAGGTGGTGGACAGGATTGAGTTAACCGTAGTGCCCCTGTTCTTTAATCTGCATCCTCAATTTTAATAAAGTCTACATCAGGCTGACCTTTTACTATTCTTCTTATCGTATTTTCATCAATCTGCCCGATATAAGTAAACAGTGAAACATTTTTTAGATGCTTGGGCGCTGTCGTGTCCGGATTTTGGATCGTTTTGGTATGGATCATAAAGACATCGAAGGGATGAATAACGAAATTGGGTAACCCTTCCTGGGTTGTTTCGTTGATCTTCTTCAATTCGTTTTTCGACTTTTGATTGGGTCCTATTTTAAAATAATAATAACCTTCGGTAAGATAGTGGTCGGGCAATGTTTTTTCCGGCGAACCATTTAATATGCTGACATCGTAGCGTTCATCAATAAGCTGTCCTTCCCTCACCGCCTGGGCAATTTTAATAGTCACTTTGTAATCATCTGCACTTTGCCATGTACCGATATAGCTAGTCCAGTCGGGCTGCGATGATTGCTGGCAAGCAAAGAAGGTGAACGACAGTAACAAAACCAGGAGTGTAAGTCTCTTCATAGATCATTGAATAATATCTTTAAAATAAAAAACCTTCTGCAAAATTGATCGCAATCAATTAAAACAGAAGGCTTTTTACTGGTAATCGCTTTAAACGAATACCAAATTGTCTTTTACGTCGAAGGACTGTAATATTAGTTACAAGTGTATCCAGCTAATGGTAGTGGATCAGTGATCGTTGCAACTGTAGTGTTTTGCTGAGTCTCAGACTGGCTCACACCAAGTGCTGTAGTTGTAACAATTACATCATCACCATCCTGGCAAGCTTCGACTGTAGTATCAATTCCAAGGATATTCCCTGTACATGTTGTACAATTGGCATTGTCACTCTTACAAGCTGAAGCTAGTACCATAACGAATAGAAAAGCACATCCAAATAATAAGTTTTTCATAATAAAAATTTTATAAGTATTTAAATAAAACAGTTTTAAGCCTTTAAGGAAAAAAGGGTAATGCTACTGGGAAGGAATAAGGGGGTGACACGAAACCACTCACCAAAAAGCGGACCAAAAGTAAAAACATTTACCTTTTTGACCAAAAAATCTTCAAATACGGTGAAAAGTTTAACTATTAGATGCAGGAAAAAGGCATTTTGACGGAAAGTGGATGCTTATTTTAGCTCATAGACGAATTCTTCGATCTCTTTTTTTCGGGCAGTGGCAAATCCTTTCTCCCGTCTGATTTTGACAAAACCACAGTTTTCAAGCACCTTTTGAGAGCCAATATTATCAAATGCTACCCGGCCTGTGAGGGGTCTTTTTTCCGTAAGGGAAATAAAATGGGTCAATGCAGTTGTCGCAATACCTTTCCCCCAGTATTCTCGACCTAACCAATAGGAGACATTGGTCTCGCCCATCATATCGAAATGCACAACACTCCCGGCAATGTCTCCATTCACCAAAATGGTTTGCATATCGATCTCCGGATTATTGACAATACCAGTCCACTTTTCGATATAGGCCGACTTGTCGAAAGGATCTTTCGGGGTAAATGCTGCCATTTGAATAGCGACTTCATCGGTTTGAAAGATAAACAGGGTGTGCAAGTCAGCTTCTTTAGTTTTCCTCAAGGTAATGTCCATTCCTTCAAGTTACGGAATTCCGATTTTTTGTCTTATTCCAAACTGTCATTGAAATCTTTAATGGCATGGAGGATGTCACGCCGACTGATCTGCCCTACTAATTGTCCATCACCATCAACAACTAACAACCTTTTGTACTTGGTGGTCAAAAAAGTATCTGCTACTTCCATAATATTGGCATTATCGCGAATGGTTTTCATGACATTCGACATATAATACTGTACAGATGAATTATGGACCGGTTGATTGTGGTAGGCCACATCGAATAATACTTTCAGACAGTCTTTGTCATCAATCAGGCCAACCAGTTTATTCCGACTATCCAGCACTGGAGCACCCGTAATTTTATTGGATAGCAAGGATTCTACAACATCCATCACTTCCATTTCAGGCTTGAAAGTGATTAGTTTGTCGGCGGGCGTCATGTAGTCGGTAACCGGGGCGGGATTGAAGGCTTTCTGGTTCCCTTTATCCTCAATTGTCTTTTGCATAAAGTTTTTCATGAACCATTGGTTTACAGGAGTTAAAAATGGGGATTCACCTTTATAAGATACGGATTTTTTAGGTGCGATGCTTGACAGAAAAAGCCTTAGGAGACATTATTGAGTAATCCGTTAGTTTTTATTATCTATATAGCGCTCTCTGAAAGCAAGTGGCGTCTGATGCATGATCTGCTTAAATTTCCTGTTAAAATAGGATACATTATTGTAGCCGCTTTCAAAACAGATTTGCGCAATATTCTTGTCAGAACTCATTAACTCTTTACTCGCATAATTAATTCTGAATTCGTTGATAATCTGGGTGTAGGTTTTTTTGGTTTGTTTCTTTATGAACTTATAAAATCCGGCTTCGGAAATGTTTAATTTATCAGCAATCTCCCTGATACTAACATCTTTTGAAAAATTATCCATCACATGATCATAAACGATCTTGATTCGGCCCAGTTCTGATTCATTAAGATCAAGTGCATATTCTTCTGAGCAAATCTCATTAACTATTTGATTACCAGATAAAAACTGCAAGAGCTTAAGCAGGTTTAGCAACTGCATAAGGCCAGTATTTTGCATTAATTCATTGATAATGGTAATTGCCTTTTGTTTGGTCTCACCAGTAAATTCCAACCCTCTTTTTGAACGCGCAAAGAGTTGTTTAATTGGTCTCAATTCAGGTTTATTTATAAATACCTCACCAAGGAAATCATAGTTCATTTGAATTACAACCTGATTGCAGTATTCATCTGTAGTGAACCCATGTGGCAAATTGGAACCAAACATAACAAGATCGCCTTCCCGATAGTCTGAAATTTGGTTGCCAACGAATCGCCGGCCATTGCTTAACATCGTGTAACAAATTTCGATCTCGGGATGAAAATGCCATGCCTGGCTAAGCAAAGGTCTGTTATCCCGCTTTACAAATTTGGCCGTAAAAGATCGCTCGGGGCCATCAATTATTTTTTCATACTCCGGCTTCATGTACACAATAATAATAAAATGCCTTAGTAAAAATTAAAAAAAAGTATAGAATAGTGTCATTATTGAATAGTTTAATATAAGCAAAATCCATATAGCCCAATGTAATTTTGTTAATGACGATACAGTCAAAATTTTTACCATAATTGTTAATCTTTTTCAATCATTAATTATGAAGCAGGTTATACCAATCTTTATCAGGTGCGCTATAGTCACTCTGGTTTTCTGTTTTTTCATAGGCAATGTATTTGGTCAGGGCAACCTTTCCGGTACTATTACTGACGATTCCGGAAGTCCTCTCATCGGGGCTACCGTGGCCGTAAAAGGCTCAGGCACAGGAACTATTTCAGATCTTGACGGAAATTACCGCGTTGATGTTCCAACAGGTGATCAGGTTATTGTTTTTACCTATGTTGGATACACGACTTACGAAATGAGCATCACTGTTGAAGATGGCTCATCTTACACGCAGGATGTGGTGCTGAGTATTGATAATTTATCATTAAGTGAGGTTGTAGTTACGGGTACATTTAGTGGCCGAACACAGAAGGAATCTCCAATGTCAATGACAACGCTTAATTCAGCTCAATTACAAAAGCTTGCCAACAATTCCCAGGCTGATATCTTACGAACCATCCCTGGTATTACAGCAGAAGGTGGCGGAGGTGAGGTAGCCACCAATGTTTTCGTTAGAGGAATGCCCTCAGGCGGACAATATCAGTTCACCCCACTTCAGGTTGACGGATTGCCGGTGTTAAGTACATTTGGTTTAAACTCATCTGCACATGATGTATTCTTCAGAAATGATATAGGACTGCGCAATCTCGAATTTGTAAGAGGTGGTTCTTCTACTCTTTTTGGAGCAGGTAGTGTAGCAGGAATTGTAAACTATACCAGTATTACAGGAGGTGAAGAACCAGACAACAAGGTCCAACTTGAATGGGCTGAAGGTGGTCGTCTAAAGATGGACTTCCTTTCATCCGGGCCACTCGGCAAAGATTTCTATTATGCGGTTTCCGGATTCTACAGGTATGATGAAGGTCCATTGCAGACAGGCATGCCGACCAGAGGTTACCAAATCAGGGGTAACGTCAAAAAATTATTCAATGATGGCAATAGTTCTCTAACCATTTCAGGTCAATGGATCGATGATAACGTCCAGTTTTATCTTCCTTACCCGCTTGCCAATGATAATGGCCAGCGAGAGCGTCCTGTTGGAAATGATGGAGAAATCATCTATACCATGCTTACCAGTCAGGCAAAAGACTTTTCCTTTGACACTCCTTTCGGAAGATTCGAATCACCAATTGGTGATGGCGTTACTACCAGTGGAGGTTATTTAATGCTTGATCTAAAACATTCATTTGGCAATGATTGGCGCTTATCTACAAAAGTTAAAGCTGCTAATTATGACCATTGGTTCAACCTGTTCCTTGATGGAGATGGTGTCCACAATGTTCCGGAAACACAAGAATCCTTTCTGGATGACAGGGGTTTACCAACAGATGCTGTTTTTACATACGCAGATGATGGAACTGAGTTAGCAGCAGGCGATCTTTTATTCCAAAACAGGATTCTTGACAGACAAAGACCAATGGAAGAAATGGTGGGAGAAGCCTACATTACCAAAACCATTGGTATTCACAACATCAGTTTTGGAACCTTCCTTTCAAACACAAAAGCCCAGGATAATAACTGGATCAGCAACTTCCTTGGTGATTTCCGTAATGCTCCGCGCATGGTCAACGTTACTTATGATGATGGTCAGGGTAACCCGATGGCATTTTCCACCGGAGGCTTTATTTCAGGAAGTCAAACCTCAAACCGTTATCATGAAAGCAGCAAGATTGCATTTTTCGCAGGCAACGAAATCAAGGGTGAAAAATTTAATATTGACATCGGATTACGCTGGGAAAGAGCTTCAGGTATCATAAGCCGTGAAACAGGTGTTGGCAGTAATACCTTCCAAAAAGGTGAAGTAGCGACTTCAGATGTAGCCGTTGCAATTGCAGGTTTATATAAACTGAACAATGCAATGAACATTTACGCTAACTTCTCAAGAGGTTACTTTTTCCCACAGTTGCGCTCAGTATCATTCTCCGCTCCTGGTCGCCCACAAAGTTATGAGCCCGAATCAGTGCTTCAGGGAGAGATCGGCATGAAATACGCAAAAAACAAACTTGCTGCTACTGCTGCTGTATTCTATATTGGCTTAAGCGACCGCAGGAATGTCGATTTTATCAACGATCCTAATAATCCTGGAAATGTAATTGAAGAGGTAAAAGTACAAAGTACACGTACCATAGGTATTGAAACTACCTTAAATTACAATGTAGCGAAAGGCTTTAACCTCTTCGGTAACTTCACCTACCAAAACCACGAATTCACAAAAGTGGAAGGTAACGAAGAACAGGAAGGCAATAAACTACGTCGTCAACCTAATGTACTCGGAATGGTCGGTGCAAGTTATGAGAACTCAGGATTTGATGCTAACCTGACAGGCAACTTCCTTGGAAAGAAATTTGCAAATGATGGCAACACTGTTGAGTTGGATGGCTTTGGAATTGTTCGCCTTGATGCAGGATATACATTTAAATTACAAGGTGACCAAACATTCCGTCTTGGACTTTCTATATTCAACCTACTTAATTCTGCAGGTGTAACAGAAGGTTCTCCAAGACAAGGAGATGCTCAGACAGGCGTAAGCGAATTTTTCGTAGGAAGGCCAATCCTTCCCCGTAGAGTTTTTGTAAAAGCCGCCTTTGATTTTTAATTACGGCACTATCAAATGTTATGCATTGATCAGGAGCTATTTCAAGGGTATTTTTGAGATATCATCCAAAATCAGCTGAATAACATTGTTTCATACAAAGTTTTGAATGGGGTAAAAGATACTGGATAGACCTTTTACCCCAATTTTTTATTCATAAATTTAAGCGGTGGAGCAGATAGTCAAACAGGCAAAACAGATATTGGAACTTAACTGGAAAGACGGGTTCACAATTCCAACAGGCAAACTTTATCCCTTCCAGTGGAACTGGGATTCAGGCTTTACAAGTATTGGTCATAGCTATTTTAGTCTTGATAATGCTATTAAAGAATTAGAATCTCTTTTTTCAGGACAGTGGGAAAATGGAATGGTTCCTCATATTATTTTTCATAGCGAAAACGAGAAAACCTACTTCCCAAATTTTGACTTTTGGCATTCAAACGTAAATTCAGGAGCTCCACAAAAACCCAAGTCTTCTGGCATTACGCAGCCTTCTGTCCATGGATTTATTCTTGAAAATCTTTTAAACAAGTTTCCTGGTAATGAAAAACTTGAAACTTTTGTAAAGGCAATTTTTCCAAAAGTAGTCAACTACCACAGGTTTCTTTATACCTACAGAGATCCCGAACGTGAAGGATTAATGTTCATTTTCCACCCTTGGGAATCAGGTAGGGATAACTCCCCTTTATGGGATCAATCACTTGAACGCATTGTTATTGACAAGGCGACTTTACCGGCTTATACTCGTCGAGACACCAGCATTGCACCCACAGATGAACGTCCTACATCCAGACAATATGACTGCTATGTTTATTTGCTTCAATTAGGCAAAATCAACAAATACGACGAAAAGGGCATTTTTGAAGAAAGTCCTTTCCTCGTCCAGGACACACTAATGAATGCCGTTTTAATAAGATCAAACGAAAGTCTTATCCGGATCGGGAAAAAGTATGGACTTGATACAGGAGAAATTGAAGAATGGCAGCAACAGGCAAAACCTGCGTTTGCCCAAAAGCTTTGGAACGAAGCACTCAACACCTTTACCCCATATGATGTCAGAGGAGGACACCACATCTCTCACAAAGAAATAGGTGCCTATACAGCATTATATGCCAATATCCCTACAAGCGAACAAGCCCAACGGCTAAACGACGACCTTTGGTCACTGCATGAAAGTGGGTATTACATCTGCCCCAGTTTCGACCCTGACAGTGACCTTTTTGATTCCAAAAGATACTGGCGTGGCCCTATCTGGCCACAAATGAACTGGATGATTCATTTTGGATTAAAGCAATATGGCTTTGGGGAAACAGCAGATGTAGTCAAATCAGATATCATCGAATTGGTCACCAAGCTCGGCTTCTATGAATATTTCGAAGCGCAAAAGTCACAGGTAAATAACATAGAAACCGGTTATGGCGGTTCAGATTTCTCGTGGACGGCTGCCTGTGTCCTTGACTTGTTTAAATCGACTTAAAATTAAGATGTTGGATCATGGCGGATTTCGATTTTGAAAAAGATTACGTTTTTGAAGACGCTTTTTTAAAAATAATTCCACTTAAACCAAACCACACAGATGAGTATAGTGAAATAGCAGACGACCCAGAAGTATGGACGTATTTCCTGGAAAAGGGTTTAGGCAGAAACCATCTCGAAAAATATATTGCTGAAGCAATTGAGCAAAGGCAAAAAAAGAAACAATATCCTTTTGCTATCAAAGAAAAAAGCCAAAATCAGTTTGTCGGCATGACCCGACTTTATGAAATTGATCATAACCTGAAGACCATAAAGATGGGGCACACATGGCTAGGAAAAAAATATTGGGGCCGGGGAATCAACCAACGATGCAAATATCTGTTGTTCCAATTCATCTTTGACCATTTACAATTCGAAAGAGTTGGATTTGGAGTGAGCGCAGAAAACACACGCAGCTTGAAAGCTCTTGAAAATATGGGTTGTATTAAGGAAGGTAAACTAAGGGCTTTTCTGAATAAAACGAATAGTAATGAACGTATCGATCTAATATTGCTTAGCATCCTAAAAAATGAATGGGATCAATCCATAAAGCACAATTTGCAGTTAAAGTTATCATCAAAAATAATTTGAAATGAACTATATCGACTATATCGTTATCCTGTCTTACATTATCGGTTTCCTTCTTCTCGGCCGTCTTTTCAAAGACAATAAAGACAGCAAGGATTATTTCCTTGGCGGAAAAAGTTTTGGTTGGTTCCCGCTTTCTATGAGTACGATTGCCACCCAATTATCTGCTATCAGTTTTATTTCAGCGCCGGCATTTGTTGGTTTGAAACAAGGAGGTGGCATGATGTGGCTAACCTATGAATTTGCAGTTCCGTTGGCAATGCTTTTCCTGATGGTCTTCCTCATACCTCCAATGTACAAAGCTGGAATCGTAAGTGTTTATGCTTATCTCGAAAAGCGGTTCAGTACTTCCACTAGAGTCTTACTTAGTGGGGTATTTCAGATAAGCAGAGCATTTGCAACCAGTGTAATGGTCTATACCGTTGCCCTGATCCTTACCAGTGTAATGGATTTCCCGATGTGGCAAACCATTCTGATCATTGGTGTTGTCACTTTAATCTATTCTTATCAAGGTGGCATGAAAGCGGTTGTATATGGCGATATGATCCAGATGCTCATCCTTTTTGCTGGTATCATTATCTGTCTCATTGCAGGCATTCATCATATCGGCGGCTGGGGTGAATTTTTGGCCAATATGGACCGCAGTCGTCTCGATGCTGTTGATTTTTCATCAATGGGTTTTCATGAAGGTGACGAATTTGGCTTCTGGCCAATGCTGATCGGTGGTTTCTTTCTGTACACTTCTTACTATGGCACAGATCAGAGCCAGGTGCAAAGGCTCTTCTCTGCCCAAAGCATGGGCACTGTGAAGAAAACTTTGCTATTCAATGGTCTGCTCCGCTTCCCGGTTACTTTTGTCTATTGTACTATGGGTCTTGTAATCGGTACTCTGGCTATCACACAGACCAGTTTCCTGGAAAGCATCCCTACAGATAAGCCGGATCTAATGATCCCGATATTTATTCGTGATTTTCTGCCAAATGGCGTAATAGGCATTTTGCTGGTAGCTATATTTTCTGCCGCCATGTCTTCGTTAAGCTCTGCCATCAATTCATTAAGTGCGACAACCATTGAAGACTTCTTCAATCGCGATAAAAGGCTGTCCAATGAAGACTACATGCGATACTCACGCTATGCCGCTTTGTTTTGGGGGGTCGTATGTATCGTGCTGGCCTTCTTTACAGGCGATATCGCCAAGACGGTGATCGAGGCGATCAATAAAGTAGGTTCCGTTTTCTATGGTCCGATCCTGGCAACCTTTATTGCTGCAATTGCCTTGAAACGGGTCAATGCCATTGGTGCCAACATCGGTCTTTTAACCGGGGTTGCCGTCAATGTTTATCTATGGTTATTCGTACCGGAAGTATTCTGGTTCTGGTGGAATGCTGTTGGTGCTGTCGTGACCATAGTCGTCGGACTTGTAGCCAGTATGATCTTTGGTAAATCAAAATCTGGTGAAGAGGTCCACACGTTAGAGAAAACATGGGACTTTGATTGGCCAAAAACGATTATCCTTCTACTGTTCTTTATCGCAATAGTTATATTGAGTATTATGGTTCCGAAAATCTTCTAACCAATCGCCGAAAATGAAAATCCTCATCGCCCCGGATAAATTCAAAGGTTCGCTGTCTGCGATGGAGGTTTGTGAAGCCATTGGGAATGGATTTTTGAAATCGGGCAAAGCATTTGATCTCGATTATCATCCAATAGCCGATGGTGGTGATGGGTCGGTGGAAGTCCTTGTCGGTCATCTCGACTTGCAGGCCAGGGTTATTGATGCCCAAGACCCGCTGGGCAGGGGCTTAAGGGCTACATATTTCACATCAGCTAATGCAGCTTTTATCGAAGTTGCTGCGGCCAGTGGCCTGGTTCTCCTTTCGGAAAAGGAACGGAATCCACTTCTGACCTCCACCACCGGCTCAGGGAAAATGGTTGTCGATGCCATTCAAAAAGGGTTCAAGACTATTTATCTGTTCCTTGGCGGAAGCTCAACCAATGATGGAGGAATGGGCATTGCCGCAGAACTTGGGTTTGAGTTCATCGAAACAAAAGGCAACGGATTGAAACCCATCGGTGAAAACCTGTCATTAGTTGAACATATAAGCTATACCCCAAAAATAGACTTGACTGAAGTCAAATTAATCCTGCTATGTGATGTAGTAAACCCTTTATTTGGGCCAAATGGTGCTGCTCATGTATACGCACCACAAAAAGGCGCCAATCCGCACCAAGTCTCACAACTCGACACCGGACTCAGGCATTTCAGTCAGGCGCTTATGGACAAAACCAAAAAAGATATCAGTCAACTACCCGGTAGCGGTGCGGCAGGAGGTATTGCCGCCAGCCTGGTAGCACTGCTTGATGCCAGCATTGAAAGTGGCTTCGAAACCATCAGCCGACTCACTAAACTGGAAGCAAAAATCGAAACAGCCGACCTGATCATCTCAGGCGAAGGCAAACTTGATACCCAGTCTTACCAGGGAAAAGTCGTTGGGGAGATTTCCAAGTTGGCGAGTAAACACCAAAAACCAGTTGCTCTTTTTGTTGGGAAAAATGACCTCGGTGCAGTTGAAATATTGCAAAATGACCCCATACAGGTATCAGAAATTCTTAGCCTCACCACCAATGAACAGGATGCTTTCAAAAATGCCGCTCAACATCTGGAAATGTTGGCATATGATTTCGCTCAAAAGAATATTTAGTCTTTCCTCAAGTCCTGGTACAGGGCCTCTCAAAACTTCTGTCATGGCAGATTCTCTAATTCCTGGAGTCTGATTGACCTCTTTATGACCTTGTAAAGGTCAAACTATATTAGCTTGTAACGCATCTCCTAATTCCCCTACCCCAGAGGGATCGAATTATTGGGCCGTTTTGTTCGACCTCGCTGGGGCATACACCTTACAGTCCTAGTCATTCAAGACAAATAATTAGTCATTATTGACTAATTAATAATAAAGTCCTTACCTTTATACTCGTGAAGGTAACCACCAAGCAACGAATCATCAATGCAGCTATAAAACTGTTTAATAAAAACGGTTTTGCAGCAGTATCGCTTTTCGAGATAGCCGGAAGCCTTGGCATGACCCGAGGCAATCTCACCTATCATTTCAAAAACAAGGATCAATTGCTAAAAGCCATAGCTGACGAAATGTGGCGCAAACTCCTAGTTGAACGCAACAAGTCAAGACAGCTACCATCTTTTGAAAATCTGCATAATGAGGTACAACTCTATTATCGTTTTCAAAAGAAATACGCCTTCATCTTTCTCGATTATCATGTACTCAATCATCGTGCTATCAGGGCTCAGTTCCGCCAGATGACAGAGGCGTCCATTAAGGATAATATGGCGGCTATTGCCTTTGCCATTTCTTCCGGTAACATGAAACCTGAACCCTATAAAGGCATTTACCAAAACATCGCTTTCAACACCTGGATGCTAACTTTTTTCTGGTTGGCTCAGCAGATTATCAGGGGCGAAAAAACTGGCCAGGATGGAGAGGCCATGATATGGAGCATGTTACTCCCCCACTTTACCGAAAAAGGAATCAAAGCCTTTACCGGATTTTTCGGAGAAACTTATCTCGAAGAACTAGGGGACTCCTTTGATACCAACATTGAAAACTATATCGCTTTTTAAATGAGCATTCTTAAATCAAATATCAATCTCAACAGCCAGACCGCAAAAGACAACCGGGAAGCCATGCTCAAACTCGTCGACGAACTCAATATTAATCTTGAGAAAAGTCGATTCCAGGGCAAGGAGAAGCATATCAACCGGGCGAGAGAACGCGGCAAAATGCTGGCAAGAGAACGCATCGAATACCTGCTCGACCAGGATAGTCCGTTTCTCGAATTACAACCCCTTGCGGGAATGCTGATGAAAGGCAGCTTCGGCGCAGGTGGCACTAATGTCTCTGGCATCGGTTTGGTCTCCGGTAAGCTTTGTCTGGTCAACTCAAATGTCGGTACGCGCAAAGGCGGATCTATCGACTACCCGACGCTCATGAAGAGTCTCCGAATGAGTGAAGTCTCCTTGGAAAATCGCCTACCCGTTATCAATCTCGTCGAAAGTGGTGGTGCGAATCTGCCTGACCAAGCGAAAATCTTCAATTATGGCGGCAAGACTTTCAAGGATATTACCCAACGATCAAAAGCAGGCTTGACCACCATTTCCATCGTATTTGGGAACGCTACTGCAGGAGGCGCATATGTACCAGGCATGTCTGATTTCGCTATTTTCCAAAAGCAATCGGCCAAGGTTTTTCTGGCTGGTCCACCACTCGTCAAAATGGCGACCAACGAAATTTCCACCGATGAAGAACTCGGTGGCGCAGAAATGCATAGCAGTATATCTGGCGTTAGCGATTATCTCGCCGAAGACGAATTCGACGGTATCAGGATTGCCCGCGAGATCATGCAGTTTGTCAAAACCTCAACCCCACATCAAGAGCCCCTTGAACCGATTAACCCACCATTATTCGACGCTGAGGAAATGTTGTCCGTGGTCTCTCCTGACACCAAAACACCCTTCGACGTCCGTGAATTGATCATGAGGATTGTAGATAGTTCCGATTTCTCGGAATTCAAACCTGAATATGGCAAAACGATGGTGACCGGCTGGGCAAAATTACATGGCTTTCCGATAGGCATTATCGCAAACAACGGGGTTATCTTTTCTGAGTCTGCTAATAAAGGTGCTCAGTTCATTCAACTGAGCAATAAGAATGATATCCCGCTACTGTTTATCCAGAATACGACCGGCTATATGGTCGGCAAGGATTATGAAGAAGGCGGGATTATCAAAAACGGTGCAAAGCTGATCAATGCCGTTTCCAACAGCACGGTTCCTCACCTTACCCTGATGGTCGGCAATTCTTACGGTGCCGGTAATTATGGCATGAACGGCCGCTCCTATAATCCCCGTTTTTTGTTTACTTACCCGAATGCCAAGATCGGTGTCATGGGGTCCGAGCAATTGGCAGGCGTAATGGAAATTATCCAAAGAGCAGCAGCCAAAAAGCAGGGCATCGAATACGACGAACAAAAAGCAGAAATGTTAAAAGCCATGCTCATCCATGAAGCTGAGTCTAAATCATCAGCATGGTATTCTACTTCACAACTTTGGGACGATGGTGTTATTGACCCGCGAGAAACGCGCAACTATCTCGGCTTCGTTTTGGCGGTCGTTTACAATCAACCAATCAAAGGCACAGACGGATACGGCGTATGGAGACATTAACGATTAATACGATACTGATTGCCAATCGGGGTGAAATTGCTTCTCGTATTATCCGAACTTGCAAAAAGATGGGAATAAGAAGCATTGCTGTTTTCTCCAATGCTGACAAGGATATGCCTTATGTTGGAGAAGCGGACATGGCAGTGAACATAGGAGAAGCCAATCCAGCAGCATCTTATCTTGATCAGCAGAAGATCATCAATACAGCAATCAAGTATAAAGCCGACGCGATCCATCCGGGGTATGGCTTCCTTTCGGAAAATGCCGCTTTCGCGGAAAAATGTCAATCCGAAAATGTCATTTTTATCGGACCAAATCCTGAGGCGATTGAAGCTATGGGCTCCAAATCCGCAGCCAAAAAACTGATGACAGAATGGGGCGTTCCAGTTATCCCAGGCTACCAGGGAGAAGACCAAACCACAACTCGTTTGCGTGAAGAAGCCCAAAAGATCGGCTTCCCGGTTTTATTAAAAGCAACAGCGGGGGGCGGTGGAAAAGGCATGCGCATTGTGCATTCGGAAAAAGAGATCGCATCAGCCATTGATGCTGCCAAACGAGAAGCACAAAATGCTTTTGGCAATGATGAATTGATCATCGAAAAATATATTGCCAGCGGGAGGCACATTGAATTCCAGGTATTTGGCGATAAGCATGGCAATGTCATCCACATCCTCGAAAGAGAATGTACCATTCAGCGTCGGTATCAAAAAATTATTGAAGAAAGTCCTTCTCCCGTGATGACCGACACCCTGAGAACGGCCATGGGTGAATCTGCCATTTCAGCAGCAAAGGCGCTCGATTACGATAATGCGGGTACCGTTGAGTTTATTTTCGATGAATCGACAAACGACTACTACTTTCTCGAAGTCAATACACGGCTCCAGGTAGAGCACCCGGTTACCGAAGCGATTACCGGGCTCGATCTTGTCGAAATGCAGGTCGAATCGGCCCAGGGTTTCCCGTTAAGGGTAACACAAGATACTATTCAATCCTCCGGGTATGCCATTGAGGCAAGGTTGTATTCTGAAGATCCTACTAACAACTTTTTACCCGTTTCCGGAATGGTCTCAAAGTTTAAGCTGCCGAAGGTTGATGGGCTTAGGGTGGAATCCGCCATTATTTCAGGTTCTGAAATTTCGATCTATTACGATCCGATGATTGCCAAACTAATCGTTTGGGACACTAACCGATCAGCAGCGCTTCGAAAAATGCATTACGTTTTGGAAAATATGGTGTGCCTGGGCATCACGACCAACCAGGACCTTCTCGTCCATTTGCTAGCCAACGAAAAATTCCGGCAAGGACAATATGATACGCATTTCATCGATAGTCAAATCGACCTTAGCAACCTTGATCATTCTAAATCAGAAGGTGCATTACTGGCTGGCATTGCAGGTACCATTTATAACTGGCGGTTGCGGAAAGCCAGGCAAACTAAATTGACAGCCATTCCATCCGGTTGGCGCAATAATTTTTATGAATACCAAAAAGATGCCTGGACATTTGGAGAAACAGTTATTAATGTGCAATACCGTTTCCGGGAAACCGGCTTTTTGATAATCGCAGAAGGTTTGGAACATGAAGCGCAATTGATCTCCTTTAAAAATGATCACCTGATCCTCGAAATTGATGGATTGCGACAAGCATTTGATATTGTGCAACGCGGGCCAGATCATTTTATCCATACCCCTCAAATGGGACCTATTCACCTGGTGCTCAATGACCGTTTCCCTGCAAAGGAAACAGAACGAACCAAGGGTACTTATCTTTCGCCAATGCCATCGCAGGTTGTCAAATTACTGGTTAGTAAAGGAGACGAAGTAAAGGCTGGTCAAGGGTTAATCGTTTTATCGTCCATGAAAATGGAAAACACTATTAATGCCGACGAAGATGGTACCGTGGAGGAGATTTACGTGGAAGAAAATGCCAATATTGAAGCCGATATTACCTTATTAAAAATAACACCAATAGCATCATGAATCTTTTTGATAAAGAAACGATAGAAAAATTCCAGGAACAAACATTCGCATTTCTGGAAGTCGAGGAAAAAGATAATGTACTCACTGTAACACTCGATCGGGCAGCTAAGAAAAATGCGCTCCACCCCAAAATGGTTCACGAGCTTGGCTATTCCTTTCAATATGCCCATTCGAACAAGGCGATTTGGATGATCGTACTTCAGGCAAAAGGCAATGTGTTTTGTGCTGGAGCAGACCTCAAGGCTTTCGCCGGAATGGCTGAAGAAAATGATTCGACAATCCCTGCCCCAAATTCTGAAATTTTGCTTGGGACATTGTTTAATAAAGTCCACAAACCTACAATCGCCAAGATAACCGGTGATGTTTATGCTGGTGGGTTTTTCTTCCTTGCCGGTTCGACCATCGTTATTGCACAAGACAATGTAAAGTTTGGATTGCCTGAAGTCAAGAGAGGCTTGTATCCTTTCCAGGTAATGGCGGCATTGATACAGGTTATGCCGAAAAGGAAAGTGTTGGATTGGTGTATTCGCGGGTATAATCTTTCCGTTAAGAAAGCTTTGGAATATGGTCTGATTACGCAAATGACCAGTCCCGAAACCATCAATGAGGCAGTTGAAAATGTCATTGCCGAATTAAAGCAAAATAGTCCGACAGCGATCCGAAAGGGGTTGGAGGCATTTGATCATCTCAATCCTTCGAGTGAAGAGCATAAATACCTGTTGCAAATGCTTATGACGACCATTGGGAGCAAAGACGGACAAGAGGGACTAAAAGCATTCAGAGAAAAAAGACCTCCGGTTTGGAGTGGGGAGTAATTGATTAGTAGGACGCAGGGGCCTGTGTAAGGGACCCTGCGATAGTTTTAACTTTGGTGTTGTGAAATTATCTTAATAATTACGTTTATATTTAAATGGATCCTTAAACTTCAAACCTTAATTCAATGGCCCCATTAAAAAATCCTACCGAGATTGTTGGCGACAGAGTCAAGTTGCCTTTTACATTTGATGTGGAACAGATGCAGCAGGAGTATAAAAAACTCACCCTGAGGAATTTCATTTATTATGATGTACTTCAACTCAGAGGTCCGGCTCATATCATTGATCCGTCATTGCCGATCCCTCCTCCTGCTGATGATTATGCGGATGGGTCATGGACGGATTGGCTGAACTCTCCGACACTTAATTCGTCGCCTTACTTTACTGGGATTGTCGATAAATTCAGGGAGTTGACGGATGTGACTTTGGTAAGATTGCTAAGACTTGAACCTGGAGCAGTTGTCAAAGAGCATACTGACCCAACGCTTGGGCTTCAGATAGAAAAGTCGGTTATCAGATTAACGATACCGATTATCAACGAGCCTGGGGTGGAGTTTATCCTCAATGGTGATCTTGTGCCTATGGTTCCAGGCGAATGTTGGTATCTGAGATTGACAGACCCGCACAGAGTACTGAATAATAGTAATAAGGAGCGGGTCAACATGAGTATTGATATGATTCCAAATGATGCTATTAAAGCCATCATCATGGAAAGTCACGAGGCGATGAGCGCCTAATCCTTCTTTTTTGAAAAGAAAAAATGCCGTAGTCGCTTACGAAGCATCGAAAAAGTGGACCGATAACTTGCCACTTTCGTATAACGCTCATTTCCATCAATGACATCTTCAGGAAAATAATTTGTCTCGATGTCGAGGAAACGGTATAGCCTTTCCAGGTAACTGCCTTTCAGAAAAATGAAGGTTTCGTATGACCAGATGAAGCAATTGGGATTATTGGACAGTAGTTGTTCGATAATTATTTTCGCTTTTGCGTGATTCGACGCTGTTTCTTTCAGTGTCCTGCCAAAACGTGCCATGGCTGATATTTGGGCGATGTTATTATCGCGGGTACAAATGACGTACCAGGCATCATAGGTCGCGTTCCAGATTTCGATGGGTGGCCATTGGGGATCTTTTAAGCCATAAGGCAGGGATCGGTGACAAACAAGGACGCCTGTTGATTGGGATGTTTGACCTGATTCGAGATGATCGGAATAATCGCCTGATTTTTGATAATTGAAGCCGCGGCCATTCCATTCGGGCGGACCGTTTACTGCTTTTGAAATTGTTTTGGCCATAAAGGTGCTGCCCGAACTCTCAGTTCCGATGACGAAGATGCATTTTGGTTTTATCTTGTCCTTTTTTGCCATTATTCGGTTATGCGTGTTATGGGGCTACAAAGCCAGCCAATCTGTCGAATGCAGAGCCCCAGCCATTATAGAACCCCATGGCTTCTTGCTGTTTACAATATTCTTCTGTTGGATGAACGCAGTGGAAGATAAAGCGGGTTTGTTCGCTCTCTTCTTCAAAAAGCATTTGCAATTCCACGCCTTCAGTCATTGGCTTGAAATTGGCAGATGTAATGATCTTGTTTGGTGCTTCAATTTCGACATATTCACCTTCTGAAATAAAAGCGTTACCATCGGGCATGGTCATCGAGTACTTCCATTTGCCACCAACCCTGAAGTCGTGTTTTTCAACTTTCACTTCCATGCCTTTCGGGCCCCACCATTTGGCGATATGTTCTGGCCTTGTCCATGCTTCCCAAACGAGTTGGATGGGTGCGTTGAATTTTCTTTCTATGGTAAGTGTGCGATTAGCTGTTTCACTCATTTTTTTTGGATGTTTTTATTTTTTGATTTTAATTCTTCGAGGTATTCTTCAAATGCATCTATTCGATTTTCCCATAAGGTTCGATATTGGTCTATCCACATAAATGCGGGTACTAGGCTTTCTGGTTTTATCAAACAAAGGCGTTCCCTACCCTGTTGATTGATCTCAATAATACCACACTCATTCAGGATTTTCAGATGTTTTGAAATAGCAGGACGGCTTACATCGAATTTTCCTGCGACAGCATTGACTGTTAGCGGTTGGTCTGCAAGAAGTTGGATGATCTCTCTTCTTACCGGATCTGCAATGGCCTGGAAAACGTCTCTTCTCATAAAAAAGTAACCGATTGGTTACAAATATAAATGAAACCGATCGGTTACGCAAATATTACAGATACTTATTTTGTAAATGCTTATTCCAAAATACTGAGTACTGTTGGTAATATTTCTTCAACCCATTGGCCATATTGAAAGCCACTTGGATGCAAATTATCCGGCGCCAGGGCCATCTCTGTGTCGCCAAGGTCCCTTGAAATACCAGTAACATCTATGAATGGAATGACCGCTGAAGCGCAGTAATCTGCGATGTAGTTGTTATAAGCATCGATCTCTTCAGCTATTTGTTGGCTATTAGAAGCGCCAAAAGGGGTAACCCCATAATCAGGTATGGATACTACAATTACATTCCCTCGACCACCTGCCAGGTTGATAGCGATATTGATCAATTCATCAAATTCAGTTTCAAAAATGGAAAAGGAGTAGCCTTGAAACTGGTTATTCACGCCAATTAAAATAGAAACTAAATCATGATTCCCAGGATCCTCATTTTCAATTGCGGTAAGCAGATCAGTGGTGGTCCAGCCTGTTTGTGCAATGATGTTTACTTCGGTGACATCTCTACCATTTGCCTTTAGTCTTTCGCCTAGTTGATTAGGCCATCTTTGGTCTTCTGCTACGCCTTGTCCGATCGTATAGGAGTCTCCAAGTGACAGGAATGTGTATGTTGTAGGTGGTGGTGGTTCTTCGGGCACTTCAGGGATGGGAGCAGGTAAAGGCTCTTCTACTTCAGAGCAAGCCCAAAACGTCATAAAGGTGAGCGTCAACATTCCCCAAAACAGGATCGGTGGAAAAGGAAGAAATTTCATTTTAGGCTGCAATTTGGTTATTGGCGTCCGAAAAGACCTGGACATATAACTCTGGAAAACGCCAATAAGTTTATCTGACATCCATAAAACATTAATTTGCTAACTCTTTGTCAGGCAATCGTTTTTGATAGAAATCCAGCAATTTAGAGAACACCCAGAAAACATCCAGCCCCATGAAAAACATCTTTATTTCACTCTTAGGTATTTCCGTTTTTTTCTCTTGTCAGGAATCTGGTCCTGTTACTACACAGGCAACTTCTCTGGATCCAGTTGAAGATCTGGCCGGTTACCTTGATGGGAATTCACAAATCCTTTTCGTTACTCCCGAAGATCGAGAAGAGGTTCTGGATGTCCTGGAAGCAAGTCTGCTTGACAGCCATTTATATGCGATTGACGTATTACTTCTTGATGGAGAACCACTGTTTTTGTGTATTTCTGTTATGGGAGTTGAGACCCCTGCAATCTACATTGGATTGTCTGAACTGAACATTGCTTATGTCGACATATTTGAATCACTGGATTCTGAACTTGGGGCAAGTATTGAAAGTCCGATTGAGGAAATAGAATACAATGTCTTGATTGCTGTTGGTTCTGTTTTTGGAAAATTATCAGACCTGGCAGATAATTATAACAAGAACCTGATCAATGCGGCATTTACAGAAAAATTGCCTGAGGTCGGCCCTGTCATCGCACAGGCAAGAGGTTTAAAAGTACAAATCGAAGAACTAAAAAAGCCTTCCGCTACAGCGGCAAAAAATGCTTGCCAAGCAGCAAAGCAGAAATTGATAGATAACGACCCTGAAGGCGGGTTTGAAGAACTTAGAAAACTGGCCGAGAATCTAAGGAAAGAACTGCTAAAGGATTTGAAACCCAAATTTATGGTTACAGACATTAAAGGCAATACGTCAACCTGTGAATTTATTCGCCCAAAGCGCGATTTATTGGAAAGAAATATTAAATACCCCGTTCATTACAAAGTCTTTAAAAATGCGAAATGTCAGGAAGTTAAAAAGCCTAAAATCTTCATAAATTGTCAACCATTTTTGACCCCTGGCAAGGAGAAGCGCAAACTTTGGAAACACTCGGAACAATTTAGTTTTAGCCAATGCAAAAAAGGATCCGGGTTATGTGTTGAAAAGGAATTGACAAGTGCCATTACATGGTTGTATGCTGACTCTTTGTGTACGAAATTGGTGAGCACCAAGGGAATGACAGAAATTGGTTGTAATTAGGGATTTACGATTGCTATTTATCAAAAAACTGCTCAAGGTTTTCAATAAATTCCAATACGCCTACTTTAATCTGATCGGCGAGCTGTTCAAGATTATCAAAATCCGGTTCTGAAATCAACTGATGCTCAAGGATGGAATCAACACCTTTGATATCAGCCGGGATGGTATAATTACCAAAATCACTTTGCTTAAAAACCACCCAATACTTTTTTTGTACTTTTTTATTTCTTCCACAAAGCCAAAGTTCGAATGAGACATTTTCATGATCGAGGAGTACGATTACCTTAAGTTTCTTTTCTTTTAATGCTGGTGAGATTACCGCGAAAAAAGACATATCCATATAACCCTGGTAGATACTACCTGAGATGAAGTGATCAGGTAATTCGTGATGGAATTGAGTTCTCAACTCCATCATAAACCTGATTAAACTGCGATAGGCTTCTTTGACGTCGCCAAGGGCTATTTGGGTTTTATAAACTTTGATATAATCGTTAAGTGTTTTCATCTTATTCTGTTGTTTCGAACTCCAGTTCAATGGTTTCTCCGTGTTCAAGATTTTGCCATCTCGAAAGTAATTCATTTAGCTGATCGTTTATCCTTTCCAGCGAATCTTCATCAAGTGACTCAGGAAATTCCAGATTCTTTTCGGCCAGTATGGTGGTTAGCTCGCCAATCAAATCGAATGTCTCATCAGCATTAACAAATCCTACCTGCAACAAATTAACGATATGTTCGGTCTGGAGCGACTCAATAGGTAAATGAATCGGCATTAAAGCTTCTGGTCTTTGGTCTCGGGGCAGTTCGAAATCACTGATGTCAAATCCACTTGCGATGAGTCCGAAGAAGGCGTTTTCAAACTTCAATTCTCTTTCCACTACATAATGGGCAAAATCATGCATCTCGATTCCCGGATTTAGCTTTGTCCACGACTTACTGCCATCTGGCCTTATGCAAGTCATCGTACTTGGCTTGTGGTTTTCTTTTTTGAAACGGATTAACATATTATCTACAAATTTTAACAATGCCTGCCAATGCTTCTGACTTACGATCGGGGTATCTGAATTTATGCAGGCAGTTTTCCAAGTCAGATCTTAATCTTTCCGCGGCAGGATCAATTAATTTTGCCGGCATCATGTGGTCAGGCCTGGATATCATGATCATACATCGTGAATGATTCATAGCACACCTCTTACTTTGCTGGATCGTATTTGTCGGTTCCTGTTTCCAGAATGATCTGGACCAGTTGGTCAACTGTCTTTCCCGGGTGGTCATTAAGTCCATAGTCCTGACCGGTAAAGCACCAATCATACTCGCCGTTTGGCCCTTCGATAAAGCCATTAAGACTCATTGCAACATTGAGGATCAGTTTTCTCATTTTGCAAATTGGATTTTTGATTCAATCCAATTTACCGATTGTTATCTGTTTTTACAATTTGATGATCTGAACTTGTATGGTGGGTCTCCAAAAACTCCCGAATATTCTTAATGGCTTTTCCTGGTTTCTCTTCCTGCACAAAATGGCCTGCATCTATTTCAACTACTTTTGACTTGAGTAATCTTTTTCTCCATTTTTGGAGATATGCTGTGGTGATAAACTCATCTTTAGTGCCCCAGAGTATGAGCCAATTTTTTGACGTCAATTTATCAAGTTGGTGCCACTGTTCTTCATACCAGTCAGAAGCACCAACCAGCGCTTTAGCGATATTAAGCAAAGGCATTCTTGATGCTTTGTCAGGAAAGGGTTTAATGTATTGTTGGTGGATAGCCTTGGTTAATTTCTGCTTGTCTGTGAATCCTTTTTTTAGGAGCACTTTCGGTGAAAAATTGAAATTGAGGTATAAGGTACGACCCAGCCATCCGTTAATGAGTTTGTCTATTTTCAAAGCATCAATATTATCCTTAGTTCCCCATAGCCAACTATTGAAGAGTACTATATTTTTTATCCTTCCGGAATGGTGAATACCTGCTCCCAAGCCAATAGGCCCGCCAAAATCGTGAACGACAAGTGTGATATCTTTAAGGTCTAAAAATTCAATTAGTGCTATCAGGTTTTGAGCATGTGACTGGGGTGTGCCCGGGTTTTGCCCATTTGACCTGGAAAGACCAAACCCTAAATGATCTATGGCTATACATCTGAAATCTTTCGATAAATTTTTAATCAGATTGCGATAAAGAAACGACCAGGTTGGGGTGCCATGCACAAAGAGTAGCACATCGCCATTACCTTCATCAATAAAATGCATCTGCCCATTTGGGAGATTGAAAAATTTACTTTCGAACGGGTATAGGTTCTCGTCAACCCAAGTTGGTTTTTGAACTATTGTTTCCATAAAAATATAGGTGATTTTATTCCGAATTATTGTCGAAACAAAGTTCTAACAAGGGCATAATATAAATCTTGGTTTAAACCAAGAAATTCCGAACAAGCTCTAAATCCTGATACTGTTCATCATTTTACTGAAGTTGGTGGAATCAATTCTAAGATAAGACGCCAGGTCTTTTTGGGCAACCATATTTAATAAATGCGGACTCCTTTTCACAAAAGTACGGAAGCGGGTTTCCATGTCGAATGCCATTAGCTCATGGTGACGCTGGATCATTCCAGAAAGGAAGCCTTCGGTGGCTTTGCGGAGCAAGGTTTCTATTTCGCGATACCGCTCCATTAATTCCAGTTGTTTTTCAGCTGAAATTCTAAGAAAGGTACTGTCTTCAATGGTTTCCAGAAAGTATCTTGAAGGTTCCTGACCAAAGAAAGATTCGGGAATACCGCTAAAGGATGGGGCGTAGGCAAAGGCGATGACATGTTGTTTTTCTTCTGCCAGGTAATAAGATTTCTGGATGCCTTGTTCAACGAAATAAAGGTAGCGTTCTGTTTCTCCAGGCGCTGTCATTATCGTTTTTTTGGGAACGAAATATGGTTTCCAATGAGATACATATTCATCAAGTATGGCATCACCAATATCGTGAATCTGTCGAAGGAAAGGTTTTATGTGATGCTTCTCGTTCACTCGATCTCTAAATTTATTTCGTTTGCAAAAGTTGGTTGAGATTCGCCAGGCATTATGATATTAATTTTGGTGATGCTTATGGAATCTCCCGGCAGTAATGTTTTCAATTTTTCCCGTAATAGGGATTCGAATCGGGCACCTTTGTTATGAAAATCAAAAATACTTGAACCCTTACGAAATACCTCAACATTAAAAGACTTAACCTTAATATGTCCATTAATGTCATTCAGGTTTATTCTGACCTGTACGCCGCCCTGTGCGAGGAACTTCGCCCTTGACATTGATCCGGAGGACTGTCCACCCACCCTAGCAGTTTGGTTAGGCCATTTTTTCACCCTGATAATTCGTTCTCCTAACTGCAAAGTATCTTTGCCTGAGACCTGGTAAATTTTCAAATTGGCTATTCCTATTTCAGAGGGTCTAAAGTTAAACAGGCATGGGTTGTTGTCATAATTCAATCTCTCTATTTCCCCATTATTGGTTGAAACATAAATTGAAGAACACGGATAGGTTTCTACTATAATTGACAGGCTATTATCGATTTCAGGATAGGCAAATGTTGCTCTAGCATTCTCAATAGCAATGGTTTGAGCATTAGCATTACCAATGAACAAAGGCATGAAACTTACCAATATTGCCAGAACCTTAGATAAGGTCATCAAGTGCTTCCTTTAGTGTTGGAAATTTAAAAGAAAAATTTTCATTGAGCAATCTGTCAGGTATAACATATCGGCCATAAAGGGCCAATTCGGGATCGGTTCTAAAAACGAGTCTTGCACCAATTCTTGTTAGCCACTCTGGTGCTGGCAGGCCAATTGGCATTTTTAATTTCTTCCTCAGCATACTCATAAATGTATGGTTGGAAACCGGTTTTGGGGCACTGGCAATGTACATACCATTGAATTCTTTGTCGGATATGGCGTTAAAGATTATTTCGTTCATATCGTGCTCATGGATCCAGCTCATACCTTGAGTTCCAGTGCCTACCTTTCCGCCAAGGCCGAGTTTGACAATCCTTTTAAGGCTTTTAAGTGCCCCTCCGTTTTTACCAATCACGAAGCTTGTCCGTAATCTTACCCCTCTCATATTTTCCGGCAAGGAATTTAGAAATGCTTCTTCCCATGCTTTACCTACAAATGGTGCCAGTCCGTAACCAGTTGAAGAAGCCTCTGTACAAATTTGCTTTGGCGGATCGCCATAAATATGAGCTGTTGACATTTGGACCCAAACCTCTGGCAGGTTTTCGACTTTTCTCAATGCTTTCCCAATTGCTAATGTTGAGTCAACGCGAGACCTGAGAATGAGATCACAGTTATCAGGTGTCTTGATACAATCGACTGTTTTACCTGCCAGATTAACGATCGCTTTAGCACCATTAAGTAAAGGCACCCAATCCCCTAAAGTTACACCATCCCATTTATGAAATTTGAAATTTATGTCTCCTGGGTTATTTCTGGCTACAAGGATTGGTGTCAAGCCTTTAGCTTCTATATGTTTGGCAAGGCTGAGCCCGATAAATCCTGTTCCTCCGAAGATGATGACTTTTTTCATTTTCCTGTTTTTATACCATACGATTTAACTACAAGATACAGGAAATTAATATGACTTTCAATATTTTCTGAAAGTTTTGAATCGTCTTGAGGCTCACCCCTGAATGTCCGCCTCACCCTTGGCCCCTCTCCTCACTGGAGAGGGGGATTGATTTGCGCGCCGGGTAAGAATCGAACTCACTAATCACAGTTTTGGAGGCTGTTACCTATCCAATAGACCGACGCGTGGTACTCCTGATCAGGATCGAACTGATACTGTACGGGGCTTAAACCCGTTGCCTCTTCCGGTTGGGCTACAGGAGCATCAATTTGTGGTAACGGGTTGATTCGAACAACCGTCTCCAGGGCTTCAACCTGGTGCTAGGCCTACTCAGCTACGTTACCTTACTACCTCACCCCTGGCCCCTCTCCTGCGAGGAGAGGGGAAATGCCTCACCCCGGCCCTCTCCAAGATGGAGAGGGAGTGGATGTGGGCGGGTTAGTTGTTGGTACACCCTGTGGGAGTTGAACCCACACTGTACAGTTTCTAAGACTGCTGCCTCTGCCAGTTGGGCTAAGGGTGTATAAAAAAAGCTCCTTGACATCATTATGCAAGGAGCTTTTTAATTTCTTGAACTATGTACTATACACATATCATATCACTCCTTGTCCGGGATTTGTAACCAGAGAAAGTTAAAGAATGATAGATGTAGTTGCTTGTTCATGGTTAGTATAACTGTGGGTGTGGGAAAATAGTTCCACCTCACCCCTGGCCCCTCTCCTTCGAGGAGAGGGGAACTCACTTAAGACTTGGGATTTTTGTGGGCCGGGAGGGACTCGAACCCTCATCTTCTCGCGTGCAAGGCGAGTGCATCTCCATTTCTGCTACCGGGCCATGCCACCTCACCCCTTGCCCCTCTCCTCGAAGGAGAGGAGAACTCATGTGAGATCTTAGACTTAAGTTTAGTTGGAAGGATGGGATTCGAACCCACATTTTCAACCCTTACCTTACTATTGCATATCAGACAACGCGGTTACCTTCCAATTTTGAGGCGAAGGTGGTTGTCGAAACCACAGCTCGAGATTACAAGTCAAGTGTTTTGCCGCTTAAACTACTCCGCCTTTTTGTGCTCTCTATTGGACTCGAACCAACACCTCCCTGTTTAACAGACAGGCGCTCTACCATCACTCTAAAGAAGCTGGTAGCTTCACAAGGATTCGAACCTTGGCTGATTGTGTGTAAGACAATCGTGCTAAAACCACTACACTATGAAGCTCTATGTTGTGCGGGTAGTCGGAATCGAACCGACATCGCCTGATTGGAAGCCAGGCATAATTAGCCGTTATACGATACCCGCAAAAAAAATGCGTTTGCCGACACAAATCGGCAAACGCATCTTGATATCAGATATACGGCTGCCGTCAGGTGCTATTGCCTCCTGCAACGATAATGGCCGTAATATTTATTGATAAGTACATTGTTTTGAATTTGTGGAGGCAGTAAGATTCGAACTTACGAAGTCAGAGACTGACGTTTTACAGACGCCGTGCTTTGGCCACTTGCATATACCTCCAAGTTGGAAGTGTAAATGCAATATCGTTCAGATGTTACTGCTTTCATTTTTAATTCTTTGCGGTCTATCCCGGATTCGAACCGAGCTGGTATTCAGTGCGACAAACTGACGGCCACCCTAGCAGCCCCATAGACCTTTTGTTTTGCATGTTGATAGAAAGAACCATCCGCTTTCGAAAATAGTTCCCAGAAGCCCATCCCCGGATCGAACGGGAACCTGCGGAGTCAAATTCCGCTGCGCTAACCAGTTACGCTAATGGGCTTTACCTCACCCCTGGCCCCTCTCCTGTGAGGAGATGGGGCCTTGGTAGCCTGTAGAGGAGTCGAACCTCTGTCTCCCGGTTCGTAGCCGGGTATCCTTCCGATTGAACGAACAGGCTGTTGACCTCACCCCTGCCCCCTTTCCTGTGAGGAGAGGGGAATTGGCCTCAACATTCCCTTCTCCTTGAGAAGAAGGGTTAGGGTTGAGGTGTGTAGTACTGCCGACGGGATTCGAACCCGCATCGCTCAGATTGAAAGTCTGACATCCTAGTCCAGTTAGACGACAGCAGCATTTTTTTGGTATAAGGTGAATTCCCGATATACACTTCACTTCATCGGGATAAACTTCTCTTCCCTGCTTTCAGGGAAATTTCAAATTTGTCAGCACGAGGGGAATCGAACCCCCAAAACACGCATTCACAGTGCGCCCCGGCAAACCAATATCCGGCTCGTGCAGGATGTTGTACGGGTAGTCCGATTCGAACGGACGCCTACGTGGTCCCAAACCACGTGCTCTCGCCGCTAAGCTACACCCGTATATGAAAAAAGCCCTGCAGACATCTGTCTACAAGGCTTTAGTATCTTTTTTTGCTTTGCAAATAATCAAATACACCAACACCTCATAGACCAGGCTATGCGTTCACGGGGTTGATGTTGTATTTGAATATTCGTTTTCATGGTGAGTATAACTTTTACCTTGTTTAAATAGTTCCGGATGGTTGAAAATTATTTTACTTTTTTAAATTACAGGACCTCTGCTACGTAGAATAATTGCCCCTAATAAGGTAAGTGCCAGACCGATAAAAAAGATCATTCCAAACATAATTACTCCCTGAAACCAGGGTGTAAAAGCATATTCTGGTAAGGCCGCCAATTGGGCTTTCATCGCTTCAAGCTCTTCTCCTTGAAGGTCTTTCAATTGCCAGACCTGGAACTTTTCGCCTTCAAAAACAAAGAAGAGCATACCATAAAAAAACATAAACACTGCGACGACCAATGTAATTAAAAGACCTACTTCTAATCCCTTGGCAAAGGTCACGACCCCGTCGTTTATTTTATCGCGATAATGTTTAATGCCCATCGGCACACACAACAATGCCAATGTAATGCCTAACCAACCAAATGCCTGGGATGTTTTTACAGTGTAGTATGGCGCAATGAGGACCCAATTAAGCAGGGCCAAAATGATGAGAACGACTGATCCAGCAATCGCATGTTTAATAATAAATGGCTTCATGATATATTTTTTTGATTACCTCAATATTCGGATTTTATGGCTCCCCAGGCATCCGTCTAAAGTAGGATTTTTACATTATTGCCATTTTTCCTACGAAAGTAGGAGGTGTGAAATTGTTAAATAATCTGCAAATCTCGGCCAATCTTTACCGCTTGGGTTCTGCGTTTTGCGTCAAGCTTCATCAGGATGTTTGAGACATGAGATTTGACAGTGCTTTCCTGGATAAATAAACGATTTGCTATTTCATTATTGGATAAGCCCTCAGCCATTAAAGTAAGTACTGTAAACTCTTGTTTGCTGAGGCCAGACTTTTTTATGGCTTCTTCGCGATTGACTTCCAGGGTTTCAGAGGCAGGCGGTTTCGTGAGAAATCTTTGGAGGACGATCCCTATCAAAATGAAAGCAATGGCGAATAAAAAAACAAATAGCTCACGACTGCCCTGACTTCCGAACATCGAATATTTGCTCAATTCGAAAACAACCAGGATCGATATGGCAATTCCACTGAATATGAAAACGGTCTGTCTCATTCCTGAATTTAAGGAATAGCGTGAAAAAACGGGTAATCAGTTTTTAAATTCATAAGCCAGGGGTTGTTTGGTATAGCTTAAATATAGCGGATGCATGGGCAGATTGTATTTAGAATATTTTACACACCATGGATGATTAACCAAGTCCAATATTTCCAGGTGACGGTCATTCTTTGTGCCATGAGTGCCATAGACCAGAACTACCTTTTCCACAGCTTCCTGAGTGCGTTTTATCCAGGCATCATTTTCAGGTCCGACTGGCGTATGGTATTTGAATAACTCCTTTGGATAAGGGGTTCTGAAGGCATACAGGTTGCACACATGCATCGTCCCAAATCCCCATCGCCTGGCAAAACCGATCAGTCGCCTGATAGTAGGATCGTTAGTTTTTTCGTCGGCAGTTGAAGGGTTTAAACCGATGAACAAAACAGCTGGCTTGGTGTCATCCCAGTACCGGGATAATCGGTACCGATAAATTCTGTCGTTGGAAAAAATGGCGTCGGTTCTCATCACTTCATCGCCTCAACCATTGATCGAAATAGAGGTTCTTCACTTTCTTTCTCAATGCCTCATCAACAATTTCTACAGGGCCCTTATTAGTTTCCAGGTCGAGCAGGTACCAGATTTCTTCATCCTCACTACTAAATTCGCGGTTTTCGTCGGTGTCTCTTCTGGTTCTAAGAATCAACCTGTCGGTATTTGGAATGATGGAATGGTAAATCAGGTCTTCGCTCTGGGGTGAAACCCTTTTTAGGTCGCTTCCGTCAAAATTAGAACTAAAAAGAAAATCCGGATCGGATGTATCCAGTTTTCCATCGCCGTTGTAATCCACATCACCGATGATGTATAGTATCTTTTGTGAAAGGATATTTCCTGGTTTTTCGTGCTTCACGTGGAAATTGGAAATCCGGATCTTGGATTCTGTAAGCAGTTTGGTGCTACCTGAAACCTGGTTATAAAACAGGATATTCCAATACCTCGGGTAGCTGTCAGAGTAGTACCCGTCGTAAGAATATGTTTTTCTCTTTTCCAAAAATTCCGTGCTGATTGGTAATAAGATAATTTCACTGCTATCAATAAGCACAGGATTTTCATACTCAAAGTCAAACTTCATCAGGATTGAATCAATCTGGTGTTGGGTGAGTTCAACATCATCCGGAATTTCGGGAGTCTGTGGACGGTCTTCACATGAGAAGAATATCGCAGCGAGGCATATAATTACTACTTTTCGCATAAAAAAGAGTTTGTTATTGTGTTAATTCAAAGACCATCAACTCCTCTCCCTTTTCTGTTACTTTCCTTTTTCCTGAATATTCAAAACCCAATTTCTTTAAGAGATTTTGAGAGGATATGTTTTCTTCTACAGTGATGGCACATAGTTCTTTGATACCAAATTCAGAAACGGCAATTTCTTTCAATTTATTGGCTGACTCAAAGGCGTATCCCCTTTTTTCATATTCCGGAAGGAAAGCAAATCCAATATCAATGTCCTCCAGACCTTCCCTGTCGTATAGGCCGCATGAGCCCAGCTTTACATGATCCGATTTTCTGATGACGGTATAATTGGCATAACCAAGTCTTTCGAATTGAGGGGTTATTCGGGATTCAATATATTTTACCGCATCGTCGATATTTCTCACATTCCTGTCACCAATAAATTCGAGCCATTTCGGAGAATTAACCAATTCAAGGATAAAGGCAGCATC
This sequence comes from Bacteroidota bacterium, assembly GCA_039028895.1. Lineage (GTDB taxonomy): Bacteria > Bacteroidota > Bacteroidia > Chitinophagales > Saprospiraceae > JAHDCJ01. The sequence goes on along the minus strand of JBCCHF010000007.1, from coordinate 84,792 downwards.
TTCAGTCGACGTGGGCCTCAGGAGAAGTCTTTCTGTTTCGAAGGTCTTCGGTTTATCCATTTTTAAAAGTAATCATTCCTGCTGAGCATTGATTTCAAATTACTTATTTTCGGAGAACCTAATTCTATAATAAAAGATCATTCATGGCCCTTTCGAGTAATTTTACCACGGTAGATCAACTTAAAATCCATTATACTGAAGCCGGTTCGGGAGACGTGATTTTACTGCTTCATGGCTGGCCAACTTCTGCTTATTTGTGGAGAAATATGCTGCCAAATTTGGCGACCAAATACCGGGTCATTGCTGTAGACCTTCCAGGGTTTGGCAAATCCGAAAAAAAGCTTGATGACTCTTATAGCTTCCGTTATCATGCTCGTGTGCTTACCGATTTCCTAACTAACCTCGGCATTGAGAAACTTAGCCTCGGGGTACATGACCTGGGAGGGCCTCTGGGGCTTTACTGGGCCGTCAATAATTTTGAAAAAGTGGAACGGCTGATCCTCTTTAACACGCTTGTTTTTCCTGAATTCTCCAATGCTGTCAAGTTGTTTGGTCTTGCCATTAGGCTGCCTGTAATAAGCAGTGTATTGACCAGTCAATGGGGCTTAAAAAGAGCCCTGCTGTTTGGCGTTTACCAAAAAAACAAATTGACTAAAGAAGCGATCAGCCAATACCAGGCACCTTTTAAAGATACTGTATCCAGGAAAGTTTTGTGTAAAACTATTCAAAGATTAAGTCTGAAAGGCATGATTGAAATCGGTGAAAAATTGCCTCAATTTAAAGGCCCTGTTCAGATTATTTATGGTGAGCGAGACAAGATCCTGCCTAATGTGAACAAAACGATGGAGCGGGTCAAAGTCATTTTACCCCAAACACATATTTTAACCTTTCCAGAATGTGGACATTTCTTGCAGGAAGAAGAGCCAGAAGCATTGAGTGAAGCGGTTTTGAATTTTATGGAGGGTAGTTAGAATTTAATTATACTGAAGAGGTGCTCTAAGGATTCACAGACATACACAAGGTTGCTTTTTGTGTATCTCTTTTTGTTTTAGCAGGGTCTCCTGAAGGAGCCCTTTGTGTACTAGAAGCCATCTCTGAGAGACCCCGCCTAGAAAATTAGCGATCTTTTGCTGTGGAATGACAGCTAATTCCCGTTATGGCAATATCAAATGGAGATCTCCAAACTGGTGCCAGAAATAGTTATTTTCAATGGCCGCTGTGTAGGCTCTCTCCATATGATCAAACCCTGCTAAAGATTGTAACATATTGAGGTGCGAGGCCTTCGGTTCGTGAAAACCGGTCAGGAGTCCATCAACTGTTTTCATCGAATAACCATTCCTGATATACAAGCTGGTTTTTCCTTTGAAAGGCGAAACCAGGCCCGTTTCATCTGCGGCACTCTCAATGGCTCTTACTGCTGTGGTGCCTACGGCAATGATCCTGCCTCCTTTTCTTTTGGCGTTATTGATGATGGCTGCTGATATCGGTTCGACCTCCATGTATTCGGGATAAGGGGCCTCGTTTTCTTCCAGGCTTGAGACGCCTGTGTGCAGCAAGACAGGAGCAAAACTAATTCCCTTTTGCATAAGTCGGTCTACTAATCCTGCTGTGAACCCTCTGCCAGCGGAAGGCATTTCGGAGCTTCCTGGCTGAGAGGAAAACATGGTCTGATAATAGTCGATCGGATAAGGTTTATCAAGACTGAGGTATTTTATTGGTTGCCCAAATTCAGTCATATAAGGAACTGCCTCCTGGTTGATCGTTAACTCAACTGTCCATAAGTGGAGCAGGTCGCGGTTTCCATAAAATTTATCTTTCAGCCTAACCCTCGCATTTCCCGGAAGGAGAAATACCATTCCGGCTTTCCCGCCTTTCCAGCGCACCGTCTGGTTATTCTTGATTACCCTGATCTCTGCCAACCAATTACGATTGTCGATCCTGGTACTGAAGTGGATTACCCCCTTTTTCCCGAAAGGGAGGGCAACTGGAAAGGCTGCCGGTACTGTTGCCGAGGTGTTCACTACTAATACATCGCCGGGTAAAAGGTGGTTAGTCAATTGTTTGAAGGTAGTATGACTTATCGAACCACTGTTATTTGTAACCAGTAATCGGGCGTCATCTCTTGCTATTTTTCGGATTTCGGTTGGCTCAGGACAGGCCAGTTTTTCAGGCAAGTCGAATTGTATGATATCAGATATTGTATGCATGATGTTTGCTTTAGTTTTGGTTTACGCAGGGTCCGCTTTGAGAGACCCTGCTAAGACAAAAAAGAGGAAGTGATCCGGCAGTTATAATGCCTAAACAAGAGCCGCTTTAAACTCTCCTACTGTGTATCGACCACTTGGTGAGCCACTTTTCACGAGTTGCACGATAACTGGCACTGCGTATGTTTCAGGCAACGGTCTGTCAGAAATGTCTTCTCCAGGAAAAGCTGCCTGGTGCATATCGGTTCTCATGTCTCCTGGATCAAATGCGTAGAATCGATAGTCAGGGTTTTCTTTTCCAAGGATGGCAGTTATATGGTCCATGCCTGCTTTGCTGCCTCCGTATGCACCCCATGTTTCGTAAGCTTCTGCAGCTGCATCTGTACTGATATTGATAATTACGGCTCCCTTTTTCAAATAGGATTTCACCTTTTGTAACAAAGAGAGTGGAGCAATTATATTCGTGTGGAATACCGTGTGCAGATTATCCACTGGATGATCAAGCAAAGGCCTCAAGGGAGATACACCCAATGCAGAGGCGTTATTGACGACGAGGTCGAGGTTCCAGTTTTTCAATTGCAGGAGTTCTGCTAATTCGAGCAGGTGAACTTCATCCCTGACATCACCAGATTTGGCTTCTGCAGTTGTGTATTGAGAAAGTTGATCTTTTGCAGTTTTGAGATTGTGTGGATTTCTTCCTGTAATGATCAGGTTCCAGCCATTTTTAGCGAGATTAAGTGCTAATTGAAATCCGAGTCCTTTTGATGCACCAGTGATTAGTGCTGTTTTCTTTGTTGTCATCTTATGTAATTTTTATTGTTTTTGATATCACAAAGATCACGGCAAAGTTGCTCCCGGAAAACGTACTATAGACTAGAAGTTGACCTGTACTAAAGTACAGTCGAAAACCAAAAGATTGGTTATGCACTTAATAAACCTCGCTGTAGCGCTATGTCAACAGCTTGTGTTCTGGTTTTTGCATAAAGCTTTGAAAGGATGGAAGTGATGTGAAATTTAACCGTCCGTTCAGCGATATAGAGTTGCTCGGCGATCTGGCCATTCGTCAGGCCTTTTCTGACGAGGGACAGCACTTCCAGTTCTCGTTGTGTGAGGGGTGATGCGGGGTAGGTGAATTCCTTTTGTTCGTTTTTTTGGGTAGACCTTTCAGTCGCCTCGTTCAAAATAAGGGAAAGTTGCTTTTTCAACGCTTCTGCTTGTCTGATGGCCGATTGCATTCCCGCAAGGTTATTTTCACTGGAAGTTTCCATAGTCTTGTTGAGTGTATCAAGCAGGTCATCAATCCTGGTCTGGAAAATGCGTTGTATGAGTTCCTTGAGGTCATTGGAATGATTCGGTTGATGGTAAGTATCCTGGAGGCGGGTTCTTTGGATCGCAATGCCGATGAGTTCTGCAATCGTATTGAGAATGGACAGTTGTTTGTCATCCAGCATTTGTTTTTCCTTACTCAGGAGATTAATCAAACCTATTTTTTGACCGTTGGTTATGATCGGGATGGTGGCATGAAATTTCAGGTCTCTCGTCCCGGAAGCAATGTCTTTAAGCCTCGTACAGGTGATCTCGCTGATATTGGTGGCTTCTTCGATATTGCCCGTAAGGTATTTGTCGATGCAGTAGCACCAGCCGGAGAGCCGTTCGGGATGATCGCTTAAGGCTGGGGGCAAATTGTAAGAAGCTGCCAGGTAAACCGACTTCAGATCTTTTTCAGACAGCCAAATCCACCCCGTTTCGAGGTCGAGTAGCTCCACCGTTTTTTCTATTGCTTGTCGCAATGCAGCGGGCAGCGAAAATTCCTTATTGAGATGACTCGCTATTTCGTAAAGGTGGGAGAAATATTCTTTGTCTGTCATATCGGCTACAAAATACCCTAAATCAGGTATAGTCAAACCCGTAATCCTTATTTTTTTGACATTGCTATTGGTATTTGACCTGTTGATTTAGTCCAAAACACTGAGCATACGTTCTGCATTTTCTTTCAATTCGACGAGCATCGTTTTGACATCTTCGTTTGTTACATCTTTGGCAAAATCAGTGATTTTGCAATGCCTTATAATTTTTCCTGCTTTCAAAATGATAAGCTGATCAGCAATATCGATCGCGTCAAAAATGTCGTGGGTAATAAAGACCAGGGTTGTTCCAAAGTCTTTGGCGATATCTCTGATTTCCTGTCGAAGTTCGGCTTTCAGGCTGGTGTCGAGGTTGCTGAATGGTTCGTCTAGCAACAAAATCCTGGGGTTTATCGCGAGGGTGCGGGCCAGTGCAACGCGTTGTTCTTGTCCGCCACTTAGTTCGGATGGATATCGTTTTGCGAAGGCTTCCATTTTGATGACCGCTAACATACGTTTTACGGTTGCCGCTTTGTCTGCTTTCAAGCCAAAGGCTATATTTTGCTCGACAGTCATATGTGGAAACAAAGCAAAATCCTGAAACACAAGTCCGACATTTCTTTTCTGGGGCGCAACCACTGTGGTATCATCACTCATGATCTCTTTTTCGATCGTAATCGTTCCACCGTCTGGTCTTTCCAGTCCGGCAATTAGTCTTAACAAGGTAGACTTGCCACTCCCACTCTCCCCTACTACTGCACATATTTGCCCCTTCTGTAAAGAAAAAGTACAGTTCGATAAGGCAAAATATTGCCCATCGTAGGTTTTAGAAAGCTTATCTGTTACCAAAATATCCATAGCGATCAGATTTTAGAGTTTAGTTTTTAAGGGTTTGGTTTTCTGAAGTATTAAATTCCCGATGGTTAACCACCAACATTAATATGGCGATCACGGTAATCAGCAATAACGCCGGTAATGCAGCTTTTGCAACTTGCTCATCATCAGCATAGGCATAGGCGTTTATCGCCAGGGTCTGTAGATTATAAGGTTTGAGGATCAAGGTAAGCGGCAGCTCCTTCAGGATGTCAATAAAGACCAGGAAAAACGCACCTAATAAGGTTTTTTTAAGTAAAGGGAAATCAATCCTCCTAAACGCTTTCAGCTTGCTGACACCCAAAAGATAGGCCGATTCAGACAGGTTTTTACTCAACTTCAGCGTGTTTGCTTCAATCGGATTGTAGGCCACAGCCATAAAACGGAAAACATAAGCATAGATCAGAATAATACTACTTCCGTAAAACAGGTACCCCACCTGCATGTCAAAATTATCATTGAAAAATGTAATTACGGTCTGACTACTGCGGATTACACCAATACCGATAATAGCCCCTGGGATCACGTAGCCAATTGTTGCCAGTTTGGAAAATATACCCAGGCCTTTGAGATGATTCCATTTTGTAACATTGATCAGGGCCAGTGCTCCAATTATGATAATAAGCGCAGCAGCAAAGGCAACACCGAAACTTTGCAAGGTAACCCAAAGTAATTCGGCATTGAACATAGACTCGAAAGTCAATATCCCCCAGTAAAGCAATTGGCCAACAGGCAGGATAAAGCCAAAGGTGACTGGTAAAAGGATAATTATGAGGTAAAGTACTTTCTTCCTTCCAGAAAGGGGTCGTCTGGGAGAATGGCTGTGTCCGGTATTTAACGCCTTAATTGTATATGATTTACGACCTCTTTGCCATTTGACAAATAGCATTATCAATATTACCAGCACCACTAATAATGCCGACAAATAAATGGATGACTGAAGGTCTTCCAACGCTGTCCAGGTTCTGAATATGCCAGTGGTGAAGGTATTGATACCGTAGTATTTGGCAGCACCATAATCATTAAGCACCTCCATGAAAACGAGAAAGAGACCACCAATGATAGCCGGTGAGGCCAAAGGCAGTGCTACCTTGAAAAAGTACGTTCTTCGGGTAGCTCCTAACAGGAATGCACTATCGCTGATCACCCTTGGAAAACTGGCAAACATTGCCCGTGTACCTGCATAGACATAAGGAAACAACGAAATACTCAGCACCCAGGTTAGGCCATATAAATTCATCATTTCAATCCTTTTGATTGGGATGCCTATGGATTGCAAAAACCCGACAAGAGTTCCCCCGTTTCCGAGTAGTCCGACATAGGCATAAGCGGTGATATAGGAAGGAATGGCAAGCGGGAGAAATAGCAACCAGTCAAAAAGTTTCCGGTAAGGAAAATCATAACTGCTAACGATCCAAGCTGCTGAAGTGCCTATCAGGAAGGTTAGGACTCCCGTTCCCGCAATGAGAAATAATGAATTGCCAATATAGTTGAGCAGAAAGTGAGATACGATGTGCCCCCACATCTCACCGGGGCCATCAAAAAGGTAAAAGGCGATAGCCAGGCCAGGGATAGCTATAAATAAACCAATGGCCACTGACAAGAGTGACCATTGATTAATATCCCGTATAAAATGCTTATGATGAAAGCGCATTTACTTTTTTATTGCCATTTCACCTCATCAAACTTGATGACCGCTTGTTTGTTCAGTTCACCCAGCTTCGATAGTGGCAGGTTATCTTCTTTGAAAGCACCCCATGACTTGAGTAGATCTGAGGTGGCAGCTTCCGGATTAACCGGGTATTCGTAATTGGAACTAGCGAAGTTCTCTTGTGATTCTTTGCTCACGAGGTATTCTATGAACTTGACCGCATCTTCTTTATTGGGTGCATGCTTGGCTACACCAATTCCACTGATATTAACATGTGTGCCCCTGTCATCCTGGTTAGGGAAAAAGATATTGACGGCTTGTCCGGCCTTGACTTCTGCAGAGTCTTTCGAATTAAGCAATTTTCCAATGTAGTAGGTATTAACCACAGCCACTTCGCCTTCTCCGGCAAGGATGGCCTTGACCTGGTCGCGGTCATTACCTTTTGGAGCTCTGGCAAAATTACTGACCATACCTTCAGCCCATGATTTGGCGGCTTCTTCACCACTATTAGCGATAATCGAAGCCATGAGCGATTGGTTGTAAATATTGCCTGACGATCTGATCAGTACCTTGTTTTTCCATTTGGCTTCTGTTAATGCCTCGTAGGTAGACAAGTCTTCCGGATTTACTTTGTCTTTGTCATAGACAATCACCCTAGCCCGCTTGGTAAGGCCAAACCATTGGTTATCGCCATCACGCAAATGAGCAGGGATAGACTTATTGAGTACATCAGAACTTGCCGATTGTAGCAATCCTTTGCCTTTGGCCCTTACGAGTCTGCCCGCGTCGACTGTGATGAGCAGGTCAGCTGGTGACTGGTCACCTTCGGCTTCCATTTTCTGGATCAACTCATCAGCACTGGCTTTAACCACTCTGACTTCAATACCTGTTTGCTCTTCAAATTTTTCGAAAAGTGCCTTATCGGTATCATAGTGGCGATGGGTGTACAGGGTTATGAATTTGGCTTCTTTTGCTTCATTTTGGTCAGAAGCCTGTTGGTCTTTGGTGTTGCATGCCGTGAACATAACGGCAAAAAGCAGCAGAACTGCTATTGTGTTCTTTGTGATCATTTGTTATTAATTGGTGATGGTTTAATCGTGCAAATATACTTATTTGGAATTGATCTAAATAAGTTTTTGGCAAATAACCCTTAATATCAATATTAACTCATGGTCTAAAAACCAGAATACACTTTTATCGGTTAATTATGCCACCAACCGCACTACTGCATATTTCCTAAGGATCATTTCTCCTGACTTACTGGTTACCTGATCTTCAAGGTATCGAACTCCAGCTATTTGAAATTGTGCCGATGCAGCCAGCCTTTCGATATCGGGAATTTCATATATCCTGAATTTGTTTTTGACAAAGGGGAGGTCAACCATAGTTTCTTTTCTCACAAAAGTGATCACACAAACACCTTCTGGTTTTAACACCCGTTTAATTTCTTTCAAGAATTCTTCCGGCTTTTGCCAAAAATAAATGGTATTTACAGTAAACGATTTATCAAAAGCATCTGAAGGGAACGGAAGTTTCAGGCCATCATATATCTTGAATTCAGCTTTAGCTTTTTGAATGTTCTCTTTATTGATCCGTTGTGCCTCGTCATACATGGTTTCCGAGATTTCTACACCAGAGTAATACAGATCATCGGCCTCAGCCATTAAAGCTTCCAAATGACCGCAGTTGCCGTGGCCGATCTCCAGTACCTTGTCTTTATCTTTCACATTCATGAAGTCAATCGAATTCAGAGTCATTGGCATATTGGAGGTGTTCATTTTTTCTCCAATGGCAATGCCCTGTTCTCCTTTTGGATGACTTAACTGTGCTTCTATCTCTTTTAAGGTTGATTCTTCTGGTTTCATTTGTTGCCTTCGTGTTTTGAAGATAATATCATCATTCCAACAATGTTTTGGGGTTCAGGTTTACACTTGCGATGCATTAAAATAAACCGTAATTTTAAGAAAGGAGTTATGTCCTACATTGTACTGGAAATATTCTGAGAAATCAGGACCAATATTCCAACCTGAAATTACCTGCATCCAACCACAGGTTTACATTTACTGAAGAAAAGTCACTAGAATTTTAAGACATGACAAGTTTTGGCCTGACCAAGGTATGCTGTCTGTCGTCATTTATTAATAAACGCCAAAAAGCAAACTATGAAAAGAGTTTTCCTTTTTCTGTGCTGTACTATTATCTGGACGATAAGTTACAGTCAATCCGTTTCACCAGAAGTTATCGCTTCCAATGGAGACCATGTTGTGGGATCGGGTGTTGAAGTTAGCTGGACTATCGGAGAGTCGGTGATCGCCACCTTTGATGCCGGAGCTACTCAACTCACCCAGGGTTTTCACCAACCCGATCTTGTCATTACCTCAATTGAAGACCTTGCTGTCGAAATCGACCTTAAAGTCTACCCCAATCCTACTTCCGGGATCGTGACCATTGCCTACTCGAATTTTGCCGAACCGCTCAAGTTTTCTGTTTACGATGTACTTGGCCGACAGCTTCTAACTGAAGAAGCTAAAGTCGCCAACTCGCCTCTTACGCTTGATCTTACCTCATTTGTAGCTGGTAGTTATTTCCTCCATGTCACTGACCAGCATTCCCAAACTTTAAAAACATTCAAAATCCTGAAAAACAAATAGTTATGAAAAAAGTATTATTCACAATAGCTTCAATTCTCCTTCTGCTTCCTTTTTCTTATGCGCAGCCTGAGGCCTTTAAGTACCAGGCAGCTGTCAGAGATGGTTCCGGACAGGTGATGATGAACCAGTCTGTTAATTTCAGAATAAATATCATCCAAACCAGTTTTGATGGCCCAACTGTTTATATTGAAACCCATGCTGTCAATACCAATGATTATGGGCTGGCCAATCTCGAAATAGGGTCTGGGGTTGCTGTAAGTGGCAATTTTGCTGCTATAGCCTGGGATACAGATCGTTTTTTCATCAAAGTTGAACTTGACCCGGCAGGAGGCAGTTCTTTCCAGGATTTGGGGACGACCCAACTTCTCAGTGTACCCTATGCTTTACATGCAAAAACTGCGGGAAGTGTTCCTGGAGATAACGACCAGAGTGTTGTTAATGAAATCCAGAGTTTATCCCTTTCGGGGAATACATTGTCGATTGCAGGAGCCAATAGTGTCGACCTCTCTGATTTTGGTAGTCTATGGGAAACCGACGGCAACGATATTTACTACAATACCGGAGATGTCGGCATTAATACGGTATCCCCCGAGTTTGATTTTCACATTAACGGCGAATTGTTTGTAAACACCAGCGCCGGTCGCCTCAACCTGGGTCTTCCAAACAATGGTAACCAGTGGCGGATGTCAACACAAGGCAGCGGGGCAAACCTTCAATTCCAATCCAAACCTACCGGATCGTTCACTTATACGCGCAGGGTTTATTTTAACGGAACGACCGGCAATGTCGCCATTGGAAATAACAGTAATCCTGACGAGGAATTGGTGGTGGGGACCAACCTGGGTTCCGGATGGGCGATTCCAGCGGTTACAGTTGGTGGAACTACAGGGGGTGTCTTCCAGGCCGGAAATGCCGACTACCAGATCAGCATGGAAAACTCAAGCACCTTTGGGCGTGCTCGTATCATTGTAACTTCTCCTACCGGTTTTGGGCGTGGTGAAGTTGAGATGCGGACCAACGGACTTACCGTAGGTGAGAATGCAGGGTCACCAGGATCATATATGTTAAACATTGAGCATGGTTCATTTGGTGTAAATTTCGCTCGTGCTTCCACAACCAATAACTGGGAATTTGTGACCAGCTCAGCGGCTGCTTCAAACTTAAACCTCTATGCCAATGGTACATTCCGTGGGTCTTTTAGCGGCACTGATGGTTCGTGGAACCCTTCATCTGACCGTAGTCTAAAGACTAATGTAAAGCCGATTGGCACTGTGCTTTCAAAATTGATGCAGGTTGAACCTTCGCGATACCAGTACATTGATAATAATCCAACTAACAAGGAATCCATTGGTTTTATCGCCCAGGACTTCAAAGCGCATTTCCCGGAGTTGGTGTTCATCGTTGAAGACGAAAGGTCAAAAGGCGTGCATGCATTAAATTACTCCGGCATGAGTGTCTTAGCAATAAAAGCCATCCAGGAACAACAACAAATGATCGATAATCAACAGGAAGAAATTGATGAGTTGAAAGCAAGGTTGGCTGCAATTGAAGCTGCTTTGTCTGAAGGTTCAGAATAGAATAGATACCAGTCTTCCTTTGGGAAACTTTGCGATATCCTTTGTGGTACTTTGCGGTTAGAAAATAGTCTAATAATCTCATCACAAAGTACTACAGAGGGATTCGCAGAGATACTGTTAAGCAATATTTAATCCTGATCGTAATCTCCGAGTACGGGTCTTTCTGGTGGATTGAGATTAAACTGATAGCCCGTATCGAGAATCTCGATGCCAAAATCGCGCGTCAGGTAAAACTTATTATCGGGATTGCTGATGATCAGGATTTCAAGCGTTAAAATCAAGATCGAAATCACCATAAGAGTTGCTTTAACAGCCTTATGCACCTTGATTTTCCTGATAACGCGATCAAACAAACAAACGATCACCCACCAGAAACTGAAATAAACCAGTAAATCAACCAGGAACTCCCCTAAAAATATTTGAAGGGATAACGAGGTATGCCAGCCAGGGCAGATATAAGGCAATGGGAAGCCTTTCATCAACAATTCTGGTGCATCAACGGGAATGACGAACCACCATTTAGTAAATAAGCTAAAGGAGATAATGGTAAGTGGAAGGACGAGTTGGGAAGTTAGTTTTTTCATGGATATTAGAAGATTCGACTTTTTTCTCCATAGAGTTACAAGAAGCGATTCAATGCAATTTTTCGAACTTTTCAAAAGCGGTAAAAATCTCTGCTTTGATACTTGAAGTGGTATCGAAGTTTCTGATCCTCTGCTTATTGGCATTGAACAAATCGCATATAGTCTGCCAGTTGTCTTTTTCAGATTGCCAGTATTCTGGATCGCTAACTAACACATTTTTGAGTAAGTCACCTTCGTAGAGATCTCCTTCTACTAAAATATTTTCATGGAGCTGCTCTATGGCTAAGGGTATTAAAAACCTGAGACCTATCTCCTGTCCGATCATGATCCTTAGATCTTCGATAGAAAAATCTTTTAATTGTTGTTTTCGAAGTTTGTTACAAGTAAGAATCAAGTACGAACCTTCATCAGGATCGGGGGCTGGCCAAATATGCTTTTCTAGATTTTCGAGTGATTTATGCCTCCAGTTATTTTCAAACTTCTTCTTTTTCTTCATTTACTCTTTTTTTTTACAGTTTTCATTCATCGACAAGGTAAAACAAAAAAGAAGTTCATCATGTGAACTTCTTTTCGTTATAAATGTATTTTGTCCTGTTACTTAACTCATTCCTACTTCAAAAACCCTTCGCTCTTCAAAATCGAAGCGGCTTCCTTCGCTTCCAGTTCGTGGATAAACAATTTTAGTGTTCCCATCTCAAAGGCCCCTGTGTAGGTTTGAACGGTCATCTGATCTTTCAAAACCGGGTTGAGGCCGTTTGATTGGAGTTTTTCAACAGCAAGATGTGCTGCTGCAAAGTCTGTGAATGACATCATGGGATTCCAACTCATAATTCATCAATTTTAGTGAAAGATCAATATTATTCTGACGTTTGTTTTGCAACGTCTCTATATAGATAATACCCTAAAAATTGAATTGTTTCAACAAATAAAGACCAACCTCTCTTTTTAACGGATAAAGCGCTTGAAATCGAAAAGTTTATGCTTTTGTTAACTTTTTGCGGTTAATCTTCAGTTGCATTTTCAATAATTGAAAAAGTCTGTTTTGCCATATCCATTTCTGCCTCGACTCCATAAGGAAGGGTGAAGATCGGACAGGTGTGGCCAAAGTCCATCCCGGTGATAATTGGTAAGTCGTGGAGACCTTCTTCCTTCACCACTTTCAGGATCATCTCATCATATTCCCTGGTGTATTTATCATTGTATGGACGAGCGACGATCAGCCCATTGATGTTATGAAGAATACCTGATGCTGCGTAATTCCTTAAAATCCAGCAAAAGTATTCCGGCAGGATCATCTCTTCTGAAGTTTCAAGAAACATGATCTTGTCTTTCCATTCCGAAGGCGGCACCCAAATCCGGGTATCTTTGATCATCTCCATTACTTCTACGCAACCGCCTAACAAGGATCCTTTAACAACCCCTCCACCTTGCGGCCATCTCCATCCGCTGTTGGGTTCAAGTTTACGAGTGATCGTTTGATTGTTTGGGTTACCCCAATCCAGCATTTCGGAAGTCCAGCCATCGTGATTTGGCTGTATCTGTCCTACTGGTTTAGAAGAGAAGAGTGTCTTCAAAATATCGTCAATCTGGTATTGATGCATACCATTATTTTCAGCGAACCCGACAAGTGTTGAGGTGCCATAAAATGACGTTACGCCTGCCTTGTAAAAACAGAAATGAGTTACCGTGGAATCAGAAAAACCCATGAAGATCTTTGGGTTATTAGTGATTACATCCGGATCCGTATGTTTTAATAATCGAATGCTATCATCGCCACCAATGTTCGAAATGATGGCCTTAATCGAGTTGTCTTCAAGGGCTTCAGTAAGGTCGTCTGCTCTTGCTTTCGGATTGTTGTATATCCAGTCAGCTGGCTTAAGGGCGTGTCGGGTTTCTATGACTTCAATGTCGAACATTTTGGCCATTTGTTGCTTGCCGATCTTGTAGCGCGAGGGCAATGTGCCTGCCCCACCCCATGAAAGGGAAATGGTGGCGATTTTGTCTCCTTTTTGGAGTCTTTTTGGTTTGATCATAGTAGGTGTTCTGAAATAGAATAATTGACTTTTGCTGTTTCACACAAAGACGCTCATCCCGATGGCCATCGGGAGCAAAAGGCCGCAAAAAATATTATTGGAAATACGTTGTTTGGATTTCAAGATACGATATTCGATAATAGGTGGAAAGGGGTTCTGTAATCTGATTCTCAGAGTAATAACTTTTGTTCAATTTAGACTATAGGAAAAACACAATTAACCATAGATGTTATCTATAGGAAAAACCATTCATATAGATAAAGTTTTTGGTAATTTTAGGGAGGTTAACAATAAAAAGAGAAAATAATTTATGGAAAAACATTTAAACCTGAATCCTGATGAGGATTCAAATGGCAATGGTATCAGCCAATGCCCATTTATGAGCGGCGCTTTAAAACACGGTGCCGGAAAAGGTATGACCAACCGCGACTGGTGGCCTAACCAGTTGAAACTAAACATTCTGCGTCAGCATTCTTCACTTTCAAATCCTATGAATGATGGATTTGATTATACAGAAGCATTCAAGTCGCTGGACCTTGCGGCAGTTAAACAAGACATTTATGACCTGATGACCGATTCTCAGGAATGGTGGCCTGCTGATTATGGCCATTATGGCCCTTTGTTTATCAGGATGGCCTGGCACAGTGCCGGTACATACCGAATCGCAGATGGTCGCGGAGGTGGTGGTTCAGGAACTCAGCGTTTCGCACCGCTAAATAGCTGGCCTGACAATGCGAACCTTGACAAAGCACGCCTGTTACTATGGCCTGTCAAGCAGAAATATGGTAGAAATTTGTCATGGGCTGATCTTATGATCCTTGCAGGAAACTGCGCACTTGAGTCAATGGGATTCGAGACATTCGGATTCGCTGGTGGCCGTGAAGATGTATGGGAGCCAGAAGAAGATGTTTACTGGGGCGTTGAGTCTGAGTGGTTAGGCGACAAACGTTATACCGGAGATCGCGAATTAGAGAACCCTCTTGGTGCTGTTCAAATGGGACTTATCTACGTAAACCCTGAAGGCCCCAACGGTAATCCTGATCCGATTGCTTCCGGACGTGATATCCGTGAGACTTTCGGCCGTATGGCGATGAACGATGAAGAGACTGTTGCACTTGTTGCTGGTGGTCACACTTTCGGTAAATGCCACGGCGCAGGCGATGCTGAACTCGTAGGACCAGAGCCTGAAGCAGCTACAATCGAAGAGCAAGGCATGGGCTGGAATAGTAAATTCGGAACAGGAAAAGGTATTGATACGATTACAAGTGGTATCGAAGGTGCCTGGACACCGAATCCAGTCCAGTGGGACAATGGCTATTTCGAAACTCTATTCGGCTACGAATGGGAATTGTCAAAAAGTCCGGCCGGAGCACACCAATGGGTGCCTAAGGGCGGTGCTGCCGCAAATGCAGTTCCAGATGCACACGATCCAGATAAACGTCATGCACCAATTATGACAACAGCTGACATGGCGCTGCGCATGGATCCGATTTACGAAAAGATTTCAAGGCGTTTTTATGAAAACCCTGATGAGTTTGCTGATGCATTTGCACGTGCATGGTTCAAACTTACGCATAGAGATATGGGACCAAAAGTCCTTTATCTGGGTGCTGAAGTACCAGAAGAAGTGTTG
The DNA here is from genome assembly GCA_039028895.1 of Bacteroidota bacterium. GTDB lineage: Bacteria > Bacteroidota > Bacteroidia > Chitinophagales > Saprospiraceae > JAHDCJ01. The sequence goes on along the minus strand of JBCCHF010000007.1, from coordinate 69,742 downwards.
ATCTGGCAAGATCCAGTACCTGCTGTTGACCACGAACTGGTCAATGATGCAGATATCGCTTCTCTCAAGAATACCATTCTCGCATCAGGGCTGTCTGTTTCTGAATTGGTTTCAACAGCATGGGCTTCAGCCTCTACTTTCCGTGGATCAGACAAGCGTGGTGGCGCTAATGGTGCACGTATCCGATTGGCGCCTCAAAAGTACTGGGCAGTTAACAACCCGACTCAGTTGTCGAAAGTACTCGACACATTGGAAACCATTCAAAATGACTTCAACAGCGCTCAGTCAGGTGGTAAGCAAATTTCCCTTGCTGACCTTATCGTTTTGGCCGGATGTGCCGGTATCGAAAAAGCAGCAAAGGGTGGGGGTCACGATGTGACGGTACCATTCTCTCCTGGCCGTACCGATGCTTCACAGGATATGACAGACGTAGAATCATTCTCGGTACTTGAGCCGTCAGCTGATGGTTTCCGTAATTACTTCAAATCGAAGTATGCGGTTTCATCAGAGGAAATGCTGGTTGATAAGGCACAGTTGATGACCCTGACCGCTCCAGAAATGACGGTATTAGTTGGCGGTATGCGTGTGCTGAATACCAATTATGATGGTTCTGCACATGGTGTTTTCACTAGCCGCCCTGGCAGTTTGTCAAATGACTTTTTCGTCAACTTGCTTGATCTTGGCACAACTTGGACGCCTACTTCAGATGCCAAGAATGTCTTCGAAGGTCACGACCGCAAAACCGGAGAACTCAAGTGGACAGGTACACGCGTTGATCTGATCTTTGGTTCTAACTCCGAACTTCGTGCGCTTGCTGAAGTTTATGGATCAAAAGATGGTGAAGCACAATTTGTCAATGATTTTGTTGCTGCATGGGCCAAAGTCATGAATCTTGATCGCTTCGATCTAGGATAAGCTTAATTTAGTCACGGACAACCGTGGCATGCGTTATTAATAGACCCACGTCCGGTACTAGCACTTCAAGCTGCTGGTGCCGGGCGTTTTTTTATGCCCCCAGCATCGGAAGGTGCTTGATGTTGTGGTAGTTTAATGCCAGTTCAAGGCAATGTCTTAATGCCTTTTCAGGAACGGGTTGGTCAAGCTTGAGGATTATGGCCCTGTTACCCTCAAACTCAAAAGTGTCTTCGTAAATAATCCTGAAAGTCCCAACGAGGCTTGTCGAACAGTTAAAGTAAACAGCATATTGTTCAGGAGCTTTTGTTTTCCAGTCAATTCTTACCGGGCTGCCTTTTTTTGACTTGTAACTTGGTTCTCCCCATTTCAGGGATTCTTCGGGCTGTCTGCCGTTGTCGACTTGCTGTGCAACGTCTATTATCATTTGCCGTAAGGCCAACATTTTTGGCTTTATGCCATCAGGGTAGTTATCAAATTTCTGTGCGACTTCTGGTTTCATCTTGTTTACCTAGATTGTTCGTTCAATAATGGCGATAATATGTGTTCCAGATTCCACTAAACCTGGTGACTTGCACGCCCTGATCTCGAGATCAATGAAGTACTCCCACTTTGCTTTGTCATGTTGCATATCTTCCAGTTCTGCAGCCCGACGAACAGACAAGCAATTTGATGCTGAAAGTTCCAATATCTCAAAGTTTGCTGATTCGAGGATGGTGCGAAATTCTTCTGACTTGTAGATATGGCAATGATGGTTTGAATTTGTAAAAGCGGTCGGGTGAAGGTTACCAGTTGTCAATACCTTTTCATTGTCCTCTTTTGAGATCTCAGACATTATAGAATGCATAGACCGATTAAACGATCCCCATAAATTCATTACGCTTACCAAGGCAATGCCTCCTGGTTTTAGCACTCGATAAATTTCGCTTAAAGCATCTGCATTTCTTTCGAAAACATAACTTAACGGGCCACCATAACAAACCACTTTATCAAATTGATCATCTTCAAACGTTGAGAGGTCGCAAATGTCGATAATCCTGAAGTCTTCAATTTTACCCTTATAGTTGTCTTCTTCCGCCCTTTTCTTATTAAGGTCTAGTTGTACAGGAGACAAATCAGTCACCATTAGACTTCCGGCTAATCCAACCAATTCTTTAGTGAACATGCCTGTTCCTGCTCCAAGTTCTAGCACTTGGTCTCCGGGTAGGATGTATTTGTAAAGGTAGTGATTATGGACCAGGTATTTGACTTTCTCTATGATGGATTTGTCCCATCTTTCGGTTTCGTTCTCTCCGTATTCGTTGTAGAAATCCTGAATGTGCTTTTGGTCGTATAGTCCCACGTTTGCTTTTTTGATTAGGTGAATAATACCAGTGTTATCCAAACCTGTTTTGGTAGACAAAAAGTTCAACTTCAGGAACATATAATTTCGTTACTACCTGCTGTTTTGAATGTTGGTCGCCGCTTGCTCGAGTTCTGATTTTATTCCGGCAAGGGAAACATCATTTGCCAGGTTATTTTTCTCATACGGATCTTTTAAGAGGTCGTATAATTCCTCCTCCCCATCGGTAAAGCGGATGTATTTATGAGTGCTGTTACGAATCGTATAACCCGATTGTTTTTTCTGTGACGCTTCTGAATAAATATAGTTTTTGTGGGTTAGCCCCTTTTTTGAAAGGAGAGGCACCAGGGATTTACTATCGTGGATCTCGCTAACTCCTGTTCCGGCCAATTCAGCAATCGTAGCGAAGATATCTGTTGAATTGATTAACGCATTTTCAACTTCATTTACCCGGTCAACTTTTGCGCCTGTAATAATCAATGGTACATTGATCCCGCCCTGGTAAATGGAGCCCTTTGCTTTTCTTTTCCCATAAGTCTGTACGACCTGGTTGGGACTACCATTATCACCCATAAAAATGATGATGGTATTTTCTTTTTCCGTTACCGGAATATTATCCAGTAATCGGCCAATTTCTTTATCGAGGGCTTCGATCATACTAAAATAGTAAGGCTGAGGATGTTTCTTAATTTCCAATTCGTCGTTTTCCAGGTCACTATATGAATGCAAGTCGGAAGGTGGAAGATGAAAGGGAGTATGGGGCGCATTATATGCCAACCAAAGAAACCAAGGCTTTTTTTGTTCGCCAATCCAGTTGATAGCCAGATCGGTCAGGTGGGTGGTAATGTAGTTTTGCAATACTGTGGTATTACCATTATTGGTATACTTCCATCTATTATAATTCCTCACGCCCCCGCCTATCAAGCCTTTAAAGTGTTTTACACCAACTTCGGCCGGATGGTCTTCGTTTTTTGAAAGGTGCCATTTGCCGATGACAGCGGCATTGTAGATATCATTTGATTTTTCGTCTATAAACTTGTGGATTGTAGTTTCACTGGTTGATAGTTCATCACCTACCTTTTGCACCTTGGTCCGAAAAGCATGTTTACCGGTTATGACGGATGCCCTTGTGGGTGTACAGGTGGGGTATGCCCAAAAGTTATTGAATCGAATACCGCTTTCTGCAAGGTTTTCAAGAGTAGGCATATTGGGATTTTCCTTTCCAATGTTGTAGGAGGAAAATGCATCTGACCCCAGGTCATCTGCGATAATGAGCAGAATGTTAGGGGTAGACTGATCATTTCTAGCCTTGTTGGATTCGTTGCCTTTTTCTGTGGATTTAGAACCAGTACAACCGCAAAAAAGGATCACTAAGACTGTAATTGGCAGAAAGTTTTTATATCTCATTTAATACTGTGTTATTCTTTAGATTCCGTCCATTCCCCGGTCGCCATTATTGGTCTTGCGTTCAACATCATAAAGTGATCTCGAATTACCTGTGATCGTGTATATTTTGTATAGGGTTTTTTAGTGTAGTCATCAACCGTTTCTGTCAAATTGTATGTCGTGGATTCGCCAAGACCCATCCCTATATTAAACGACACTGATCTTTCCTTGAGTCGTTTGTTGTAGTTATTGAAAAGGGTGTGAGTTTTGGTATAGCCATACTCTCCAACGTCGGTATTCGAGATTTTCAAGATGCGATTATCTTTTTTGTATGTCGTTTCCTCAGTTTCGGCATCACCACCGCCGCTTTTGTCTGTAGTTACTTTTTCCCATTCCGACAAATCGAAACTGCCGAAGTGAGGAAAGCTAAATTGCTCATCATTAAGCGCCGCTGTTCCTTTTTCTTCATGTTTGCCTTTGACTGCTCCTCCAAAGACCCAGCCTTCTGTATTGTCGGTAGTTTTAATCTTAACCCAATGATCGTAATAAGCGACCCCACGAAGCACGATGGTCTGGGCTTCTGCAGATTTTTCGTCTGTGAATGTAATTGCTTCGTTTTCTTTGACAGTAGCGACTACTTTCCCATCCAGTTCCGGTGTGCTTCTGACATTCAGGTTGTCGACCCAGGTATAAAGTTGGTTGGCGCTGTTATTGTCGGTTCCAGCTGGTGGATCCTGAGTTGTTTCTTCTTTATCAGAATCTGTCGATTGAACCTGGTCTCCGCAGGCTGTAAAAACCAAAACGCCTGACAAAAACAGGGTCATCAATTTTAAAGGTTTCATGGTGTTATTTTCTTGTGTGTTATTATTGGTATATTATTTACTATTGAAGCCGCTTCATTTGTGTTGAGAAAGGCATTAGTTCCATTTCTTTTCTAAGTTTTTTCATCTTCTTTTGATCACATATCGGGAAGGTAGTCCATTTTTCCTGTCGCTCATCATATTTGGTTTGGGTGCCATAATGCTGACATCTTCCCCTGTTTACAGCCACTCTGTCAGCCAGGTAGGCGATATCTCTTTTGACGACTTCACCTGTGTCTTTTTCGCTTTCCATCCATTCAAGTACCCTTTCCTGGAGTTCGACATCTTCATCCTGATGCATGACTAAGACCCAAAAGGCATGCGTGACATCCATGCCCACTTTGCTTTTGCCAGGAAAGCCAAATTCGGCAATGATCACTTTCAATGTTTGATTATGTTGGGCATCGAGAAGACCGATATCTTCCCGAAGAGCCAGGATTTCGTCAGATCGATCCCCTGTCCTGTTGGTTAGCTGCTTCCTCAAATGCTGATCGGCGGTTCTCATTTTGAGAATCAGGGCGGCGACCTGGTCTGGGCTTGAAAAGCTGGTTTGGGCATTTGCGGTAACGCAAAAAATCAAACACAGAGCAAACCAGCCAAGAGATGAAAAATGATTGACAAACATCCTATTCAAAAAGATCAAATTTCCTGATTTTATAATACACTTCTGCATTGAGTTTGGATTTATCCCAATCTTTCTTGGGCTCCTTGACTTTGAGGGTGTAATGTTTAAACGACTTGCCTACATCTTTCAACGCTATTCCACTGTAGGTCCCACCATAGGCTTCTTCATCTTTGGCATCCCATCCGTCATCTTCATCGAATCGCGCGTAGAAGCGAATCTTTACCCTGTTTCTTTCAGCTTTTGAGATTTTCTTTGGGTCAAGCAAGAACACCATTTTGGGTTTTTGTAACGGCGTTTTCCAAAGTGACAGCGATTTAGTTTCCTTATATTTTTTCCTGCTGGCTTCAGGAATGGTGACCACCTTGGACCCCTTTTTCACTTCCCACACGACGCCATTGGTATTAAACAAATAGCGCGTGCCTATTTTTAGCATTTTTTGATCAAGTCCTGGCCACATAGATACCCGTACACGGTCGAGCGCGTTATAGGGTTTATCCGCATCTTCGCAAGCCGTAAACTTGACACCGGAACAGATCATTTCGTATGCAATCAGGTTATTTTCCTCTGGCGATGGAATCGGAAACTCCTGTAAATAATGGTCAATCGCAAATTGCATCATTTGCCGCTTGGCCACCAGTTGTTCAGCTTCTGGCAAATAGTCTGCAACTAACAGATCCGCAAGCGGTTCAAGGTCAATGTAGATCGGCTGAACTTCATCTCCAACAGCCCAAAGCTCAAAATACCCTTCACCGCCTTTGTAGACATACTCTTTGTGGGAAGATTCAGTAATACTTTCAAGCTCTTCTATCTGCTCTTCGCTATAACCACCTCCGATACCTGCTTCGGCTCCTTTTATGGGAACTTCGAGTCCGGCCTTAACGCCATATCCTTTTTGAACAAGCTCGGTAATCTGATCACGAGTAGAGTTAAGACTACCCTGGATGATGCCGCCATAGGTCACCTTTTCGGGATAATGGGTGCCCCAGTCTTTTACAAATTGGTAATAGCTGTCAAACGTTTTATGCGTAATGGCTTCATTAATGGTTGCTGGTAACTCCCCGGGGACGGGTAGTGCTGCAACCGCTTTTTGAAAGCCTTCATCCAGTTTGATATGTTTGTGGTTAAGTTGGATGAAATACTTTTTATCTTCCTTTCGAAACCATGAGAAAAAGGATTGGGTATCTTCTCCATTCCTGGTCAATTTCGACCATGATCCGCTGGCAGTGCCCGTAACACCCTTATAGGTCGCACTGGCATCGATGGATGCTGTATATTCTTTTTGAAAGCTCTGCATAGACCTGTACAATTCTGACTTTTCAACCGATTTGCCCTCATTGATAAATTGTACATCGAATTGCTTCTTGACGGCAAAATCGCCGTCAAACGGATACCAATCGCGATCGAAGTCGCTGAGTTCTTCGAATATCAGTTTCTTCCTGCCACCACCTCTGCTCTCATCGGCATCAATCTTGAACGGATCGATTTTCGCGATGTCGAACGAGTAACGGTTAGCCATGGCATTGGTAATCCTTTTGTAGGTATTTTTTGATTCGCCATATCGTTTTTGCGCCAGTTCCAATTCGTAACGTTGGGTTTTTAGCGTGTCAACCGTATAAGGCAGGATCTCATAATTACTTTTACCTTTTGGCTTGAAATAGAAGATCTGACTTGGTTCGGCAGCCGCAAACTCGAATTCTGTATTGGCGCCGATAGTTTCGATATACTTTTCATTGCCACTATCATCTTCCGTGAAGATTTGGACCGGGTAATCGTCTAATGTATTGATGAATGTCAGGGTAACCTGCATGCCGGAACTTCCATACTGGTTTCCAGTATTTGAGGAACACGAAAAAAGCAATAACAGGAAAAAGATACAAAGGGGGCTTTTCATGTTTATGGGTTAGGTTAAAGGTTATATATTATTTTCAAATTCGCCAAAGATAGCAGAGAGTGTTTCCCGTTCAGATTCTGAGATATCATAATCGACATCATTCAGGACCTCCCGCACAACCGCGTATTCTTCCATGTTTTTGATCTTGCCCCTGCCAATGACCTTCTCAGGAATGCTTTTATCCAGAGCTATGATCACTCTGATGCTTGGGCAATCTTTTTCTTTGAGAATTTTTTCAAGAAGATCAGTAGCTTGTGGTGGCACCTGATTTAACAGGTTGATGATTTCACGGAGCCCTATCTTTAAACTCTTTCTTGCTTTTACCGCACTTTCCTGCTCCAAATTGTGGAGAACGACCAGCGGAGAAGACTCAGCATAGGGATCTTGTTTGAGAATCTTTGACATGAATAACCAGCCAACAGTAAAAGTACTTTTGTAAGACTGATAGTTATCTTCATTGATTTTTATCATGCAGAAACCTTTTCATTTTGCAGTTTTCGAATAGCTACCGGATGACCGTTAAAGGCCATGTTGTAAGATAATGGGTCCAATCTTTTGTGATCCATCAGTTCATTGATATTGACTCCAGCCTCATTTTGGGCAACCGCTAATTGGATTTTTTCTCCCTGATGGCCCCAACCGTGTGGGATGCTAATTGTGCCTGGCATAATGTCTTCCGATACTTCTGCTTCTATTGAAATCGCGCCAAATGCGGAGTATACTTCAATAACCTCGCCATTCGTGATTTTTGCATCGGAAGCATCGTTGGGGTGAATGAGTGCAGTACATCTTCGAGTACCGCCTTGAAGGACCGGAAGGTTATGCATCCATGAATTATTGCTGCGGAGGTGTCGCCTGCCGATCAGCTTCAGTGGATACACGCCATTAGAGTCTTGATCCAAAATTGCTTTGATCTTTTCAGCTTCTTTGGCGAATAGCGCTGGCACTAATTCTATGCGTTTGTTTTTTGTGAATAGTCTTCCCGGCAAAACAGGTTTCAGAGGTGACAATTCAATACCGCCTATGTTTTTGGTTAGTCGTTTTAAGCTTAGTCCGTCTTTTCTTAAAAACCGACCTCCCCAGACGCCATATGGTCCGGTTTTGAGCGCAAGATCCAATTTCACTTTGGGGTGAATACGGGACATGATATTGCTTTTGATCCTTTGGAAAATATTGCCATCGAATAATCGCCTTTGCAATTCTCCCATGATCTGCCAGTCATAGCGTTGCTCTTTGGAGATGGGTAGTGGTGCCGGACTGAATTTGGTGGTGTTTCGTGTTGCCACAATGTGCAAGACAAAAGAATAGTGCATCGTTTCCAGTCCTACAGCCGGCGGAAGTATGATATCGGCGTATTGAGTAGTTTCGTTGATATACATATCAATCGCTACCATAAACTCGAGGTCGGCCAATGCCTTTTCTACCAATTTCGAGTTGGGTGCTGATCGGGCCGGATTGCCTGCAATACTGATAAAGCCACGTACCTGTCCTTTCCCCTCTGTTAAAATCTCGTCGGCCAATGCAGCTGTTGGGAATTCGCCGACTATCTCCTGGTATTCGTTAACCCTGCTGGCGTAACGAAACATTTTGGACTCGTGAGCCATCAGTGTTACGTAATCGATGGCTGGCAATGTAAACATCAATCCACCTTTAACATCGAGTTGGCCGAGCAAGATATTGATACAGTGGATCAGCCATTGACATAGCGTCCCGTAAGTTTGTGTATTGACGCCAAGCCTACCGTAAACAACACTGTGCTTGTGGCCTGACAGATCATCGACGATGTGGGCCATATCATCAACAGATATTCCGGTAAGGGGCGAAACTTTTTCAAGCGTGTATGGTGCTGTGAGGGATTGAAGCTTTTCAAGATTGTCTGACAGTGAGAGAGCTTTTGATTGTGGTATGGCTTCCCTTCGAAACAGTTCATTGATGATTGCCATCAGGAAAAGGACATCTTTCTCGGGATGGATGAAATAATGTTCGCTTGCTTTCTGCGCTGTTTCAGTTTTTCGAGGATCGATGACGACGACTTTACCCCCCCTTTTCTTGATGGCATTAATCTTGCCTCGAATATTGGGTACTGACATAAAACTACCGTTTGAAGCCATCGGGTTGGCCCCGATTATCATGAGGTAATCGAGATTATCTATGTCAGGGATGGGAGCGAGGACAGCATGGCCAAACATCATTTGATTTGCCAAAAACACCGGCACAGAATCGAGGCTGTGGGAGGCATAACGGTTACGGGTGTTAATCGCATTTACGGTATCGTATAGTGTGAGGGCCGTTCCGGTGTTATGGACTGTTGGGTTGCCCGTGTAGGTGGCGATGGCATCATTGCCGTATTTTTTCCTGATCTTTTTGAGTTCTCTCTCTACGGTGTCATATGCTTCTTCCCAGGAAATCACTTCCCAGCCATCCGGAGTTCTCTTGACGGGTTGCTTCAGGCGATTGGAGTCGTTGTGCAAATCCTTTAATGCCGTTCCTTTCGGGCAAATATGGCCTTTGCTGTAAATGTCTTCCTTATGGCCTTTTATCGAAACAACCTCATTATCCTGTACTTCAATAGCAAGGCCACACATCGCTTCACACAGGTGGCAGGTCCGGTATTTTGTGGTACTCATTGTCTTGATTTTTGGGTTGAAAAGCCGGGAGTGGTTAATCGTTGTGGGTAACCAGTTTTTTCAGCAGGGCAATTTGGCCGAGGTGGTAATAAGTATGTTCGATGATGCCGACTATATTACGATAATAACTGCCATATTTTTCATCGAAAAACGCATTTGAGAGTTGTTCTTCCTGTAACTGCTCGACTGCGTTGGCAAAGTTTTCTCCATCCTCCCACATCTGGTTTTTCAGGTTTTCCCAGTCCTCTTCAGATGACAATGGTGGAAGATCGAAACTGAACTTGTCCCTGATCTCCAGTTTACCGCCTTTCAACGCCTGCCCTACGCCTGCCACATAGTAATTGATGTGGAAAGCCAGTGCTGCAATCGTATTCAGGTCACCGATCTTTTTGGTGGCTTGTTCGAAGGTTACATCTGCCAGTTGGGCCTTGAGGTTGGTGGCGATCCAGGTGCCATTGAGGTAAACTTCCCTGAGTTGCCTGGCCATTATTGCGGTATACTCCATGTTTTGTCTTGCTTGGTGTTTGGATAATAGCGATCTAAAATACGGCTTTCTTTCTAAGAGTATGTTGGGGATTTGTTTTTCCGTTAAGCCTCCAGCTTTTTGATGATGCGAATTATGGTTTTCCAGTTACGGGTGGTGATGTCTTTTCCATAAATCTTCTCGAGAATACCCATGGCTTTAGGGGTCTTAGAACCTGCCAGATCGAGGACACTAATAATCACTCTATCTGCTTTTTCCAGAATCTGAAATGAATTGTCTTCATTGGTATATGGTAGGGAGAGCTTTTCTTCTTTTTCTTCCTGTAGGAAGGATACATAGAGACGAATGTCTTTGGTGACTGCAATGTCTTCAAAAGGTTCAGCTGCGTGCAGGTTAGTTATCGTTTCTGCTTTTCGCAAAAGGGTCGGGATGGGAAATCCGAATGCCTTTTCCAGTTGCTCTTTTATCCTTGATTCGAGAGTCGAAATGTCAGCCTCTTTATGTTCAAAAATGATATTGCCTGAATTTAAAATGGTAATGACACTTTCACAGTTCAGTTTGCCCATTTCCGTTTTAAGGTCAGCCATTGGCACTTTGTGATGACCTCCGACATTGATGCCTCTGAGGAAGGCGACATATTTATGATTTCCAGGTTTCATCAATTTTGCACTTTTTCATTTTCTGGTAAAGCATTTATTTCAATGTAGATCAATGCGATAATGATCAATATCTCAATCACAAAATAGGCGATTCCCCAGGTCGTCAGTTTCTGAAAATGAATCCCTACGAGTATTGCGGAAGCCACACAATAAGTAGCATTGGCGGAAATGATCAACAAAAGGAACTTACGCCAATTTGCGCTAAGCAAAAAATGACAGGACAACGAGTAGACCGCAAAGACACAAGCAACTAAAGCCAATTTGTGTAAAACCTGAATTGGCATCCCGAAAAACGCATTGAATTTCGTTAAAACCACTCCAAGAGAAATGGCTGTAACCAAGGCCCCCAATCCATCAAGCAGGAACATCTTTCTGGGATTGGATTGAAAATAATCAATAATTGCCTCTAGCTTCATGGCCAGTTATTGAGGTGGTTTTACTGAATAAATATATGCTTCCACCAAAGTTTTATCCGCGAGTTTTACCTGGGTCAATACCCGCTCGTAGCCTTCGCCCTCGAAAGCATCTAATTCAGGCCAGTGATTTTCCAGATTGTCGGAGTTGAAGAGAAATCCGTTCACCTCCGCGCCTGATTGGTCGAGGGAAATGCCAGGGTAACCCATCGCAGCTCCCCAACCAATTTCGATTAGTTTTCCGGTAACGGTGCCTGGTTGCCATTCTCCGCCAATAGCTTTAAGCAAATAGTCGTTGGGTTGACCAGGACAAAGTGTGCCGTATACGAATAGTCGATTAACCATAAGGCTGGGTTGGTTATGTTTTCCAGAACCTTCAATATCCTCATCCTGTTGAATCTATGCAAGTATTTACGCGAAACATTAATTGATCGAATCAAGTGGTTGCTGATTCTCATGAATTTATGACATTGAAGAAAGAATTTCAGCTATTAAATCTTCGATCAATGTGGTATATTTGCGCTCCGAAAAGGCTTTTCGGCCATTTTGACCTATCGTTTGCATTTCAAATACGTATAACATGTCATATAAGATCTATTACACACACACTGACGAAGCCCCTGCCCTGGCTACCAAGTCCCTTCTACCGATTATTCAAGCATTTGCCAAGCAATGTGATGTCGAAATGGGCATAAAAGATATTTCTCTTGCTGGCAGGATCCTCGCAAGATTTCCTGCTTATCTAACCGAAGAGCAACGCATTCCTGATGCATTAGCTGAATTGGGTGAATTGGTGCTAAAACCAGAAGCCAATATTATCAAATTGCCAAATATTTCTGCGTCTATTCCACAGCTCAAAAAGACAATCGAAGAGTTGCAGACAAATGGATACGCCATTCCTAATTATCCTGACGAACCGACTAATGCAGAAGAAGAAAGCATAAAAGCGACTTACGACAAGATTAAAGGAAGTGCTGTAAATCCCGTTTTAAGAGAAGGCAACTCAGACAGAAGAGCGCCTAAACCCGTAAAGGCTTACGCCAAACAAAACCCACATCGCATGGGTAAATGGTCAGCAGACTCTGCTTCTCATGTTTCTACCATGAGCGCGGGAGATTTTGCTTCAAACGAAAAATCAGTGACCATTGGCCAGGCTGGCAATGTAAAAATTCAATTTGTTAATGCTGGCGGAACAACTGTTTTAAAAGAAGGGATTCCTGTTCTGGAAGGAGAGATCGTTGATGGCACTTTTATGAGCAAAAAAGCATTGATCACATTCTTCGAAGCGCAAGTTGCAGATGCTAAAGCAAAAGGCATACTCTTCTCATTGCATATGAAAGCAACGATGATGAAGGTCTCTGACCCTATCATTTTTGGACATGGCGTTAAGGTTTTCTTTAAATCTGTTTTTGAAAAATTCGGAACAGAATTGGACGAAGCGGGGGTCAATGTCAATAACGGTCTTGGTAACTTGATTTCCAACCTCGATAATCTTTCTCCTGAAACCAAAGCAGCAGTTGAAGCTGAGATTGAAAAGTGTTTTGCTGAAGGCCCGGATCTTGCAATGGTTAATTCCGATAAGGGGATTACCAACTTGCATGTACCAAGTGATGTCATTATCGATGCCTCAATGCCTGCGATGATCAGAACCTCTGGTCAAATGTGGAACAAAGACGGCAACACTCAAGATACAAAGGCAGTTATTCCTGATAGTTCTTATGCCGGCATCTACCAGGCTGTCATCGACTTCTGTAAAGCAAATGGTGCTTTCGATCCTGCGACAATGGGTACTATACCTAATGTTGGTTTGATGGCTCAAAAAGCAGAGGAATACGGTTCACATGACAAGACCTTCGAAATAGAGGCAGATGGTAAAGTACAGGTCGTTGATGGCTCAGGCACCGTATTGATAGAGCATAATGTAGAGCAAGGTGATATCTGGAGAATGTGCCAGGTAAAAGATCTGCCAGTTCAGGACTGGGTGAAACTAGCCGTTAGCAGAGCAAGGGCAACTGGTGCGCCTGCGGTATTCTGGCTGAATGAAAACAGGCCGCATGATGCTGAGCTCATTAAGAAAGTCAATACTTACCTGGCCAATCACGATACGACTGGTTTGACAATCAAGATTCTTTCTCCGGTGGAGGCGACCAAGTACTCTATCCAGCGCATGAAAGATGGAGAAGATACCATATCCGTTACCGGAAACGTCTTGAGAGATTATAACACTGACCTTTTCCCAATTCTTGAATTAGGGACTAGTGCGAAGATGTTGTCTATCGTTCCATTGATGAATGGTGGTGGTTTGTTCGAAACTGGTGCAGGTGGTTCAGCGCCAAAGCACGTTCAGCAATTTAACGAAGAAAATCACCTGAGATGGGATTCATTAGGCGAGTTCCTGGCATTGGCGGTTTCTTTTGAACACCTGGCCAACGCGACCAATAATTCAAAAGCACAAATTTTAGCCGATACTTTGGATAACGCTACAGTTTCTCTACTTCAAAATGGAAAATCTCCATCCAGAAAGGTAAATGAACTGGATAACAGGGGTAGCCATTTCTACCTGGCGATGTACTGGGCACAAGAGCTGGCCAATCAAACAGCTGATGCTGAACTGAGCGCTAAGTTTGCGCCTATTGCAGAAGCGTTGAGCAGCAACGAAGCCAAAATTGTGGATGAGTTGAACGCTGTTCAGGGTGAGGCAATGGATATTGATGGTTACTATTTTCCTGATGAGGCAAAAGCTTCAGCAGCGATGCGACCAAGTGCTACTTTGAATGCGATCATCGATGCGATCTAGTTCAAGTAGCGTTATATAGATATAGAAGAGGCTGTCTCAAAAGTAGGCAGCCTCTTTTTTTTTGTTTTTAGGCATTGCTTTTAATGAGATGTTTAGAACTCTTTACAGAATTAATGAAAATTTAATATCCTTAGGTTGAACCATTCGTATGAGCAAGTTATTTTCTGAAAAATTTCAGCATCATGCCCAAAATCGTTTTCTTCCTCAATGTTATAGCTATAATCCTGGTAGGCTTGTTTGTCAACTCCTGTGAAAAATCTCCTAACCCAAAGTCCCCTGTTCAGTCGAGGCTGGATGCTGGCGAAACACCTTACCAGATTTACCTGAGCGATGATTCATTACTGGACTCCCTTAATGGGAAATCTTATCTCGGTGGCATGATCTTCTATCTGAACACCAGCGATGGCAGCGGCTTAATAGCCTCAACTACCGATCAGTCTGCCGGCACCAAATGGGGATGCGATGGGTTCGACATTCCCGATTTACCGAATGTTACCGAATGCTGTCCGGCCTCAGGCCCTGGTTCTGAGGTGGGGAATGGGGCATCTAATACTGATACATTCATCTCTGCCTGCGGGGAGGTGGGGTCGGCGGCACGTTTTGCTGCTTTATATGAGGAAAATGGGTTTGAAGACTGGTTTCTACCTTCCGTACATGAGCTTCAGTTTATGTATTCGAATTTGTACAGAAACGGTTTTGGCAACTTTGATGCTTCGCATTACTGGAGCTCTACTGAAGGGGCAAGTGCTACAGCCTGGCGTTTAAATTTCGGCGATGGTCTTCAAAACTTTCAGGCTAAGCCTGATATGAGTCGAGTACGTTCTGTCAGAGCTTTTTGAAGCTACAAAACGATAAGCTTTCTCGTGAAACTTTGGTGCGTATTCAAAACGCCGTTTACCATGTAAATGCCTTTCGGCAAATGCATAACCGATATTTCGACATTTTGTAAATCGTCTAAGTCAGAATACTCAATCAATGTCCTGCCCAGTTGATCCAGGATGGTAACTTCTTTTAACCGTTTATCTCCCTCCATCCGGATAAAAACTTTGTCGGTTGCAGGATTGGGGAATAAAAGTACATCTGAGGTCAAGGCTGGATCAATCGTACTGACTGGCAGCCCGGTGCAAGGCTCACAGTTATTGCCCAACATCACCGTTTTATCAATCTTGTAACAGATTAGTCTTGAGAAGTAGCTGTAATAAGACCCAAACAGACCATAGCTACTCCCAATACCTTCGATCCATGATCCTTCTGCAAAGGGAAAGGCAAATGAAATATTGGGTGAAACGGAATAGGTGTTCGCTCCATTGGTTTGTCCAGTCGCCGAATTGATGATTGTGAAGTGTGGTGTTTCGTAAAATGTGGTATCTCCATTTATGACTTCAAACAAGTCTAAAGTCGAAAAGTGAATGGTATCGCCTATCGCAAAATTAAAATCGTAAAGCAAATACTCTTCATGTTCTTCTAATCGCTGGTAGCCAGAATCAAATCGAAAAGGCTCATTGGGCTGTTCTTCGAATTTGTAGAAATACAAACGTTTACTGTCTTCACGCAAACCGCCGACAGCGAAGTTATCATACACAAACTGATCATTAAAAACGGAGTTGTGAAACTGGTCGTAAAAATCTTGGCAGTGCTTATTGATATAAAGAAGCCTGTAGGTTGAATTATTGATCACCGTATCTTCTTCTGTGGTGTACATTGTCCAGTACTGGACATCGTCGGTAGGACCAAAATGCGGGAATACTTGTTCCATGACCCATTCTACGTTATCCAGTTCGAAGGGCGTGTAGCTTTGGGAAAGTACTGTTTGGTTAACGAAGGATAAAATGATGAGCAGAGTGATTATATGTTTTTGATAACAAGACATTTGATGCAAGGGTATTTTTCACGCAGAGGGCGCAGAGATTCGCTAAGGTCGCAAAGAATTTTTTATGGTGATTAGATGTTCGTGAATTGGGGTTTAACCGCTGAGATACACAAAGGGATGCGCAGAGATGCACAGAGTAGGCTTCTTAGCGTAACTCTGTGCATCTCTTTGCGCTTCTTTGTGGTGAACAACAGCTAATTCCACCGGTCACTTTTTGCAATAATTTCCGAAAGGGCTTCCATATTTACATCTTCCAACTTTTTAATGTAGAGACAACCTTTCCCGGTGCGATGTGGCCCTAGTTTTTCCAGTAGTTCCGTCTCTGTATTGATATCATACATGACATAAACCGTCAAATGTGCCTTTCCTGGTGAAAATCCAACGTTGAACCATTCGTACTCATCGCCATTTTTTCTTTGGTAGGTATACTTGCCGTAACCGATGATACTAACACCCCAGATTTTAGGTTCCTTACCCGAAATTTCCTGGATTAACTTTAACAACACTCGGCTATCTGTCTGTCTTCTTTTATTGGGAATGGCGTCGATGAATTCGTCTACATTCCTGTCGGTTTCAGTATTTACCAATTTTTTCTTTGCCATTTTACGAAAGATTAATCTCGAAAGACTTATCCGAAATGATGTTTAAAAGGCGTAATATATCGTTGGTCTCTAGAGTAGATTGAAAATACCACTTTTTTAAATGCTCCTTCATATTTCCCTCTAAGCTTTTCGCTAAACATGCCAGCGATGGTCACCGGATCATTCCTGAAAACTCCGCATCCCCATGCACCCAGTATAAGTGTTTCATAACCATACGACCTGCAAATCGCCAACACCATATCGATACGTCTTTCCATTATTGGTTCGATCATGTCTACATTTTCGGGTTCTCTGCCTATGACAACGCCTGCATTTACAGCCGGAGCAGTGATTACTGATGCTAAAATGTAATTATCCATCGGCTCGCCTTCTTCGTATTTGAAAATCGGGACTCCCGGAGAGTAGATCATATAATCGGTATAAAGCGCTGTTTTTGTGGAGCGGTTGATATCATAGTATGCCTGGGCTTCTAACAAACAGGGATAGAGGCCTGATGCCCTTGCGATACTTTCTTCCTGGGCTACTGCGCCATTAAGAAATCCGCCTCCTGGTTTTTTAGCAGAAGCGAAATTGAGACAAAGCAACTTGCCCCCGTCTTTGACTTCATTCCTGACAGAATCTAATGTGGTTAATCCATTGACCTGGAATTCGGTTTCATACTTTTTCCCTTCCGGAAATGGACCTTCAGTCAATTTGATCAATGCTTCTGGGGAAAATAGTTTTGTCCCTTTTTCAGCAGCTGATTGATCCGCCTTCAGGTTTATTGTTTCACCATATCCATTGGTGTAAGATCCTTTCTTAAGGACACTAATCGTGTCAAGTGCAATCGCTATCCGCTTTGGTCGTTTCATGAGTTGTGTTTTTAGCTAATTGCAATTAAGATAGATATAAGATGTTAGATTTTATCCACCGCAAGGAGATTCAAAGGACTTCGCAGAGTCACACAAAGCAGAAAATATTCTTTGTGTGACTCTGCGGTGAAAAATGGTCTAATGCCCTTATTTCCCTCATCACAACCATGGTTACCAGGCAGCATTTAACTGCGCTCTGAAAAATATGTTTAGTAATTCGGTATCTGGCTCCTGTTCCCACTTAAAGGCTTTTAACTTTTCAGTGTGAAAGTCAATTCGCGCATTGACAAAATCGTCAATCACCTTTATCCTTGGTCCTGTTGCCATTTCTCCAGCTGCCTTTTTCTGAATTAACAAGTCATCAATTGCAGCTTTCAAAGGTTGGTTCTCAGCGAGAAGTTCCAGCAAAGTGTCAAAAAGAATTGGGGCCATCTCACCATATTTGTCGATCCAGTCACAAGCCAGTATTGGTCTCAGGACATAGAAATACTTCTTCAGCTTAAACTCTTCTTTTTTGAAATTTGTTGAAAGGTTATTTCTGCCCATATTCAGGTAATGATACAAACAGGATTTAGGGTTGAAAAAGTCAATTGCCAATTCCCTTAACCGATTAATAAAAGCATCATCTTGAATATAAACGATCGGACTTTGCAACCACTCCATCAATGGCGGGTTAGATTTACGAAATAGCTTTAAAGCTTTTCGCAATTCCCAACCGGAAAAATCGAGATCACCATCCTCCAACATGATCTCCATGCTGTCTTTATAGGTATCGATAGATAAATACCATTCCGGTTTGTGGATATAGATGAAGCGGGCATCCCAATCGCTGTCAGGTGACGCAAAACCCCACGCCCTGCTGCCTGATTCTATAGCATAGAGTATTTTAATTTCGCGTTGCGCTTCAATTTTTCTTAACGTTGTTTTTATATGTTCTATCATTGGGTAGTAGCTGGTTGACTGGTTTTTATTCACCGCAAAGAACCACAAAGGGCTTCACAAAGTTTCATGAAACCTTTTTATTCTTTTTGTTTCTTAGCGAAACTCTGTAGTAAAAATGCTAACTCACGTAAGTTCTTGTTTGTATTCTTGATAAGACTATAGATATTTAAGTTATGAAAAAAGTACTCATTGTCGGCGCAACAGGAATGGTTGGAAATCGAGTCCTGGAATATTGTCTTGACTCAGATGATATCTCAAATGTAACCGTCATTACACGGAAACCACTCAACCTTGACCATCCGAAACTGAAAGAGGTTATGCATAAGGATTTTTCTTCTTACGAAGACCTTAAAAATGAGTTCCAAGACCTTGACATCGGATTTTTCTGTATTGGCGTTTATACAGGTTCCGTCAAGGATGATCTTTTAAAACTGATTACCGTGGATTTCGCGGAAGCGTTTGCCAAAACCCTTTATCAGGAAAGTCCTGATGCTACCTTTTGCTTTCTAAGTGGTGCCGGATCTGACCGATCAGAAAAAAGCAGGATGTCTTTTGCCAAATATAAAGGCATAGCCGAAAACCTGATCGATGATATGGGTTTTAAATCATGGTATTCATTCAGGCCCGGTTACATCTACCCTGTTACCCCAAGGAAAGAACCCAGTTTTGCATACCAGATGGTAAGATGGATGTATCCTGTTATTCGTTTATTCGGCGACAACTCGAGCATTAAATCAACCGAGTTAGCTGAAGGGATGGTATCTGTCGGTTTGAATGGAACGGAAAAGAAAATTTTAGAAAACAGGGACATTATTACCTATCTGAAATCAACCGCTGGTTAATGTCTCCCAATTTGCCTGAACTGACTTGGCGTCATTGCTTTTTTCTTCAGGAATGTTCGATTGAAAAGGGTTTGGCTGTTAAAACCTGACCTGAAAGCGATTTCAGAAATCGTCAAATCATTTTTATCAAGCAACAAGTTACAGGCCTTCCCGATACGCAACTCATTTGTGTATTCGAAAAAAGACTGACCAGTAGATTTTCGGAAAAAGCGACAAAAGGCACTTGAATTCATATTCGCCAGTTGAGCGGCTGTTTCAAGCTTGATCTGGTTCATAAAGTTTTCATGAACATAGCGGCATACTTTTAATATCCTTTCCTCAGTGGTGTTATTCAATGGTGCGACATAGGCATAAGATGCGGGGTGCTTAAAGTTAGGCTCTTCACCCAGATAGTTTAACAGCGTAAAGAAAATTGACAATCGTTCAAAGCCTTCAGCCACTATCAGGTCATAAAGCATTTCTGCGGCTTTCATCCGGCGCTCCTCTCCTACTTCTATACCCCGACCAGCATTTTCAAGCAATCTTCGAATATTACGCATTTCGGGTAAGGTCAAAAGTGCAGGCGTCAGGAAGGAAGGATGAAATTGGAGAACGGCTACTTCCATGTCTAATGGAGATTGGTTGAAATCGTCGTCTGAAATCCAGGTATGTGGCAGGTTGGAGCCTAGGAAAACAAAGTCGCCTTCAGTAAACGGACTAACATTATCACCTACCATGCGTGTTCCCCGGCCTTTTTTGACACAAGTGATTTCCAACTCTGGATGATAGTGCCAATGAAAGCCAAATTGAGGAGATTTCACCCAAAAGGCATGGATCAGGCTATTTTCTGTCAGAAACCTTAGATGTTGATAATCTGCGCTCAAAAGTATTTTATTTGCCACAAAACGTATGAAAAATACGAATAATGCAAAAATAGTGCTTAAATAAGCAAATATTCCGTTATGGGCTTTGAAGATTTACCAAGACATTTACCATGAAACATAGGCTCCAAGTAGGCGCACAGCGGCTTCACTAAAAGTTCAGTTCATGAAAAATGGCCAAAATTTCCTAGCGTTCATCATCCTGGCATTCGTGCTGGTAGCATCTTGTTCTCCTCCGGGCAGTGATACTATGCGTTTATCGAGTTGGGTATCGAGTCCCAGCGAAACGGAACTTTATAAGCAGACACTGGCAAATTTCCGAGATCAAAATCCTGATACAGACTTTAAGTACGAACCAATTCCGGGCAATTATTCCGAGAAGTTGCAATTGATGTTGGGTACACGTACCGCTCCTGATCTGTTTTATTTGAAAGGGATGACTGCCCCGTCATATATGAGCTTTGGCATTCTCAATCCGTTAGATGAACTCATTGCACAAACACCAGATTTTGATGTGGATGACTTTTATCCTTTTGCACTCGAAGCATTCCAGTTAGATGGCGTTCAGTATGGTTTGCCCAAAGACTTTAATCCTTACGTCCTTTTTTACAATAAAAAATTATTCAGGGAAGCTGGCATTGACACAATTCCAACGAATTGGAAAGAATTTGAGCAAATGTGTACCCAGCTTACCAAAGACCTCGACAGCGATGGCAAGTCTGATCAATTTGGCTTCATCGTTGAACCTTCTGTAGAAATGGTGATGCCTTTTGTGTATCAAAACAATGGTCACTTCCAGAATCCGGATGGATCGCTTGGCATTACAGATGAGCCATTTATCGAAGCCTTGGAGTTTTATTATGGTCTATACCAAAAAGGCATCGCAACAATTGGTCAGGATCAGGGGGTTACCTGGAACGGTGATGCTTTCGGGCGCGAGATTTCAGCCATGGCCATTTCAGGTGGTTGGCTAATGCCATTTATGAAAGATAATTATCCAGATGTCGATTATGGCGTTGCACCATTACCGGCTGGAAAACGCCGGGCAACGGTAGCTTTCACAACAGCCTATTCAATGCCCAAAAGCACTAAATTCGAAGGTGAAGCCTGGCAGCTTCTGGATTTCCTTGTCGGAAAAGAAGGGATGTCGAGCTGGACGAACACGGGCGTCGCCATGCCCACTCGCAGAAGCGTTGCTGAAGAAAACGGGTTTCACGAGCACCCAATCTACAAGGTGTTTATGGAAAGTGCTGAATTTGCCAGTCCCTTCCAGGTGCAATACAGTGAACGCGGTTTTGAAGAAGTAGTTGTTGCTTTTCAGGCCATTTTCTTTACAGACAAACCCCCACGAAAAGCGATGGAAGATATAGAATCACAGATCAAGAAATACCGCCTCGTCGGCAGCAAAAACAACTAATACTGTGAAACTGACAGCAAAACGAAAAGAACAGGCCAGGACGGCTTATCTCTTCATAGGGTTCCCGCTAATCCTGTTCCTGGTATTTACCTTTTTCCCGATCATATTCGCATTTTATATCAGCTTTTATGATTGGAACTTACTCATTCCCGATAAACCATTCGTCGGACTGGCTAATTATTTCGAGCTGTTCCAGGATCGGGTATTCCTGATCTCGATCAAGAATACTTTAGTCTACACGATTGGTGTGGTGCCAATACAGACTTTGCTTGCACTTGTGTTGGCGTTTATCATGAATCAAAAACTGAGAGGGCGCGCATTTTTCAGACTGGCCTTCTACATTCCGGCGGTCACATCTTCTGTCGTGACGTCTATCATCTTTGTCTGGATCTACTCAAAGCCTGGTTTGTTGAACTACCTTTTATCGTTGATCGGTGTTGAAGGAACTGACTATCTGACTAACCCGGGAACGGCACTGTTTGCCATTATGGCTTTGAATATCTGGACCACCTCAGGCTATTTTATGATCTCGTTTCTTGCCGGCTTGCAGTCTATTCCTCAAACCCTTTACGAAGCCGCAAAGATTGATGGGGCCAACCAGTGGCAACAATTCTGGAAGATCACGGTACCGATGGTGCGACCCGTTACTTACTTCGTGGTCGTGTTAGGTCTGATCGGATGCTTCCAGGTATTCGACCAGATTTATGTGATGTCGAGTGGAGGACCTGTTAACTCTACGACCACCATGTCGTATTTCACTTATAATAATTCATTCAAATTTTTCAGGTTGGGCTACGGCGCTGCTTCAGCTGTCGTATTAGCGTTCATCATTTTTGGGGCAACCGCAATGCAGAAAAAATATTTTCCATCAGAAGCGTACTAATCGTGCGGCTTTAACTCGTAAATCATTTTTCAGTTATGAAAAAGATAAAACTACAAAAGCTACTGTTCTACGGGGTACTGTTGCTGATGACCTTCATCTATATCGGCCCGTTCCTGTTTTCGTTGTCTATTTCATTCAACGCCGAGCAGGACGTTTTTAGCTGGCCCATTAAACTGATTCCCGATGAATGGACGCTGGACAATTACCAGCGTGTATGGCGTGACCTCCCTTTCGGGCAATGGCTATTTAACAGCATTGCGATCACCATTGTGCAAACTATTACCAATGTATTTTTTGCATCCCTGGCCGGCTTTGCATTTGCCAGGCTGGAATTCCCAGGCAAGAATATCATCTTCGCTGTTTTGCTGGGCAGCCTGATGATTCCTGGGATCATATTGTTAGTCCCCAAATTCATCATCTTGAATGAGTTTTACCTCATCAACACCTATGCAGGATTGATGCTACCCGGACTGGTCACTGTGGTCAATATCTTTTTGATGAAACAGTTTTTCGAGACTATTCCAAAAGATCTTGAGGAGGCGGCCCTTATTGACGGCTGTTCGTATTTCCGCATTTTCTGGCAAATCTTTTTGCCTGTTTCAAAGCCTGCGCTTGCAGCAGTAGCCATTTATACTTTCCAGGGGTCATGGAACGAATTTATGTGGCCGGTAATCGTGACGACAACGCGTGATATGTTCACGCTTCCTGTCGGGATGGCATTTCTTAAAAATGAGTTCTCTGTACAGTGGCCGTTGTTGATGGCCGGAACAATATTAATTTCTTTACCAACGCTTGCGATATTCCTGTTTTTCCAGAAATACTTCGTTCAGGGTGTCGCTTCGGCAGGATTGAAAGGGTGACATAATTTGTGGTCAACCTGGAGATTGAAAATTGAAAACGAGCTTGATGCTTAAAAGTCATTTAGATTATGGCAAATGTAGAATTACAACAACTGAAAAAAGTATACGGCAAGGATGTCGTTGCGATCAAAGGGGCTGATGTCACTATTAAGGATAAAGAATTTGTGGTACTTGTCGGGCCATCGGGCTGTGGCAAGTCGACCTTGCTTAGAATGATTGCCGGGTTGGAGGAGATATCAGGTGGTGAATTGTTTATTGATGGAGATAAAGTCAATGACGTTTCTCCTAAAGACAGGGATATTGCCATGGTTTTTCAAAACTATGCCCTCTATCCGCATATGACCGTTTTTGAGAATATGGCTTTTGGCTTGAAGCTCAGGAAATATCCTAAAACAGAGATCAAGCAACGTGTTGAAGACGCAGCGAAGATCCTTGGCCTTACGGAATATCTTGACCGTCGACCAAAAGAGATGTCAGGTGGTCAGCGGCAACGGGTGGCTATTGGCCGTGCACTCGTTAGACAGCCTAAAGTCTTTTTGTTCGACGAACCGCTCTCGAATCTTGATGCCAAGTTGCGCGTGCAAATGCGGATCGAGATCAAGCGCCTGCATCAACAGCTACAAGCCACCATGATCTATGTTACCCACGACCAGATCGAAGCGATGACAATGGGTGACAAGATTGTCGTATTGAAAGATGGTTACGTTCAACAAGTCGACTCACCGATGAACCTGTTTAATAATCCAGCCAATAAATTCGTCGCCGGGTTTATCGGCAGTCCGTCCATGAATTTCCTGGAAGGAAAAATTGAAAAGAACGACGAACTCGAATTTGTTGCCGGATCTGTCAGGTTTGGTATTCCTGACCAATTGGGATTGCAAGAGAAGTTGAATCCCTTCGTTGGTAAGGGCATCATTTTCGGATTCAGGCCTGAATACCTTTACGACAAAAGCAAAGAAACCAGCAAGCAGTTAAGTGTTGACATGAACATCATCGTTGATGTTACCGAACCTGTTGGAAGTGAAGCTTATAACTATTTTCATTTTTCCGGTAAGGAAGAAATCACCTTTTGCTTCAGAAGCAGTTCTGCCTACGAATACCAGGCGGGGCAGGAAGTGGTGGTCGGCCTCGACATTGACAGGCTTCGCTTTTTTGATATTGATACAGAAAATAGAATCGCTTAAACATGACCTTAAAATCACCGATAACAAAACCCCCTGAAACCGATCATTCCCTTTGGGAAATTGAAGCTTCCAATATCAACCCGGACAGATATTTTGGGGCTATGGTAGCCAATGGCATGATTGGCCTGGTCAGCGATGCCCAGCCGATGCGGATTAACGAGGTTATCCTCAATGGTGTTTATGATCGATATCAGAGGGGTCGAGTGAGTAATATTCTAAAAGGATTTAATGCGCTAAACTCGGAACTCGTCGTCAATGAACAGTGGTTAAATGGAAACAATATTCGCAACTATCGGCAAAAGCTGGATATGCGGAATTCTATTTTTGTCACCACTTTTGAAACCAATGACATAATAGTAAAACATGAAATTATAGCCTTGCGCAACCTGCCTTATACAGCCATGGTTATCATTGAGCTTACCGCAAAAGAAGACCTTGAATTCACCTATCTCAACCAGATCGAATCACCCGATCATTTGCGGGATGTTCATAATTATTATGCTGAGATTGATCGGCCGCATGCCAGGATACCGTTGGCCACTTCAGTAGCCCAGAGCCCTTCATCTGCACTGGAGCTTGCAGTGGCCAATTCTTACATTTTTGAAGAAGGCAAAACGCACGAACCCGCGCTCATCCACGAAGACTGGGACTTTAACCGTCATCTTGTCAAGTTTAACAAGTCATTAAAAAAAGGAGAACGCTATGCATTCTGTGTAGCAAGTTCTGTTTGTACTTCAGTTCATTTTTCCGATCCAAGAAACCAGGCCGAGCGACTTAGCATATTTGCAAATCTTGAAGGGAAAGAGCGGTTGATTAGTCGACATTTGAAAGCATGGGACACGCTTTGGCAATCCGATATCAGAATTGAAAAAGATCATGAGATACAGAAAGAGGTCCGCCTGATGCTTTACTATTTGTACGCATCTGTTCGGGAAGGCAGTTCGCTGAGCTTATCACCTGTCGGATTGAGTGGTTTGGGTTATAACGGTCATGTATTTTGGGATACTGAGTTATGGATGTATCCAGCCTTGCTGGTGATGCACCCCAAACTGGCCAAGTCACTTCTTGACTATCGTTTTGAACGATTGGGTGCAGCTCGCGAAAATGCCAGGAGTTTTGGATTCAAAGGAGCGATGTTTCCCTGGGAAAGTGCTGACGACGGATCGGAACAGACCCCAGTATGGGCATTAACCGGTCCTTTTCAACAGCATATCTCGGCTTGCATTGCGTGGGCATTTTGGAAATACTATCAGGTTACACAGGATGTGGTTTGGCTGCGAGAAAAAGGCTACGTTGTTTTAAAGGATATAGCTGAATTCTGGTGTAGTCGGGTTGAAAGAAATGGTCCAGGCGCTTATGATATCAATAATGTTATTGGCGCTAATGAGTTTGAAGAAAACATTGACAATAATGCTTTCACAAACGGTATTGTAAAAACCGTTTTGGCGCAAGCTACAAAGGCCGCAAAAATTCTGAATCTCGATCCTGATCCGGATTGGATGCATGTTGCTGACAATATTCCAATCCTGAAATTTGATGATGGGACCACGCGTGAAAATGCGACCTACGATGGTGCCGAGATCAAACAGGCTGATGTCAACTTATTGGCACATCCGTTGAATGTCATTACTGACAGTGCTCAAATCAAGAAAGACCTCGATTATTACGAACCCAGAATGTCGCCTGATGGGCCAGCTATGGGCTTCGCAACATTAGCAACACTCCGGGCAAAGCTTGGAGAAGTGGAGCGTGCTTATGAGATTTTTGTTCATAGCTACAGGTCTAATGGTGTGCCGCCATTTGGTGTGCTGGCTGAGTGCTCAGGAGGTCGGGGTGTTAGTCCTTATTTCACTACAGGTGCTGGAGGTGCGTTACAGGCAATTTTATTTGGCTTTGGCGGACTGGAGATTACTGATGAGGGCCTTAAACGTGGTGAGATACGGGTGCCGGAGGCGTTTGGTAGTTTGACTATTTTGGTTGATGGTTGATGGTTGATGTGCGTTATTCTTTTTTCATGGCTTTGTAAAGCAAAAGCGAAAGGGCAATGCCAGCGATTCCCATTAATATCTTTACATCTGAAAAGGCTTCTTGCCAACTTTTATCGAAGATCATCATATTAGCCAGTCCTGCTATAATGTAGCCTGTAAACAGGCCGAGGCCGATTTCTATATTTTTGCGTTCTTTTTGTTTTTCTTCGGTCATCTGGTTGGTGGTACATTAAAAATTTAAGAGATCAGATTTTTTAACCACAAAGTTACGCTATGTATGTCGCAGAGTATCATAAAGATGCCGCGAGGGAATTATCCAGCTCTTTTAGGCGGATTTCCAAAGATGGTGAATCTGATTGTTTGACATATCGTTTGGCTGCCTGAATTTCTTTTTGTGCATTACCGCAATACTTACCAGTTGCACGACATGCTGCTACAAATGTACTTATCAATTTGAGCCTGACCTCTGCATCTTCCGGGTAAATGGTTTTTGCATTAAAGTAATAGTTGATTGCTTTTTTGTAATTGCCTTTTTCGAAACTGGCATCACCAAATGCAATCAGCCTTTTAAAATGACTGGTCATGTAAATATACTTTTCGTGCTTTTGGCTTACTTCATTAAGGCTGAGTCCTTCGTCTTCTGCTGAAATGAAAACCAGTTTTACAGTTTCTTCCTTGTTGTTTAAGAAAAGAAACTTATACATCGTAAATCCAAGAAGCAGAGTGCCGATAACCAGAAACACACCAATTGTTTTTATTAGTCGTTCAGCCCAAATATTTGTACCTCTTGATTCCAGGGGATGAAGGTATGGCTCTTGCCCTGGTTTGATTTTCCTTTTGCGGCTGCTATCAATATTATACTTGCGCAGAAATCTGAAAGCGCCGTTTCTTGGTTTTACGAACATATGCTCAGTAATACCGCCCCAGTTGTTCATTCCCATACACAATAAGTTTAAAAGTCAGACTTTTTCACCGCAGAGTTTCTTAGAATATGGGATTAAATAATGGCAGGTTCCACTTTGATAGACCAGAGAACAGAAATTTTCGGCAGACATAATCAGTTAACCAATCTGTCATACTCGATTTATGATGCTTACTCCACTTTTGACATCATTTCTCGATATTTTTTCATGGTGAAGATTGTGCCTTTTAGTAGAACATTGGGAATGAAATATTGGAGATGAAAATAAAACCTGCTATACCAGGGCAGATAAACAAACATCCTGTTGCTCAACATCTTATTCGCCAGTTTTTGGGCGGCTACTGTTGTAGGCATTTCTTTCATCGGGATAAGCTCGAGGTACATTGGCCCTGTGCCTTGTTTTACTTCGGCCTTTTTCAAGATCTCGGACTTGATCAGGCCTAGACAGGTTGCCTGAACTTTAACCCCTGAGCCTGCGGCTTCTGCTGCGAGAGATTTTGTCAACCCGATCAAGGCATGTTTGGTTGTTGAATAGGCGACCATTGCAGGTGTAGGGAGAAATCCGGCCATAGAAGCAACGTTTACGATTAGGCCACTCCCCTGCTCGCGCATGATCCTGTAGGCGTAAAGGGCTCCGACCATCACGGCTGTCTGGTTGACACGGATCGAGCGTTCGATAGACTCGGCTTCCATATCGTAGTATTCACCGATAAACAAGATGGCTGCGTTATTGATCAGAACATCGAGCCTGCCCTTTTCTTCTTTTATCTCGTTTATGACCTGCTTGAATGCTTCGAAGTTGCTGACTTCGAGTTGCTTCGCGATGGCGGTATGGCCTTTGGCTGTGATCGCGTCGGCTACTGGTTGGCTTTTGTCCATTGATCGGGTGGTCACATAGACTATAGCGCCTCTCGAGGCCAGTTCATGAGAAAGTGCTTCACCTATACCGGAACCTGCTCCGGTGATGAGCACGGTTTTGTTGTTCCATGATTTGATTGGGTTTTTGCTCATTGGTTTTGAATAAGAAAGTCTCAAAAAATACTGAATCGAGGGTTTCTTTTTGAAGGTACTATAATTTTATTCAACACGCATAGACACAAAGGTTTTTCACAAAGTTGCGTAAAGTTTTCAGTTTGTTTTGTAGGGGTTCTTGAATAGCTTTTACTATATATCAAATAGAAAAACCTCTGCGGATCTTTGCGATGAAAAAATCCAACCATCCCATCACTAATTAACTTTTGTTAATCTCATCTACCTCCCGATGCCCATAGATTTGCAGTATTGTAAATCAAAAAAACAATAAAAAATGACTAAGTTAAAATCATTAAGCACGGTACTCGCCCTGTTAATGTTCGTTTCTGTTTTCGCCTCATGTACCAAAGAAGACATCAAAGCATTTACAGATGAAGAAGCTGTTGTATTAATCGAATCATCCATGCAAAAAAGTACTGGTGGCATGGAAGAAACCACGGCCAAATACTCAGAAAATCTCGTGAATGAGATTGCTGTCAACGAAGCCTGCGACGAAGATCATGCTTCTTCTTATCCTTTCAGTTATAGCAATGCTCTGATCACCGCAGATTATGTTTTCGACTGGGCGTACATGTTGAGCTGTAATAATTTGAACATTCCAACTTCAGCAGATTTTACAGCAAGTTCGGATGGCAATTACACAACAAAACGACTCACTTCCAATGACAATTCAAGCACTGCTTTCATTGTAACCGGACTTCAGCCAAGCGTTTCTTCATTGACCATGAATGGTGTTTATACTCGTAATGGCACCCAGGTGCTTACCACCAATTTCAACACCAGGAACATCAGCAGTGCCTTAATGATTGACCTCACCGATCTCGAAGTGGCCAAGTCAGACTTTGAGATCGAAAGTGGCACTGGGACTATACTACTTACTGTTACTGCAGAGGGTAATGTTTTCACATTCGAAGGAGAAATCGTATTTCTGGGAGACAGTAACGCGGCCCTAACACTTAACGGGGTTACTTACGATATCAATTTGGGATAATCTTTTTTTTAGTGCGTAATTGTGAACGAGGTGACTTGGGTTTTTCTGCACAATGGTGCATATAAAATTCAGGGCACCTCATTTTTCAAACTTAATAATATGGAATTCAATTTTCAATATCTGCTTCCTTTAGTCGTTAATTTCGCCAGGTACTTTTTGCTGGCAGGTATCCCTTTTATCATTTTCTATTTGCTGTTCCCTCAAAAATTTTTCAAAAATAAAATCCAGGTACGTTTAGCTAAGCGGAAAGACTTTTTTCGTGAAATCTGGCATTCCATGCAAACGACCCTAATTATTGCTGGCGTTGGTTTGCTTGTCTTGTTCTCCCCGGTAAAGGAATACACACTGGTTTATGACAACCTTAGTGCATATCCAGTATGGTGGATTCCGTTAAGTATTTTCCTGGCGTTGGTCGTTCACGACACTTATTTTTATTGGATGCATCGGACTATTCATCATCCCCGTTTATTTAAACATATTCATCTGGTGCATCATAAATCGACCAACCCTTCGCCATGGGCCTCATATGCCTTTCACTTTTCGGAAGGCGTTCTTGAGTCGATGGCAGGGCCGATCATCCTGTTTTTAATTCCCATGCATCCTTTGTCTTTATTGCTTTTTACCATCCTGGCTTTCATGATGAATGTCTATGGGCATTTGGGTTATGAGATTATGCCAAAGGGGTTTAGGCATACGCCACTCTTTGAAGTATTGAATACCTCAGTGCATCACAATTTGCATCATGAAAAATTCAAGGGGAATTACGGGTTATATTTCAGGTTTTGGGATCGGTTAATGAAAACTGAGCATCCTGATTATGTAAAAGCGTACGACGAAGTTCAGGCAAAACGTTTTGGTCATCCCGAAACAAAATTCATTTCCGTCTAGAGGCAATCCGTTTCCTGATGCGACTGAGTGAAACCGGGGTGATTCCTAGCACATTAGCAATGTACTTGTCAGGTACCCGGTTGACGAGATCAGGGTTATTTTTGATAAAATCGAGGTACCGTTCTTCTGGATTTAACATGACGAAAGAGTCAATTCTTAGCAAGGCCTGTCTCATAATATTCTGAAAAATGAACTTGCGGTTTGACTCCAGTTTAGGATTGTTGTCAATGATCGTTTGCATAAGATTATAGTCTATGCAAAATACATCCGTGTCCTCCAATGCCTGGAAATAGAATCTTGAAGGGCGGTTAAACAACACGATATTAGGGCTTACGAAAAGCTGGTGTTCTATTCTCAACGCCGTTGTGATCTCATCGCCCTTATCATTCACTGCAAATGCCCGAACAAGCCCTGTTCGAATAAAGAAAACCTCGGCCTTAATACTGCCTTCCTGGATGATGTACTCCCCTGCCGGATATGATCGCCGACTCGCAGCTTTAATCAACACTTGTACATCTGAGAGCGAAAGGTTACGTCCAAGTTTGTAGAAGGCTTTTAATTTTTCGAAATCTATCATGATAGAGGATTAGAGTTAGCTTTTCACTGCAGAGATACGCTAATGGTTTTACAAAGACGCGCAAAGGTTGTTCTTGATTGCACAGAATTCCTTTCTGTAGGCCCTGCTTGAATACAAGAAAATTCTTTGTTTAGTTCAGTGAATATCCTTTGCGATTCTATGCGGTGAAAAATTACTAATAACTCATCAAATTGTAACCCTTTCGCTCATATTATACAGCTGCCAAAATGTAAAACAGCCTATCCGGTATACTACAGAATAGGCTGTCAATTAATTTATGCCAGGTTTCCCTGAAAACTAGAATTTCCCGTTTTCGTTTTTCCAGTCTTCCTTTGCAGGAATCTGTTCGATCGTATCCCAGTGTTCAACAATTTTTCCATTTTCAATGCGGAACAAATCGTAGAAGGCCACATGGTTTTTCATGAATTCTCCCTCTGAAGCAGTTAAAACAAAGTTACCTTCTCCCAGGATAAAATGGTTTTTATCATAGCGCATTGGCATCCCAGCTTCGGCAAGTGCAGCGATGGCTTCACCAAGTCCTGCGAGTCCGTCTTTTACGCCAGGATTATGTTGATGGTATTTTTCAGTCGATACATAGTCTGTGATCTTATCCGGGTTTTTCCCGAAAAGGATATCGTTCAAAAAGTTCTCCACCAGCGCCTTGTTCTCTTCGGTTTTGTCGCCGTCCTCAACTGCTGTTGGGCCATCGAGTTGGGTTCTACCTGAGGCTGTCTCCTTTACGATTTCCTGGAGGTTATCCCAATGTTCGACGATCTTGCCATTTTCAAAGCGAAATATATCGAACCCTACCTTTGGGCCGAAAAAATCGTATTCGGTGTGGGTAAAAACGAAGTCCCCGTCTTCAAATGCTCTCACCACTTTTGCTTTGAATCCGCCTTCAGGGGCATTGGCTATAACCTTACCAAAACCTTCAAGGCCATCCTCAACGGCCAGGTTGTGCTGAATGTATTTATCCGGATTAATGTATCCTACTGGTTCCGGAGCTCCGGTTTCAAGGCTTTCGAGAAGCGCTACTACTTTTTCTTTTTTTGATAGTTCCATGTTTTCTACTTTTTTGATATTTGGATCGGAGTTGTTTTGGTTTGTGCAAGCCGAAAAAACAACTCCCGAAATAATCGCTGCACCTAGAAGAATAGATTTCATTTTGATTGGTTTTTATGATACCACAAAGGTGCAGGGAAGGCAGGCCCTTCAAAAGGTAAAAACAAGACTTTGGATGATACTTTTACGCCGAAAAGAACTTTTCTCTGAATTCAATTGGAGTCGAATCGGTATTCTTGCGGAAAGATTTGATGAAGTTGGTGGGTTCGTCATATCCAAGACTATAGCCGATAGACTTGACGCTGTCGTTGGTATAAGCCAATAAGCGTTTAGCCTCAAGAAGCACCCGGTCTTTGATCATTTCTTTGGGGGTTAACCCCAATACCGTTGATGTGGCCCTATTCAATCGTTTTGGGGTAACCAATAATTTTTCAGCATAGTAACTTACCTTCTTATGCGAACGGAAATCATTTTCAAGAAGATCTTTGAATAACATGACATGCTCAAGGTTGGCGTCATTTTTAATTTCCTTAAACCCCTGACTCCTTCTCTCACGCTCGGAGAGCAGTAGGAAATTATGGAGGAGATTCTTCAAAATAACACCCTGGCTTTTGTCATTCGGAGTGGTTAGTTCAGCCATCATGAGACTGAAGATATGTTCAAATTGGCTAGCCTTTTCTGTCATACTAATCTTGGAAACAGAAAGCAAATCGTGAAAGAGGATACTATTGTATAAAAATTTGGTATCTGCTGTAGTACGGCAGAAAAAATCGTCTGTGAAAATAATGGCGACGCCATCGAAACCACCTGACTTGTCAAATCGATGAACGACATTTTTGTTCAGGAAAAGTATTGAGTTCGGATCGATTTTTACCGTTTCAAAATCGACCATATGCAAAGGGCTTCCCTCTTTAAACCAAAGAATATGATAGAAGCTGGTCCGGTGGGCGATGGTCACAATATCTTTATGTTCCTGGTAGACCTTTTTCAGGTTGACAATCTCAAATTCGATTGGCAACCCTTCTTTAAAATCATATTTTTTTAAATCTTCGGTCAATGTGCTGTAGTTTAAATTGAAGCACAAGTTACTAAACACAGATGGTGTTCGTAGTTATCGGGTTCGACTTCTTTTTTACTGAGGAAAACACCAGGTATTTCCCAAAGGTTATACTTAATTACGCAGGGTAGCCCTGTGAATATCCTTAACGGTTCTTTGTGTTGAAAAATTACAAATAATCCGCTACTCATCAACCTTGACAAAGGTCTGGAGGTATGCCTTATCATCAACCACCACTTCCAGAATGTATATACCCGCTGGCAAATTACTGAGATCAATATTGGTTTTTGTCGTTGATAAGTGTTGTTGCGCATAAATCTGCCTTCCTGAATAATCAAAACATCTTATGCTTTTTAGAATATCAGCTCCGGAATCGATATTCAAGAGGCTGGAAGCCGGATTTGGGTAAACCAAAATTTCAGCATCATTAATCAAGGGCTCTTCAATGGAAACAGTAAGGCAAGGGGCACAGGAGTTGCCGCCACAATCGATGTCTTCTTCTTCTCCGTTAAGGATATCATCATTACAAGACCAGGAAAGGAAGATGCTGTCTGATTCGGATTGTAATTCATCAATTATTTGCTGCATTGCCATATCAGGATTTCCCATTATCAGGTCGTTTTCCTCATATGGGTCTGCTAACAGGTCGAAAAATTCCTGTGTTCCATCAAACCTGGTGATCAATTTATATTGTGCATTACGAATAGCCCGGTCTGTTTCCAGGTCGCCAAATTCAGAATAATTATAGGTCCGGGTCGGTGCTGTGGCGTCTGATAATAATTGGTGAAAACTAAAACTATTGTCAATTCCACCGGGGAGGTCAAATCCTAACAACTCTGTAATTGTGGCAAACACATCCGAAAAACTCACCAAGGCATCATCGATCTCATTTTCGCGGCCAACACCATAACCGGTGATGAACATCGGAATATTAATACCGCCTTCATAAAGCGTGCTTTTTCCATGACCATTTGGGAAAGTTTGCAATTGACCATTTGGGGTACCGTTATCGCCAACGAAGATGATAATGGTACTGTCTTTTTCTGCCTGGGTTAATGAATTATATAATCGTCCTGATTCGTGATCGACAGATTCTATCATGCATATGTACTTATCAAAGTTGGAGGCAGTATCTATTCTTGTGTACAAAGAATCAGGAGGCAGGTGAATTGGTCCATGCGGAGCATTATAGGCCATCCAGACGATCCATGGTTCAGTGTGATTGTCAATCCAGTTAATGGCTTCATCAGTAATATACGAGGTGACATATGTTTGTGATGTATCGGTGACCCCGTTGACAACTCTTTCCCAATGATAATAATCATCAACGCCCGAAAAAAGACTACCTGCAAAATAGTCAAGCCCATTGTTGTTTGGGTGATTCGCATTGCCCAAATGCCATTTTCCAAATGCGGCAGCTGCATATCCGTTATTGGTGATCGCTTTCAGGTGTTCGAATATGGTAACTTCCTCATTGGGCAGGTTAGGGCCGGATCGTATCACGCCATTTTTATTACCATATCTACCTGTAAGCAAAGAAGCCCTGCTTGGTGCGCACGTTGGATATGCCCAAGCATTGGTAAACAAAAGGCCATCATCAAGCATCCCATCCAGATTTGGTGTATTAGGTTGGTCGGTGCCAATACCATAAACTCCCATAGCATCAGTGCCCATATCATCGGCAATAAGAATAAGGATGTTGGGTCGATTTTGAGAAAAGGCAGGTGAAATTGGTATGCAAAACATCACAAATGCCATTGCCATAAAACCAATAACATACTTCATTTTTAACTTAGAGGTTTTGGGTAACGTGTCGGTTCTTTAAGGAAGAGATCGTGTTACTTCTCAGTGAAAAATAAGAGACGAGTGTAAGACTCCAATCTCACTTAAAGGTTTAACCCTACAATAACTATAGAGTCATTTTTGTTTAACAACAATGCGCTCGGGAAAAGTCCATTTACTCTTTTATCTCGAAAAATTTATAATTTCATGTTTACCGACCCCATAAGTACCAACTTGGAATACATACAATTTGGAATTTATTTTCTCAAATCATAAGGTAAAATTATAGATGGTCATAAGATGTTTTCTGTTTATCGTTTTGATTACGCTGTCCAGTTTAAGTTTTGGCCAGAAAAGTCTTTACGAAAAGAATTGCGACCAAAGTGTGCTATTTGGGAAAGTACCCATTTGCCTGCCGGCTATAGATGGAATGAGGGAGGCATACAACTATCCCACAGTGAAAGCCTTCGCCGACAAATATGAAATTGATGATAATTCTGTCCTCGCTTTTTATCTCGAAAATGAGGCATATCAGCAAAAAGACCAGATAGACCAACTTATCCTGAATAACTACTTTAAGATCTATGTGGTCAATCAAACCCTTGGCGTTAAAGCCGATCAGCGTATCTTGGATGAAGTAACCCGGTTGTTAGAACAGAATTACCTGGCAGAAAACTGGGACCAGGCCCTTAACAAGATCAATGATGAATCGGTCGCAGAGTTTATGCCTGATGAGGCACCCGTTACCTTGGAAATCTACTCCCCACTTGACAATGTAAAGTCACAAATCTTTCTTATCAAATACCCGGTTGGCAATTCAGAGTTTATAATGATCAACACCCTCAACTTTATGCTGATCAGGGAACGACTGGTTCTTATGTCATTCCACTCTATTTACGAATCGGAAGACTCAATTAAGGCAGCACGCGCACGATCAGACGCCATTGTTTCCAAGATAATGGCTATCAACTAGTTTCTTTATTATTTTACTTTTATCAACCTGAGGTAATCCAGCATTGCCGTATTAACCTCAACGTTCATATTGTTGTTCCACTCTTCAAACACTAGTTGAATTTCATTTTTGCCTTCATCCAAATTTACGATATGGCTGTTTGAAAAGCCCCAATCTGACCATTCATCCATGCCGCGCTGTGGAAGTACCATTACTCCCTGGTATGCATTATTAACCATCAAACTCCTGATCGCGCACTTGTTATTGGTATTCCATCGGCCACTACCGTTTGAGTATTTCAGATCAACAAGATACTCTCCTCCTTCCGGCATATTAATCAGGATTTTAATTGCCTTGTTTTGTTCAAGGCTGATCTCCACGAATCCCTTGCCGGAATAATTGGAATAAGGCAGGCCGGACTTTGAAGCGAAATCTTCTATTTCGACTTTTATTGCTTTATCATTGAAGGCAAGCGGCTCACTGGCGAACCCTTCATATCCCTTGTCATCTACCGCACTTACCTGAACTTTGGTGTATGGTCCTTCTGCTACCTCATATTCTGTTTCAAAGATGGTGTCTGCTAATTTACCATCCTGGTAAATGCGGTAGCTGGCGGCATTTTCAACTGCTGCCCACTTTAATGTGTTCGCTTCTTTTTCTGTTAAAACTGTTGTAGGTGTGAAATGATTGTCAACCATATTGATGTCCTGGTGTGGGAAATCGTTATTAGCGAGGTCAATGATAATCTCATAATTACCTTGAGCTTCTGCAGGTAGAAATGCCTGCTCTGCCGCCTGACCATTGATGGTTACGTTTTTAATCTTCGTACCATGTCCATTCACGGTGACATTAAGGGTTGCGCCCCTGTACTTGAAATTGGACAAGGTTTTTGTGCCACCATAAACTTTGGGAACAACAGGGTTAAAAGTTATACCATCAGTTTCGAAATCCATGCCGATAAACACTCTGTGTACCATGGCGAATGTACCAGCCATACTCCATAGCATGCGGTGAGAATTAATTTCTGTACCCAGAAAGTCGCCAGTTTCAGCAACCATATTTTCGTAATTGCTCAAAAACAAAGCGGCTGCTCTGTATATACTTGCCAGGCCATGGTTAAGCACTGCTTCATTACCTGTTTTGGCAGCAGCCCAATTCCAGTAAGACTGGACGAATGGCCAGATGCCATTATTGTGATAAGGAGGAATGCCTGGAATCTGCGGATAGATACAAGTCGCGCCAAATTCCGTCAATGGTGATTCAGCAATGATAGAAGCTGCCTTGGTGTCATCAGCAACATCGAACAAAATAGCGAGTGCTTCGCCAAGTGCTTCATACCTTGGGGAAACGATCATATCATTACGGCCATAAATGTATTGAGCGTAATACCCTTTGGCTTCCATC
Source organism: Bacteroidota bacterium (assembly GCA_039028895.1). Classification (GTDB taxonomy): domain Bacteria; phylum Bacteroidota; class Bacteroidia; order Chitinophagales; family Saprospiraceae; genus JAHDCJ01. The sequence goes on along the minus strand of JBCCHF010000007.1, from coordinate 32,780 downwards.
CAAAGAAAATCATTGATACCCTTTTTGATTTTCTCGGCACGCTCTTCATAAACTTCGTATGGAGCGCCTTTGATCTTTGACATCTCAGCAAGGATGCGGTGTGCCTGGTAGTGCACGACGTTGGTGCCCAGGTTTTGCGACATGTAAATGTCTTTATTGTCCATCCATTTTGGGTATGTCTGTTCGCGCCAATCCAGGAAGGACGATTCGCCTGAGTACATGCCTGTACCTTCTACATAAATCGTTTTGTAATCATCTTCGAGTGTATTCCTGATCACAGGATATATCTCGTCAAGCCATTCTTTATCGCCAGTGACCTTGTAAATTTCCCAGGCACCTAGTACCCATGTCGTACGGTCTGATGAAACCGGCCATGCGCCTCCCGAACCGGTATCCTGCACGATGCGGTTTCTTCTGATCTTTTTGCGCAAGCTGATCTTGGCGACTTCAGGTTCGTGATAAGCAAATGCGAGTAGTGTACTATAGCTTACATCGCGCGTCCATACGCCGCCCCATTTGGCCCCTGTGCGCAGGGTGCTGTCTGGTTCAATATTCTTGATGGCTTCTTCGAGGGTTAAATTGAATAACGCATCAACCAAGGGTTGTTCGGAAGTGTAGATCGGTCGATTTGAAACATTTTCTGTCAGCTTCCATTCCTTATCTCTTTCCGCGGTATCATCGTATGGATTCAACTTTAAAGTAATACTGAAAATGTTGGGATCGTCAGTCGGCTGAAGCTTGAGGCCCTGGTTGTCAAGATTGACAAAATCCCAGGTAAGTGGCTCTGATCCTCCGGCGATGTAGAATCCTTTGAAATCGGATGCAGCGACTTTACTGCCATCGTGTGCTTCGTAATACCCCTGATTATTAAATTGTTCGAGTACCGTTGAGACGTCCACCTTGAAGGTATACTCATAATTAGTGGGCAGGAAGGTGCTGGGCTGATCGGGGAAAGGCGGTGGTTTTTCACCAAACTTCACCAATGGTGATTCATTTTCGTCTCCGATGATTACCCAATGATCAGCACCCGGCGGTAACTCATTGTCTTTTTCGTTGATACTGAATTTATATTTGACCAGTCTCGAGAAAGTGGTACTTGCCGGGCTTTTATAATTTGATTTCAAATGGGTTGGGGAGACGACTTCTGCGAGATTGTCGCCTTGTTCAACTTTGTCTTTCGACACCTTAAACATGTCTGATTCGTATAGCACTTCGGTATTTTTGGTTTCCTGGCAGGAAATGATCGTCACCAAAAGTAAGATGAGCCAAGCTTTATTCATGGGTTTAAACTTTTATCGAATTTACGATTTTTGGGCATATTTTAATAGGACTTTAGTTGGTTAGACTTTCGTTTTTTTTATTTCAGTAGGGCTCTCAAAGAGGCTAACGTGGGAACACATCGAATCATTTTTAAATTATTTTGGTTTGGATGGCTTTTGTGACCTTGGAAGGGTCATATTATGTTTGCTGTTTTTCTATTATCCCGACCTCAGAGAGGTCGCACATTCACCTAAAATGAAATAATTCGACTGCTCTGAGGTCGGAAACAAGACTTACGGCCAATAATTGGAATAGTTTGACCGATCTGCGGTCGATATTTTGGCCATACAACGCCTTTTAAATTTAAACTTAAAAAAGATGTTTCCACACAGTGGCTCCCCAGGAAAACCCGTTAAGACAATTAGGGCCTATTGGCGGAATTATGCGTTGAGATAGGCTTTCAACTTTGTGAGTCCCTTAGCTATGTAGTCCTTGTAATCACCTTCGAGGGTAAGTACATAGTTTAGAAAATTGGCGTTTCTCGCCATGATGAGAGTTTCGATATCCTTATCGGAAAAATCCTTGATCTCGTTGAATTCTGCATACCCTTTCAGTACATGCTCTTTCACGTGCTCATATCCGAAATCAGGGTTTTGTCGGTAGTAGTAGAACAGAATCGCTAAATCATGGATAGGAGGACCAAAGATCGCGTCCTCAAAATCGAAAATGGCTAATTGTTTGTTTTGAATTTTGATGTTCCATGGGTTGAGATCCCCATGAAGTAAAATTGGTTTTTCGGAATCATAAATTCTCTTAAGTTGCTGGTTGAGAATTGGAACGGCAGTATCCATTACCTCAACAAATTCGTCACTGAATTTATTTTTGTGTATTGGATCATGATAAACTGCGGATTCATTTCGGAAGTAAAACACCTGGTTCCAGGCTTTTGGCGTGACCTTTTCCGGAAGGACAATATTTTTGGTGATGTTGTGCAGTTGAGCAACTGTTTTTCCCAATTCAAAGAAGATTTGTTCCGTTTCGTTGCCTTTGAAGTTGACACCCTTTAACCATTTCGTCAGGGTTATTCTATAAGTCTTTTCTGATGATGGATCGCTGTAAATTGTAACAGGATGTCCACCTTTATTTTGTATCAATTCTGCGGTTTGGATAGCCCCATCTTTCCTAATAGCTTCAAGAATTTGTATCTCGATGATGCTGTCTTCAAGATTGGTAAACTCCTGGTCGTGGATCTTTAATGCAAAGTCCTGGTTTTTGTCGTTGGTAACCTTATAGACTGTGGAGGTTTCTTTTGCAAAAAACGTACAAGAGACAACGTTTTGTTTATAGTTTTCTAAAGCCTTTACAGCTAGTTTAGCTAAGTTTACTTGGTCCATGAAAAAAACTTTTTAGAACAAGGCATAGTCGCAACAAAGATTCGCAGAGGTTTTTCGAATTGCGGGGTTCCTTTCAGCAGACCCCGCTATGACAATCAGCGCATTATTCGTTGGCCAACAGCGCCTCAATCTCAGGAATCAAGTCTTATTTTATCTTCTTTGAAGCAATGGCTTCCTTAAAAGTAGATTGAGCATTCGTGGATATCGCACCGAAACATGAAATGCATAGAATGAAAAAATTGTGTTTTTAGGTTGATCATTAAAAATTGACTTTAAGTAGAAAATGAAGATTTGGTATCCCGAATTGAAAATTCACACGTTTTGAGGTCAGCTTTTAGTTCGGCAAATTCTGTGCTATTTGTCCATCGAATAGAAATTCGATGATCGGGGCCTTCTTTAAATTCTACCTTACCGGAAAAGGCTGTTGACGTATTTCTCAGTCTGATCAATTCCAATTGTTTTAAAACTAGTTTTTCCTTTAACCCTTCTTCTATATCATGAAGATTAAGCGTTGTTCTGTTGATTTCCTTGTGACCGCCAATCCCGGCTTTATCGGCGGCTTCGTAATCGTTACGACCAGCGAAGATGTCGAGGTACCATACCTGCGGGATTCCGGGCATAAACATTTGAATGGCGCGTGCCAGCAGCATTTTATTTTCATCCTCTCCAAGGGCGCTGAAGTACGTTGCATTGACCTGGTAATAGGAAATTTTCTTTCCACTAGGTCCATACAGGTTTTTGACCCGGCCTCCCCTGGTCAGTATGAGTTCGATGATCTCTTCAATTTCGTGGTCTTCCAAAAGACCTTTTTGGTAAACGCCATTAATGGTTTTACCTTTTAGGTCGAGTACGGGAATACCGTCGTGGCACCCCAGCATATTGACTGTTTTGAAACCTTTGTTAATGATCTCTTTTGCCCATGTCATTAAGGCTACACCAGTTCCTTTTTCGATAGCATGAATGATCAGTCCTGGTAAGAAAAAATCATAAATGATATAGCCTTCGGCTGCGACTTCGTCGTGCAGGTGGAGACCATATTCGGCGTGGATTTCTGGTAATAACACCAGCTCATTATCCAGGGCGATCTTATTGATTTTTGACAGGTATTCCCAGGTGCCCGGTTTATTGAAAAAATTGGATTCCCCGATGGCTTTGTGCAAATAGGCGAATGCATCTAGCCTTAAAATGCTGCATCCGTACTTTTCCATTCCGGCAAGGACCTCTTCATAAAACGACCACACTAAAGATGATTTGGCGTTGACGTCCATTTGGCCGAGATAAGTTTTCTGCCCGTTCTCGTTTTCAGATATATTCTGGTAAAAGGTATTCCAATACGGCCGTTCAGAGCCATCCGGGAAAAGGACTTTCAGGATAGGCAGACCTGGTTTGCGCATGAATAATTTATCAAGGTATTTCTTTTCGGGAACGATGACCCCTTCGTCGTTTTGCTCGCCGTGTCCTTCCCAGAATTCATTCCAGTCAATGAAAAAATCTTTGTACGCGGAATCGTCTCCTTTTTCCAGCAGGTCTTTGAATTGTGGAGATGCTACCGATAAATGATTGAGGACAATATCAAACTTTAGCTGGATGCCGAGTTCTTTTAAAGCTTCAAGATCATTGGTCGCCACCAGGTCTTGATTCAACTTATAATCAATGATGGAGAAACCACGATCCAGATCACTGTTAAAGAAAGTCGGCAGAACGTAGAAAAGAGAAAAGGCATCTTTTAATTCTGGTCTTTGCAGCAGCCTGACCATATCACTAAGGTTGGTACCTATACTGTCTGGGTACGCATTCAACATGACTCCTTGAATCGTAACTTTGGATTTATTGGTCATTTCAAAAAATATTGAATCAGGGAACTCAATACTCTTTATCCCTGTTTAATAATCGAATTCTGAAGAAAATTAACAATATTTATCAGGATAATCATGACAATAAAAATCAATATCATACTTTCAAATTGTTCCAGTTCGTCTGTAATCAGATGTACAGGAGCATTATTTTAGGTGCTGATCATAAAACGAATTAACACCCCTAGGCTCTTGTATTGATTTACAAGGGCTTTTTTATTTCCGGAAAGTAATGCCAAATGGTTTGGCAACTGTCTGCTAAGCAGCTTGTACACGATGATGTATGTGGTTCGATTCCACTGCTTTCCGCAATCGCCTGTGTACCCAATGCTGGTATTGGGATAGGACTGCAAATCCTATTTAACATCAGTTCAATTCTGATCGCGGGCTCAATATTCGGAAGGTAGCATGCAATGGTGCATAAGCGGTCTTGAAAACCGTGCCATCAACTTTGATGAGGGTTCGATTCCTTTACTTTCCGCCAATTTATGTTGTCCAGTATGGCACTCATTTAGAGGGGGCTATTTGTGAGTTTTTCCGACAAGGAATAAATAATCGCCCATGTCATTTTCGTATTCTTTCATGACATTTTTAATGGTTCCATTGTCGATATCTGCTCTTAATTTTTGCAAGCCTTTTTCAACTTCTTTTTGATGGGCAATAAGCGAAAAAGAGGAAATGCCTTTACGGATATCTTCGTTGAAATAGCGTTCGGGGTCGTGTTTGCCACAATACAAAAACCAGTCTTCTAAATCTGGTTTTACAAAATAGGGTTCTTGCTCAACCAGTTTTAGTCCTGCTTTGGAAAAAGCTGCTTTAACAACTTCAAGTTTTGGGAGGATTTTTATCGAATCTTCGATCATTTTCGGAAAGTAGTGATATAGCCAATAGGCTTTTGTCTGTTCGGGGAGGGTTGTGAAGAGAACAACCTTTCCGTCTTTTTTCAAAACCCTTGCTATTTCCTGGAATCCTTTATTGAGGTCTTTCCAATGATGGATGGTGAGGCTGACCAAAACACCATCTACAGATTCTGAAGCTAAATCAAGACTTTCTGCATATCCTTTTTTCCAGGTAATGGTCTCGTTTTTCACCCGGGCTTTGTCGAGCATTTCTTCGGATGGTTCGATACCGATAAACCTTAGTCCTTTAGCGTTTAGTGCTGAAGTGTAATTGCCTGTTCCACAGCCGACATCGAGGTAGAGACTATTGGCCTTGCCGGAATGGATGAGATCGTACATCCTTTGAGCCAGGTATGGGTCGGCTTTGCGAGTGCTGTCGTAGCCGATCCCTATTTTATCGTATCGTTCATTATTTGACATTGTAACTTTTTGCAAGGCAAATCTAAATCTACTAAGTTTTGCCCAAATGCTCTGATAACAATTGCCAATGCCCCTCTTCTAATTTTAAAACTGATGTACCTACGCCTTGTCCTCCAATTTTCTGACCATTAAAGATACCTTCCCATTTGTATTCGAAGGTGTAGACGGCAATTACGCTGCTCTTATGCAGCCAGTTGACGTTTTCGATAACGAAGGTCTCATTTTTGATGGCGGTGAAGTTATGCTCAAAGGCTGCCTGAACGGCTGATTTGCCTTTGTTGACCTTACCATTTGAGAAGATCACATTTGCATTGTCGTGGACCAATGGATCTACATTTGCCCAATTCTGAGAGCCCAGTGCCTTTTCGTAGGCTTTGATAAATTCGTCAGGCGTCATGAATATTATGGTGTGATGACAATTGGTTCTGAAGTGATTTGAAAGGACTCTCCAGTTGACAACTCTAAAACTACACGCACCTGGAATTCCTGGTCAATTTCCGGTGCTTTTTTTATTGATAAGACCAGATCTTCTTCCTCTATTAGTCCGGTTTGGCCAGCAAGGAAATTGCTGAGTAGTATAGGATCATCGAGGTCTCTCCATAGGGAGCCGTGATAATCAAAAAGGTCGTTGATATTGCTGTTGGCTAAGTGATCATTATCAAAATCATTTAACGTTGTAATTGTCATGCTTGCTAATTCTTCAGTCTTTGACCCTGCACTTCCAGGTATGTAAGAACAGGCTGTTGCGGTTGACATCAAGCTAAACGACCAATCTCTATTTGGATTTGCGAAAGCGAGATAATCGACCTGGTAATCGATAAAGACTTTATCCAGATCTGCGTAAGCGATGGTATCATTGGCGATAGCAGGTATGCCTTCTCCGTAGCCATCATATTCAATAAAGTTTGTTACGGCCACACCTTCCACATTAAAATAAACTTCGAAGACAACACCGTGACAGGAGTCTTTTACACAACCGGGGATAATAAAACCAATGGACAGCAGGAGGGTTAAGGCTGATATTTTTATATTTTTCATTATTGGTTTATGAGTTTAATATTTACACATTAACAGACGGCATCATGGGTTAAATGGATTGGGCGGATCTTTGTGGCTATAAAATAGCTTTTTTTAACGCTGAAACTCTACAAAGGTATGGTCCTCTCCTTCCAGGGCTTTCCGGATGATTTCGGAAATGATGGTCCAATCGCCGCCTGCGAGTCCTGCTCCGATGGCGGGGTAGCCGATGCGTTTGCCGGAGAATTTTTCCTTAATTGTTTCAAAAACAGATTTTATAGCGTCATAGTCTGCTTGCCTGCCTTTACCGCCCCAGTAGTATTGTGTATAGCCGTTTACGATGATCAATTCACCATGCCGGGTTTGACTTTCGGACCAGGTGATGGTGCCTAGTTTTGTCTTGTCACCTTTTTCGGTTGCGAGGTCTGCTTCATAGGCTTTGGGAAACTTCTGTTTGATCGTTTTGGCAATACCGGCGCCCATTGTGCAAAAGCAATTACAGCCATGGATGATAACATCGAATATCCCGTCTTCGGCCAATTTTATCAGGTCGCCTTTTACTGTTTTCATGTTATCAAAAATTAATTTTCAGGGTGTTGCCCTCCAGGTATTTACCTTTTGATTCGGTTATTTTCAGTTTTTGGTTTGCTGAAAATCCAATTGTTTCGCCATGGTTGAGGGTTACATCGGATTCAAGAACGTAATATACAATGCCGAACAGCAATTCATTTAATGCGCCAAATTGTTTCTTCGAATCAAGTATTTCGATTTCCTTTTTGCCGAAGTCTTTCATGCCATAAGTGTAAATCGATCGTCTATTTTTCTCTTGTCGGAGACCGAAGTAAATCCAGTTAAAGATAGGGTATCCTCCGTCAGACATGACATTTACATTTTCCAGGTAGAAAGGCTTGTCCATCAATAGCGTTCTTCCCCCCAGGTATACGCCAATAGCATCACTATTTGTCAGCACTGCTCCTGCGACTTTATTGAATAATAAGTTTTCGGCGATCGGGTCTTTGCCAGCATTCATTATGGTCACGATCACATGACCTTGATGTTTGGCGGCTTCTTCTTTTGCATTTTCCCAGAGGTAGGTATATTCGGCCGCATGTGCAACCTCATCTCCGGGTATAGGGGCTGGGATATTAGCTATGGCAACTGTGTAATCGTCAATGGTGAAAACAGAAATGCCATCTTCATTTGAGGGCTCGTCTATTTCTAATTCCCATGTTGATTTTAATGTGGACAATACGCCATCAAGGTCCAGAGAATTGGGGTCTTCCAGCAGGACCATGCCTAACAGGGTATTGTTTTCTTTTTTTGATTTGAATCCGAATAGGCCCATAGCTAGAATTGGGAGTAGAAGAATGATAAGTTGTTTATTCATTTTATTGTTTTTGGTTCACGCAAAGGACGCAAAGTTTAATTTTGAAACGCGGAGGTACAGAGGCGCAGAGGTTTTTTGTTTGTTAGAATCTTTCTTTTGAGTCTTCAAGATGCCAAATTTTGTGATTGAGGTCAAACTCCTCGAACATTTCTTTAGCCTGAGGAATGGTCCATTTTGTCCAATTGGGGTCAAGGTGATTTCCGTACCATTTTTTTGAGAATTCCCATATCCTTTTAATGGGCTGAACATCTCCTTTTGGAATATTATGCTGCGCAGACCATTTGTCAATTTGCTTTTCGTTTTCAAAGATTAGCATATTGGTGCAAGTGTATATAACATTATCCCAGGCTTTCTTCATGGGGATAGGGAAGTGAATTATATAATCTTCTTCAAGGACCTTGCCATTTACTATATTGATTTCCACTTGTTTGGTTTGGGCGCCAAGAGTTGTTGTGATGGAAACATCTTCTTTTACCAAGGCGGCTACGCCCAAGGAACACCATGCACAATTGCCCCACCATGACTTATCTTTTGTTTTTACATAAAAATTGGTTGGTGCCAGAGAAAAGGGATGGATTACCCAAACCTCTGGTTCATGTGGATGAAGGACAACGCCATGATAGTCCTGTAAGGCATATAGGGCTTTGGTGACATCTTCTCTCTTTTCGCCGAGAATTTCAGAAAGGCAATTGACATCTGGGGCGTAGCCTTTTTCGATTATTTCACGGAGAATGGTATGGTGAAGCGTTGAATTTGATATCATTTACAACTAGTTTTTGGGGTTTCACGCAAAGGTTAATTCATTTTGAAAAAAACTTTATGAGAACGGCGATTAGAGCTACCACCCCAGATCCTACCATGATGAAAAGCGGGATCATACCAGCCATTTCGTCATAGATCAGTTTTTGGGTGAACAGGTCTTTGTTGGTTTTAAATCCATAGTAGCCGTAGGCAAAAGCCAGTAAGGCAACTGCGATTAGTATCATGAACATTTTGTTTGCTAAGCTTTTATTGATTGCCATAGTTGATTGATCTTGTTATTGTTTAAATAAGCATGCTATGGTGAATGGCGATCAAAATCCAATGCATTCTTATTTTGATACAATATAAGGATTGATCCAATCTTACTCAAGACGCCTCGATTCCCATAACAATTCATCTTAAAGTATACGATAATTCTTCTTCAAATATACAGCCAACCATCACAGTTAGAATCACTTATGAATAAGCGGCTCATTTCCAGCTTAATTTTATTTAGATTTATTCTAGATAATAAGCTTTCATGCTTAAATTTGCACTGAAAAAGATAACTGTTTACTAAAATCATAAATTCAAAAATAGAGATGAGAAAGATTGGGATTATCTATGGTTCTGACACCGGGGTTACTGAAGAGATTACAGAATTACTAGTTGATCAACTACGTGATGAAGATGTTGAGATTATTGAAGTTTTTAATGCTCAGCTTACTGACTTTCGAAAATTTGACCTGCTCATCCTTGGCCTGTCTACGTGGTATGATGGTGAATTACAGAGCGACTGGGATAATTTCTTTGAAAACTTCAAGACCATTGATTTCAAGGATCAGATAGTTGCGCTCTACGGAGTTGGAGATCAGTATGGTTATGGCGAATATTTCGTTGATGGCGTAGGCATCCTGGCAGAAGTTATCCTTGAACGTGGAGGCATAATCATTGGAAACTGGCCAACAGAAGGTTATGATTTTATAGAATCAAAAGCCCAAAAAGATGAATCCACTTTTTATGGCCTGGCTATAGATGAGGATAATCAATCGGAGCTTACAAAGAGCCGCATCGAAGCATGGGCCAACCAGGTTAAGTTTGAATCGAAAGATATTTTATTCGCCAAGACTATTTAGAATACGACCGAGCCTCACTCCTTTGGTGGGAAAATAATAACGTGAGATAAATAATCATTAAACTCCAAAAACGGGGTTTTGATAAACAGTGGCTTGGAACTGGTTTCAAAGGCCTTTCCCGGTGCACCGGACCAATTACATTCTTTCAATACATCGAACCTGGTTATCCAGGTGTGAATGCCCTGTTCGCTAAACCCCCAGCCAAATTCGTTTTCTAACAAGAGTTCCTGGATCTTGATATTATCTTCTCCTTTGACAAACACCGCTTCAAGCGGGATGTCGGGCTGTCGCCAAACTGGATAGGACTTGTTTCTCTGGTAGGCATTCATGCAGTGGTCATATTCACCGGATGCTTTGTCGAGGACGAGGTAAGCTTTCCAGTTGTGTTCTTTTACAAGAATATAGCCTACACTCCAACCCGCATGTTCCCTTTGTTTCCAAATCCTTCTGTGGGTAGTTTCGAGTCTGTCGAATTGGTCTTCCAGTCCGACTTTCAATGCTCTGTCGGCGTATATCGTGCAGTGCATACTGTCTGGCTTTTCTCCTAGTTGGCCGAGATACCGTTGGTAAATCGTGGTGCTATCTTCCGGACTATTGCTTTCCGCAAATTCTCGCCAAACAGTACCGTAAAATTTACTAATCCCCGATTTATAACGTTTGAAATATTCGTTTTCGATCGACACGAGCGTATCGATGGCTTTTGGTGAATTAAATCCGATGTATTCATTAAGGAGATTGCTGGGTTGGGCAAAAAGTGTATCGCGGGGAATTGGGATTTCTACCTTTTCGGTAGTTTCCGTTTTGGGGTAATTACATTCTGAAAATATAAAAACAGCAACCAGCAATGTTAATATTGTCTTTTTCAATTTAAAAATGTTTTACCACTTTGGAACCTTCCAATGGAATCTCGTTCAACGTCTACTGCTGCATTGGGGTAACCCATTCAATTTACTATTCCGGGTTCATATTTGCAATACCGGTTTCCTGGAAAGTCGAGGTCCAGGTTATTCGCACAAAATGAGTTTTTGAGAAATAATCGAAACTGAATTTGAAACAGCAAGAAAATAAACTCCGGATTCAAAACCAGACAGGTCTAATTGGTAGCTTGAGGTTCGAGCGTTAACTAATTGACTTAGAAGAAGTTTCCCCTGTAGGTTAAATAGTTGCAATTCAGCATGAATCGGGGTTTCCATTTCCACATAAACAAGTCCGTTAGAAGGATTTGGATATGCTTTGAAATTGGTTTCAGCCAGAATATTATTATCTGTACTCACCGACATATACAAATCGCATTCTATGTCTGATCCATTTTCGATATATCCCATTGGGGTCAGGGTTTTGCCTTCAAAAGCAGGATAATCCGGTCCATAGCGTGTGCAACGGAAAACATTATTATCGATGGGAAAAGCTTCCTGGTTGATTGGCCCCGAACCATTGACTGGGTTAACGTATTCCCATACCGTATTACCATTTTGATCGACTTCAAAAAAGCGTCCGCCTACCCCTTGGCAAATCAGTGTATTACCATTCGGCAATCTTTCAGCTCCGGAAATAATATTGGAGAAAAAGTCAGTAGGATTCAATGCCTGGTAGGTCCATGAAAAATTAGCAGGATCGTATGCGCCGCTGCCATATCCATAGTTGCCATTTTCATCTATCGGCAATTCGACGATGTCAACTGTTGAATAAAACTGGCCAGATGGTTCTCCTGCCTGATTATTAAACACTATGATCTTTCCTCCATCGGGATAACCTTCCGGAATCCAATGTGTATGATGTTGGCCGAATAATCTTTGATCATTGGTGGTGCCTTGTCCATATGCCGCTGGATTGCCCCAACGGTATAAGAGGTCTCCACCTTTCCCGTAATTACCACCCGAAGATCCTCCAGCTTCTGCCACTGTTGTCGAATGGTCGATTATCCAGAATTCATCAAAGTGGTGAACACTTAAAATGATCTGATCAAAAGTTTCATTATAATCAATGCCGTTGATATGCAACCAGTCGGTATTATTATGCTCCAAAAAGTTGATGTCAATTCTTTCTGGATGGTCGGCGATAACCCCATAGTCATCGTATTGCAGGTCTACCTCCTGTATCAGGTGGTCCCAGGCCTTCCATTCCCAAACAACCGTCCCTCCCCCATTAACTAAGTCGGGTTGAACTTCAATTATTTGTTCGGAGATGACAATGTCGTTGTCGGTATTGCCTCCGGCCTGAGTTAATGCTTCTGGTGATCGTTCATCCCAAACGATGAGCAGGATGTTGCCATTGGGCAATAGTTCGATATCATGATGTTGCCGTCCATGCGTAGACATTGCGGAATAGCTCCAGGTAACATTTCCGTCCCAGTCGATACGTTCCACGATACCACTGCCTCCGTTCATGCCGGTGATTCGCCCGGTCCTTAAAAGAGAACCATCCTCAAGTAAATAGCAAGACAGGCTTGGTCGGTATTGACTTGGCCAGCTATGCACCAGTTCTCCGCAATTATCAATGAGATAGGTTTCTGTGCTGGTAATGGGCGCGAAAAGGGTATACCCGTCAAATGCTTCCGGGGTATTCGTGAAAATTCCTACGGTTTGCTGAGCTTTAGCCAAATAGAAGAAAGTCAACAAAAACAAGCTAATAAGTAATCGAGAGATCATATGTTACTACTCCAGTTTGAATTTTATCGGCATATTATATCTGACTCTGACCAGTTCTCCATCTTGTTGTCCTGGTATCCAGGTCGGAGAACTTTTGATCACTCTCATGCATTCTTTTTCTATGTCTTTACAAATGCCACGGAGTACCGTAAAATTGCTTAGTGATCCATCTTTTTCTACTAAAAAACTGACGATTGCTGTGCCTTCTATGTTTTCTTTTACGGCCCTGTTTGGGTATTTTATCTTTCCGTAAACATATTTCATGTATTCATATTCGCGGCACGATTCTCTGGCTTTTCCGGTTAGGTCCTTACAGGCTGGCATGGCTGGTAAAACGACAGCTCCAGGTCGGTTATCTTTATAGATTAATGAATCCTGGATCTCTGTCTTGACCAATTCGTCAGCTTCATAAAATTCTTTATAGGCCACATTCCCTTCCTTGTCAAATACGGTTAATTCGCCTTCCAGTTGACCGGCAAGGTAGGAGGAGGTACGCATCGTTCTGTCGAGGGAGTCTTTTCTTATCCAGGAGCCTTCTTTTTTGCCATCGAGAAATTCTCCACTTTGTACCTCACCAGCAAAAGGATAATGAAATTCCCAGACCCCTGATGTTGCATTATTGAAAAACTGGCCTTTTTTCCAGACTGATCCGTCATCGTATAACTCCAGGTAAGGGCCATCTAAAATGGAGAGTTCGATATCTTTGAATGTCATCACCTGGGTCAGAATTAACTTATCAGGATTATAGGTTTTAAGTATGAACTTACCCGCAACCTTTTCGAGTGTTTGGTATTTGTTAGCGTTTACAACTTTCGAATTTTCTTCAAGGAATTGTGCATACTTTTTGACTGAAAATGGATTCTTCGTTGTAAAATATTGGGCAAACCCAGTAGTGGAGAAAAGAAGTAAACTGAATAGGAGATTAATGGTAATTTTCAGGTTCATTCTATCAACTTCTAATGGTCATGTTTACAAAGAATTAAATCCGTCGTGTTGTTTTGCAATATACTTTTCGTAAATCTGTAAAGAGAAATTAGACTATTTTTTCTCACCACAGAGTGGTAAATGGGTTTACAGCGTTGTGCGAAGATTTATCTTTTAATTTCAACAAAGAGTGGTAAGCGATCTAGTTGCAAGATAATAGACTTTCATCATATTTCATCCCGGTAAATTTTCTAGGAAAAAGGTTTTCAGGTTTTCACCCATAATTAGTTCTACATCAGTTTGAGGCATTCCCCTTTCCAAAAGGATATGTGTGAGCATATGCAATTCACTAATGTCGAATGGAACGATGGTCATACCGTCATAATCGGATCCCAAACTAATATTTTGAGCGTTTCCATTATTTAATTTAACAAGATGCATGATGTTGTCTGCAATCTTATGAATATCGGGCGCTTTCCTTTTTAAGGGATTGAAAAACATGACCCCGACAATGCCACCTTTATCCATAATCTTTTTGAGATACTCATCATTTAAGTTCCTCGGACTATCTTGAACATGAGCGCAACCTACATGTGATATGATCGGTGGTTTTTTTGAGAATTTCAATACACTATCAATCGTATTTTCCGAAGCATGGGCCAAGTCGATCAACAGACCAAGGTCATTTATTTTTTCAATCAATTGAATGCCTTTCTCTGTCAGTCCGTATTTTTTCATTCCACTTTGAGAGCCTGCATATCGATTATCAAAAAAGTGTGAAAGTCCAATAATAGATACGCCTTTATTGTAAAGCTCATCCAGCTTTTCGATTGAGTCTTTAATACAATGAATGCCTTCTATGCATAGCATCCCGCCAATATGAGCATTATCTTTTTCCCGGAGTTTAACCAATTCTTCAAGATCTGCTTTCGTTTGAATGATGTGGAATTTATCATCCTTCTTTTCCGCCTTGTGCAACTTCCCGATTTGAAATAATCCTTTTTTGAAGGCCTTTTTAAACATCAAGCCAGGAAATGCAACACCGAGCATATTGACTTTCGGCTCTTTATTAAAATCCATTTTCGGGACGCCGGATTTCGTGACCACGCCAAATATCTGAAGTGCTACATTTCCTTCCCTCATCTTAGGGAAATTGACATGCATACTGTTATTTCTCCAAAGCTTCTTTCCTCTCATTAATGGGTCAGCGTGTGCATCCGCAACAAAGGATAATGAATTATGGAATTGCTTCGAACCATCGGCAACTACAATATCAGCATCTTTTTTAACCTTCATAAACCAGCCTGCACAAGAGGAAAATGCCAGTAAAAGTGTGATGGAAAGTAAGGCCAACTGAATGGAGGTGTACTTTAACATGTCAATAATTCTTTGGACCGAATTATTCGGCTTTCGGCCAAAAAGCCTGGTGCCGCTCTTTTTTGGATTTAAATGGATACTTTTTCAAAACGGCTAATCCTTCCTTACTTAATAACGGTCCTACGATTTCTATTTTGGAATTGCCGATATTGATCAATTCTTCACATGAGGGTTTCTGTTTGCCTTTACTGACTTTTTGCAAGCTGCTTTGGCTTACGCCAAATACGACTCTTGAAATTCTCGACCAATGGATCGCACCACTACACATGACACATGGCTCGACGTTACAATACAAGGTAAATCCTTCCAGGCTGATCCGCTTGTTTTCACGACAATATTCACTGATCAGTATGAGTTCGGCATGGGCGGTCGGATCAGAATAGGCAATGCATTTGTCGATTGATGAGGCAACCACTTCTCCATCTTTTACCAAAACTGCACCAAAAGGGTCGAACCCGCTCTCCGCGGACAGGATAGCCAACCGATGGGTTTCACGGATGAATCTTTCATCTTCAATATTGGGATGTTTTGTCATTTTATTAACGGTTGCAGGTGTCGATTGCCTAGAGTCTGGCCAACGCAGACGGCAGGCCCATTGCTCGTCGCCAGGCAGCTAATTGACTAAGGTGCATGGATTCATGCGAAACACACATGAAATATAACATATCGCGAACCGTACTCATATACTCATAAAATCGCCACTTGACGGTTTCGTCTAATTTAGCGTCATCCAAGTCTGCAATCAGGTTTTCGACGATGCCGTGTTGCTTTTTTAGTTCATCGAGCAGGATTTGTTTTTCAGGATACAGCTTAGCGTCAGTTTCTGGAAGGGTCGGATCGCCAGGGCCATTTCTTTTGAACAACTTCTCCCACTCCGGACTGAAATTGTAAGGCCCGCCCAGATAGCGTGACGTTAAAGCAGCGGCAGAGATCAAATGCCCGAGTGTGAAGGCCGGATGATTTTCTAACCCTTTTGATGGAGTTATGGTCATCTGATGTTCTTCAATATCGACAACTAATGCTTCTGCGTAAAGCAAATTAAATTTGTATTGTCTGAATAAAACCTCTTTCATGTGGTGTATTTTATCAAGCCACAATGTAAATCAATTCGGTAAGGATGGCCATATTCTTTGCGAAATGCATGCCTTCCTGTAAACGCATCTCAGTCGTTTTTTCTTTCCAGAATGAATGGATCGTAAATGAGGCGATAACTAGGAAAACCGAAAGACCGATTACGCCATAAATCAACAGATAGCCAGTCATCAGGGTTAGTCCTCCAAAAATCAGGACAATGCTACTAAGCTGAACCATCAGCCTTGGCGACATTAATCCCTTTTTCTGGGAATATTCCTCATAGTAATGGGTATTTAACAAATGATTGGCACCATTCAGGAGGAAGAATAATCCCAATAGTATCAACAGGATCGTTTTTAACATAAAATTTCATTTTTCTTGTTTCCAGTTTTCTTTGGGTACACTAAATTGCATTTCTGCAAAACTGATGGCCATTTCCAGATCATGCTGAACATAATCGTGGGTGCATACTCCCCGCTTATTATACCTAAACACATACCACCCAAAGGTCGGCGAATCTTCTTCGATCTTGTATTTACAATTGTCGTGTTCAGCTGTCCAGATCTGATATACTTTTTCCATAGTTTGATTTTCAAATTAGCTCGATAAACTCGGCTGTTGTCCATTCTTCGTCACCGTCGTCATATTTGATAAAGTATTGCGAACCTTTTATTTTGGCAATTTTTCCATTGTAAAAAGTGCTTCCTCCTTTCCATCGGGCTTTAATCCTGTCGCCAAGACTAAATGACTTTTCGTCGCTGGATTTGCCCGGTCGGTTAAGCAATTCGATATATTCGATGGTGGTCCATTCTTCGTCACCATCATCATATTTGATAAAGTACTGTCCATCTTTATAGTCGCCGATCTTGCCATTATACCAGGTACTGCTTTTTAGCCAGCGGGCACGTACTTTATCACCAATGTCCAGTTCTGGTGTATCATTTTCTGTTTTTAAAGCTTCTATGATATGCTTCACCTTTCCGTAAGGTAAAGTTTCGAGGATGGCTACAAGGTCACTCAACTCTTCAACGGTGAGCATGATTTTTACTTTGTCCATTTGTCAGGTGTTTTTTTGAGATAAAATATATACAACTCAACGAGTGTGTTATCATTTTTTCTCATTGAAGGTAAGAATAAATTCTGCTGTGGGCCGGTACCTCCCCTAACCCCTCCTTCAGGAGGGGGACGTGTATGAGTTCCCTTCTCATGGAGGATAAGGGTTAGGGTTGAGGTGGCTGCCGGTAGGGTAAATCTCAACATCGTCGTTTTAGGGTTGAACAATCAATTCAATCGTCCTTAACCCTTCAAGATTATGCGACTGCTACTTTTATTTTTTGCATTAATTTCTTTCCTCTGTGCCAATGCGCAATTTGAACATCTCGATTTTCTTGGCGCTGGTCACGATAACGATGTAATGGTCTCCACCAGTTCTGATGCTGCTAATATAAGCGGCCAGACCACAGTAGATGGATTTGCCATCGAGAACGACGCCCAGTTAAAAGACGCCTCTCGTTTTTTAGCGCAGGCCTCATTTGGGGCAGATTATGCGACCATCCGGATGACCGCGGCTATGGGCTATAGTACATGGCTGGATGAGCAATTCGCCTTACCACAATTGAGCATCCGAGCCGAGATGATGCGCATGGCCTATAACGACCCGGGTGACCCCGATGACCCAATGGAAGATTTTGGGATCACAACGGATTACCTGGACTGGGCCTGGATCAATAACAACCTCACCTCTCCTGATGTACTTCGGCAAAGGATGGCTTTTGCGTTAAGCCAGATCATGGTGTTAAATCGGAACAGTGACTTTTTTGAAGACTTTGGCTTGCTTGGCGGCAGCTATTACGACATGCTTATCAATAGCAGTTTTGGCAATTATCAAAACCTGCTTACAGATGTTACGCTTAATGTAAACATGGGGTTGTTCCTCTCTCACTATAACAACCCCAAAGCCGACCCATCATTAAATATTCATCCTGACGAAAATTATGCACGAGAAATCATGCAATTGTTCAGCATCGGCTTATGGCAATTAAACCCGGATGGAACACGACAATATAACAGCGAGGGCGAGTTTATCCCAACCTATAATAACGACGATATCAAGGAGTTTGCTCAAGTGTTTACTGGCTTAAGCAGTCCGCTGGTTAATGGTTTTCTTGAGCCGGATTCAGAAGGACTGGCACCTAGCATCATTGCAGAAATGCCAATGAAGATGTATGACAATTATCACGACACCAGTGAAAAGGTGTTACTGAATAGTGTTATACTACCTGCTGGTCAATCAGGCATGGAAGATATCAATCAAACAATTGCCCATCTTTCCCAGCACCAAAACACTGCACCTTTCATTTGCAAGCAACTGATTCAGCGATTTACGACCTCTAATCCCAGTCCATTTTATGTGCAGGATGTCGCAGCAGTTTTCGATCCGGCGTCTCCCGATAATTTCCAGGAGGTATTAAGAGCCATTCTGTTACATCCAGATGCCAGGAATTGTAATCCGTCTGGTGCTTTTTCCTTCGGTAAACTACGCGAACCGATGGTCAGGGTAATGAATATCTTCAAAACTTTTCAACTTGCCTCGAATATCGAAGGTGGTTTCTTTAAAGACGTGTATTGCCTTATCGACAATACGGGCCAGTTACCACTGAGTGCTCCAAGTGTATTCAATTTTTATCGGCCGGACTATTCTCCGCAAGGGGCGATAGGCCAGAATTACCTCGTTGGCCCAGAATACCAAATCCTTAATTCAACCAATGCCATTGGTATCATTAACGATGTTCAAAACAGGGTAATCTTTGGTCCATATCTCGAAGCCGACTGCACCTTTTATGATGAAGATATCAATCTGGATGATCTTCAGTATGACTATGGCAACGGCGATCCGGAATGGCTTGTTGATGGTCAGGATTATTCGGAGCTCGCTCCTTTTCTGAACGATCCGACAGGCATGATTAACTTCCTGGATATCGTTGTCGCCAATGGATTGTTAGCGGCCGATACCAAGAGCATCATTAACAATGCAGTCAGTCAGCTTGGCACTCCACAGGAGCGATTAAGAATGGCCCTTTACCTAATTTACATTTCACCTGATTACGCTATTCTCAAGTAACCTGCATTGCGGTAATGCAAGCATTTCTAAAAGTCAAAACCTTCAATCATGTGTAAACCAAAAAAATATAACCGCCGCCAGTTTTTGGGAACGGCAACCTGTGCAGCCATCGGCTCGACCACCTTTTTCTCTACCCTTTTCAACCTGCAGGCAATGAATGCGGCTTCTTTCAAAAAACAAAGTCTTTTCAAACAAGATAACGACTATCGCGCGCTTGTTTGTGTGATGTTAGGTGGCGGTAACGATTCGTTCAATATGGTGGCACCTGTCAGCAATGAACATTACACCGAATACGCGGCTACCCGCACCAATATGGCATTACCACAAGCCTCATTATTAAACCTAAATGCCCTGACCTATAACGAAAAGAACCTTGGATTTCATCCAGCGCTGCCCCAGCTACAGTCGCTTTATGACCAAGGAAAAATAGCAGTTGTCTGTAATGTCGGTACACTTGTCCAGCCGACTACGAAAAACGATTATTTTAACAGCAACAATCTGCCATTTGGCCTCTTTTCTCACATCGATCAGGACCAGCAATGGCAAACCTCAGTTCCACAAACCACCTCGCCGACCGGCTGGGGTGGCCGATTGGCTGATCTTGTGCAATCCGCCAACACTAATCAGGATATTTCGATGAATATCTCCCTTTCGGGGAAAAACATTTTCCAGCTAGGAGAAATGGCATCAGAGTATAGCATTTTGCCAACTGGTACCGGTTCATTAGGCATAAATGGTTATGGGGGCTTGCAAATGTTTGACCAGATTAGGACAGCTGCTGTAGATAGCCTCATGGAAAAACAATACCAGGATATTTTCAAAAAGACATATGCAGAAACCGTGAGTGCCAGTCAAAATACTCACGAACTTTTCAGTGCTGCCGTTAGTGGCTCAACGCTGAATACCGCTTTTTCGAATAACGAGTTATCACAACGCCTGAAGATGGTTGCCCGCACGATCAACGTTCGTCAGCAATTGGGTGTAAGCCGACAAACCTTCTTTATTCGTTTTGATGGATTTGATAATCATGATGAGTTACTCAACAACCACACTGCGCTCATGCAGGCTGTGAATGCAGGACTGAGTGAATTCCAGGCGGCCTTGGCAGAAATGGGCGTTGAAAACGATGTAACGACGTTCACCATTTCTGACTTTGCACGTACACTGACCTCTAATGGTAATGGCACTGACCATGCCTGGGGCGGAAACGTATTGGTAATGGGGGGAAAAGTCAACGGACAGGACATCTATGGCGCTTACCCCAGTCTCGCGCTTAACTCAGATATCGAAGTGGGAGGAGGCGTGATCATTCCACAAATATCGACTGACGAATATTTCGCTGAGTTGGCTTTATGGTACGGGGTGTCCAGTTCAGACCTCGCGCTTCTATTCCCTAATATTGGCAACTTCTACAATACCATGTCAACCGATCCACCAATAGGTTTTATGGACCTGATGTAATCCAGTTCGAAAATCAAATCATGACCATCGAAAAACATTTAATCGAAATGAAAAAGCTTTTAACGATAATATTTGTTCTCTTAATTCAAACCGGGCTAATGGCCCAATGCTTTACGGCCGATGCCTCCATATGGGAAGACACCTGGGCTTCCTGTGCCCAAAACCCAAACCCGAAAGCCGAATATGGCAATTCACACTGGATCATGTACGATCTTGGATTCGCCAGGAATCTTTCCAAAACCTGGGTCTGGAATACTAATGATCCTAATGAGTTAGACCGTGGCTTTAACCAGGTAAAAATCGATTATTCGATGAATGGTAATCAATGGACGTACTGGGGCGAAATGACTTTTCCTCAAGGTACTGGTGAGGCCGTTTATGGCGGGTTCTCCGGGCCTGATATGGTGGGCCTGGAGGCTCAGTATGTCTTGTTTACCGCTATGAGCAACCATGGAGACCCTGTTTGTTTTGGCCTGGCTGAAGTGAAGTTCAACTTATTGCCCAGAAGGCCAGGAGTCCCTGAAAATGGCTCTTATGAAGTTTGCGAGGCGGTGTCAAATTTTGAGGTGGAAACCATTGATCAAACAACGGTGCTGTTTACCTGGGATCCATTTGAAGGAGAAAGTATTTTAACACTCGATTATCGTATTGCAGGCACTAGTGACTGGACAACCATTATCATTGAAGATGAAGAATTTTTACTTGGAGAGTTGTTGCCGTTTGAGACCTATGAATACCAATTCAACACCCTTTGCTATGCAGAAATTCAGACGACATCTATTGAGACTTTCACACTCGACACCGTTTCGGTTGACCCGGAATTTATGGAAGAACACGATATCCATATTTTCCCTAATCCGACCAAGGGTAGCGTTTTTATCGAATATTACAATGAAGAACAGGATCGCCTGGGATATTACCTGATGGATACTTTAAAAAAACTGATCAATGCCGGGCATTTCAATCATTCGGGAGATCACTCAGTTTTCCAACTTGATATCAGTAGTATACCCAATGGCGTTTATTTCTTACAAATTGTAAATGAAGATGAAGAGGTTATTGACATTGAAAGAGTAGTAAAAATTGCGCGTTAAGGATAGCGACCTTCCCTAACCCCTCCTTCAGGAGGGGTACGAAAGTGAGTTCCCACCTCCTGGAGGAGAAGGGTTAGGGTAGAGATGAATCACCCCTAAAATCTTGGATTCACATAATTATTATACTTTGACCCAAATCGGTAGTTCAAACCGAAGTAAGTGAAGTAAGTAAAGTCGGTGTCCAGTTGCACTGTGCGGAATATGATGTCTTCGTTTGAGACATCAGCCTTGGCAATATTTATTCGGTCTCTTACCAGTGAAATATACCCGCCAAAGTTGATACTCAGGCCCTTAAAAATTTGCCATTGTACATTGGGGTTGAAGTATGCGTTGAACAATGTCATATCGTGCAAGTATTGTTGTGCACCAATATCCAGCGAAATATTTCCCCACTTTTGAGTTTGGTTAAATTCAATATCCAGTCCGTGGCGCATTCGGGTTTCTGAGAGCCTGTTATAAATTGTGGTATCAGTGTAGTTATAATACTCGGGGCCAATAGAATAATTGAAACTGAACCTTCGGGTACTGTTTTCGGAATAAGGAAAAACGTTGTACTCGATAGCAGGTTTGAAGGTGGTGGAAATATCGGTATTGCCGAATGTCGAAGAACCGGTTCTGGTTCTGAATCCAGCTGACCAGTTGGGCCCGAGGCTTTTCACGTAGAGGGCGCGCACATCATAACTTCTTTTTTCGAATGTCTCGTTGCCATCTGTCAATTCAAAGGTTGATTTCTGAAAATTATAGAATCCGGAAAGGGTGAATTTTTGCTTGTCGGTTACCTTTGAAGTAGAAAAACGGCCTGTAAGATTAATACTTTTATACGTGGCTTCCCCTTCCAGCCATCCCCTACCGCCAATATTAAATACCCAATACTTCCAGGGGTCAACAACTTCTGTTTCTTCTTCCCCTTCTTCTGTGACTGCAACATTGTAGGTAATTTTATCTATCATTGACGTTTGGACCAGAAACTGTAGCAGGCCTTTTTTCAATTCCTTGACGAATTGCTCACGAAGGATGGCGTCAGTCCCATCGGGGTCTGTGAAGTATCGGATCGTATCATTAATTGTGGTAAACTCATTATTGCC
Organism: Bacteroidota bacterium; assembly: GCA_039028895.1. GTDB lineage: Bacteria > Bacteroidota > Bacteroidia > Chitinophagales > Saprospiraceae > JAHDCJ01. Next base: position 9,889 of record JBCCHF010000007.1, on the reverse strand, counting down.
AATGAAAGCGAGTTGCACTTCCCTGCCCCCCGCACCAGTAGACTGACGGGTAGCCAGTACGTAGATGTCTGCCATTTGGCGATCATTCAAATAATTGACAAACCGGATTTCCTCTTTGATGTATGTAAAGTCACAATACATCTGGCAATCAATAAAGAGATCAGGGCGATCATCACTACTTTGCGCGAAGGCAAAACCCATCAATAACAAGCTAAATACGAAGGAGAGCAGTGTTTTCATTTTTGAAATTTAGCAATAAAGTTCCTGGCCTTGCAGACTGACTGCAAGGAAGAAAGACAATTAAACAATAGTGTAGCAATTAGAATGGCCGCGTACCCAGCATATTGATCACACAGCTTTCAAGGTTACCTACTGTGAGCGCAAATTCCTGTTTTACTTTATGGCCGTTGACATAGTGAGCGGGAGTCCATTTGGGCATATTACAAATAGCTTCCAATAACAATTTGTCAAGTTCTTCATTTTTACAAGACCAGAACAATTTGGCATCTGTGATCAGACCTTCTTCGTCGACCATAAACTTGATGGCTGTAATATCATTGTCCTCAATAATCGGATTCTCAATGTTGTCGATGGCATTTTCTTTTAAATATTCGCCAAACTTTTCTACACCCCCGGGGTAAGTTGCTTCATTATCTGGCAGGACCATAAAACTGAAGAAAAAGTCCTTTTCGTCATTATGAGACAAGGTGTTATTGGGCATATATCGGACATAAATCGAAATATCAGTCCCTGAGTCGGCGTTTTTCATAATGACTTTTTGCTCATTGGTGAACACATCATTTTCACCCATGGCAATGACCTTTTCTCCATTGTGAATCGCTGATACTTCTACTGAAACAAATTCGTCGATCCACCACGTCTTGTAATGCTTATTGAGATGGACGATTGAATCGGCTTCCGCCAAATGTTCTCTGGTTGTTGCAAATGGAGGTAAAACATTATCGATTTGATAGCGTAACTCCTTTGTCAGTATTTCCTGTGCCTCTGAAAGGTGCGGGCAGGCCAGAAATGTTAACATCAATGCGACTAAATATCTTTTCATACCTGGAAGTGTTTTTATTCTAAATGCTTTGTTCAAATTGTTCTATCGAGGTCTCCTGGAAGGCATCCAGCGTCATCCTGATATGATATAAATTTTGACGTAGAGTCCTTTTCGTGAGACCTCTTTAGAACTGGAAACGTTTTGATAGCTGAGGGAATAAACCCTATTTGCTTTCACAGGTTAAAATTAAGTTAGAATATATTTTTATGCTGTAACCAAATGTAAATTAATGTAAATTGAGGGTAAAAGACTTCAAAAAAAGTTTTAATCCAAATAGATTTGTAGTATGACTTTCGGGTATTTCAATATGGCATTTCAAAAACTGGGGTTTATCATTCTGATTATTCTTTTACCATTGTTGGCGCAAAGTAACGTAGACGAGGTAATTGCAGAAAAGCGAATTAGCGTTGCGATGCGGACCATAGGCCACCACGTACTCCTTTGTCATGGCGATGAGTCGTCACGTGTCATGCCAATTGAAAAGGTTGACAATAGTTATAAGATTCCATTCGAATTTGACTTTGGGTTTAACCCGGAAGATATCATGTTCATCGTAGATGATGTAAAACGGAAGACCGGGTTTGCCGAGTTCCTGCTTGTGGAAATTGAAAATTGTGAAACGAAAGATATCGTTCATAGCTTTGAGTTGGGCAATACTGCTTATGAAGGAATTATGGGTTGCGTGGGAAGAGGTCTACCTGAAAGTTGTTATAACCTTTTGATCACAATTCTGGATGGAACTGAAGCTGCAAAAAAGCTGGATTACGATGATGAAAATCATCCTATAAATATTGACCCGCCCGTTTTGGATGCTGCAGAGGTAGCAGCCACTAATTCTGATCCGTCCAGAATGGCTTATTGGTCTGTGCCGTTGTTGGTTTTTATCGGTTTTATTGGTTATGTGATCACCAAAAGAGAACCTGAAAAATATGATCCTTTTGTGGTTCCGCTCGGTGCGTCCAGATTTGACAAAAGGAATATGACGCTGTCTCATAAAGGCATAACCACTGAATTATCCAATAAGGAAGCGGAATTGCTTGCCCTGCTTCATGATTCGGCTAATCAGCCCATTGAACGCGAAGTGATTCTCCAGAAAGTCTGGGGTGACGAAGGCGATTATGTCGGCAGGACCCTTGACGTTTTCATATCCAAATTGCGTAAAAAACTTGAGGCTGATACCACAGTCAAAATTGTAAACATTCGGGGTATTGGTTATAAGTTGGTTGTGAACGAGACTAGTTAATTCCCAAATACACTTTAGCTTTCTCCTTGTCGAAATGACTCCTTTTGAACGGATGTGCTTCCGTATTAAACACGTAATCATCAAAATTAAATTCCGATTCATCGGCTGCAGCCAAATAGAAATATTTTAGCGTTTCGGCATAGAAATAGGTAGCTAAATAATCCTTCGCTTTCATTGTTCTTACATCATCGACTGCGTTAAACGCCACGTTATTTCGACAACAGGATTTCATATCATCCCAGTATTTATGAATCATCTGCAGGTACTTGTCATTACCTGTTACCCGATGCAGGTAATAGGCTGATTCGATGATCTCGGGGTTAAGTTCTGAATTGGCGTATTCAATGGTATCTGCCTCGTAGTGATACCTTGTGGGCAGCAATCCATATTTATCCCAAAGCCAGTCCCAGGTTGCCATATTCTTTTCAGCATTTTCCAAATCACCGTGCATTGCCTGCATTGCCGGGAAGAACGCATCGTATAATGACATAGAACGTTTAACAACTTCACCGGTGTGCATATTCACACAACGATAGAAGCGATGGTCCTCAAAATCTTCGGCCAGGTGCTCATTGATTTTCGCCAAACTGTAATCCCACATCGCTTCAACTTCAGGGTCTGGGAATAGGAAATTGCTTTTGAACATATACTCGTAATAAGAGTCGACCCCTGCCTGCAAATACGACCAGTTATTGGTCCACTCTCCTGTTTCTACATTAATGTAATCTCCAGGTAAACCGATTTCAGACTTGCGGTCGAAGATAGCTTTGGTCGCTCTTTTGGCAGCCTGGTAATATTTAGGATCCTGTGCATAATAACTCAGGATGCCAAATTCAACGAGGTAAGTGGCCGCTTGTGCGACGTTGACCACTTCGCCTTTCCCTTCTCCCTTGTTGCCTGAAGTCTCTCCGGTTTTCAGGTTAACTGAATGATAAGGCAGACCTGTCGGTGAATCGAAGGCGGGTAAAATCCTGTTTCCAAAATCAATTGCTTTTTCAAGAACTTCAGGGTTTTGTGTATCATCGTAAATGGCCAACAAGCCGCCTAGGATGCGGATGTTCACTTCGAAAACCTGTACAAAGACATCCTGATCCCAGTCTTTAGACAAGGCATAAGTTTCGACTTCCTTAGCCATCTCGTCAAGTCCCATCACAGCGAGGGTGCTGTAGGCATCGATAGGAGAAATGCCAAGCGACTCTTCGTACCAGTTGTATCCTGTTTTGGAAAGCGGCAATAAGACATCGTAGCCCCAGGCATGTTCTTTATAGGCCAACCAGGCTCTTATCATTTCGGCTTTGATCTCGTCAGCTTCGTACGCTAGTGAGTCGGATGTAATTTGTTTCTCTTGCTCATCTCCGGGAACGGATGCTGGTTTACAGGAAAAAATTACAATGATAGTGCAGAATAGGAGAATTGTGATTTTTATTGGCATTTTCAGTGATTTGGTCATTAGTTTCATGTCATTTTCTACGGTGAGTTTCTGGCAAACAGAAAAGGTCTCAACAGTAAAACATTTATTTTCGATGATCCAGGAGGTTTAATGCCTATTCCTTACCAAACACCAAATTCTTAACGCGGCCATTTGACACTTTCATTCCAGAAATATTTTCTCCATCACGTGTAAATTCTATCTGCCCCATAAACCAGACATTTCCGGAAAAGTGATCTTCCTTGGTTGGTGTGAGTCCGATATTGTCGTGGCGTTGATGTTTGGCGACTAATTTACCATCTTCTACCCTGAGCATGTATGTTGTTAATAATTCCTCGCTGTAGTAATCACCTTCATAAGCTTTAAGGTCTACTCCATCAGCATCAAAATCCTTCATACGTTTACACTCGATTACATTGGCTCCCTGATATAGGGTAAGGTGAGGAATTGAGTTGTCATCATTGCGCTCAAAAACGATTTTGATGCCGGCATCTGCAAATCCGAACTCTGTTGTTGAATTCGGAGTTAAAGGGAACCTGCCCTGCCCTGTAGCCTGGCCAAATAGTTGGCTGTCTTCTGAAGAAATCGTCAATATAAAACCAGGGGCAATTTCATATTTTCCATTGTAGGCTTCTAGAATTTCGATGTCAATTTCTACTGTGTTTGTTTCTTCAGCTTCAGCTGTTTCGGCTTTTTCTTTTGATGTCGGCTTTTGCTCAATATGTTCTTCCAGGTAAATTTCAGCTATTTCATAAGCCTTTTGGCCTGGATTGAATGAACCCAGATTACTGAAAACAGCAATGTTGATATTCTGATCAGGGAATCGTACCATGTAAGTCCTGAATCCGGCATCTGCACCTCCATGACTCCATGTCTTGAGTCCTTTCCATTCGCCAAGGACCTGGCCGAAAGCGTATGTGATGGTATCACCTTTGGTCAAGACGCCGCGCTCTTGCATTTGCTCCATGACTTTTTCGTTTCCGGCAATAGGTTTGGAAAAGCTGTGGGCCCATTTCAAGAGGTCTTCTGGTGTCGTAAAAAGGCTGGTCGCGCCGGCATTCGCATAGCTCAAAACCCTTTTCCTGAATCCGGAACCTGATTCGCTAAATGAATAAGTACGATTCGGAACGATCTTTTCGTGATCGTCGAAAAACAAGGTATTGGTCATTCCCAAAGGCTCGAAGATATTTTCTTCAGTCCATTCGGGGAAGGTTTTTTCGGTAACGCGCTCAACAATCTCAGCCATTAAGGTGTAGCCGGAATTACAATAAAGATATTCGGCACCAGGCTCAAAGTTTAACGCTGTTTGTCGACTCATTAAACGCAAAACCTGGCCTTTGGTAATCACATCATCGAGGCGCCAGCCAGCCATGGCCAGAAGGTTCCACTGATCACGCAATCCGCTAGTGTGATAGATAAGGTGCTTTATCGTGATCGTTTTTCCGAAATCAGCCATTTCCGGCAAGTGTTTTTGTATCGGGTCGTCAAGTGACAGCTTCCCTTCATCTGCCAGTTTAGCCATGCAGTATGCTGTGAACTGTTTGGAAATAGACGCTATATGAAAGATCGAATTCGGATCAATAGGAATATTGTATTCCAATTGGGCTTCACCATAACCTTTGCTGAAAATAATTTCGCCATCTTTCATCACCGCAACGGAAGCCCCTGGAGATCCTTTCCTGTTCCACGGGAAAAATAATTGGTCAATACGTCCTTCGGGCGTTGTCGGTATGGGTTCGAGATTTAACCATTCAACTTTATAGTCTCCGACATGATCCTCTGGCTGGTTTCCTTCAAAACCTTCGATTTCAAATCTGTAGGTTCCGGTAGCTGTGGTGTTAAATGAAATGTACTCGGGCCCATGTTGATAATTTGGACTGTCAAAGTCGCCTACTTTTTCGTCGTCCGGACCATACACAGCAATTGTGAGGTCAATGCCATCCTGTAACACCACAGCGAATAAATATTTATCGGCTTCAGCTTCTACAACATAAACATGTTTTTCGCCCAGTTTCAGGGATTTTTCAATTGGGTTATTTAATTCAAGCTTCGTCTCCTGGGAAAATAACGTAATGCTGAAAAAGCAGAAAAGAGCGATGATGGAAAGAATTTTTTTCATTTTGGGATGGTTTAGTGGATTTATTAGAGAAGTTTTCTGCAAAGTAGTACAAGTATTTTTTATGTTCCTTGGTCTGATTGAGGTTTAACTTTTATCACCCTGTTGTTTTTATTGTAAATTCCAACTTTTCCCAATGGGTCTTCATAATACAATAGGCCATCACCAGGGGGATCATGCCTTTCATAAAAGACATTAGCCGCTACGATAAAATAGGTGTGTTTATCCCCTTTACCGAGGTAGTCAAAATCGAGATCTATAGCAAATACATGTCGGTCTAAAGGATTGAAGTCTGGATGGTGTAGTATGAGTTCTTCGTGGGTTGTAAGCCTGAAAAGGTCTTCGCCTTCAATACAGGCATCCTGCCAATACGAAGGCAAATTAAAGAAAATGACTTTTTTAAAAATGATATCAATGTTGTGGTAATAGATCCAGTCCTGGCTGCCACCAATGACGAGATTTCTTCTTTTGAACATTCGGATGTAATACCCGTCCCAAAGGGCGTGAACAGAGAATTTACTGTTGATTTTGTCAACATATTGCTGCATTTCAGCGTGTGGAATCATTGTGTTTTCTTATCTCAAGTTTTCGATAATCTGGGCATCGACCCAATATAGATCACCTACGCCTGCTTTACTGTTTGAAAAGAAAAAATATTTTCCATCAGGAGAAATGCCGGGGGTAAATTCTGAATATTCGGAGTTGATCTCGGGGCCCATATTTTTGGCTTTGCTCCATGTGCCATCTTCATTTTTAAAACTGATGTAGAGGTCATTTGACCCATAACCCCCTGGTCGGTTGGAAGCGAAAATCAGGTAGCTTTCATCGGGTGCTATGTAAGGATCGTAATCGACCTTTTCTGAATTGATCGAATCACTCATGACTATCCCTTTCTGCCATTTTCCGTTTTTGAATTCAGCATACAGGATGTCGTTGCTTTTTCTTTGTTTACTATAATAAAGTGTGCCCTTTCGGGAAACGCTCGGGAACCAGTCGAACTCATCATCATTGACTTCATTACCTAAATGAATGGGTTCACTCCACCACTTGCCTTCGCGATTAAGCACCCAGATGTCTACATGTTTTTGAGGTGGTTCGCCTTCAATGACGGGCCGATTGCTGCAATAGAAAAGTTGATTACCATCAATTGAAATAAACGGATCGATGGCACCATAATCTCCGGTGATTGTCATTTGCTGCGGTTTGGTCCATCTTCTGCCTTTGCGTTTTGACACCATTAATCTACCTTCTCTGAAACCGCGTCCTGTTTTGGTGAAATAGAACTCTTTCCCATTAGGGTGGAATATCCCATTTTGAATATGGGTCTCCGTGGAAATAAAATTGGGAGCAAACATCTGTGGTATTAGGCCAGGTCTTTTTTGGCCCATGTATTTACCTTTGACCTTGTGCTTCCGCACTTTGTTTTTATCGGCGCCGTTTTCAATAAGGTAATCATAGATTTCCATCCACCCTTCTCTCTCTGCAATTTCAAGTGCAACTGCGCCTTTGTTATTGGCGACTTCGAGGTCGGCGCCTTTTTCTACTAATATTTTGGTGACCGCCATATTATTCTGCAGAACACTAAAATGGAGCGGTGTTAATCCGTACTTGTCAATTACATTAGCTTCTGCTCCTGCATCGATTAGGATTTTAATAAATTCAGTCTGGTTCTGTTTGGCAGCCACAAACAGGGGGCTTCTTTTTTCCTCATCGAGGATATTGACATTAATGCCTTTTTCGATTAGGTAGCTCAAAATATCAGGTTGCCGGCAACCTATGGCATAATGCAATAATGACCGTTGAAAATCATATTTATTCCCAACATTAATATCATACCCAGAATTCAATAGAGAATCCAGTTTTTCCAAATCCCCGCGGCAAGCATATCCATGAATTCTTTGGGCCGAAAGTTCAAAAGAAATTAACATAAACACAACAAAGCTGAAGAAGAATTTCACTTTCCCCATTATCCGAATTTAATTTTCCTGGAAAAGCTACAACATATGGATTTTCCGGCTAAAACAAATATGGTGCTCTCTCCAGTACCCTTCGAGGTCCAATTTGGCTCTTTGTGGTGAGAACAATAGTCAACCTTTCTCACCATTGAATGGCGCAAAGAAATTCGCAGCGTTTCACAGAGATTCTGGTAGTTAATTTTTGTACAAGACAAAAGGGTTATATTTCTTTGTTTTTTTTTGAAAACAGCTTAATATTATTTATACATATTAAAAACTATGATCATATTGAAAAAAATAACACCAACAATTGCTACAGTACTTTTTTTGGTGCTGCCTTTTATTGAATTAAAGGCAGATGTGTTTTACGTTAACTCTCAATTGACTTTTAATGAGGCGCATAATGATGCCTCAATGAATGATACGATTATTTGGGAAATTGGCACCTACTCAGACATTTACATGAATATTTCAAAAGATTACCTCAATATCAGAGCTACTATTCCAGGAGGATCGATTTTTAGGGGAGTATCTAGGGCCAATATCACTGGAGATAATATCAATTTTGAAGGGGTTCAATTTATTGAAGGAAATATAGGGACCCAGCATGTTATAAATGTTTCGGGCAGTTACATCAATATCACACAGGTCAACATCAGGGCGTACACCAGCTATAAATATTTGATCGTTCGCGAATCAAGTCAGTATGTTAATATCACCTATTGCAATTTTGAGAATCGACTAAATCTCGACGACCAAAACATCCTCTCGATATTGGTCGACCCGGATCATCCTGGTTATCATAAAATTCAAAATTGTTCTTTCAAAAACTTTGAAGGAATAGGTAACGATATGGGTATCGAGCCAATAAGGATCGGACTAAGTACACAATCCGATCGAATTAGCAGAACGCTTGTGGAACATTGTTATTTCACGCATTGTGATGGAGATGGCGAAATTATTTCCAATAAGGCTCGCCAGAATGTTTATCGAAATAACACTTTTGAAGATAACACAAAAGCCGAACTGGTACTCCGTCATGGGTCAGAAAATATCGTTTACGGCAATTTCTTTTTAAATGGAAAAGGGGGCGTCAGGGTGCGAGAAGGACAAGACCAGTACATTTATAATAATTACTTTTTCGGACTGACTGACAGGGCCATATTTCTTCAAAACGAAGAATCTGACCCTTTGGATAATATCAATATAGCTTTTAATACTATTGTAAATTGTGATCGAATCCGGCTTGGAGGAGGAGGCGATAATGAACCAACTAATATTGCTTTTTCAAATAATATATTCGCCAATCCAGAAAATGATATTTTCGACGATCCTACAGGTAACGAAACATGGATAGGCAATATTGGTTTTGGCGATCTCGGTATGTCTTTACCGCCTTCAGGAATAATGGTTGCTGACCCTCTCCTTTCTGTTAATAGCGAAGGGTTTTGGGGTATTTCTGAAAACAGTCCTGCCAGAAATGCAGCAGAACCTGGGTTTGAATCAATTCCTCAGTTTGAAGGCATCGAGATGATCGATAACGATATTTTATTCGATCTTATGGGACAAAATCGCCCTGCAAACATTGCCGAAAAAGATCTTGGTTGTCATGAGTATCCGCATAACATTTTCATTACGCCAATGGCCACCGAAGAAAATACAGGCCCTGATTATAATACTTCCGAAATAACAGGATCTAATAATGTCATCATTGTTAATGATCTAATCAATGTTTTCCCAAATCCTGCTTTCGAACAGGTTACCATTTCACTTGAAAATTTTGGCCCATTTGATTTAACTATCGAAATAGTAGACGCCGAAGGGCAAACCGTTTTAAAGTCAGCGAGCTTTTCTGGAAAAGAGATAGTCTTTAAGGAACTTCAAGGGCTTTCTTCCGGGGTTTATTCGGTTATCGCAACCCGTCAGAATTCTCAAAATGCTGTTAAAGAAATTCAGGTCATTAAGTTTGTTAAATTTTAAAAATGGAAAAGCTAAAAGCAAGTCTGATATTGGTGACCTTCATATTTTTTGGTTGCCAATCAGAGGAAAAACCGAAATACGAAATTACTGGGGAGCAAAGTCG
>JBCCHF010000006.1:0-230874 GCA_039028895.1 Bacteroidota bacterium | reverse complement strand
TTCTTGGGTAATGTAGCAGATAATCCAATCGACGAAATTTTCTATGAGAATGTCGCCAGAGACATTGAGGGTAATCGCAAAATCGGTAATCTGAGAGTCTATGATGCTGAGTTCGAATGGAAAGAAAAGATGTTTGACCTTAGAGGTTTTTACCGTACAGGTCATTATCACTGGGGCTATGAAGGCGATTTCTTTGGTTTATACCCGGAGGCTAATTACGGACCTAACCTGGATATTTATAATGGAGAAATCCTCGGAATTGAGGTTGACGGTAAAAAGTCGTTGAAAGGACTTAAAGCCGCATTCGGTCCTCAACTTTGGTGGGGGGCTAACCCGGCATTACTTTTAAAATACACACGTGATATCAAACATTTCAGAGTCACAGGTGTCTATCATGAAGATATCGACGAAGCTGGAGCTGCCGTTAGTTCTATAGCGGTTCCATTACCAAAAACACGTCGAGCTACTATTCACGTTGAAAAGAAATTTGGCCCGTTTGAAGTTGAAGTTGGAGGAATCTGGGGTGGTTCACCACTTAATGGCAGAGAATTCCAAATCGCAGAGGAGACCGGTACTGCTGGAGAACCAAATCAATATACTGTTTACGTAGATAAAGTCAAGGCTTCAGATAACTGGGGTGGAAAGGCAAAGATCAAATTCTCTAAAGGTGCTTTCAACTGGTATGCACAAGCCGCTACCATGGGACTTGTTGCTAACGGAGGTGCTGATGGTACCAGAACATTCACAGGATGGAGACTTAAAGACACTGGTAGTGGAAACCAGAATAATTTCCTTACCGGTTTTACCTACTCTTTTGGCAACTTACAGATTGCACCAAACTTTCTATGGCAAAAGCCTTTAGTTGGCCCGATGCCTAACGATGTTCAGGGACCAGGCCGTTTGAGAAATATCCAGGCTGATCCTTTCGCAGTAAGACACAATAGAGAAACGGTTGCTGGTGAATTACTCCTGACCTGGGATCCAACTCCGGGTACATGGATGTATCAATGGGATAATGATCGTCAGGAAGATGCCAAGTTTGCAGTTAGCGCAGGCTTCGTATACCGCCACCATCCAACAACCATGGATGCTGCAATTGGATTCTTAGGAGATAGAAGTTCGTTTGCTTTCCCAAATTCTGTTCCTGCTGAAGACTTGTGGGAATCTCATATCAGAATGGTTTCCAAGATCAATCGCGACTTTGGTATCGTTTCAAACTTCCTAATCGGTAATGCTCAGGCTAATGGTAGCGATGAGCGACTCATTGAAAGATTTACAATGGATCTTCGCGCTATTTATAAGAAGATCAAGGTTACATCAAAAGTGCATATTAACGATTGGGGGCCTTATGATTACCATCGCGATTTCAACCTTACATACCCTGTCCAGCTTATGTTGGATGTCTCAACGACTTTAGGTAAACCTGATTGGTTTATCCTGCCAAGTACCCAACTTGGAATACGTGCAACATGGCGTTCATTAGATCAATATTCACCACGTTACCTGCCTAATGTGGCAGCTGAATTCAGTCCTGATCCAATCATCAGCCCTGTAGGTTTTGACAATGGATCGGAGTGGGAAATTAGGACATACATTCACATCAATATTGGTAAATAGTAAATTTCATAAACATGAATATATCCATAATATCAAGAGTACTTTGTTTATTGGCTGTTGTAGTACTCTTTAGTAATTGTAAAAGAGACCGATCAGATGATGCTGTTCTCGCCACTTTCCCGAAAAATGGGGAAGTGTATATTGACGGATTTAGCGCAGGACTAGAATATCTGCCATTTGGTGATTCTTACTTCGAAGCTTTCTCTGTTGATGACCAAACCTTTTATGAGGGAACCAGCGCAATGCGATTCGACGTACCTAATGTCGGTAATCCTGATGGCGCATATGCAGGAGCTATTTTTCCGGATAACGGAAAGCGCGACCTTTCTGACTTCGATGCCCTTGTATTTTGGGCAAAAGGAACCAGGCCAGGTGTCATTAATGAAATCGGTTTTGGTCAGGATTTTGGTGAAAACAAATTCCAGGTTACACTAGCTGGTGGATTACAATTAACAACCAATTGGAAACAATACGTCATTGCGATTCCAGATCCTTCAAAATTGATAGCAGAAGCTGGCTTATTTTGGTACGCTGAAGGACCAGAAGATGGAGAAGGCTATACCTTTTGGGTAGATGAACTGGAATTCAAAACATTGGGCAACATAGGGCAGCCAAGACCATCAATTCTCGGAGGGGCTGACGTAACTCTTGAAACATTTGTCGGCGTTGATAATCCGATTTCAAGTTTACAGCAAACCTTTAATCTTGGAGACGGTTCAGAGCAGACACTTAATGTGGCACCAGCTTATTTTGAATTTACTTCTTCTGACCCCAATGTTGTTACGGTTGACGAAAATGGTGTAACCACCGCTGTAGCGGAAGGAACAGCTGTGATTACTGCTTCCTTAAATGATGTGGAAGCAGCAGGCGAACTAACAATTACTGTACTTGGTAACTTCAATTTCGCACCTGAGCCTACCCAGGATCCGGGAGACGTAATTTCAATTTTTAGTGACGCTTACACGAATATTCCAGTAGATTATTACAATGGTTTCTGGGCTCCATTCCAGACTACTTTAGGTGGGGCTAATACCAATATCGCTGGTGATAACCTCATTTCGTATACAGAGTTAAACTTTGTAGGTATCCAGTTTGCCGATAATGTACCAACAGTAGACGCCACAGCAATGTCCCATTTCCACATGGATGTCCTTCCAAGAGAAGACATTAGTGGTGGTGATTTTCTAACCGTCAGGTTAGTGGATGCAGGACCGGATAATACACTAGGTACCGGAGATGATTCAAGCGGAGAAACAACCATTACTGATGCCAATCTGACAAATGGCGATTGGTATAGTCTTGATATTCCATTAACAGATATGGCCGGACTTACAAGTCGGTCTAACCTTGCACAAGTAGTATTTGTTACCGATGCGACAGTTACATCTGTCTTTTTGGACAATATTTATCTATACTCTTCCGGCGGTGGTGGAGGCATGGGACCTGCTGGACCAGCCCCTACGCCTACCCAGGATCCGGGTGATGTAATTTCACTCTATAGTGACGCTTATACCGATGTACCTGGATCAGATATTAATCCTGATTGGGGGCAGGCAACCATGACTTCAGAAATTCAGATCGCTGGAAATAACACCTTGTTTTATGGTGGATTGAATTATCAAGGCTTCCAGATTGGGACGCCACAAGATGTGAGTGGAATGGACTTTGTCCATATCGATTTCTGGACAGATAATTCTACTACCCTTAATTTCTTCCTCATTAGTGGAGATGCAACAGAGACGCCTGTTTCTTTAACAGTACCAACTTCCGGATGGACAAGTATTGACATTCCATTGAGCAGTTTCGCTCCGGTTGATCTTACTGACGTCATTCAGTACAAAATCGACGGAAACGGTGATATCTATTTTGATAATGTCTACTTCTATACTTCCGGTGGTGGCGGTGGCATGGGACCTGCTACACCAGCCCCTACACCAACGCAGGATCCTGGAAATGTGATCTCACTTTATAGCGACACTTACACGAATGTTCCCGGATCTGATATTAACCCTGACTGGGGGCAAGCTACGGTAACTTCTGAAATCCAGATTTCAGGTAACAATACCTTGTCATATCAGGGATTGAACTACCAGGGTTTCCAAATCGGGACGCCACAAGATGTAAGCGGTATGGAGTTTGTCCATATCGATTTCTGGACAGATAATTCCACAGCACTCAATTTCTTCCTGATTAGTGGAGATGCAGCAGAAACACCTGTTGCTCTCACGGTGCCTACTTCTGGTTGGACAAGTATCGATATTCCGTTGAGTAGTTTCTCTCCGGTTGACCTTACCGACATTATTCAGTACAAAGTCGACGGAAACGGTGATATCTACCTTGACAATATTTACTTCTACACAACTGGTGGTGGAGGCATGGGACCTGCTACACCTGCACCTACACCAACACAGGATCCTGGAAACGTAATTTCACTTTACAGTGATACTTATATGAATGTTCCAGGTTCGGATATTAATCCTGACTGGGGGCAAGCCACTGTGACATCTGAAATCCAGATTTCAGGAAACAATACGCTTTCATACCAGGGACTCAATTACCAGGGTTTCCAAATTGGGACTCCACAGGATGTGAGTGGGATGGAATTCGTTCATATTGATTTCTGGACGGATAATTCCACAGCACTCAATTTCTTCCTGATTAGTGGAGATGCAGCAGAAACGCCTGTTTCTTTAACAGTTCCAACTGCTGGTTGGACAAGTATTGATATTCCTTTGAGCAGTTTCTCACCAGTTGATCTGACCGACATTATTCAGTATAAGGTCGATGGAAACGGAGATATCTACCTCGATAATATCTACTTCTACACCACAGGTGGTGGTGGTATGGGACCTGCTACACCAGCACCTACGCCAACTCAGGATCCAGGAGATGTAATCTCACTTTACAGCGATGCATACATGAATGTTCCAGGTTCGGATATTAATCCAGATTGGGGGCAGGCAACCGTAACATCTGAAATTCAAATCTCAGGCAATAATACCTTGTCATATCAAGGATTGAACTACCAGGGTTTCCAAATTGGCACCCCTCAGGATGTAAGCGGAATGGATTTTGTCCATATCGATTTCTGGACTGATAATTCTACAGCGCTTAATTTCTTCCTGATTAGTGGAGATGCAGCAGAAACCCCTGTTGCTCTGACAGTACCAACTTCAGGTTGGACAAGTCTTGACATTCCACTAAGTAGTTTCGCTCCTGTTGATCTGACTGACATTATCCAGTATAAAGTCGACGGAAATGGAGATATCTACCTCGATAATATCTACTTCTACACCAATGGGGGTGGAGGCATGGAGCCTGAGCTTCCATTGGACTTTGAAGATGGAGTAAATCCTATGATTGCATTTGATAACGGTGCTACAGCTGCAGTTATTGATAATTCTATAGGAGGAACAAACACCTCAAACAAAATACTTGAGTTCAATAAAGTAGTTGGTTCTGAATGGTACTCAGGAGTTGTTTTTGATGAGACTTTAAGAGCGACTCCGTTGATTGATTTGGCAAATGGAACTGTATTTACAGTAAAAATTTGGTCACCAAATGCAGGAGTGATAGTTCGTATGCAACTTGAAGGCGGAGCCGCTCCGGCTTATGAGGTCTTCCAAACCATCAATACCGCGAATGAATGGGTAACCTTAACTTTTGATTTTACGAGCCAGGTGAATGCCTCGGATACTTACCCCAGATTCGCTTTATTCCCTGATTTTGATACCGGAAATCAAGTTCCGGTTGCAGTTGGAGCTATCTATTACATAGATGATATTGTACAACAATAGGCAATTACCAGTCTGATCCGTTTTTCATGGATCAGACTGGTTTTTAATTTTTAAACAATCAACAACCATTAGCATGCGAACTAAATATCACTTTAACATAAAAACCTTTTGTAGCAGTCTCGTTTTTTTATCTGCTTTCCTTTTCTTTTTCGGAGGCTGTACGCCAAGCGAAATACAAACCGTAACCACCTTTGCCAATCTAGTCTTTGAAGATGAGTTTAATGATGCCAGTGGTGCCTTAAATGATGCGACCTGGAATTATGACATTGGTACCGGAACCAACGGATGGGGCAATAATGAATTGCAATACTATACCGATCGTACGGAAAATGTGAAAATTGAGGACGGAATGTTACATATAACTGCTCGTCAAGAATCCTTTATGGGTGCTGGTTATACCTCTGCAAGAATCACAACTAAAGGCAAATTTGAGCAACAGTACGGACGATTTGAAGCCAGGATGCAATTACCCTGGGGACAAGGACTTTGGCCAGCTTTCTGGCTTTTGGGTAACAACATTGATGAAGTTAGTTGGCCTCAATGCGGTGAAATCGATATAATGGAATATCGTGGACAAAACCCAACTATCACAATCGGTACGGTTCACGGACCTGGTTATTCTGGAGGTAATTCTGTAGGAAAAGATTTTGATCTGGTCAATGACAGATTGGATACCGGTTTTCATGTATTCGGAATTGAGTGGGGACCAGATTACATCAATTTTTATATTGATGATGTATTGTTCAATCAAATTACACCTGAAGATGTGGATGGTGAATGGGTGTTCAACAAGCCATTTTATATTTTGATGAACCTTGCTGTCGGCGGAAATTTCCTAGGTAATCCAAATGCTGAAACTGTGTTTCCACAAACGCTGCTTGTAGACTATGTAAGAGTGTACAGCGGACCTAATTAATCCTTTTTCAAAAGAGAAAATCATGAGAATACCCCCAAATGTGATCAAATATATTTTTCAATCTCTTGGAATTTGTGTTTTAGCCCTAGTTTTTGTTTCCTGTCAAAGCACTGAGCCAAGTGACGATTCAAACCATACTGAACCAGTAAAACAGTTGACAGCTCAAGATATTTTAGGAAATCCGGATTATCAGGCCATTTCCTATGGCGGTTACCGTCATCGGGATCATAGCATTGAGCCTACTATCTCTGAACTCAAGGAAGACATGAAAATTCTACATGCTATGGGCATAAGAGTTTTACGAACGTATAAACTCCATCTGCCACATGCTTCCAATGTAGTAAAAGCGATAAGTGAACTCAAGAAAGAAGACCCTGGTTTCGAAATGTATGTCATGCTTGGGGTATGGATTAATTGTGAAAATGCCTTTACAGAAAATCCAAATCATGATGCCGAAGACGAAGCTGCTAATACCGCAGAAATTGAAAAGTCCATTGTGCTGGCCAACGAACATCCTGATATTATCAAAGTTATTGCAGTTGGTAATGAAGCCATGGTAAAATGGGCTGCTTCCTATTATGTAGAGGCTGACGTTATTTTGAGATGGGTTAATCATTTGCAAAATTTAAAAAGCACTGGAGAGTTGAACAAAGACGTCTGGATCACATGTTCTGACAACTTTGCTTCCTGGGGAGGTGGTGAAGATGTTTATCATACAGAAGATCTTACGGCTTTGATTAAGGCTGTTGACTACATATCCCTGCATACCTATCCAATGCATGATACCCATTACAATCCTGACTTTTGGGGTACTTTCGAAGGGGAGGAAGCAATGAGTGAATTGGAAAAGATAGACGTAGCAATGCTTCGAGCCAGGGATTATGCTGCTGCTCAATTCAAGAGTGTAGCTGATTATGTAGCTGGGTTAGGTGTTGATAAGCCAATTCACATTGGCGAAACAGGCTGGGCAAGTTCCTCTAACGGACATTATGGCCCTGACGGCTCCAAAGCTACAGATGAGTACAAGGAAGCAATTTATCATTCTCTGATCAGGGCGTGGACAAATGAAAACAAGGTCTCTTGTTTTTACTTCGAAGCATTTGATGAACATTGGAAAGATGCAGGCAACCCAGGAGGATCTGAAAATCACTTCGGACTCTTTAAAATTGATGGAACCGCCAAATATGCTTTATGGGATCTGGTAGACCAGGGTGTTTTTGAAGGACTTGGCAGAGGAGGAAAGCCAATAGGGAAAACCTATGGAGGTAACAAAGATTCGTTGCTCAATGAGGTCTTGTTGCCGCCAGTCAAAGCAGCAGCAGCATTGGAGGAGTACAGCTTTTAAATCATCCAATTTGCGGGCAGATTTTTAAGGCAACCAGTGGTTGAGCACGCAACTAACAGCCCTGGATCATCAAGCTTTCCATCATTTCCGCGCAAGGTAATTGGTGCAAAAAAATATCTCAAAATCAAGGTCACTCATATAAACCAAAAATCATGTCTAATTTCGTAACAGCGGCAAAAGATAGAGTTCCTTTAGGTCAAAAAGCTGCCTTTGGTGCTGGCCACTTGGTCAATAACTTATTACCAGGCGCATTAGGAATATTTATGTTCTTTCTTTTGACGGCCTTTGGCATGGACCCTTTTCTTGCTGGTATTCTAGGTGGATTGCCAAGGTTGTTTGATGCCATTACTGACCCGATAATGGGATTTGTTTCTGACAACACCAAGTCGAGATGGGGACGTAGAAGGCCTTACATTTTTGTTGGTGCCATATTAAGTGGGGTACTTTTTGCCGTTCTATGGCAGCTTGATGAAACCAACTCCCAGGCCTATAATTTCTGGTATTTCCTCATTTTGTCGTTGGTCTACTTAATCGGTAATACCATTTTCTCTACACCTTTGATCGGATTGGGTTATGAAATGACCTCAGATTATAACGAGCGTACTCGACTGATGGCATTTTCCCAAATCGTAGGCCAGTTTGCATGGATGATCGTTCCATGGTTTTGGGTGCTTATTGCTAATCCTAACATCTTTGAGTCTCAAGCCGTTGGGGTACGACAATTGTCTATAATTGTTGGTGGTATATGTATTCTGTTAGGCGTATTACCTGCTATTTTCTGTAAAGGAATAGATTCAGCTAATATGGAAAACAGAAAGGAATTATCGTTTAAGTCCTTGTTCACTAATTTGAAAGACCTTTTTGAAGGCATTGTGCAGGTGAGTAAAAACAAGCCTTTTGTGAAACTGTGCGGTGCTACTTTTCTAGTCTTTAATGGCTTTCAGATGGTCGCCTCTTTTAGCTTTTTCATAATTGTTTTCTACATGTTCAACGGAGATTATGGTCTGGCTGGAAATTGGCCGGCATGGTTTTCCACTATCAGTGCAATGGTAACTGCTTTTTTGATCATTCCTATTATCTCATGGATGGCTAACAAAGTGGGAAAACGGAAAGCATTTATTTATTCTACAGCAATTTCCATCGTAGGATATGGACTTAAGTGGTGGGGCTTCGATCCAGGGAATCCTTGGTTGATCTTTATGCCAATTCCATTAATGGCTTTCGGTATTGGTGGTTTGTTTACCCTGATGATGAGTATGACAGCAGATGTATGTGATTTGGATGAATTAGAGAATGGCATGCCTAGAAAAGAAGGAACTTTTGGCGCTATCTATTGGTGGATGGTCAAATTGGGACAGGGGTTAGCACTGGTTTTAGGCGGTTTAGTACTAAAGGTGGTTGGTTTCGATCAAAGTTTGGCGCAGCAAACCGTTGAGACAATGACTAACCTGCGAATTGCGGATATTATCATTCCTGCGGTTACAGCTGGTTTGGCTATCCTTGTTATGTGGAATTACAGCCTTACAGAAGAAAGAGCACGAGAAATAAAAGCCGAATTGGAAGACAGAAGAGGAGTACTATAACCTTTGATGTAATTATTAATATTGAAACAAATTGGCCACAACCGACCATTACTAAAAAAGTATTAACATGTCTGCAGAAATAGTAATCATAATTATTGGTGCTGCATTGATCCTGATTGCACTAGTGGATGGCTTAACATCCTTGGGCCTTATTAATAGCAAATTGAGTGTTCTTATGGGAATAATCGGTTTTATCCTCATCATTTACGGTGGATATACCTTCGGAACCGTTACAATGCCAGGGCAAATTGAACAAGTGGCTGTCGGCAATAAATTAAATGTAGAATTACCTGTTTCTAAAGTCCAGGTTATTTCCCCAATTGAAGGTGATGCTGTAGATTGCCGCATTCTGACAATGGGGCTTTATCCAGATGCTCATGATAAAGACGTCTGGATTCTTCTAAGACCATCAGATGACAAATATTACCCTCAGTCTGACCACACCAATACATCTTATAAGAGAAATGGAGAATGGCAGGTGATCACCCGCTTTGGAGGTGACAAGGATGAATCTTATGACATCATTGTTTATGAAACTGATGAAGCGGCCAGCCAGTTTTTCAGCACGACTATTGAAAGCTGGAAAGAAGCACTTTCTTATCCGGGACTTACTCTTGAGGAGATTCCAAGTGGTGCCAAAGAAGTCGATAAGATTGTAGTTTCATTAAAAGACAACTGCAGAGGCGTTTTCTAGCTCTCAAATCTCTTTTTAAACTTTGACAAAACATTGTGTCTTTTTATGTTGACTGGCACTTAGCACTATTGTTAATAGGCTTTCCCGATGAACGATGCTTATCAGTAATGTAAGCATCTTTATCTTTTTCTGACAAAGCTGATTTTAAAAACCCTACCACACATTATTAAACCTAAATGGAAAATAAGACTATCAAGAACACCGAAATAAGACGACTTAGTTTAAAGGGCGAAGATTTTTTTCAGATTACCAATGTTGATGAACTTCGCCCCTTTTTTATGAGCATTGTCAGCGATGCAAATCACTGGATGTTCATTTCCAGTAATGGAGGCTTAAGTGCTGGAAGAAAGAATGCTGAAAATGCTTTATTCCCTTACTACACAGATGACAAGATTACAGAATCGGCAGAGATAACTGGAAGTAAGTCAATTTTCCTGGTACACCAAGAAAACAAAGGCCCACTTTTATGGGAACCGTTCTCAATTCGTCAGGAGGAAAAGTACATGATTAGCCGTCATCTTTACAAAAACATTTATGGTAATAAGGTCCTGTTTGAGGAGATCAATCATGATCTTAAATTAACTTTCCGGTATCAGTGGAATTCAAGTAATCGGTTTGGATTTGTTAGAAAGTCTGAGGTGCTTAATGACAGTGACAATGAAGTTCAATGCACCTTTTTGGACGGCATCCAGAACATTGTCCCCGCTGGAGTAGGAAGTGACTTGCAAAACCAGTCCAGTAATTTGGTGGATGCCTATAAGAGAAGTGAATTGGTCAAAACAGCAGGTATCGGAATTTTCGCGCTTAGCGCTATTATTGTAGATAAAGCTGAGCCTAGTGAATCTCTTAAGGCAACTATTGCATGGAGTCTTGGTATTGATAATCCAATTCATCTTTTGTCTTCTCTTCAATTAAAAAGATTCCGCAAAAATCAAGGTGTCCGCGAAGAATCGGATGTAAAAGCAGAGAAAGGCGCCTTTTTTGTTAGTTCAGCGATCTCTCTACCTGCCAACAAGTCTAAAGAATGGATAATTTGCGCTGAGGTCAATATGACCCATACGACAATCGTCGAATTAGCAGAATTAAAAAAGGACCACAACAACCTAAAAGACCTCGTAGAAAAAGATATTAAGGAAGGCACTAAAAAATTAATTCAGTTGGTGGCCTCTTCAGACGGAATACAGAATTCCTCGGATTTATTGAAAGACGTCAGGCACTACTCTAATACACTCTTTAATATCATGAGAGGGGGAATTTTCGATAAAAACTACCAGATCGAAAAATGGGACTTTTCAGGTTATCTATCTAATGCCAATCAGGTCGTTTTTCAAGCGCATTCCGATTTTGTTAATCAACTACCTGAACGTTTTACCTTCTTTGAACTTAAAGCAAAAGCTGAACAACTAAATGACCCGGATTTAAAGCGACTATGTCTCGAATACCTACCCCTAAACTTTAGCCGAAGGCATGGAGACCCCAGTCGACCCTGGAATAAGTTTACGATCAACACCCAGAGTGAAACAGATGGATCCAAAATTCTGGATTATGAAGGTAATTGGAGAGACATTTTTCAAAACTGGGAAGCCCTGGTCTATGCATTCCCGGGTTTTGTGGAATGCATGGTCCTCAAGTTTTTAAATGCCTCAACCTTTGAAGGGTACAATCCATACAGAGTAACCAAAGACGGTTTTGACTGGGAGGTTATTGAACCTGACAACCCTTGGTCTTATATCGGGTATTGGGGCGACCATCAGATCATCTATTTGCTGAAATTCCTTGAATTCTTTAAGGCTTATTCTCCATCGGTGTTACGCGATTATTTCGATAAGGAAATCTTTGTTTATGCCAATGTCCCATATAAAATCAAACCTTTCGAAGATATCCTTTCCAATCCAAAGGACACCATTGAGTTTGATGAAGCACTGGACCACGAAATAGGTGTTAGGAAGCGCGCAATTGGTGCAGATGGGGCATTATTAAAAAACCAAAATGGAGAAATCCACCGGGTCAGCTTCATGGAGAAGCTACTGGCTACCTTGCTTTCCAAAATTTCCAACTTTATCCCCGAAGGAGGCATCTGGATGAATACACAACGGCCTGAATGGAACGACGCCAATAATGCCCTTGTTGGGAATGGGGTTTCAATGGTAACGCTTTACTACATCCGGAGATTCCTAGTTTACTTTAAGCAGATACTAGCTGACCTGGACGTTAAATCCTTTGATCTTTCCGAAGAATTTTATCAGTTCTTTAAAGCACTTCAAGCTGTATTGGAAAGTCATAAGCACTTGCTTTCAGACCAATTATCTGACAATAACCGTGGCCAGATCGTTAATGAACTTGGGGAAGCAGGAAGTAATTACCGGGCAAAGATTTATTCAAGTAATTTCTCTGGGGGGAGATTGAATTTATCTCTTGAAGAAATCCGGCAATTGGTGGACCTCTGCATTGAGTATACTGAGCACACCATTGATGACAATCAAAGAAATGATAAATTATTCCATGCTTATAACCTCATGTCCGCTGAAGACGGAGGCGTTTCCATTGACCGATTAAATGAAATGCTTGAAGGACAGGTGGCTGTACTTAGTTCAGGATATTTATCCGGGAAAGCGGCCCTCGAGGTTTTAAATGGCTTAAAAAATAGCAAGCTATTTAGAGATGACCAATACAGCTATTTACTCTATCCAAACAAGGCTTTAAAAGGATTCATGGAAAGAAATATTATCCCTGAAGCAGCTGTCAAAAAATCAGAATTGCTTACCCAATTATTAGAAAAAGGGTCAAGAGCTATTGTTGAAAAAGATATTAACGGGAAATTCCATTTTCATGGGTCATTTAAGAATGCCAATGACCTGGAAGATGCTTTAGATCAGTTGGCCAATACTAAATATGGTGCATTGGTCAATGAAGAGAAACACCAGTTGTTGCAAATGTTTGAAGATGTTTTCAATCATAAAGCTTTTACCGGGCGTTCAGGTACTTTTTATGGATATGAAGGGCTTGGATCAATTTACTGGCATATGGTTTCAAAACTGCTGCTGGCGGTTCAGGAATGTTGCCTGAAAGCCATTGAAAATAATGAAGATGACCATATCATAGGTGGTTTGTTAGAGCATTATTATGAGATAAACGAAGGGATTGGTGTCCATAAATCTCCGTCTTTGTATGGTGCTTTTCCAACTGATCCATATTCCCATACACCCGCAGGGAAAGGTGCTCAGCAACCTGGTATGACCGGACAAGTTAAGGAAGACCTGTTATGCCGTTATGGTGAACTGGGTATTTTTATTCGTGAAGGAAGATTATTGTTCAATCCTTGCCTCTTGAAGAAAAGTGAATTCCTTAGAACCTCCAGGACTGTCGAGTATTTCGATGTTGATGGCGTTCAAAAACGAATTGAAGTTGAAGCAGGATCACTTTGTTTTACCTACTGCCAGGTACCTGTTGTTTACCAATTAGCAGATAAGAACCAAATTACGATCTTTGATACCAGTGGTAATGAGCGTCATTTTGATGGCCTTAATTTGAGTCTGCAATTAAGTAAAGAAATTTTTGAAAGGAAGGGTAGTGTTGACCGAATTGTAGTGCAGCTAAACCGGGCAATTTTGAAATAAAACAACATCCCGGTTAATGCTTAAATCAAAAAAAGACAGTAAAAATGAAAACTTTCATTCTAAAGATCAGTGTTGGTTTCTTATTATTGCTCTTTTTTGGCTGTCAAAGTACAGAGAACCAACAAGAAACTAACCAGAAGGAACCAAACCAAAAGCAACAGGTGACTGCAAAAGATATACTAGGTAATCCGGAGTATTTGGCTATTTCATATGGCGGATACAGGGAAAATACCCGAGACATTCAGCCAACGGTTGACGACGTCAAGGAAGATATGAAGATCCTCCATGCTATGGGTGTTAGGGTACTTAGAACCTATAACACAAAGCTAAGACACGCTACAACCGTGCTGGAAGCCATCCGAGCCTTGAAAACCGAGGATAGTAATTTCGAAATGTATGTGATGCTCGGTGCGTGGATCAATTGTGAAAATGCCTTTACGGATAATCCCAATCACTATGGAGAAGACGTACCCGAGAATGCTGCGGAGATAAAAAGGGCTATTGATATGGCGAAGGCTTTTCCGGATATCGTCAAAGTAATTGCCGTCGGCAATGAGGCTATGGTCAAATGGGCCGCTTCCTATTACGTTCAGCCCAACGTCATTCTCAGGTGGGTTAACCATCTTCAAGATCTCAAGAAAGAAGGTGAATTGGATAAAGAACTTTGGATTACCAGCTCTGATAATTTTGCATCATGGGGTGGAGGAGAAGACATTTATCACACCGAAGAGCTTACCAGTTTGATCAATGCTGTTGATTATATTTCTGTGCATACTTACCCCATGCATGACACCCATTACAATCCAAGTTTCTGGGGTGTTGAGGAATCCGAAACATCCTTATCTAAATTGGAGCAATTGGAGAAAGTCATGGAGCGTTCACTTGCCTATGCTGTGGCTCAATACGAGCAGACGGTCAATTATATGAAAAGTGCAGGTGTTGACAAACCAGTCCATATTGGTGAAACTGGTTGGGCAAGCAGTTCAAATGGACATTATGGACCGGGTGGTAGCAATGCCACAGATGAATACAAAGAGGCCCTGTTCTACAAACTCATCCGTGATTGGTCAAATGAGAACGGTGTTTCATGCTTTTATTTTGAAGCTTTCGATGAACCCTGGAAAGACGCCCGGAATCCAGGTGGTTCTGAAAACTATTTCGGTCTGTTTAAAGTGGACGGTAAAGCCAAATACGCCATTTGGAATCTAGTAGACCAGGGCATATTCGACGGACTGACTCGAGGAGGTAATAAAATTGAAAAAACCTATAAAGGCAATAAAGAATTATTGATGAAAGAGGTAGCTTTACCAGTTATCCGAAAATTTTAAAATTTCCACACATGAAACATCACAACCTATTAATCCCAATTTTATGCCTCACAATTATGATAAGCTCATGTAAGGAAGAATCACTTGCGGTCCAGATATTTGAGACGTCAGCTAGTGGAAACAAGTTGACCAAACTTGAAGATTTCGAGAGTGGTGGACACGCTACAGTTATCAAAATAAAGCCAGGAGAGACCTTTCAAACAATAACTGGTGTTGGTGGTTCATTTACAGAATCTACAGCCTACTTAATGAATAGGTTGAGCAAAGAAAATCGTGACAAGATACTAGAGGCCTACTTTGGCGAAAGCGGTGCAAAATATTCACTAACGCGTACCCACATCAATTCCTGCGATTTTTCATTGAAGAATTACTCTTATGCTCCTGTTGAAGGCGATAAAGATCTTGAGCATTTCAGCATTGAAGAAGATAAGGATGATATTATTCCATTGATCAAGGATGCTATGGCCGTTTCCAAAGACGGCTTCAAAATCATTTCGTCTCCATGGACAGCGCCACCCTGGATGAAAGATAACAACAGCTATGTCGCAGGAAGCTTATTGCCAGAATATTACGACACATGGGCATTATTCTTTTCGAAATATCTTGATGCCTATAAAGCCGAAGGGATTAACATCTGGGCTATTACCGTTGAAAATGAGCCCTTGGGAAATGGTAATAACTGGGATAGCATGCATTACACGGCCGAGGAGATGACCGAATTTGTAATTAATTACCTAGGACCTAAACTTGAAGCAGACGGTAAAGAGGATATTCATATCCTGGGATACGATCAGAACCGTGATCATTTAAATGAATGGGTAGATGCTATGTTTGTCAATGAAAAGGCAAATAAATATTTTGCTGGTACGGCGATTCATTGGTATGCGAGTACTTTTGACGTCTACGCTGATGCATTGCAATATGCTTATAATAAAGCGCCAGGGAAATATTTAATTCAATCAGAGGCTTGCGTGGACTCCGAGGTGCCAAAGTGGCAAGATGATGCATGGTACTGGTCAAAAGAAGCTACAGACTGGGGGTTTGACTGGGCTCCTGAGGAGCGGAAAAAATATCATCCCAAATACGTTCCGGTATATCGATATGCAAGAGATATAATCGGATGTTTTAATAACTGGGTTGACGGCTGGGTAGATTGGAACATGGTTCTCGATCTCCAGGGAGGCCCCAACTGGTTTAAAAACTGGTGTGTTGCTCCTGTAATTGTTGATCCTGAAAAAGATGAAGTGTATTTTACCCCAATCTATTACACTTTGGCCCATTTCAGTAAATATATTAGACCTGGCGCTGTTCGTATTGGATTTGATAACCCTAGTGATGCCCTACAGGTTACTGCCGCCAGGAATCCGGATGGATCAATTGCAGTGGTGGTTTTCAATCCAACCATGGAGGAGATCTCATTTGTCATTGAGCATGAAGAAAAATCTGCTTCCGTTAAAATCAGTGCCCAAGCTATTCAAACCATTATGATATAAACCAAAACCAAAACCAAAACCAAAAACCACCTTCCACATGAGCAACCTATCAAAATCCTCTGTGCCAATGGTGCAAAAAGTAGCCTTTGGCTTAGGTATGTTAGCCAACCAAATGTTCCCTGCCGTTCTGGGGATATTCATGGTCGTTTTAGTGCAAGACCTGGGCTTTCCCGGATGGATGTGGGGAATTCTATTCTTCCTCCCTCGTGCCTTCGACTCTATTACTGACCCAATCATGGGTTTTATTTCTGACAACACAAGATCTGTCTGGGGTAGACGACGACAATATGTGTTTATTGGTGCAATAATATTAGGGGTGTCATTCATCATGATGTGGCAAATCTATAGGGAAAATACCTTAGACTATAATTTTACCTATTTCCTGGCCTGGTCTCTTGT
The DNA here is from genome assembly GCA_039028895.1 of Bacteroidota bacterium. Lineage (GTDB taxonomy): Bacteria > Bacteroidota > Bacteroidia > Chitinophagales > Saprospiraceae > JAHDCJ01. The sequence continues at coordinate 214,085 of JBCCHF010000006.1, read as the reverse complement.
CTTTTATTTAGGCTTGACCATATTTAGTGTGCCTTACGTGGCAATGGGATATGAGATGAGTGACGATTTCCACGAGCGTACTAATATCATGGCTATTGCCCAATGGATAGGTCAATGGGCATGGGTTATCGCTCCATGGTTTTGGGTCATTATGTATGATCAAAGCTGGTTCAATACAGCAGATGAAGCCACAAGGAATTTATCTATTTGGGTGGGTGTGATCTGTATGATTCTGGCTATGATGCCGGCCATTTTCATTCCCGGGAAATCGACTAAAGATGATGACAGCCTTGTGCCTGTTACCTTGTCGAATGCTGGAAACGGATTTCTCGAAATTATCAGAGGATTTAAAGAGGCATTCAAGATTGAAGCTTTTAGAAGACTTTGCTTGTCTACTTTCCTGATTTTTAATGCATTTAATACCGTTGCGGCATTCTCCTTTTTTATTATTGTGTATTACCTCTTTAACGGAGATGCAGGCGCTTCCGGAATATGGCCAACACTATTTGGGTGTGTCGGTGCCCTTATCACCACTTTTGTAGTAATTCCGACTGTAACATGGATGTCCAAGATTATGGGGAAAAAGAGAGCTTTCCTGCTTTCTCAAAGTATCTCCCTTATTGGATACATTTTACTTTGGTTTTTATTCATTCCGGGCAAACCGTATATGTTTATGTTTGCACTGCCGTTTTTCTCATTCGGAATCGGAAGTTTATTTACCCTGATGATGTCAATGACCGCAGATGTTTGCGACCTCGATGAACTGCATTCCGGAAAAAGAAGAGAAGGTATTTTCGGTGCTATTTATTGGTGGATGGTCAAATTTGGGTTTGCTATTGCTGGTGGATTAAGTGGCGTTATTATGACCGCAGTTGGATTCGATCCTGATTTGGCTTCACAACCAGAAGGAGCCATAACAGGGTTAAGACTCTTTTTCTCAGGCCTGCCAATGTTAGGGACGGCAATTGCCATTTGGGCAATGTGGAACTACGACCTCGATGAGAAAAAAGCCAACGAAATACGCCTGGAATTGGATCGTAGGAAAGAAGAAGCCGGCGAACTAAATGAACAATTAGCATAACATTGAAATTTTAATATGAAAATTGAAGAGGGTGGTTGATACACACTCCAAAACTACTTTTAAAATCATGTCAAGACCACAGAATTATTATAGCAAGCAATTAAGACGTGCATTCGATGGCAGAGATCTTCGAACCATGTCAGAGGAAGATTTAAGACAAATGGTCCGCGATATTCTTGAAGACGGGCTACACGGCATCTGTTTTAGTGCCTACGAAGAAGGCCAGGAGCCTGGTACTATCCTTACCGAAGAACAGATCAGGCGCAGGATGGCTATCATTGCCCCCCATATCAAATGGGTAAGATCGTTTTCCTGTATCGAAGGGAATGAGCTCATTCCTAAGATAGCCAAGGAGTTTGGTCTAAAAACTCTCGTAGGTGCATGGCTGGGTGACGATAAGGAACTGATTGAAGAAGAAATCGCAGGTTTGATCAAACTAACCAATGAAGGTTACGTAGACATCGCTGCTGTTGGTAATGAGGTCATGTACCGGAAAGAAATGTCGGAGGAAGAGCTCGTCCAGTACATTAAACGTGTGAAAGCAGCAATTCCTGATACCCCTGTCGGATATGTAGATGCCTATTATGAATTCAGCGTCCGTCCAGCTATTACCGAAGTGTGTGATGTGATTTTGTCAAACTGTTATCCTTATTGGGAAGGTAGTCACGTCGATTATGCATTGATCCATGCTAAGCAAATGTACCTATCTGCAAAATCTGCCGGATGGGGAAAAAAGGTAATCGTAACCGAAACCGGTTGGCCCAGCCAGGGAACTGGCCTTGATGATGCTCAACCTTCTTGGATAAATTCAGCTCGATACTTCATCAATATGCAGGAATGGTCGAAAAAGGAAGGGATCGAAATGTTCTACTTTACATCTTTCGATGAATCCTGGAAAGTTGGTGATGAGGGAGATGTAGGCGCCTATTGGGGCATTTGGGATAAAGACGAAAAACTCAAGTTTTAAAATTGAGTTAACTATTCTTATCCTCTTTTTTGCGCTTCCTGGATTGAATGATTACAATTACTAATCCCACCAGGCCAATTAGAATACCCATTGCGAGGTTTAATTGCCATTCCTTAGGTATGTCCAGGAAAATCTTCTTTTTGTATTCTGCCTGAGCTGGCTGAGGATTATTCTGTAGGTATGCCTCTACATTGATTAGGATAGTTTTTTGATTAAACTTGTCAAGATGGACAATCCTTGGTCCAAAGTTGCCTTTTTCTGCTTCAAATGCGACTTCTAAAATGTATTTTTCGGCTCCGTCAAGCGCAATGCCCACTGGATACCAGGGCGCTTCGGCACGATAAATTGCAGAAATGATCTGACCCCCAGCTTTCGGACTGGTTACTTTAACTAATTTTCTGCCACCTGAATTGGTGACATACAAATCTCCCATTTCATCGAAGGTCATACCGAAAAGGAGGTCGAATTGGGGCTCAGGGAAAGGGGGATCTAATGGGGGAGCGTCTTTCAGAAATTTTCCAAAGTCACTGAGTACGCCTTCTGGGGTTACCTGGTAAATCCTGCCTCTGTTGGGCATATTATCAGCCAGGTAGATATTGCCATCTGGTCCAACTTTAAGAGAGGTTACATGGCCAAATTGATGATCCAGAACTAATTCAGGGGCTGAGTCTGCTTTTCGTCGGAATAGTTGAGAATCGAATATGAAATAGATTTGCTCACTGGCATCTATTCCAAAAACTGCCCCACCTAATTCTCCAGGGGCTCTGGTGGGAGGGATAATGACTTTTTTATGCCCTTTCGGGGAAAGTTTCCAAAGGTGAATTTCATTTTCTTCAGTGCTGGAAATATAATCATCGTCGGTACCCCAAATGGCGCCACTGTCATCCATGAAAATGTCATGTGAATGATGTTGAGTTAATACGACTGCTAGCTGATTCCCCGTTTTATCGGTTTTCCAAAGCGTGCCATTATTGTGAAAGATATCAGTGAAGTAGATATGCCCGTCAGGAGAAAGCACAATGCCCCAGGCAGGATGACCTACAAGGAAGCCACTATATAGAATAGTGAAAACGAACAATAAACCCCGGAGCATTATGAAAAGTGTTTAACGGAAGTTGGCTCTAACTCATTGGGGGTACAGGGCAAAATGAGTTCTATCAAATATACTGAAATGAAATTAATTTTCATATTATTCAACAAATTGAAATAAAGTCATTCGTCTAATAAAAAAGCAGCTATCCTAAGATAGCTGCCTAATTGCACGAAGTACCATTTCTTTTGAAAAGTCATAAGGAAATCCTTCTACTTATGAAAACTGTTCAAATTGGCGCCGGGATGAAATCATTCATCGGGCATCATTCTCAAAATGCAGGAATCCCTGGAAATGGTGCCTAAGTGTGCAAATTTCCAAAAAATGAATTATAATTCCGTCAATGTAAAAATTGAGGTATTTGATTATTTAGATAGGCTATTATTTATCTGTTTCGGTTGCTTTAAGGTAAGTCTAATTTGCAATTATTCAAAGAAAATTGATCATTTCAACCCATTCAACTACTTTTCGGCCCTGTTCAACGACTAAATTCTTCTTGTGAGCAACCGGCGTATACTTTTGTTCCGAATCATTTAACAACACAAAAAGAAAAAAATGAAAAAATTATTCGGATTATCGGTTTTAGTTATCCTGATTTTACAAGGTTGCATCCCTTCACTACACCCACTTTATACCAAGAATGACCTAGTGAGTTACGATAAGGTTTTAGGACAATGGGGGAATTCAGATGAAGGTGAAATCTGGACTTTTGAAATGCTGGCAGATAAGGATATAGATTTTGCCGCAGAGGCTATTGATCTCCCCGATATGAGCAAAGCGTATTATCTGTCGATCGAATCAAATTCAGGTAAAAATGACTTTGTGGTCCACTTCGTAAAATTGAAGGACAATGTATTTGCGGATTTTTTTCCGGTCAAGGGCAGTTCTGAAAAGTCTGATTTTTTTAACCTGCATATGATTTCAGCGCATACTTTTGCACATGCTTCCTTTAATGAAGGTAATTTGAGTCTGCATATGATGGATCAGGATGAACTGAAAAAAGCAATCCGCGAAAACCGGGTCAGAATCAGGCATGAAAAAACATCTCAAGGGTATATCTTAACAGCTTCCACCAAAGAGTTACAACAGTTTGTCACTAAGTATGCTGATCATGAAGGCGCTTTTGAATCGGAGCTTAACCTTGAAAGAATGAGAATTAATGAATAGCCTTGCAATTAAGTGGCTTTTATCAAACAGGTGGCAGAACAGGGTGTTGCAACATACCCTGTTCTGGTTGTTATCTTTTGGTCTTTTGTTAAGGCTTTTTGCCTTTGGCCCTGAGATTTTTAGAACAGATATGATCTTTACGGCCATCTTCCATCTCAGCCTTCTGTTTTTGGTTTATACGAATTTGAAAGTGGGAATTCCTTATTTTTTAGGAAAGGGTAGGTCCTTAATATACCTGTTCTTTTCAATTACAATTATCCTGTTTTCAATTTTAATCAACCAGTTTTCTTTTAATACCATAATCGATGTCTTATTTCCTGAATACTTCTTTATTTCTGAGTTCAACTTTTGGGAATTGGGGGGCTTTATGATAACTTATTTGGTGGCTAGCTCTCTGCTCAAATTGTCGAAGGCATGGTTCCAGGTAACAGAAGCAAAAGAAGCCCTGGAAGCCATCAAAAAAGAAAAAACGCAAGCCGAGTTATCAGCCTTGAAGCTCCAGGTTAATCCACATTTTCTCTTTAACAGCCTGAATAGTCTCTACTCGCTGGCTTTGTACCAGGATGTAAAGACTCCGGAACTGATTTTAAGACTTTCAAATGCCATGCGCTACATGCTATATGAATCGAATGGTGATAAGGTGATGCTAAAAAATGAAATCGATTATCTCGATAACTATATTGAGTTGCAGCGAATTAGGACTGACGACTCAGCAGACATTCGATTTGAGGTTAACGGAGCAATAGATAATCAAAAAATTGCACCCTTACTTTTGATTCCTTTCATTGAAAATGGATTTAAACACGGGATCAAAGGAGAGACTGATAAAGCCTTTATTCATATTCAATTGAAAATTGAAGGAGAGTATGTATATATGAGCGTTGAAAACAATGTGGGAGAAACCGATCTTGATGTTTCAACCGACTATGGTGGAATTGGGCTTAAAAATGTAAAACGAAGATTGGAGTTAATGTACCCATCGAGATATAATCTCGAAATAAAGGAAGACAATCCAACTTTTAGAGTAACCCTTAACCTGAAACTAGAATGAAGTTGAGATGTATGATAGTGGACGATGAACCACTCGCCATTAAGGTGTTAGAGAAATATATGCTAGAGTTGGATAGTCTGCAACTTGTAGCCAGCTGTAAAAATGCTATTGAGGCACTTGACATTTTACATAATGAAGTTGTTGATCTCATTTTCCTCGATATCAATATGCCGCGACTTTCAGGCATTAATATGATCAAATCTATGAAATCACCCCCAATGGTAGTTTTCGTCACGGCATACCCTGAATTTGCTGTTGAAGGATTTGAATTAGATGCCGTTGACTACCTGATGAAACCAGTTGCATTTGACAGATTTTTAAAGGCCGTCAATAAAGCAAGAAAGCAGTCAGAAGCTCAAAATTCTTCTGCAAAATCTTCTCCAACATTAATGGTTAGGGCCGACAAAAAACTTTATAAAATCAATTGGAAAGATATCAGCTTTTTCCAGGGGTATGGTGATTATGTCAAGGTCAATACCATCGACAAGACGCTGGTTCCGAAGGAGAAACTTTCAACCTATGAAGACATGCTGCCCTCCGGGTTTTTGAGGGTCCATAGATCCTATATTGTTAATCTTGATTTGATCAGCTATATGGAAGGGAACCAGGTAAAAATTGGAGAGCACATGATACCGATAGGACAGAAGTATCGTGAACTTCTATTAAAAGAGTTAAAAAAATAGAATTTGCTGCTAGTTGTTATTGTTTTTTTGACTGGAAACGTAAGCATCTTCTTCCCTTTGAATAGCCATTGAAATACGTTTGATAATCCCACCGATAGATAATAAGGCCAGATAAACGATAACAAGTATCACATAGATGTACTTATAAGTACCAGCGGAATTAATACTGATGCCTGAAAATAATGAAGCCAAAAGACCAGAAGCGATAATAAGTGCTACAAATGCCAGAATTGATTTTCTGAAATAAGATTCGATATCAGCAGAGGAAATAGCAGCTACAGCGGTTAAAACAGAATATACCAATATGAATGCAGCAGAGGTAAGCCATGGGAATTCAGGAGAAACAACCGTTGCTCCTGAAGCTTTTATAAGGAACCCAATCAACATAATAAATCCTGATGTGGCGAGAACAATGGCCAATTGCTGGAATGGATTCTGAATGTTTTTAAAAAAAACAGTGGTAATGGAGCTTTCCATAGCGAATTTGTGTACTGGACAAAAAAAGCAAAATGTACATTAACAAAATAAAAACTGGAAGGCTTTGTTCAGTCGATTACCGCTTTAATACCCAGGCCCCCGATGCATATTGATCTTTTATCTCCTGGTGAATTTCGTTTAACAAAGATCTGGAGCCCGTAACTTTAACACCTACACGATTGAGTTTACCCCATTTCCCAACATCTGCAGTGTAGCCATCATTTTTAATCTTTTCGGCCATACGATCAGCATTGTCTTTAACACCGTAACAACCTACTACGATAATGTAAGTTTTATCCGTGCTTGAAGGAGTGACTGCTGGAGGAGGAGCTACTGATTCTTCTTCTGAGACAGGAGGTGTTTCAATATTCTCTTCTGCTACCGGGGTATCTTCTTCAGATACAGGAGTGTCCTCCACATTTTCATTTAATGATGCGACGTTTTCGGTTTCATTATTATTATGAGGATCACCTGAGGGATCAACTTCTTCTGAAATTGCATCCAGACCGGCATTTTCATCATTAATGGTTTCATTGTCGACCATACCAGCCAGACCTTTGTCAGATTCTCTTTCTTTGAGCGGTCTTTCGATTCCTGCTTGTTCACTATTCAAACTGAAACCACCTAAGTATTTAACCAGTGGAACCATTAATAAGAATAAGAGAATGACACCTGCAGTTGCAGCAATAGGGAACCATGCAACACCACGTTTTCTTGACCTTTCCCTGATTGGTATTGGTTTTTCAACCGAATTTTCAATAATGGCAATCTTCTCCTCGGTAGTTTCAGCTCGCAGTATCGGGTAGAACTGAACTTTGGGTAACCCAAAACTGTCCATCAGGAAGTTGGTAGAATCGGGGATGAACCTGAGTTTATCCTCAATGTCTTTATATAATTTTCCAACTGAAGGTAAAGCAAGAATCTCCCCGTTTTCGAGTGTCAGTTTACACTTTTTGGTGTATTCTTCAACCGCATTCCGGGCTTCAGCGTAGGTTATATGGTTTTTCCTGGTAATGTGGTTAATTAGCAGACCATCATTAATTTGAAGATCAGCATTGAAAGAAATGGACTTGCTGGGTGGGATGATATCTCCCTGTCCGTGATCGACAGTAGCTTCCTGGTAATTGGCGATAAATCCACCTAAACCGGGAATAATCACACAGTCGTGTTCAAAAAGCAATTCACTGATATATTTTCCTACCTGAATACCCATTTCAACATTAATCTATAACCTGTCACAAGATCAGATTTCTATAATTTTATGATTACCCCTCCAAGGAAATTAACCCCGGTTTGTGGATAACCGTTCCACCTGCGGTATTTTGAACTTACCACATTGTTTACATCCAAAAATAATGAAAAATTCTTCATCAATTGGTAGGTAGCACCAAAGTTGAGGTCAAATAATGTATTCAGATTGAGCACATTCCCATTGGCATCGAGGTATTTGGCACCATCAGCCAGATATAGTTCACCCTTCAACCCGAGTTTTTCGAACATCAAATACTGGGCACCTGCATTAAACTCGAAATTTGGGAGATGAAACACATTCTGCAATGAATCCGAATTATAGGTGTTGTAATCTCCTGAGATAAACAACTTCAGATTTTTTACTGGTTCTGCAGTTACAGTCGCATGTAAGTTGATAGCATCAATATCCCCAAAAACAGGAATGAATCGGGTGGTATCTGCAGGGAAATCATTCACCCACATAACGAGATTATCTGCTGGTCGGTACCCACCTCTGAATTCATAGGAGAAATTGCTCAATTGCCCTTTGACACCGCCATACATATTCTGAATGGTTGTATTTTCAAGAGTGAGCTGGGATACAATATACGGATTGGTCTTACTAAGCGACCTGAAATTATTCTGACGATATTCGCCATTCCAACCACCGAATATCTGAACTTTTCCGTCAAGGAGATTAGCAAGTATTTCCACATCCGGGAATACTTTGAAGTCGCCGTCAAAACCAACATAAGCACCCAGTTTTACCTTGACCACCCCAAAGTTGGTAGATAAACTTGGTTCCAGTTCAAAAAGGTTATTGGTTTGCGTAATAGTATCATTGAAGTTGAAAATATGATCTGTTATCTGGATCGCAATAAGGTGTTTATTATTAATCCATTTATCAAAGCCGATGGTACCGCCTACTCCAAATTCCTGTGCCTGGAAATGGTCACCTATTGAAAAGAAATTGAGTCCTGCATTATAATTGATACCTCCTTGGGTAGGTAGACTATTGAAGAATTTAAATTCTCCGTCTACCTCTGTAAATCTTTGCAAGACCTGATCTTTGGCAATTGTGGTATCAGCATTATTATAACCATAGAAATGTTCCTGATCAATTCTTAATCCAAGGTCGCCGTCAATGGCGAAACCCTTATCGGAAAAATAGGTGCCACCAATGCCCAGGTTGTTATGGCTGTACCGCTGGTTCTCAAAGCTGCCATTATTGTTCATGGAGTGGTGCTTACCTCCAATCCTGAAATTAAATCGCTCAGAACTACCCGAATTGTATACCGCTTCACCATAGAGTGAAAAGGGGAGTCCTAAACCTGCTTTGGAATAAAAATTATACACTTTTTCCTTTGCTGCTCTCCGCATAGCCAATGGGCGGATAGTAGGAGCTTCGTAATCCAGTTCCAATAACCTTGGTGGCAGCAGATACTGCTGGTTTTTGGCTGAAGAAGTATCTACCGGCGGCAGGCTGGGGGATGTTGGTTTCTTGTTGGCTTCCCTCAATACGGCATCAAATTGCTTCTCGATGTTTACCTCCTCAGAAGGCAGGTCCGGGTCGGGTTGTGCAAATGCGTTTAATCCAATGAAAAGGAAAAGGATCAATAAGCTGCTTTTTCGAATGAGCTTCATTATATGCTTAATTTTGGAATGTTCGATTTTGATTCTTGACTTATTAATTGACATTTTTATTCCTGGTCATCAATTGGGTCATCCAATTCAAGGTCAGCATTAGGATCTGTAGCTGGTGCAAATCTTGTATTGTTATTGGACATTTGGTCCAATCGCTCAAGTTTGGCTTTTGCCTCGTTGAGGATTTCCTCATCACCACTATAGTTTTCTACAATGCTTTCAAGCGCTGCTCTTGCATTGAAGGTGTCACCCTCCTCCACGAAGATATCGGCCAGTAACAATACGGATTTAGCAAGCCAGAACTCGTAACCCTGTATTTCACTATTTGTCGTCAAAGCCAGTTCCTTGGCAGTTTCGAGATCGCGTTCCAAGTAATAGATATAAGCGATTTGATACCTGGCTTCCGCTGACCGTTCATCATCAGTAAGCGCAATGACCTGGTTAAATGCCTGGCGAGCTTGGTTGAGTTGTTGATCTTCAAGTGATAATTTGGCCAAATAGTATTGGGCTTCGGCTTTTTCTGATTTTGCAGATTTGCTATTATTGGTAACGAGGTTAGCATAAGTGTAAACACCTTGCTTGTTTTGACTTCGGTATGCTGACCTTAATGCCCAGAGATCTGCTTCGTATTTGTTGTCATCGTTAGAAGCCAGGTCTCCATATGTGGAAAAATGGCCGTAGGCTTTACCAAAATCTTCCAGGATATTATAACTGACCAGAGCCGCCTTCTTGGCGGAAACTTCCGCATATCTATTGGGTAGTCTTTCAAGCAAAAACTCATAATCTGTCAATGACTTACGATAATCTTTGACGGCATAGTATGATTCTGCTCTTTTGAAGTATGCAGGAATCAGGTAAGTCCCATTTGGAAACTGGTTGATATAAGTTGTATATCCTTTAGCCGCTCTTACATAATCGCCGTTTCCATACTGGGTTTCAGCAGCTTTATAGGTAATCGAGTCTCTTGCTGTTGTGGTAACATTATAGCCAGGAATACTTTCGAGGAAGGCGAAATATCCTTCCGTATCATCCATGGCAATGTAAATTTCTTCAATACCATTAAGTGCGTCACGCGCAATTTCAGGATCTGGGTTATTGGCAAAAACACGCTTGAAAAACTCAAGCCCTTTTTCGTTTTGACCTGTGTTTACATAGATCAGGCCCAATTTTAGTAAGGCCGGATTGACGTATTCACTTGTCCTGTATTTATCTAATAAGGATAAGAATGTTTCAGCTGCATTATCAAATCTTCCAATACCCAGATAGGTATTTCCCAATTCAAACATGGCATCATCCGCATAATAGGAATTAGGATATTGTTGATAGATATTCTCAAGTTCAAGGATTTTATCTACCGATTTCTTCTGTAATCCCAGAATAATCGCTTTCTGGAAAAGTGCATAGTCAAATCCATCCGCTTTTTTATCAATTACTTCTGCATAAAAAGTTAATGCATTTTCATACCGATTAGCTTTAAAGTAGGTGTCACCAGCCCTTAGTATAGCATCATTCAATAATTGATTTTTAATGTAAGAATCTTCGATATAAGGAGCTCTAGCTTTGATGCCATCAATTGCTTGTCTGAAATAGCCCCTGGCAGTCTGGTAATCTTTCTTTTTCCAATAATTATAGGCAATCGCATAATTTGATGTTGCAATGGACGATTCATCTGGCATGCTGGGCAGTGTTTTTGCAATACTTTGATATTTGCCGAAGTAGGAGAGACTACCGTCATAATCAGCTTCATTATAAGCGATTTCACCAAGCCAATAGTTAGCCAGAGCTTTGGTCTTCATATCATAAGAACGCATTGCAGCTTTGGTGAAAAGTTCTTTCGCCTCATTGTTCTCATCTCCGTAGTACAATTGTACGCCCCGGTAATAAGCCACTTTCTGATAAGCCGCATCAATTTTTTCTGTCCTGTTGGAAAGGCCTTCAATAATCTCAAGTGAACGGGCAAAGTCCCTGGTATTGAGGAATATATCGCCCATCAGGTCCTGAGCTTCTGCATAATACGTCGATCCGGGTTTAATTTCCAATAAGGTATTGATCGCTTCTCTGTCGTACCCCAGCTCATAAGATAGTTTCGCATAGCTAAACTTACTGTCTTCCTGGATTTTGGCGTCGTAAGGCATTTTACTTGCTGCAAGAAAAGCCGATCGGGCTGTATTCTTTTTTCCTGTTTTCAGGTAGCTGCCAGCCAAGTTGTAAAGTGCATTTTGTCCCAGCTCTGTATCAGTATCCCGAAGCTGTTCAAAATTTTCGATAGCATCTTCATAAGCACCTGTTTGGTATTGTGTGTACGCTAATTGGTAAACTTCCTTTTCTGTCAGAGTGCCGGCCTGTTCGATGTAATTGGATAGATAAGGCAGAGCTTTGGCATAATTGCCCAATTCAAAATATGATTGACCGATCAATTGATTGATCTCACGGCTATATTTCAGGAACCGATCATCGGAAAGCGGCTCTGCGTAGGCAATAAGCTCTTCGTATTGTTCTTTGGCAAAGTAAATCTGGCAGATATAATAAGGAACAACTTTACTATACTTTTTGGATTTATTAACCTTTTGGAAACTGGCTAAAGCAGTATCATAGTCATCCTCAAAAAAGGCACATACGCCATAGTAATAATTTGAGGGGTAGTAATATTGATTCTGAATTTCCTTGATTTGTCGGAAACCACTTTGCGCCTGCTTGAATTTCTTCCTGACAAAGAAGGCATATGACTGCCTGAATTTCAGGTCATTGATCTCATCATTGCTTAGGCCTGCGGGGTCAACAGCGATATAATAATCAAGTGCCTTTTGGAACTCCTGGTTATTATAATAGTAATTCCCCATTTCAAATTTGGCAAGGTTCGCAACGCCGGATGGGTCATGTTTTTGAATAAAATCAAGAACTAGTTGTTCGCCATCTGGATGATCAAGCCTGATCGCACTAAATCCATGATACAACTCGGCCTTGTCCCGAAGTACTACTGATGGCGTCCCTTCAGGTGCATCTTTAACAAGCGCCAATACATTTTGAAACTCTTGCTCTGCATGGCCAAAAAGTCCTTCCTTATAGAAGTACATGCCTTGCTTATAGGCTTCATTGGCATCCTGGTAAACAGAAGTTTCCTGAGCCGATAATTGAAAGCCGGCAAAACAAAAAATGATGAGTAGGAGATTGATTTTCCACTTCATGTGTCAGAATTTAAAATAGCGGATTTATGACATTAGCAATACTACACTCAAAAGGAGGTAACATGTATTTTCATCAAAATACATGTCAAAGTTAATGCCGATATAATTATTAACTGTAAAAGTTTACGTTATTCCGGAAGGCTAAACAGGCTTGAAAACTGAGGTATGACAATGCTTTGGTAGAAAAAATGAAGCCCAAAGATGCCATTACATTTTATTGAACAATATTGTAAAGATAATAATGTTTCCGGATAAAAATCACCCAAATTGGATTGGGTTTTAATCAATTAATTTAGGTAGCTATCCGAAACTCCCAGAGTTGGAAAACTTGCTTTCTCTCCTCCGGGACTGACTTAAAATTGAGTTCAGCTTTAAACCGGAATCTATCTAAAAACGATTGATAACCAGCTAAATTGCATCAGAATGTCACAATTGAGCAACATTTAACACCTTTGCTGATTTTAAGAATTTACCATTCAATGTTGAGTTTCCACCTTTACTAGATAATGGTGACTTGTTAAATTTGAAGTATTAAATTTAAAAGTTATGAAAAGTAAATCCTTTTTAGCTGTTTTTTTCACTTCTTGTATTTTAGTAAATTTTTCTTTGGCCGATACTGCTTACGTCCCTGATAATTTTTCAACTATTCAGGCAGCCATTGACTATGTAGGCGTAGGTGATACAGTATTGGTTGCCCCTGGGCATTATGTTGAAAACATCAATTTTAATGGAAAGGATATTGTTTTGGCTTCACATTATATCTTAAATCTTGATACTGCCTTAATTTCTCAAACGATAATTGATGGTGATAACAGAGATGCAGCCGTCAAATTTGAAAATTTTGAAACAGAAGCCGCTCAATTAATTGGCTTTACCATTGAGAAAGGGACCAACTTTATGGATGACCCGGATATCAATGGTGTGCGGTATGGAGGAGCCATAGTCTGTATAAATGCTTCTCCGGTGATCCGGAACAATGTGATTAGGAACAGCCAAAATATGGTTTTTAACGATGCCTACTATGGGGGAATTTATTGTGAAAATTCTTCAGCAAAGATCATAGATAATACGCTGGAAAATATATCATCCTATTTCGTTTCAAGAGGCGGTTCTATTGTGGCGTTGCATTCCAATATTCAGATTATCGGCAACCGACTTTTGACGAATGGAGGAGGTTATTGCTGGTATTGTGCAAATGTAGTGGCCGACAGTAGCGATCTTTACCTTGAACGGAATGTAGTACTTGAAGGTATGTATGATGTAATCCCTTACACGGCGTCATTAAAACTGAATAATTCGTCTGCTTTTCTTCTGCATAACACTTTGTTGGGAGAAGTCGGGCTTTCAGGTGAAAATGTTTTAGAGATGGTCAATAATATTATCTGGCCTTCATTCCTTGATTCCTCAATTGTAATTATGCAGGATGCAGGAGATCAAAGTATTGTTGCCAGCTACAATAATGTAAAAGGCGGAGTTTTCGGAGCAGGAATAATTAACCTTGATCCGATGTTTGTTGATGCAGGTGGCCGGGATTTTCGACTTCAGTCTAACTCTCCGTGTATTGATGCAGGTAATCCTTTCTCTTTGGATGACCCTGATGGAACTATAGCAGACCTTGGCGCCTTGTATTTTGATCAATCTGTCACCAGTATCGAAACCCCTTACAATTATTTAGGAACAGAAGTTTTCCCTAATCCGGCATCATCAGTAATACATTTCCAGATGACTGAAAGTCAAAATCTTACGGAACTGTTAATTATGGATCGAATAGGGCGTGTTATTGTTACAAAAACGTTTTCCGGTTCGGAATTTGCAATGGATTGCAGTAAATTATCGCCTGGACTTTATTTTTTTGAATTGAAAAGTGACGGAGTGAGATTAGACAGGGGAAAATTTATCATTTGCCAACCTTAATCTGAAAAACTATGAAAAAGTCGAATCGTCGGCAATTCCTGAAAACAACTTCGTTTGCGGTATTGTCACTAGGAACGTTCCCACATTGCCTTGCTGCAAACAAAAAATCTAATGCTGATTTGATTCAGGATGGATTAGAAGGTGATTGTCCGCCAACTACACTCGACCTTTATGGTGAAGGTCCATTTTATACTGCAAATCCTCCCGTTATCCAGGAGTTTATGTTAGCTGGTGAAAGTGAACCGGGCACTCGTTTAATCGTTAGTGGCCGAGTCTATGATCTAAGCTGCAACGAATTTATTCCTAATACAATTATTGATGTTTGGCATGCCAATGATGCAGGAGCCTACGACAACCAGGGGTATAACCTTCGCGGACAAACTACCTCCAATGCCCAGGGATACTATATGTTCAATACCATTAGGCCAGGTAAATATCTGAATGGTTCACAATTTAGGCCAAGTCATATCCATTTTAAGATTACACCTCCAGGTTTCCCAACCTTAACGACTCAACTGTATTTTGAAGGAGATACGGATATTCCTGCTGATGCAGCGGCATCAGTAACTACCGGCCAATTTGATGCCAGTGACAGAATTATTCCTTTAACAACCAACGACGACGGTCATTTTGAAGGCACTTGGGACATTATTATCAATGGTGATGGAATCACTGTGGGAACTTCCAATCTGCATATTGACAAAGGCATGATCTATGAGGTTACGCCCAACCCATTTAATGGTCGGCTTGATATCAGGTATGGGGTATTCCGGAAATCAATAATTAGCCTGTTGGTACACGACCTGAATGGTAGAGAAGTTGCTAAACTGGAAGAACGCGAGCTAGTCCCAGAAAAGTATACCGCAACTTGGGAGCCTGAAGGTTATATTCCAAATGGTCACTATTTCGTTTCGCTTAAAGTAAATGGCCAACAGGTGCATTACTCCAAAGTCTTATTACAGCGTGTCTGACAGTTATGAAAGAACGGCCAATACCGATTGAATCTTTTTTTGGTAATGATCATATTGACCTTGCTTTCCGCATTTTTGAGATGAAACCAAGGTCAACACCCTCTTCACTTGATCCGCACAGGCATGACTTCTACGAAATCTTTGTGTTTGAGGAAGGAGCAGGAGAGCATTCCATAGATTTTACAGATTACGAAATTGCCAATAGAACGCTTCATTTTGTAGCTCCTGGACAGGTCCATTGGGTGCAACGGTCGCTTGATTCACATGGTTACCTGATTGCTTTTTCGCTTTCCTTTTTTAGTCATGGCGAAAAAATTGAGGACCTTTTAAGTCATTTACCTTTTTTTCATTCAGATAATGAACCTTCTTTAACATTTGAAAAGCCAGAGTTTGATAAGATTAAAAGTTTATGTTCCCAATTATTTCATGAGCTTAGCTCTCGAAAGACTGGAATGACCGAACTGCTAAGAGCTTATCTGAAAATCTTGCTCATCGAATGTAAGCGACATGTTGAATTAAATCCTGGGTCACCATCCACCACTACCAATTCCAGGAATTCAGAATTCCAATTATTCAGAAAGGAAGTAGAGCGTAACTTCCGCAGTAGTCGCCAGGTACAGGATTATACTGCTGCATTGGGTTACAGCCACCAAAAGCTAAACGAATTGGTAAAGGAAAAAACAGGAAAAACAGTCTTGGAGTTTATTCACCAACGACTTATTCTTGAAGCAAAAAGGTTACTTTTTTTCTCCGATAATTCAATTAAGGAAGTAGCCTATACGCTTAATTTCGAAGACCCTTCCAACTTTTCAAAATTCTTCAAAAGCAAGACTGGATATTCTCCTAATCAAATCCGACAGGGGCTTGGACTTTCATGATTTAGTAAGATTTTATTTTTTATTTCAATGAAATTTAAATCCTGCAAAATCCTATAAATCCTGATTAACCTGGCCCTAGAAGGAAAAGTTTAGTCCTGCACTAGGAAGGATAGGTAACTGGTTGACCCGCTCGAATCGGATCCTGTCAAAGTAGAAAATGTTGTCGCGATCATATACGTTGGTTACACTACCGTAGAGCTCAAGCTTAGTGTACTTAGTAAAGTTGAAGGAACGCTTCAAGCTAAGGTCAAGACGGTGGTAGTAGGGGAGGCGACCAGAGTTTCTTTCTTCAGAATAGATAATTCCCAAATCACCGTTTCCACCCACATAGTCCGTATTGATGCCTTCGTCAAAGTTGAAATCTTCATAGAAGCCTTGTGTCAATGTGAACGGGAAACCTGAACCAAGATTCCAACGGGCACTAACTTCCCACAGACCTTCCGCACCAAGTTTATAGTTGGCCACCAGGTTGACATTATGACGGCGGTCAAAGTGGGTAGGGTAGATCTGCTGGCCGTCATCGCGTTTAACGTTTCCTAGCGAATAGGCACCATATAGAAACAAGCGACTGGTTTCGTAGGTAAGTGTAACATCAAGACCAAAAGCGCGACCCGTTTCTGTAACGAAATCAGGCTCTTCAACAGAAAGCTTATTACGGTTGATAGTAATCAGCTGAGGGAAAGATTTATAGTAAGGTTCGATGTTTAACTCGAGGTTATTAGTCAGGTCAATCTCAACACCACCAATCGCGTGGATCGAACGCTGGAGACGGCTACTGGCCCTTTCACTGCTATTGGGCTCATTAACTCTGTCTGGAGCTGAGAGGAAACCAATAAACAGGTTAACAATATCTTGTTCGTTGGTCGCTGCGATAAGGTTTTGAGAAAAAATACCTCCTGCAAACTTGAATCTCAAGAAATCAGTAGCGTTGAGCTTAAGCCCTAAACGAGGCTCTAGTGAAAATTCATTAAGCGAAGCATAATAGTGAACGCGAAGACTTGGTTCGAAAACCAGCTTACTTAGCAAAAATTTAGCCTTGAAGTATCCTGATAACTCTGATGTATTCTCAATTTGCTCAATAATAAGGTCAATAGCATTGGTGAACAGAAATTCTGTTCTAAAACCATTAACATCAAAACCATATTTGAACTCACTGTTTTCACCATAGAAGGTGAAATTCAATCCACCATCAAACCCGCCAATAGAGCTTCTCCTGGGGGCATTATCAGCTTCTTGTAACTCGATGTCATATTTTGAAAATGAGAAGTTACCACCAATAATAAACTTTGATGCTCCGGGGATCAAAACGAAATTGGCTCCACCTCCGGAGTTGGTCCAACCAAGGTTAGCTACTTCGCTGAAATCTACATTATCACGGAAGTTAAAACCAAAGAAATTTAGCTTTGATCCATTCTTACTACTTACCGATACTTTACCATAAAGGTCAGTGAAACTGTAAGGTAAACCTGTTGAATCAACATAGGAGTAGAGTGACTTGGAAGTCTTGTCTAAGTATGAATGTTTTCCGGTAAGGATAAAAGAGGTTGAAGTTCCCACTGATTCATCCAATTTGATGATCGGACCTTCAAGCAATAATTTACCCTGGAAAGGGTTGACCCCCAAAGTACCACCAAACCGCTTTTTATTACCATCACGGGATGTAATATCAATAACAGACGATATCCTGCCACCATATTGAGCATTAAAGCCGCCAGTCAGTACATCAACGTTACGAATAATATCTGTTTCTACAACAGAGAAAAAACCGATGGAGTGGAACGGATTATAGATGGTCATTCCGTCAAGGAGAATCTTGTTTTGAATTGGTGATCCACCCCTGATATAGAGCTGGCCACCCTGATCTCCTGTAAATATTACCCCAGGCAGGATCTGCAGGTATTGAGCCAGGTCAGGCTCACCACCTAAACCGGGTAATGACTTAATATCTTTTGGTGTTACAGTTACAACTGAAACCCTGACATCACGTTTGGCTTCATCGCGTTTGGCACTAACATCAACTATTGAGAGATCAGTAGCTGATTCGGAAAGGTAGAGACTCTGATTTAGGATTTTTCCTTCGAAAACCTCAATTTCCACGCCTGTGCTATCGTAGCCTAAGTATTCGCAGGTCAATATATATTTGCCTTCAGGAACTTTGGAAATATTAAAAAAGCCATTTACGTCGGTTGTTCCTCCGAAAGTAGTGCCGGCAAGATAAACGTTAGCGAAAAGAATAGGCTCACCATTATCTTTATCATAAACAAATCCACGAACATCTCCTGATCCCTGGGCAAAAGCCATGGTGCCGAGAAGTAGAAGTCCTGTGATTAAAGAAAAAAGTCGTTGTAAACGCATTGGAGACGGTTAAAATGTTTCTAATAAAATAATTCTGTTTCACCAGCCCCTTCCCTGATGATGGCAGGTTCGTCACTGGTAAAGTCCACAATAGTAGATGGGATTTGGCCCGATATACCCCCATCGATAACGATATCGACCAGTTTTTTAAACTGATCATGCATGTCGATCGGGTCTGTCAGGTATTCAGAAATATCATCTTCAACCTTGAGTGAAGTTGACAAAACCGGGCGGCCGAGTTCCTGTACAATCGTCTGTGCGATGTTGTTGTCTGGAATACGGATGCCAACAGTTTTTTTGTTGTTTTTGAATAGTTTCGGGACGTTATTATTCGCGTTGAGTATGAATGTGTAGGGTCCCGGCAATGAACGTTTCATGGTCTTGAAAACGCGATTGTCGAATTGAACTGCATAATCAGACAATTGACTCATATCGTTGCAGATGAAAGACAGGTTAACTTTCCTGGGGTTGACCCCTTTTAACCTGCAAACCCGCTCTACTGCTTTTTGATTATGGATATCGCATCCCAAACCGTAAACTGTATCGGTTGGATAGATGATAATTCCACCTCTGCTAAGGCAGTCGACAACCTGGTTGATTTTACGCATTTCCGGGTTGTCAGGGTTGATTTTCAAGAGCATTATCGCAAGGTTTTTCAAAAAACGCTGCAAAATACGAAATGCAAAACGATTAGTATAAACCCAGTTTGGAAATTAACTTAAAATAGACAGTTTAATGACACTATCGTTTGATTTGTCCTCGATGGAATACTAAATCACGGGTGGCGCATTCCCGAAAGGGATCAGAATGGGTTAGTCGTCAGAAAAATCTCCAAACATATTGGCTAAAAGATCACGGAACGAAAACTTAGAGTCCAACAATTCTTTATTAAGTACATTGAATTCGGCTAATCCGTGAAGTGCCAATTCCATATAGACGAATTGCTCAGCTTCAGGAACTTTGACTTTTTTGATCAACTTGGCCAGTCCTGCTACTTCTGACAATTGTTTTTCAAACTCCTTATCGCTGCAATCGTTATAAAGATCTAAGGTGTTACCGGCTGAAAACCAGGTTCTTATTACACCGTAAGGATCTCGGTCTTCGTCTTTTTTTAACTTGTCCGGATCTGGAAATATATTCAGGAATTCTTTTTTGATAGCTTCGCCGAGCAAGGCCAATGCAACATTATACGGCCCTTCCTGTTCGCCTTCATACACCAATTCCACTTTTCCGGTGATAGAAGGGATCACACCCCAAAAATCCATAACTCTGATATGGGTGGATTTTTCTTTGTTAATAATCATTCGGCGTTCTGCAGTACTGTGCAGGTTTTCCATACCGGAAATGGTAAGTCGTGCAGAAACTCCACTATTGGTATCCACATATTCAGAGTCACGCGCTTCGAAGGAGATTCTTTCCAAGAGATTTCTGATTAAGTCTGGAACAGATACGGTTTCCTTTTGTCCTTCCGGAATGCGGGCTTCCTGTTGTGTAATGTGCTTCGCAATGTCCAGTTCTTCAGGATAGTGTGTCAGTATTTGGCTTTCTATCCTGTCTTTTAATGGAGTGATTATGCTTCCTCTGTTGGTATAGTCTTCCGGATTAGCGGTGAACATAAACTCGATGTCAAGCGGGAGTCTTAATTTAAAACCCCTGATCTGCAAATCGCCTTCCTGCAGAATATTGAACAGGGAAACCTGAATACGAGCCTGCAAATCAGGTAACTCGTTGATGACGAAAATACTTCTATGTGCTCTTGGGATCAAACCAAAGTGAATCACTCTTTCATCCGAGTAAGGGAGCTTTAGGGTGGCTGCCTTGATCGGGTCGACATCACCTACAAGATCAGCGACGGACACATCTGGCGTTGCCAGTTTTTCGACATAGCGATTAGACCGATGCACCCAGGAGACAGGGGTGTTGTCACCTTTTTCGGCGATCAGGTCTTTAGCAAAGCGTGAAAGGGGGTTGAGCGGATCGTCGTTGAGTTCACTACCGGCAACTATTGGCATGTATTCGTCAAGCAAGTTGACCATTAGCCGCGCCAGGCGTGTTTTGGCTTGTCCTCTCAGGCCAAGTAACAAGATGTTGTGCCGAGACAGGATAGCCCTTTCCAGATCAGGAATTACGGTATCGTCAAATCCAAGAATACCATCGAAAATAACTTCTTTGTCAGTGAGTTTCTTGATGAGGTTTTCCCGGAGTTCTTCTTTTACTGATCGTGGTGTGTAGCCACTTGCTTTTAACGCACCAAGGGTCGTCGGTTTATCCATTAGGAGAGGCGTTTGGTTTTTTAGTTAAGGTAGAAAGGTACAACATAAATTGCTACAACATTGTTGCATTTTTTATTCCTGAAAAGGATAATAATTCACTTAGCTTTCTTCAGGCTTCAATCCAGCCTTTTGCAATAACAATTTCGGCCACGATGAGATTGGGCACCCAACTCAACCAGGCGACTGTGGAATAAGCTTCATCAAAAGAAAGTCCGATCAGTCCCATCAAAATGGGTAACCATAATCTGAGGGTAACGGCGCCAAGCGTCAGGGCATAACTTCTGATCATCCAATTGATATGTTCCGAAAGGTTTTTCTTTTTTATTGCAGTGAACGCTAGAAATGTGAAAATAAACCACAAGACTCCCATCATTCCAAAGCCAATATCATTACTGAATCGGCCAATTGCAAAAAAGGAGGCATAGATACCGGCCGGAGCACTGGCCAGCAAAATCGCTCCAACATAGATCATCCCGGTTATTCTATGGAACCGGAAGTACTTGTTTCTTAACCACTTCCAGAATTGAGCCCAACCGAGGAATAATGCAATACCTCCACCAATAAAATGAAAGTGAAAAATGATGTTCCAAGCCTGAAAGTTGTTCAGATTAGTCTTGGTTTGTAAAAATCCATGTTCCACAAGGAGGTAGGAAAAGGCATACAGACTTACCCCAATCGCAAGACATCCGGTAATTCCGATAGATATTGATCTCAGGGCTTTTTGCATAGTAATTACGGGAATAATGAAACAAGCTCGTTCCTGACCTTTATGTTTTTAGCTGCATCAAAGGATGTTAAAACAATTTCGACCAAATGTTCGTAAGATTCAAGTGTGTACTCAATGCCGATGTCTATCCCGACATCCCACTTGAATATGGCTGGTGATTTGACCTCAATCCTGGAAATTTTTGCCTTGTCCCGCATCAAAATTTTGGTAATAAACGGGGTTTGGTTGGCATAATACATATGGTAATAAAAGTTACTTTTTTTGTACCTGATGTATACTTGCATGGTCTTGTGCGTGGAAATATTTTTGCCGACCTTTTCTATTGCTTTGCAAAATTTATTTGAATTCAATCTTCCGTTAAAAGTGAAGTTGTGTACCAACCTGGTTTTTACTTTTGGCGACCGATAATTATTGGAAAAGATATGTGGTGGAGTAATACTGAGGTATCCAAGGATGAGAGCTTCCACCTTACTAAGCTTCTTATTATCCCGCATGGCAACTGTATATTTCCCATTTGGCGATTTTGACTTTGACTTGGCAGCACCTATATCGATCATGATCGAAACAAGTTCTTTATTGCCCATGCCCCTCGTGTGGAATTTAATTTCTTGCTGAGGTACATGCTGGATTTTTGCTACAATCCTTTCTACTTCTCGGTTGTCAAGGGCAATGACATTTCCATAAACTGAGGTAATTTTAAATTGATACCCACTCTTGGAAGGAAGGATGGCTTCGAGTTCTTCAAGAAAGCCAACCCATCTTTCTTTAGGAAATTGTACAGGATAATAAAATTTTCCTCTAGACCTGTTGATTTTTGAGGTGGTTTTTGGTTTTTCAGTAACTGCCTTGTAGGAAAACAAAGACTTGTGAATATAATCAAGCACTTTCCGATAAACCCTGATCTCCAAATTATAAATGAAAACGATTTCCTTTGGAAGGTTGAAATAGATGGAAAGAATGAAAAATGCCTGATCATTGCCTTTTTTTTCTATGGTAATGGAAACAATATCCTCTAAAGATTTAAAATGATCATAAAAAGTTTCGGTCTCTTGAGGTTCGAAAATTTTCGCATTACCATTTTTCATGCGCAGTATTATGGAAGCTCCTTTCTTTGTATTGATTAATTTTGAGACATTGGCAACAAGTTCCCGGATGCCTTTAGGTGTGACCTTGTCACGAAAATGAATGGTTTTTATCCTGAATTGAAGATCTGATAATTGCGAATGGCGATCCTTAACAAGTGAAGTGGCAATTTCCTTGTATTTGGAAGTTGGGCTCCTTCTATAATCACTGGTTTTAGCCCTAAGAATAAGCACATCACCCTTTAGTCTGTTGATCACCTTGACATTCTGTTGGGAAAAGGCGAGTGAGGAAGTGGTTTTTATCGAAAATCTACCTTTTGCATCAGATTTTACTTCGGTACGTACGGAAGGCCCTGATGACCATACTTTGAGACCATATAAAAACTTTGCTCCTTGCCTGAAAAATATGGCTTTCAATTTACCGATTTCATCTTCTCTGAAGAAAAACTCTTTTTGCCCTAGTGTGATAAGATGGTAATACACTTTGATCCTTTTTCCACCTTTACCAACCGCTTTTTTGAATAGCTCAAATAGATCGGCCATTCTTACAGACATAGGAAGCTTTGCGGTATGCCTTGACGGGGGTTGCGTAAAAGGCGCAGAAAGAACTTTTTCCATATCTCCGGCAAGAGACATGATTTCCCGGGTTTTGAATTGATCCAGTTCAAGGTATATATTTTCAATTACCCTCCTGAAGGTTTGAGCAGCCCATTTAGCAGCCCCTGACTTCACAATAAACCTAACCTTGTATACCTCACTCCCGTTTTGAAGTTTGTCATACCACAGATCAACTCGAAGTGTTCTGCCACCTTTGCGTCTAGGGGTGGGGGGGTGTTTTAGTTTGAAGCTAGTTTTTTGCCTTTTATTTCGGATAAGGTATCGAATGAGATGAAATTGATCTAGGTCGAAATGATCATCATCAGAAGGATATCCGACAATCTTAGTAGTTACTTTGCCTGTAATGGTTTGGTAATAAAAGGCTTCCCAGATCATCCTGGTAAACTCTGACCACAGAATTAAACCTTTCGGAATAGGGATAAATTCAGATACAAAGTAATGATTGCTTTGCTTTACAAAATGGTTGGTTTTGAGCAGGGTATCACGGAGTGGTTCGATATTCCAACAACTCCTGAGTAATGTTTGAGGCGTTCTTAACCATGAGAAATGAGGAGAGGAAGCCCGTTCCCTTACAATCTTGTTTTTTTTAACGATACAAGCTGAAATAATTTCCCCAATCTTAGAATTAGTAGCATCATTTGATGATGAAATTGTAAAACTGGCCTCATGCCCCATTTCCTGATCCGTTAAATAGAGTACGATGGAAAGATCTGACTCAGGATCATAAGAAGAAAGGTTAATGGTATTGACCAATGTGGCCTTTTCTTCCAGGAGCATTGTCAGCCTCGCTATTGAAACATTTTTATAAAAAGTGGAAAGATTACAGGTAAGATCCAATACATATTTCCCTTCCGGGAATGCTTTTGAGCCGATTTCATGGACGATATCACCAATGAGCTCCGGGTCAAAGTACCGGTTAAAATAAAATTCGTCTGGTAAATGAAGGATTTGCTTAGGCACAGAACAAAATAAATCTCAATTCGGAATTCTCCAAAAGCTGAGACTTAAAATCGAATAAACGAAGGTATCTTCTATGCTCAATTGAATTGAAAAAACTAACCCCGGCGTGCTTTATTCGTTTTATAATCCCGGAAAATAAATTCTCCCAAACCTTTTAAACTGGAATAGAAAGCTTTTCCGTTATTAGCTGCTGTAAACTGGTCGACAAAACGGACAAGATACGGGTCGCGAGCGATCATGAAGGTGGTGATCGGAATATCAAGTTTTCGGCAGCGGGTGGCGAGGTTAAGCGTCCTGTTAACGATCTGGCGATCCAGCCCGAAACTGTTTTTATAATAATTCTTGCCTTTCTTTATACAAGTTGGCTTACCATCCGTAATCATAAAGATTTGCTTGTTCGGATTTTTCCGCCTCCTTAGCATGTCCATTGCCAGTTCAAGACCTGCAACGGTATTGGTGTGGTAGGGGCCCACCTGGAGATAGGGTAGGTCTTTGATCTCGATGCGCCATGCGTCATTTCCGAAAACAAGAATATCGAGCGTGTCTTTTGGGTACTTGGTCTGAATAAGTTCAGCCAATGCCATGGCTACCTTCTTGGCTGGGGTTATCCGGTCTTCTCCATAAAGAATCATCGAATGTGATATATCGATCATCAAAACAGTGCTCATTTGACTTTGGTAGAGTGTTTCACGTACTTCGAGGTCTTCGTTAGTGAGCATGAAGTCGTCAATACCGTGATTGATATAAGCATTCTTTAATGAATCGGAAATGGCCAGTCGATCTAACCGATCACCATATTCGTAAGGGCGGGTTTCAGATGTATGTTCATCTCCTAGTCCTCCAAACCTTGTCGTGTGATTACCGCGTCTTGATTTTTTAAGTTGCCCGAAAATGTCTTCAAGTGACTTTTTGCGCAGCGATATTTCCATCTTTTTGGTAATGCCAAAACCACCACCAGCTCCGTCTTGTGGCTCAATCATACCTTTGTCGATCAGGTCCTGAATGAAATCAGCCATCCCATAATCTTCATTGGTAAGATTGTATTCTTTGTCGAGCTCAGTAAGCCATGCAAGGGCTTCTCTGACATCACCTGACGTATAGATAAGCAGTTCCTGGAAAACTTTCAGGAGTTTTTCGAAAGGTGTGCCTTCCCCTTGGGAAGGAATGTAATCAGCAAATCTCCAGCCTTTCATGATCTAGTTATACGGCGCAGCAGTTGGCAAGTTGCTCATAATTCGGCCTGTCAGAAGCATATTTATGAATAAAACTCTCGCGAATTTCTCCTTTGAAGATCATAAAAACTCCTGGCATCTGGAAACCATCACCGATATAATTACCGATACCATGTCCTTTGAGCACTCCGGCATCCAGTCCACGCATCCAGACCTGGAGGCCAAACAATTGATTGAAAGAACCCTTTACCAATCCAAAACTTTGATAAAATAAGCATTTGGGATCACAAATATGCAAAGCTCCTTCCAGCCCATACCGTTTGAAGTATTTGTCAGCATTTTCCTTGTCTGACATATGGACGAATACGATTTCGACACCTTCGCTTTCAATCTTTGTTTTTTTCTTGGCTATCTCAGCCAGAGCTTCCCGGCAGAAAGTACAGCCGAAATGCCGGAGAAAGATCAACAATACCGGTTTTTTATCAGATATGGTTTTGACAGATGTCCCGTTTGAAACGGTCATCTTGTTTAGTATTTTCCCAGAAGGAGGCATAGGATCAAGTTTTGCTTTACCTTTTATATGCCTTCTTAACATAATTGTGCGTTAAAGGTTTATGATAGGTCCATTTTCTCAAAAACATCGATAACAGCCTTAACATGATCTGCTGATGTATTTAGGAGTGCCATTTCATCATCATTAAGTTGGAGCTCCAGAATCTGGACGATTCCCTCTTTGCCTAATTTCACAGGAACGCCAAGGAACATATCGTTAATTCCGTACTGACCTTCTAGTAAGGCGCAACATGGGAAAATCCTATTTTCATCACGGAGGATGGTTTGCACCATTTGTGCGGCGGCAGCGCCAGGAGCGCACCATGCGGAAGTACCAATGAGTTTTACCAGTTCTCCTCCTCCTTTCTTTGTTCTCTCAACAATAGCGTCAAGTCTTTCTTTATCAATCATTTCTGTAATCGGAATACCAGAAACAGTTGTGTATCGGGGTAGGGGAACCATGGTGTCACCGTGTCCTCCCATTAAGACAGCCTGAAAATCCTTTGGAGAAATATCCAAAGCTTCTGCCAGAAATGCCCTGTAGCGGGCGGTATCGAGAATCCCAGCCATACCAAAAACACGAGAAGACGGCAAACCTGATGCTTTATAGGCGGCATAGGTCATTACATCCAATGGATTTGAAACCACGATAATGATCGGGTTTTTGGAATGTGCCATGATAGATTTGGTAACTGAAGTAACGATTTTTGCATTCGTGGCAATAAGATCATCGCGGCTCATACCTGGTTTACGCGGAATTCCAGCTGTTATTACAACGATGTCGGAGTCTGCTGTAAGGGCATAATCATCTGTTCCTATAGTACGAGTACTATAATAATCAATAGGAGCTTGCTGCATTACATCAAGTGCTTTACCTCTGGCCATATCGCCAGCAATATCAAGCATTACGACTTCTTTTGCAAGGTCAGAATGTGCAAGAACGTTAGCACAGGTAGCGCCTACGTTTCCGACGCCTACAACAGTTATTTTACTCATGGAAAATTGAAATTTATTCGTTTAAATATTGAAAGCACAAAAGTAGTTAAAAAACCTTTTTTTTACTAAACGTTGACGAGATTTGTCCTTGTATGGACAACCATTATTTCTGGAAAAATGGTAATTTTGCGAAATATCCTAATACTAAGAAGCTGCTTATGAAACATATGAACTCTAAACTCCCATCTTACTTAATTTTGTTTTCCCCAAAAAATTTATGGTAGCCGATCGCGTTTGCGTGTCTAAACCTAAAGGGTAACGTTTGTGTTTCATTGTTTTAATGAAATGAGCTTTTCTGTTCAATTAGAACAGCAATATTGGCAGCTATAACCAGGAGATATATTTTTTGAACAAAGTAATTATCACTAACAAGCTTCAAGATCATGAAAAAGTTTTTACTCACATTTTTGTCGATCATCCTTACAGGGTCTTTCGCGTTCACGCAACACCTCCATTATAATTGTGGTACAGAACACACCCCTGAAGAAAGAGCAAGACTTTTGCAAAACAAAAAAGTTGCAAAAGATCTTAATATTACTAAATCGGGTGATATCTCCTATGTGCCGATTACCATTCACCTTGTCGCTAATACTGCAGGTAATGGCCGTATTGACGAGCAACCTGTTCTTGATAACCTTTGTCGTCTCAATGTGGAGTTTTTGGACGTAGGGCTCCAGTTTTATATGCCAGGAGAGTTTAACTACATTGATAATGATGCAATCTATGGCGGCTCTGCAAGTAGTTTCGTGATCGCATTAAATAGTGTCCCCGGAACCATTAATACTTTTGTAGGTAATCAGATTCCTTCACAGGGAGGAGGGATTACCCTTGGATATTACAGTCCGGCAGGAGATTATCTTCACCTCGCAAAAACTGCAATTGGCGGCTTTGAGACTACCAATAGCTTCGTGTTTTCTCATGAAATGGGTCACTTCTTCTCAATGCCACACACCTTTGATGGCTGGGACGGCAGTACCGTTTACGTGCCTGGGACACCAGCTCCGGGAAGTATTTCAGGACCTTCAGGAACATGGGCAGTAGAAAAAGCGGCCAGAACAGGGCCTGACGCAAACTGTGATACTGCAGCTGATACATTCTGTGATACACCACCTGATTACCGCTTTGGTTTTGGTTGGAACGGACCTCCTTGTCTTTATAACGCCAATGCACTAGATCCATTGGGCGTGCCTGTTTTTCCACAGGAAAACAACCAAATGAGTTATTTCTTCGGTTGTCAAGAAAGGCAATTTACTGATGAGCAAAGTGCGGTCATGCTAGCTGATTATGCAGGCAGAACATTTAATGACGGTACGCCTGATGGTGATATCGATCAGGATGCGAACCTGGTTTCTCCGGTCAATACTACAGTGCTTTTCCAAAATGTAGTGTTTGATTGGGATCCGGTTCCTAACGCCACCAAATACCTTTTGGAAATTAACAGGAATAGCAACTTCAATCCAAGCTTTGTTGTAGAGGAAGTATACCTGACTACAAATACCTACACCTCAACCTTATTGAGTAATAATCAGACATACTACTGGCGCGTAAAACCTATGAACAACTACGACTTTTGTCAGGGTTTTTCTTCAACAGGTACTTTCATGACAGGAACACCAACTTCAGTAAATGAAATTCCCGGTTTGTCAGGTTTCTCAGTACGTCCTAACCCGGTGTCGACTAATAGTAATTTACAGATTATGGCTTCTTCAGAAGTGTCAAAAGAAGTTAATCTTAATCTTTACAATATCCACGGCCAACGTATTTACACAAGCATCGAACAACTTTCTCAAGGTGTGAACGTATACAATATTAATACAGGTGAAGTAGCAAATGGTGTATACTTGTTGACCATTGAAAATAGTGAAGGGGTGGCACGTAAGAAAGTTATTGTAACCAAATAAAAAACCATTTTTCAGCTAAAACCAAAGATTTCAATAATGAGAAAAATCCTATTTACACTACTAGCAGTTTGTTTGATGATCCCCGCCGGGGTCATTGCTCAGCATGGTGTCTGTGGTACCATGCCGAATGCAAACGAAGTTGAACGCTTGCGGGCGAATATTTTAAATTCTGATGTCGAATTGCATAAGTCAGGTGGCGTTATCTTCGTGCCTGTTACTTTTCACCTCGTTGCCGAAACCAATGGTTCTGGAAGAATCGATGAAGAACCAGTATTAGACAACCTCTGCAAATTGAATACCGATTATGCGCCTTATGGGATGCAGTTTTTTAAGCATGGGGAATTCAATTTGATTAATAATTCAGGAATCTACGCTTCTACGGCGTCACCATTTGTAATTGCCCTGAACAAAGTTCCGAATACAATAAACGTATTTATTGGTAACACCACAGGAGGCGGTGGATGCTTTGGAGTACTTGGGTTTTACAGTCCATCTTCAGATTATATCTTCATGACTTCATGTACTGTAAATGGTAGCTCATTTGCGCTATCTCACGAGGTAGGTCACTTTTTCAGTTTGCAGCATACTTTCTTCGGATGGGAAGACACGGATTATACCCCTGGTCAAAACGCCCCATTTCTGGTAAGTTACATTGGACAAAGTTGGGATGTGGAAAAAGCTGCCAGAACAGGACCGGATGCTAACTGTGACGATTCAGCGGATTTGTTCTGTGATACTCCTCCTGATTATAACTTCGGACTGGGTTGGCCCGGCCCGGTTTGTAATTATACGGCGAATGCGCTAGATCCATTAGGTGTCCCAGTTGATCCAATGGAAGAGAATTTTATGGGTTATTTCTTTGGATGTGCGAGTTATGCATTTTCTCCAGGACAGGAGGCAGCTGTATTTGCTGATCATGCTTCCAGAACTTTCCTTACCGGAAATCCTGGTGGTGACATCACAAGTGAAGCTAACCTGCTTTCTCCAATAAACACAACAGTTCTCTTTAATAGTGTCAACTTTAGCTGGTCTTCTGTAACAAATGCTACTGAATACCAGATTGAGGTAAATAGAACCCCGACCTTTATTCCAAACTTTATTGTTGATTTTGCCACCGTTTCCACAAACAGCTATACATCTACAGCACTTTTGGACAACCAGACTTATTATTGGAGGGTACGGCCGATCAACAACTATGATACTTGTATGGACTTCAATGACGGCGAATCTTTTATGACCGGAACTCCTACCTCTGTAAACGAGATTCCTGGTGTGAACGGATTTAACGTATACCCAAATCCTGCTGAAAGAGAATCATCCGTAAACATTGATCTAAACATTGAAACTGGCATTTCAGCTGAGATTAAAGTTTATAGCTTAAGTGGCCAGGTAATAAATGCCGCTTCACATGATTTTCAATCTGGATCTAATAGTTATCAGTTGTCAACCGCTAGCCTGCAGATGGGAATGTATATTATTTCAATTCAAGCGGAAGAAGGTGTGATCTACAAGAAGCTCCTGATTTCAGAATAATTTTTCCCTATTAATATAAAAACCTGTTAACAGGTTGCCCAAATTGAAAATTTTATAAGGCTCCAGCTGAAAACAGTGGAGCCTTTTTTAAATTTCATATTCTGAGTTCCGGGTTATTTATTATTTTCAATAAAAACCACCAAATTATGATACATCGGCTACTCTTGGTTTTGGTAATTTTCTTTGGTGCCCTTATTTCACATGCGCAATCAGAATTATTGCCTTGTGGAACGCCACCGGTTAAGTCCAAATGGCTCAAAGCCTATCAGGCTAATCCGGATGCTTATGAGAAAAATGAAGGGGTCTTGCTTTATGTACCGTTGACCATTCATGTCACTGGTACAGATGCGGGCACAGGGTATATGCCACTGTCCGAGATTTTGGAAGGTATGTGTCGCTTGAATCTTGATTTTGAGGTAGCGGACCTTCAATTTTTCATTGAGGGGGATATCAATTATATCAATTCCAGTGCGTGGCATTTTCACGAAGATATATTTGCAGGCACAGACATGATGAATGCCAATAATGTAGATAATACGATTAACTCCTATTTCGTAAATACAGCGGCCGGCAATGCGGGTTACAATTTGCCTCACGCTGATGGAACAGTAATGAGAAGAGCTTCAGTTGGCCCGTTGGACCATACCTGGGCTCATGAAATTGGGCACAATCTATCTGTCCAGCATACTTTTCTTGGCTGGGAAGGTGGCGTATGGCATGATGGCTCAGTTGTTCATAGTTATTTTGACCCTGCTCCGACAACAGTATTATACGATTATACGTTGTTCCAGGATACCTTGATTCTGGATACTATGATTATTGATACCGCTATTGTGGAGTTAGTTGATGGCAGTAATTGTGCGGTTGCAGCAGATGGTTTTTGTGATACCCCGGCTGATTATCTTGGTTTTCGCTGGCAGTGCGCAGCAGATTCAACAAGTCTACAGACTCAAACAGATCCGAATGGTGTGCAATTCAACTCTGAAGGGAGATACATCATGTCTTATTCTTTCGATAATTGTCAGGCGACCTTTTCACCCGAACAGGTTGGAGCCATGCGTGCTAACCTGATGGATGAAAAACCGGGGCACCTGGCTAACCAAAGCCCCATTGCCAATGTGATTGATGAAGATGCCAACCTGGTCTCTCCGATCCAAAATGGAACATCGCAGTTTAATAATACAGAGCTGGTTTGGAATAGTGTTCCTGGTGCTACCAACTATATTGTTCAGGTCAATCGTCTTCCAAATTTCAGTGGAACCTTTATGGTCGTAGAAGCAATGACTACTGATACTACTTACTCGATGACAGAAGGTCTTTTGGAGGGGTTGACTTACTATTGGCGTGTACTTCCATATAACCAGGGGTACGTTTGCGCCACATTTTCTGATGGAGAAAGCTTTGTCGCCTCAAATCTTGTCGGTATCAAACCCATTCCGCAGCTTGAGGGATTCTCAATTTACCCTAACCTTGTATCATCAGGACAGCATTTTACGTTGGAAACGAATAGCCTTGAACCATTTGCTGCTAACTTTAGTCTTTATGCTGTCGATGGTCGCCAGGTCCTGGAGCGAAGTCTGGATATACCGCAAGGTCTGTTTAGGGAACAGATTGCTGGGGCCTCTCTATCTGCCGGGGTTTATTTTGGAGTACTTGAATCTGAACAGGGACTCGCAAGAGCAAAAATTGTAGTGATGGATTAAGTCAATATAAAAAACCAGTTGCCTATTCCCACATTGGCAATTCATCAAGGAATTCAAAAGTAGCCTCTTCAAAATTGATCTTACAGCAATAAGTGGACAGTCCATTGGTAACCAGAAGATAAGGGACCTTAAGTGAAAGGTTGTATTGGGCGATCTGTTCGAAAACGGCTTGGTTTATAGGCACTTTAGCCGATTTGGTTTCCACCATCAAAAAGGGTCTCAATTCTGAATTGTATACCAATACATCACACCGTCTTTTGAGTTGATTGACTTCAAGTCCGACTTCTATACCAATTCTCGTTTTTGGATATTCCATTGTATTCAACAAATGCTGAACAACCAGTTGACGGACAAATTCTTCGGGTAAAAGCACTAAATGCTTTTTCCTGATAGGATCAAAAATAAAGTGTTTGTCTTCCTCTTTTTTTATCGAAAGCAAGGCTTTATATTGGGAAAAATCAATGTTAATTTCGTTGCTCGGCAATGTTTTGCTATTACTTATTTTTAATTCGATGTTCCGAGTTTGGCATTTTACATTAAAAAGATAAGTTATAAAATATAAACAACCCAGAATAAACAACCCAGAATAAACAACCCAGAATAAACAATGACCTATCAGGAAGCCATAAAAGAAATGAAAGCAGGTAATTTCAAGCCAGTTTATTTCGTTCACGGAGATGAACCCTACTTTATGGATCTGATAACAGATTACGTTGAAAACAAAGTGCTATCAGAAAGTGAAAAGGCGTTTAACTTCACGGTTGTTTATGGAAGAGATACTGATCACCTAGCGATCATTGATGCTGCAAGGCGATATCCCATGATGGCCGAGCGCCAGGTTTTGATCCTCAAAGAAGCGCAGGCTATGAGAGACTTGGTCAAGCTGGAAAAATATGTATCCAATCCAATGCCTTCAACACTGCTTTTGATTTGCTACAAGCATAAAAAGCTGGATATGAGGACCAGTTTTGCAAAAGCATTAAAAAAGAATTGTGTTGTCATTGAGTCATCAAAGATTTACGAGAACAAAGTCCCGGACTGGATCAATAAGTACATTTCCGGTAAAGGGTATTCCATAGGTCCGCAGGCCGTTCAGATGCTGGCAGAATATCTTGGTAACGATTTATCGAAGCTGACAAATGAATTAGACAAGTTGTTACTTAACCTTGAAAAAGGGAAGGAGATAAAAACACCTGATATCCAGAAACATGTGGGCATCAGTAAGGACTATAATGTATTTGAATTGCAAAATGCCCTGGCTGACCGGAATATTGTGAAAGCTAATAGAATCATTAACTATTTCATTGCCAACCCTAAACAGCATCCTATCCAGAAGATAATAGGTGCCCTCTATAACTTTTTTAGTAAGGTGTACATTTATCATTTCAATAGTCAGAAAGGGGAGAAAGAATTGTTGAAAGCGCTAAACTTGCGCTCTGCTTGGTTTCTTAGAGATTACAAAAAGGCCGCGATGCGTTATAGCAAATATGATCTCGAACAGGTTATTGCAGTACTCAGCCAATACGACCTCAGATCAAAAGGAGTTGAAAATGACAGCACACCCCAGGAGGCACTCATGCAGGAAATGATCTGGAAAATTCTTCACACATCATCGTCGATTTCTTCAAAGTAACCGGTTTGGGTATTCTTTCTAACGTCGTCCCAGTTAAAATAACGACCGTTCATGGCAATATAAACACCAGGCGGTAAGGTTTGGGCAAAAGCCAGTGCAGCACCAAGATTGAAAAATCCATCAGAGGAGGTTCCAAATGCATAAGGAATCATGGCACCTGTCAGGACGATGGTTTTATCATTCAAACCTGCTTCAGCGATAATTTTTGCTGTTGCGACCATACGGTCGGTTCCATGGGTGATCAATATATTTTGAAAATCCGTCCTTTTGCAGTTATGGACGATTAGCCTTCTGTCTTCTTCCGTCATCTCCATACTGTCTATCATCATTAAGGTTCTGATGGTAATATCCAGTGAACATCTTCCTCTTTGGAACATCTGTTGCAAATGTGAATTGCGGAAATAGAGTTCACCTGTAATCATATTATATTCTTTATCGAAAGTACCTCCAGTAACGAAGACCAGGATTTTTTCAGAAGTCATAATATTGGATTGAATTGAGAAAAGGTTATTTGGTTTTATTTCTTTTTTTATGGATTGTAGGAATGAGCAATCCTATTCCAGCCCCAACAACATATCCTGTAATAATATCAGATGGGTAATTTTCACCTGATCGATATCTCAGATAACCGGTTACAGCAGGAAGGACAACAGCTGCGGTCCAGATCCACGGCTTTAATTTGGAGTCCGGATGATGATCAGAATATATTTTTGCTGTCAAAAAAGTAAAAGCTGAGGCCTGCGCTGTATGTCTTGAAAACATGGAAAATCTGGCGTCTCTGTCAAGCACCAGGTTTTCGTCAAAGTTAACAGCCGGATTGTGCAGATATGGCCTGCTCCTTTTTGTTGCTGCTTTGGTAATACCAGTGAGCATTTCAGTTAAAAGGAAGGTTTCAGCACTTAAAAGAAACAAGGTTTGGTAGTCTTTTCTAATCTCTTCATCTGCCAAAAGAATCAGAGGTGTAGCCATAGTCAGGCTGGTAGAAGCTACACTCCATTTATCAGCGCTCGGTGACCAAAAAGTAGTGGCTTTCCTGTCGAAACCAGGCACATCATTTACATCGAGTAAAGCAATTTCAGCAGGAGTTAATTCGATGACCTGTCTTTTGGCGTATTGACTGATGCCCAGACCTGCGCCAATACCAATAACTAATGGCATATCAAGTCCGAAATAAACCTTATAAGGTGAATTTTTATTTTGGGCTGAAACCCAACTGGCCCAGACTATTAAAAATGAAATTAGAAAACACCTTGAATACATGGCTTTAAAATAAGCCCAACTACTGCGTTTTCCAAAAATAAATGGCCATAATGATAGCAACAAACAAGAAAATCAGGAATCCGATTTTAACCCATGATATCGGTTTTTCTCCTTTAATCTTACCTGTTTGCCCATTAATGGCGAATTGGTAAGTTTTATCCATATACACATAGCTGCAAAGCCAAACGGGCAGTAGCACATGCTTGAAAGTCTGGTTGAATTTATGACTTTGTGTTCTGACGTTACGCTGGACATCTCCACCAATGGCTTGTTTACACAGTTCCCTGATCTTTCTATCCATGATCGTGTCAGCCCTGTTGTAGCCTTCATTGAGCTCGATGTCGTAAACCTCTGCTTCCCACCCGGAAAGTAATCTAGGATCAAAATTGACCATCTTGGACAGTTGAAAGGGTAGAATACGCTCTATGAGTGATTGCTTAATTTTATTGGCGGCTACAACGAGAATGTCATCAAAAAAATGACTCAGATGGCCACTTCTGTATTCCCACCTGGTCTTTTTTACCTGTCGGGTTGTTGTTTTGTCACCAGTTCTTACAGTTTCCGAAACGTAATAATGGTAGCCTGCCTGGCCCGAATAATCGGTTTCTGTTTGTGCATCGAATGTCCAGAATGGCACATACATTCCATTAAGGACATCTTTTGAAGCCATTCTTTTCAGCTTAGTGGGATGGAACCATCCTTTCTTTATCCAGGAATCAAATTTCTCATCGGCTTCTTCTTCTGGTATCTGGAAGGGAATGACACCCATAGGCTGGATGAAATTATGCTCGAATGCCTCTACATTGACATTACGGGATGCGCAAAAACTGCACTTTACTTTTACGACTTTCGCGTCTAGCAGGAACTTGGCACCACAGTTTTGGCAATCAAATACCTTTTTCCCTATGGCTTCAGGCGAATACGACTTGGCTTCTGAAACGGCTTTGCTCAAACTTAGTTCGCGAACAAGGTCATTGGCATCATCAACTTCCTCCTTATAGCCACAATGGTTACAGGAGATTTTTTTATGCTCAGCGGAATATGAGAGTTCGCTGCCACAGGAAGGGCAGGGGAGTGCAAGCAGGTTTTCTAATGCGGAGTTATGATCGATATCCATTTGGGGTGGAATAAATTGAAAATCGAAGATTGGAAAAGTCAAATTTCCAATCTTCAATTTTCATTTTTCAATTTACAGTCTTGCCAAGAGTTCTTTCTTTTTCTCATTGAATTCCTCATCGGTTAGAATACCTGATTCCTTGAGGGTGCCCAACTCTTTTAAAAGACCGATGATCTCTTCCTTTGTAGGTTCTTTTGAAGAACTGTCATCACTTTTTTCTTCTTTGCCTTGTTTGTCCATAAACATTTTGGCCATACCAAGACCTACCCCAATGCCAATACCTTCTCCGGCACCGCCACCTGGGTTTTCAGCAGCTTTTTCAATAGCCTCCGCTTGTTGGAATTGGGTGAATTTGTCAAGATCTTCGACCATATTCATATTGGTCATCTTATCGTAGAAGGCCTCGACCTCTTTGGGCAGCGAAGTGCTGGTTATCTGGAATTTGGTCAATTCGATACCGAATGGATCCAATTCTACCTGAAGCAATGGAGTGATCTTATCACCAAGTTCAGAGTAATTTGATACCATATCAAGAACAGAGACATTTGCTTCCGCAAGCGATTCGGCGAATTTAGGAGAAACGATATCCCGTAGTCTATCTTCAATGGTGCTGATTTTCAAGACAGGGGCAGTGCCCGCAAATTCGGTAAAGAATAATTTGGGATCTTTAATTCTGATAAAGTAAACACCATAAGCTTTTACTCTAACCTGCTTAAACTGGGGGTCACGCAGGATGATCGGATTAGGGGTTCCCCATTTAAGGCTGGTAAATTGTTTGGTGCTGACGTAATATACATCAACTTTAAAAGGAGAATCAAAACCGTGTTTCCAACTTCTGAGTGTTGTCAGAATCGGCATATTTTCGGTATAGAGCGTTATGCGACCAGGCTCAAAGACATCAGCGATTTGACCTTCGTCTATGAATAAGGCTTGTTGCGACTCACGTACTGTGAGCTGAGCACCATACTTGATATTATTGTCTTTATCAGGAAATTTCCAAAGAACGGTATCGCCATCAGATTCAACCCAATCGATGACTTCGATAAATTCATTTTTAATAAAATCAAAAAGTCCCATGAGAGATTATTGTTTTTTGTGAGATTATAAATGCAAATCGGTTGCAATAAAAAACCAAAAAGTAATATTGTTCAGTATTTTTCGATCAATCGAAGGGATTGAACGACGAAGCAGGAGGGAGGTTGACGGCTTATTATCCACCGGTGGCGCGGCGTAACTGCTCCATTTGTGTATCCCATAACTGGCGTTGCTCATCTACTTCGTCATCGTCACAATAATCGGTAATTTCCAAAATTGTTTCACCGGTAACGGGAGATACGTTCAGTCGGTATTCCAAATATTCAGTTTCGTCATCGGCATCTTCCCAGCGAAAGCGTAATCTTTCATCTTCTATATCGTCAATTACCCAGGCAATTTCTTCCTGACCAGACCATGAAAATGTGTATTTGTCTTCAGTTACATCAACCTCATCACAGAACCAGCGAATCAAACAATTAGGAGTAGTCAGAAACTTATATAGAATGGTCGGTGAGGCTTTGAAAATAAACTCAAGATTTAAAGGAATTCGCTGCATATAGAAAGGTAGAAATTGCGAAATAATTTGATTGCCGTTTGGCTCAATAAAAAGGAAAAAAACGATTTTTCCAAATTATTGAACTAAAATCAAGAAAATTGCATTATTTACTCTGTAAGCGGGATATCTGGAGTTGGGTTTGTCTTGTCACTTTTAAAATAAATTTGAAGGATAAGCGAACAAGAACTTGATTAACAATACAATTTCACCTATTTTTGTGGCTTTGTAATCCTGCATGTTAAAGAATTCTTAAGGAATAATTAAAAACCCTTCATTTTTATGCGTCAGTTAAAGATCACAAAGTCAATCACCAACCGGGAAAGCCAATCACTAGAAAAGTATTTGCAGGAAATCGGTAAGGTTGACCTCTTAACACCAGAAGAAGAAGTAGATCTAGCAAAACGAATTAAGCAGGGCGACCAGATCGCTCTCGAAAAATTGACAAAAGCCAACCTAAGGTTTGTCGTCTCAGTTGCCAAGCAGTACCAAAATCAAGGCTTATCCCTTTCCGACCTCATTAATGAGGGGAACCTGGGATTGATCAAAGCTGCGCAACGATTTGATGAAACCAGAGGCTTTAAATTTATCTCCTATGCGGTATGGTGGATTCGTCAGTCAATTCTGCAAGCACTCGCTGAGCAATCCAGGATTGTCAGACTTCCGCTAAACAAAGTAGGTTCTCTTAACAAGATTAACAAAGCGTTTTCTGCACTCGAGCAGGAATTCGAACGCGAGCCATCTTCAGAAGAGTTGGCAGACGTTCTCGAAATCGCAACTGAAGAAGTTGAAACTACATTAGGTGTCGCAGCAAGACATGTTTCTATGGACGCTCCTTTTGTAGATGGAGAAGATAATTCACTTCTCGATGTACTCGAAAATGGCAATACGCCACTTACTGATACGTCTCTCGCTTATCGCGAATCGCTTAGAAAAGAAATTGAAAGATCATTAAGTACACTTACCGAAAGGCAGCATGATGTCATTAAACTGTATTTCGGTATTGGTGTTGAGCATCCTATGTCTCTTGAAGATATTGGCGAAAAATTTGGTCTTACAAGAGAACGTGTCCGCCAAATAAAGGATAAAGCTATTAACAAGCTAAGATCTACATCCCGTAGTAAATTACTGAAAGCTTACCTGGGCGCTTAATCCCTGGTTAACAAATAATTCGCAAAAGCACGACAAAATTTTATTTTGTCGTGCTTTTTTTATTGGATTTTTTGTACCTTTGCGGCCATAAAAACAAGCTTGAAAAAGAATATAATTTCAAAAGTGAGATTTACGACGATTTTCAAGTTTATAATTTTCCTTTTCTGATTATTTGACCAAAAAAAGACATCCGATTCATGGAAACAGTGGAAAAGATAAAAGCTAATATCGGCGCCTCCCTTGCAGACTGGCGCGAACAGGAAAAGAAAGCCCTTCTACTCCTGAAAATTGTAGGAGAACTCAGATTCGATAAATCTGTTGAACTCATCCTATTCAGAAGAGGAATTTACGATTCCCGTCCATCAGAGGTCCTGAACGATCACCTGTATGCAAAAAATTACGCCCACCAGCCAATTACTATTGACATTAGTCTCGCTCTTGCAAAAGGCATATCAAGAATGAATATAGCCCCAGCAAGAATTGATATCGGTAAATTGGCTATCGAATGGTTGACTTCAAATACCGAATACTCTAATCTTGATGCTTTTCTTTTCGACAAGATCGGCCACTTCATTGGTGAAGACAAAAAGGTGTTAGTACCCAAAGATGTTGTCCTGTACGGATTTGGTCGTATCGGTCGTTTGGCAGCGCGCGAACTGATAGAAAATACAGGTCGTGGTGAGCAACTGAGGTTGAAAGCAATTGTTATCCGCCCAAAAATGAAGGATAATCGCGCAGAAGAAATGCTGAAAAGAGCATCATTATTACGAAAAGACACGGTTCACGGAAAATTCCGCGGTACTGTCGATGTTGACCAGGAGACAGAAGACCTGATCGTCAATGGTAATCGTATTAAAATGATCTTTGCCAACTCACCAACCGATATCGATTATACCAAGTATGGCATTCAGGATGCTTTATTGATCGACAATACCGGTGCATGGAGAGATAAAGAAGGCTTAAGCCAGCATTTACGCCCTGGAATTAAGCATGTGTTGTTTACAGCACCAGGCAAAGGGATCAAAAATATCGTACATGGTGTAAACCATAAAACACTGGATTTTAACGAAGACATTGTTTTTTGTGCCGCTTCGTGTACTACTAATGCCATTGCTCCGGTGATCAAAGTGGTTAATGACAATTTCGGCATCGAAAATGGTCATATTGAGAGTATCCATGCATACACCAGTACACAAAACCTGTTAGACAATTTCCATAAAAAATCAAGGAGAGGAAGAGCAGCTGCTGAAAACATGGTTATCACTGAAACTGGTGCAGCTAAAGCAATAGGGAAGGTTATACCTGAGTTAGATGGTACACTCACAGGATCAGCAATCCGCATACCATTACCAAATGTTTCACTTGCCATTTTGAATCTAAATCTTCAAAAAGAAACTTCAGTTAACCAGATCAACGAAGTTTTGGAACAAGCTTCACTGTATGGTGACCTGGTCGTCCAGATCAAATATTCAAACTCTATGGATTTTGTTTCCAGCGATGCAGTTGGTGCGACCCACACTTCTGTGTTTGACGCGCCATCAACAAAGGTTTCACCAAATGGTAAAAATGCAACCCTTTATGTTTGGTATGATAATGAATATGGCTACACCTGCCAGGTTTTGAGATTGGCCAAATATGTCGCACAGGTAAGAAGACTCCGTTACTACTAATTGTAACCAAATAAACTTTTCGACAGGGTTTATGCGATTTTCGTGGAAACCCTGTTTTGGTTAATAGCTGTTCCATTCTTTTATCCGAAGATTGGTCCAGAAGTCATTAATGGGCCATAATGCCATCTTATATTTGCTTTCTAACCGTTTTTCTTCGCTATCAGGAAGGTTTGGGAAAAAATCAATGCCGGTAACCAACTCTACTTCATCCACTGTTGTAGCAAAGTTTGAGATGGGTTCGTCGCTCTTTTCATTGGGCAATAAAAATCCGATCGCCTTTTTTTCAGGTGTGGTGTAATCCAATAATACCTTGTAAAACATTTTTGGAACGGTTACCTGGCTTTTCTGTCCTATAACTTCGTTTAGATTGTCATCTAAAACAGGTCCAGTAGCTATAAACAAATGCTGACTTTTCCTTGTCCAATCTCTGACCTGTTCTTCCAATTCGCGCCATATTCCCCTATTAAACATTCTGGCTTGGGGACTGATATTACTCATCATAAAGGTCGTCATAACTGCGGTTGGACTGGCGGCCATATCAGCTGCTGGTACAAGGTGTCCGCGATCATAACCTGACCCTCTATAGTCATAATGATAAGCAGATCCGGTCTGAATTGCTGGATCTGATCTGAAATTAAAGTTCCTATCTACTTTACCTTTTAACCTTTGAATGTCGAGCTCATAAAACACCCATTCTGACTGTTCATGCTCTTCAACATAGGAAATCGCGAAATAAGGATGTTCGATTATTGTCCCTTGGTGGGCAGTAGGCATGAAAGCTTTAGAATAAGGTCCTTTTTCAAAGTCGCTTTTCGGCTGGTTTTTTCCAATAACCTGGTATCTTTCATTAAGTACATACATGGAACCGATTGCAGTAACCAGTAAAATGAGCATAATTGCCAGTCTCAGGTATCCATTCTTTTTTTTGACCATGGTTAAAAGTACATAATCCTGTCAAAGGCTAAGGTTAAATTTTAAAGGTTAAGAATGTGTCAGTTCCTATTTTGTATCTTCGGCCTACAAAAATTTATTGGTCATGAGGCAACTAACTTTTCTGTTTTTCATTGCAATCTCAATTCTATTATCAAGTTGTGATAATAAAACTCAGGAAACTACCGATACTGATTCGCCTAAATACACCAATTCGCTGGTAAACGAAAGCAGTCCGTACTTACTACAACATGCCCATAACCCAGTAAATTGGTACCCATGGGGCGATGAAGCACTTGACAAGGCACAGGCCGAGAATAAGTTGATTATCATCAGCGTAGGTTACTCTTCTTGTCACTGGTGTCACGTAATGGAACATGAATCATTTGAAGATACAGTAGTGGCAAGATTGATGAATGAGAATTTTATCAACGTTAAAGTTGACAGAGAGGAACGCCCTGACGTTGATGATGTCTATATGACCGCCTGTCATTTAAGTGGAGGAGGTAGTTGTGGCTGGCCTTTAAATGCGATTTGTCTTCCAGATGGGAGGCCATTTTTTGCAGGCACATATTTCCCAAAAGATAACTGGATGAAAATCCTGAGAGATATCCTTACACTTAACGAGAATAATCCGGACAGGCTGGAACAATACGCTGCAAGCCTGTCTGATGGTGTGCGGCGAAATAGCTTGATCCAGGCAGCCGAAACCGAGCGTGAATTTGAAATGGACGGAATAAAGGCGGTAGGCGATAAATTCATCACCACCATTGATATGGAAAAAGGTGGACGCCATGTGGATGGAGTTAATGCTACTAATAAATTTCCAATGCCCAATAATTATCTCTTTTTTCTGCGGTACTTTGCAGCAACTGGTAATGAAGATGCCTTAAAAGCGGTACAGGTCACATTGGACAATATGTCAATGGGTGGAATCTACGATCACTTGAGAGGCGGTTTTGCACGGTATTCTACAGACCCTGAGTGGAAGGTCCCTCACTTCGAGAAAATGCTTTATGATAATGGTCAGATCGTCAGCCTGTATGCTGAAGCCTATCAATTGACAAAAGATCCGCGTTACAAAAAGGTAGTTTTTGAGACTCTAGATTTTATTAAAGCAGAAATGACTTCAGAGGAAGGTGGATTTTATTCATCTCTTGATGCAAGTACCGATGGAGAAGAGGGGGTGTTTTATACCTGGGATAAGGCAGAAATAGACTCTTTGCTGGGAACTGAAGCCGAAGTGTTTAACGCTTTTTATAACGTGAGCCAAAAAGGCAATTGGGAACACCGGAACATTCTTTATCAAACGAAACCATTATCGGAGATTGCGACATCTTTTGACCTGACTGTAGAGGCACTTGAGCAGCAATTAAGCAAAAATCGAATGACCCTCCTTGAAGCGCGAAATAACAGGATTAGACCTGGTCTGGATGAAAAGATCTTGACTTCGTGGAATGCACTGATGCTAAAAGGATATATTGACGCTTACCGTGCATTTGGAGAAGAAGAGTTCCTCAATGTGGCATTGCAGAACGCCAACTTTCTTGTAAAAATTGCAATTAAAAAGGATAATCGCCTGACCCGGAATTACAAAGATGGAAATTCAGTTATCAATGCATTTTTGGATGATTATGCATTGCTCATTGATGCTTTTATCGCACTTTACCAGGCCACATTTGATGAAACATGGTTGACCCGCGCCAGGGACCTGACAGAGTATGCAAAAACTCAGTTCTTTGACGAAGTTTCAGGCATGTTTTACTATACATCTGGACTAGATAAAGAATTGATTGCCAGAAA
The DNA here is from genome assembly GCA_039028895.1 of Bacteroidota bacterium. Classification (GTDB taxonomy): domain Bacteria; phylum Bacteroidota; class Bacteroidia; order Chitinophagales; family Saprospiraceae; genus JAHDCJ01. The sequence goes on along the minus strand of JBCCHF010000006.1, from coordinate 170,722 downwards.
GATGGAATTAAATGATAACGTTATTCCTGCATCCAATTCTATTATGGCACGTAACCTCTATCACCTTGGTCTTTATTTTTATGATGAGAACTATATGGAAATGGCTTCCACCATGATGAACAATATGTTGGATCCAGTCCAAAATGCAGATCAGCCAAGCTTCTATTCTAACTGGTGTGCGTTATATCTTGAATTGGCAAAAGAACCACATGAGGTGGCAATTGTTGGAGATGAATTCAAAGCATTTAGAAAAGAATGGGATCAAAACTACAATCCAAATGTCCTTTTAATGGGAGGGAAGTCTGAAGGCACGTTGGAATTGCTGAAAAACAAGTTGATTGAGGACCAAACCACCATATATGTCTGTAAAAAGAAAGTTTGTAAGTTTCCCGTAACAGAGGTAAGCAAAGCCTTGGGTTTGCTTGATTAACTTAAAGCAGTTAATGGATGGCTTCCATTTGCTGGTTGGCTCTTCCATTCGTGTTATTCAGTATGGGTGAACTACAGCAAATTCCAAATAAGCTCTTAATTTTGCTACCCGGTCATTATGTTCGGTTGTAACATTTCATCTAATGTTTCCAACTGTCGAAATACTTGATAAAAATCTTGGCCAGGTTTTGGGCGTCGTCAATGCCACGATGGTGAGTACCTTCAAATTCAAACCCTTCTCCCTCAACTGCCCTTCGAAGACCCATTGGTTTTCTAAGTTTCTTAATGTTCTTGTATTGATGTTTCAGGCTGATATGTTTTTCCGCCCAATTTTCTTCCAGGTCATGGATCATACAATCGTGCATTAATGCTTTGCGATCAAAAAACCCCCAGGAACACAATAAATAATCCTCATCATCAAATAACCCGATCCATTCCTGGAATTCTTCAATGACCTCAGGAAATTCGCCTGCTGATTCAACATCTTTTTGGGTGATCGAGGTTAATTCTCTGCAAAAAGGGGAGAGGGTGGGATGATGAACCGGTTTTACAAACTTGCAAAATGTCTCTGTGACATCTGCATAAGCGTCCACTTTACAAGCACCAATCTCGATAATCTCCTGCACATACCCGGGGCGCATATGTTCCCAACATGTGGCCTCGAGATCAAAAATGATATAATTCATTATTTTTTGTTCGTTATCATTTGCCTGAACAAGTCCCCCGTCATAGCACCAAAGCCTCCAAGAATACCGCCTACAAAAGCAGTTGCAATAACAAGGTTGAAAGGACCGCCTGCACCCAACAAAGTAGAAATACGAGTAGCAAGGATGCCATCATTGGCATTGTTCAGCATACCAGCAAAAATACCCCAGAACAGGGCAATACCAATAAATCCACTAACAAAACTTTTGACAGCATGGTTCTGAAAAACAAGAATAGCGCCCAGAAAGGCAGAAGGGACAATATGCCACCATGGCAAGATAAATTGCGTGGCAACAGCAAATAATGAAATGATAATTACTGAAAAAAGAATCTTCATTTGGATTACATTAGTTTTTGGAAAGCGTTTGGATGCCGATTACCCTGTCGCCTTGCTCAGGTGCTTTCATAAACAGGATGTCATAATATTCACCTTGTGCCCAGTAGTTAACAAAATCATCATAAAATGGACTTCCAGGATTTCCGGATTGTCCTCCTGGGTAAACTCCCCAGGCCTTTATTTCTTCACCAAGTTCTACGACCATACGCCACGATGGGCCAAATGACTTTGAAACAGCATTTAAAGCATTTCTATCTCCGCCCACATCCACATTGACTGCGGAGAGGGCAGGCTGACGTAACAAGTGCCTTATTATCGTGCCTTTATAATCTCTCCAAAATGGTCGTTGATCATTCTTCTGCGACCAGTCCAGTAATTCCTGGCAGGCCGATTTAAAGGATTGAGTTACGATATCAGCTGATGTTTCTTTGGTGTCGGTGGTGGTAATATCAAACCATTTACTCTCCTCGTGATCGCGTAAGAGGTAGACCGTCCGCCATGATTCCGGGAAAAGTACTGAAATGGAATCGTTTAGGGTGTAGAATTCGTCCCAGGTTTGCTTGTAGAAATTGCTGAACCAACTTCTGAAAACAGCAGGTGCAACTAACCCTTTCTCATGTTTGTAATCCCAGTCCTTGATTTCATTATAGAATCCTATCTCATCTTTACTGAGTACAGATTTATCCAGTTTTTCCAATAATAAAGGCGTCATTTCTTTGGCCTGTAGATTGAAATTGTTGTTTTGAAGCTTTTTCAAATCATCAGGTGTTATGGATTCCATTCCTGATAAAGCGGTATGCAGGGTGCGCCCTCGGTAATCATCAAATCCACCGTTATAATAATACGGGTATGAGGGATCTGTAGAATGTTGGTTAGCAGAACTTACATAACCACTTTCCGGATTGAAGGTGTGCGGATTTTGTTCGTTTGGTACAAAACCCTGCCATTCATTCGCAGAGGTGTTGCCTTCCTGGACAAAACGGCCTTGTTGATCAGCTTTTAATGGAAAATTGCCCTGTACCCATAAGGCGATATCCCCATCTTTACTGGCAAATGCGAAGTTTTGAGCAGGGCAGGTGTAATAGCCCAGGGCATTGACATAATCTTCGTAATTTTTTGCCTTGTTGAGACTGAAAAACATTTTTACGTCATTGGAAGGGTAGGCCCCTAACCAATGGAAGGCAAGATCTTGATAAATATCCCCTTCTTTGGTGTAGGCTACAGGGCCAAGATGGGTGTAGTAAATCGTATCATAAACCGTTGTACCATTTCTTACTTTATAGGTTTCAATGACTTGTTCGGATTCGCGGTAAGCGCCATCAAAAAGATATGCTTGTCTGGATTCATCCTGCCAGTGAATTCGATACCAATCAGAAACATCGTGCCCTACATTGGTCATACCCCACGCAATATTTTCATTAAATCCGATAATGACCCCTGGTGAACCTGGAATTGAAACTCCATAAACGTTGTATTCAGGAATTGAAATCTGGATCTCAAACCAAATGGATGGTAAAGTGATATTCAGGTGAGGGTCACTGCAAAGGATTGGGTTGCCAGAAGCTGTTTTTTTACCACTGACCGCCCAATTATTGCTGCCAGCGAATTCTGGGGGCTTGGTCAACGGGATATGAGAGAGCTTTTTGTCGGTTGCCGGAAAAGAATCGGATCTGACAGTAACCTTTTCAAAGTTCCATTCTGTTCCTTTGGGGATGATGGGCAACTGTTCGTCATACCATTCCGGATAAAGGAAATCGAATTCTTCCTTACCAAAAATATTCAGTGCATTGGTAGCCTCGAGATCATCTTCCCGCATTGAGAGCGTGCGTGACATAACTTTCTGCAGGATAGCACATTTTAAAACAGACCACCGCTCAGGTTGGTAGCCAATCAACTTATATTCCAAAGGATAGTCAACTGGTTTTAGTTGGTCGATCCATGCATTTACCCCGTCGGTGTACGCCTGGATGTATTGAAAATATTCGGTGTCTTTTTTCCATTCCTCCAAAGCCGTTTCAGCGGCTCTGATGAGACCTCTTCTCCTGGTCTGACGATCAGCAGGGAGACCGACTTTGCCAATAAACTCCGACAATCTTCCAGAACCTGCAAAAATCTGGAATTCCATCGACCAAAGTCGGTGTTGGGCAGTCACATATCCTTGGGCCATGGCAGCATCAACGGCGTTTTCAGCAAAAATATGTGGCACGAGACGATCATCGTAAACCACTTTTACAGGAGCTGAAAGTCCATCAATGTTAATGCTTGCGGGAAGACTAAATTCGACGGGTTCAGCATTTTGCCAAAAACCCGCTGTAGGACTAAAAAAAATGCCAAGAGCTGGCAAGTTAAACTGACGTTGATTCAGGCCAACGACCAGAACAACTGTAGCTATAAAGGAAAGAACAAATTTTATAATGCGCATAACTTTTCCGCTTGATCCACCAACGTAGGCCTCAATTTAGAAAAAGATTTCATTAATTCATCAATACTATAAAAAAACTAAGAAGTTAAGGGCACTTGATCGTTACATCCATTTAAAGGAAAATGATTTTCCTATTTATTAAATGAATAATAAACCTGAGCCTCAATTTCCAGCTAAAAAATTGCCAAACGCAGATTTTCTAAAAGTCGGGCACTATTTTGTAAGGATACAATATAAATCCCGGGTGGTAAATTCTTATTTAGGCTGACCTTGTTCTGACCTTTCTGAAGGTCAAATTCAGGGTAGTTTATCACGGTAATTCCTGAAATAGAGAATACCCTGATCTCGACGGTTTGCTGTTGGTCAGAAAATAGTTCGAAATAGTTTTGCGAAGAAGGAATTGGATTAATTAAGATAGACAAATGGTTGTCATCCTGTGCCTGTAATGTGGCAGCTACAATTGGCGAAAGCTTAAATGAATTATCAAGATCGACCATTTGAAGCTGGTAGTAATAGGTTTTTCCTCTGATGACATCTTTATCTTCAAAGGCATACGAGAAGTTTGAAATGTTAGACCCAGCAGCGTCGATGAATTCTATTTTAGAGAAAATTTCACCGTCTTCACTTCTCATCAGCTCAAAACCTTTCAGATATTCTTCAGAATGTGTTTCCCAATGTAATTCTACTGAAGTTGATCTGGCATTTGCTTCAAACCGGACAAGCTCTACAGGTAGAATGATATTCGTTGTGCCTTCAATGATAGAAAGCGTTTGATTAGAAGCTACATCATATAACTTATCTACTATCCCACTTAACCAGGTAACCTTAATACTATCGATCATTGTGGCGGAACCAATACCGATATGATTGGTCAGTGAATTTTGATTAAGATAACCTTCCCCACACCTGGTAAATCTCGTGTAGGTCTCCCCATTTGCATATACTTTAATCCAGGAGCCTAAACCTTCTCTATTGCTGACAAGGCCCTGTAAATTTATTTTGATAAAATTGTTGTTTTGAGGATTGATATTCTCAAACAATACACAAGGGAAAGGCCCAAAGCCTCCGGTGAAGATATCCATCTTGCCGTCATTGTTAATATCGCCGATTGCGTTGGAGAAGGACATGAAATTATCGCCTGAAATTGAGAGTTGGGTAAAAGGAAATGATCCTTGATTGTGAAACAGGCCATTATAATCAAGCGGGGATTGAGAAGACACGTATAAGTCAAGCTTGGTATCATTATCAAAGTCGAAGAAGTTAGCCGCCCAACTGGTACTTTGAAATAACAAGCCTGCTGATGCCGCTAAATTGGTAAAGGTGCCATCACCATTATTGACATAAAAGACATTGTAAGGTGGCTCATTTGAGTTCGTTATGTATATATCTTCATCACCGTCATTGTCATAATCTCCTGGAGAAACACTCATTGCATCAATAAATATGTTTGTGCCCGTAGATGCTGTAACATCCTGAAAGTTGCTGCCCCCGGTATTCATGAGCATGGTGTTGTCGTAGTCGTATTTGTCTACCGAAATATAGATGTCCTGCCATCCATCCTGGTTGTAGTCCATAAATGCTGTACACAAAGGCCCTTTCCCATAGTCCATGGTTCCTGTTGAGGAAGTTACGTCCTGAAAGGTCCCATCTCCCATATTTTTGTAAAGGAAATTACCATAATTTGTAGCGGCTCCTCCAAAAGATCGGTTGACCCAATAGATATCCAACCAACCATCATTATCATAATCACCAAAAGAGGCTCCAAAAGTTGGATCCATTATCATCGGTAGGCCTGCAGATACCGTGACATCAGTTAAATTCAGAGCACCATCATTATTGAATAATCGATTTGTCCCTTCTTCACAGGAAATAAACAGGTCGCGATCGCCATCATTATCGTAGTCGATCCAGATGATATGTTTTGAAAAGCAGGTAACGGAAGAGGCTAAAGCGATTGGGAAAAAGAAGCCATTATTATTCTCATAAAAAAGGGGAGGAGACCCCATTGCCGTAGCTATTGAAATATCATCAAATCCATCACCATTAAAATCAACAAAACTTACGCCAGATCCAAAATCACCGAACCCCTGGTAGGCCCAGGCGCTCATTCTATAATTGGCATTCTGATAATTCTGAGCAAACAGATTTAAGGAAAAGAACAAAGACAGGAATGACAGTAAGAAAAGATGTTTCATAAGATTTCAATTTGCCTTACTTATGAAAATAGCAAAACTTGCTTCTAATTACAAATACTTTAATAACTGGGCTTTAGACTAATGCAAAACAACTTTGAAACTATCAATTATTCTCTCGTTTCCGGTTATGGAAACAAAGTAGGTGCCTTGCGGCAAGGTCGTCTCCCAATTAATGATGTTTTGGCCTACTTTTAGCTCATAGTCTGAATACCTGAAAATAATCTGACCACTTGGAGATACTAAAGATAAATTCACGATCTGCTGTTTATCTGAAATCAGGTTAAAACTCTTTTGAGACGACGGAATAAGATTTGATAAAATGGAAATACTGTTTTCTTCATTTTGCTTAATCTTAACGGAAACAATTTTTGAAAACTGCTGGGTGTCATCAAAGTTTATTATTCTTAACCGATAGTAATAGGTTTGACCATTGCTAAGGGAAGTGTCATCAAAAGAATAACGGTTAATAGAATTATTTTCATTAGCCGCATTTACACTTCCAATCTTCGTAAAGTTGACTCCATCTTTGCTTCTTAATACGTCGAAATGCCCAACATTTTCTTCACTTTGGGTTTCCCAAAACAATTTGGCAGACAAGGACTCAGGAATGGCTTCAAAGCTTATTAATTCAAGAGGAAGTGTTTGACTTGTAGATCCTTCAACCATTAATAGTCTTTGGTTGGGACTTACATTATAAATGATATCCTCTATACCACTCAACCAGGTTACCTTCAAGCTATCGATAATCGCAGCAGTTCCAATACCAATATGAACCGCAAAACTATTTTGATTTAAATATCCCTCGCCACAATGCGTATATCTTGAATAGGTTTCACCATTGACATATGCTCTTACCCATGAGCCAATGCCATCCCGATTGCTAATAGTGCCCTGGAGATCAACTTTAATATAATTGTTGGTATTAGTACTGATGTTCTCATAAAATGCTGTCGGAAATACAGAATGACCACTAGTAACCATATCGAGTTTACCATCATTATTATAATCGCCAACTGCGTTAGAGAATGAAATAAAGTTATCCCCGGTAATGGATAGGTGGGTGAATGTTTCATCACCATTGTTCAAAAACAGAGCGTTGGGATTTCCGGTATTAGCCTGAGAACAAACGTATAAGTCCAGGTGAGAATCATTGTTGAAGTCAAGAAAATTGGCAGCCCAACAAAAATCCTGGTACAAAACACCTGCAGCGGTAGCTGAATTAGTAAATGTCTCATCACCATTGTTCTTAAAAAGGACATTATATGGAGGTAGCCATCCATTGGTAATATAAAGATCTTCGTCACCGTCGTTATCATAATCACCTGGTGTAATAGACATGGCATCTATTGATATATCCGTACCCGTTGAAACGCTCGTGTTTATGTATTGCCCCATACCATCATTCAGGAACATGGTATTTGGGGCGTTATACTTGTCTACAGAAATGTGAATGTCCTGCCAGCCATCACCATTGTAGTCAATAAATGCAGCACAGAAAGGGCCTTTACCAAAATCTGCGGTCGCAGTGGCTGCTGTAACGTCTTGGAATGTCCCATTGCCCATATTTTGGTATAAGTAATTAGTAGCATCTGAAAGTATTCCTCCAAATGAACGGTTTACCAGGTAAATGTCTAACCACCCATCATTGTTATAATCTCCAAAAGCAGCCCCGAAAGTAGGATCAATAGTTTGTGGTATTCCGGCCGCAACTGAAACATCTGTTAAAACCAGGTTCCCATCGTTATTATAGAGTTTATTGGCACCATCCTCACAGGTAATTAAAAGATCTTTGTCCCCATCATTATCATAATCTGCCCACAAGAGATGTTTAGAGTCGCATAATAATCCCGGGACTAGTAAGTTCTTAATAAAGAAACCATTGGTATTAATGTAAAAATGTGGTGGTTCTCCAGTTTCAGTAGCAATAGAAATATCATCAAATCCATCATTGTTGATATCACAAAAACTGATGCCACTTCCTAAATAACCAGTGCCGGAATAGGATAGGAAATTAAACCTGTAATTGGCATTTTGGTAATACTGCCCATACAAAGAGGATGTAATAAGTAGCAAGGATACCAGGGGGTAAATTAGTTTCATAAATTTGAGGATTGAGACGTGATTATCAAATGTACTAAATAGTTTTAAATCAATTATTTAAAAAAAGGGATCATGAGACTCTTCCGAAAAGGATTTCTTATTTATGTTTTTTGATAATCCCAAAGAAATAAATGATCTTTGTATCCTACCTTTTTCCTTTAAAACCTTGCAGTATGATCAAAGAAATTTCAACTACAGCTCAGGACAGCATTGCTTTAGAAAACCAGTTTGGCGCTATTACTTACCACCCTCTACCAGTAGTGCTGGAGCGAGGGGAAGGCGTTTTCTTATGGGATGTGGATGGTAAAAAATATTACGATTTTCTCTCTGCCTATTCAGCGGTAAACCAAGGTCATTGCCATCCCAGGTTAGTTAATGTAATGGTTGAGCAAGCTAAAACTTTAACACTGACTTCCAGGGCATTCCACAATAATCTTTATGGGGAAACTGTGAAATACATTAGTGAGTATTTTGGATATGACAGAACTCTGATGATGAATTCAGGTGCAGAAGCCAACGAAACTGCCATCAAACTTGCGAGGAAGTGGGGTTACGAAGTTAAAGGTATTCCAGATCAGGAAGCTGTAATCATTGCCGTTGAACGGAATTTCCATGGTAGAACAACCACGGTAATCTCTGCTTCTACTGACTCAACTACTACTGCAGGTTTTGGGCCATATATGCCTGGATTTCAGATCATTCCATATAATGATCTTCCTGCGCTCGAAGAAGCGTTGAAAAATCCCAATGTATGTGGATTCTGGTTTGAACCCATCCAGGGTGAAGCTGGAGTTTACGTTCCGGATGACGGATATCTCGCAGAGTCAGCACGTTTGTGTAAAGAAAATAATGTACTTCTGATGATGGATGAAATTCAGACAGGGATCGGACGTACAGGCCGTTTACTGGCTTCCGATCATGAAAATGTAAGACCTGATATGCTTATCCTGGGAAAAGCTCTTTCTGGTGGTTTCTATCCAGTTTCAGTGGTATGTGCAGATAACGAGATAATGCTGAATCTTAAACCTGGGATGCATGGCTCCACTTTTGGTGCCAACCCAATGGCCTGTAGAATAGCGGTTGAAGCACTTCGGATCATCAAGGATGAAAAACTGACAGAGAATTCTGAAAGACTGGGACAAAAGTTCCGTGCCGAAATGCAAAAATTTATCGAGACCTCTGAGCTGATAACCAACGTTCGCGGAAAAGGCTTGCTTAACGCTATTGTAGTTAACGATACAGAAGACAGTAAAACAGCCTGGGAAATTTGCCTGAGCCTACGAGATAATGGCCTGCTGGCGAAACCGACTCACGGGAATATTATTCGATTTGCTCCGCCATTAGTGATGACTGAAGAGCAACTCGATGATTGTATCTCCATAATCGTAAATACCATCAAAACATATGAAGCTAATTGGACGCCTTAGTACCTTAATCGTCTAATGCAATTTGGTCAATTTGCCAATCGCTTGTTTATCTTTTGATTTAAGAGAATAAAAATAAATCCCTGGAGGAGAGTCACTTAGGTTTACTTCCAGGGATTTTCCTTTAATATCTACATTTTCTAGTACCAGTATTCCGGATTCGGAAAAAACCTGCAACTCAAATGTCTCAAGTTTTTCATTGTTGAAATCAAGGATGACAGTCTCGTAAAATGGGTTTGGAGATACCAAAACCTCAAAACCATTTGACAGCGGATCGTTTATTGAAGTCGTCATAATCACAACAGTCATTTCAACAGCCTCTGAGCCACAATCATTGATTACAGTAAGTGTTACCGTATATACACCAGCTTCAGTATAAGTATGTGTAACTGTCTGACCTGAGCCATTGGTGTTGTCTCCAAAATCCCACTGATATTGTATGGCATTGAGGGAGTTGCTGGCATCGAGATCAATCGTCAACTCGTTTTGCGTAAAACCAAATTCAGCAATAGGGAGCTCCTGGTTATAGCTTATGCTTTGAGTGACCTCACTTATACATCCATTTGAGTCATAAACTGTTAGTGAATAACTTCCCGGAGAAAGCCCGCTGATCATTGAAGTTGTAATACCAGTTGACCAACTGTAAAAGTAAGCACCACTTCCACCTTCTACATCCGCGGTGACCGATCCGTCCATACTGTTTGGGCAAGCGGCATTCTCTGCTTCCAGATCGATTGTAGGGGAGAAATTTTGGATGACTTCCACTGCTGAAGCAAAACCTTCACAACCAATCGGAGAGGATACGGTGACGGCATAATTGCCCGGAGAATTCACAGTGATTGAAGATGTTGTAGCTCCATTCGACCATTGGTACCCAAAATAACTTTCAGTAGTTTCAAGCATTATGGATCCATTATTGCAAAAGCTGAAACTGCCATCTACGCTTACAATTTCCGGTTCAATTACGTTGATTGCATTAATCTCAAATTGCTCGATAGCTGTGCAGCCGCTTGTTGAAGTAACCGTGATGGTGTAGTCTCCTGGCGTGAGGCCTGCTGCTGAAGAATTCGTATCACCAGTAGACCATAAATAGCTATACGTTCCAGAGCCAGAAACATTAACTCCTGCAATGCCGTCACTACTATTCACACAGGTGGCATCCAGTTGAACTGGTGTAATCATCAGGTCTCCGGAAAGGCCAATAGTGAATGTTTCTGTTTTGGCACATCCCCTTGAGTCTGTAATTTCTACTTCATAGGTGCCCGCCCCTAAATTTGAAACTGTTGCTGATGTAGAGCCGTTAGGCCACAGATAGGTGAATGGGGCAAATGAACCGTTGACAATTGCGGTTGCTGAACCATCAAATCCACCAGAAGCACAGCTTGCATTATTGGTAGTGATGGTGGTCAAATATGGGGTAAAGCTTTTGACAACAGTAACTTCATCAACCAGATTACCATTGATGTCTATACATATATATTTTGCCGTATCTCCATGCATATCAAAGCGGACATATTGATTGATGTATAATTCGGTATCAATATTTGGTGAGTTACTGTTGGTGTTAATGTCTATCGTTGAGGCCCCTGCACCACCAGAAATAACGTAGTTAACGCCATTCAATTCACCCCGCTGATAACAATGTGCATGACCGTTCAATACAAAGTCGACATCAAATTGCTCAAAGGCAGGAACCAGGGTATTGCGCATATCTTCATTGCCTTCATATTGAAAAAATGGTGTGAAAGGAATGTAATAATCCAGACTCCAGGCATTTGTCCAGGGTGGATGATGAAAGAATACGAAAAGCCATTCCCGATCGTTACAACGCATTTCATCAATTAACCAATTATATTGGGTCGTACCATTGGTATAAGGCAGATTGGAGTCGATACAAATAAATTTAGCATTGCCCCAAGTATATGAATAATACCGCTCGCTTTGCTGAGGATTATTATCCAGAAGATAGAATTCTTCAAGGTAAGTGGCAGCACCATCGGCATAAGTGTCGTGATTGCCTATACAGGTGTAATGACAGTCTGTCTTGAGAATGTCCTGGTAAACACCAAAATACACCTGGTCATAATTATCGCCAAACCCCTGGTCAATATCACCGGAAACAATGCCAAAATCCACAGTTTCCATTTCCATGAGTGTGGCTATTGTGTTTTGTACACTATTGTTGTAACCACAATCACCATAATGAAGGAAGCTGAAGGGCTGTTGTAAGTCTTCTTTCGCTGTTTCAAAGAAATTGACACCCGCATTTATAATGGGTGAAATCACTTCATAGTAATAAGTCGTACCTGGCGTCAGACCCGTAATTTCAAAATGATGCCTTGTCTTTGGTACATTATCTATTAATTCCTGATCAAGGTTGTTGCCATCTAATCCCCAATGCAATTCGCTTGGACCTGGTATCGCAGTTTGCCAGGCAATTATCGTTGAAGATTCAGTAGTCGCCTGGATATATGGCAGTCTGTTATTTTGGCCAAATAGATCCACGAATAAGAATATTAAAACAAAAGTCAGATACGAAAATTTCATAAGTAGGTAGAAAATTTGAATAGACCAAGTTAACGGATTTTTTACGTTACCTAAACGTTGGGACAATTTTTGATAATTCTCTGGCGATGACTTATTTTTGGGTTCTCGAGATTAACTCACCTTAGTTTATTCACATGAAGACTTGGCTCAAAATTCTGCTAGGCATAATAATTTTCGGACTTATTGCCGGAGGCATTATTGGTGCAAAATTCTACACAATGATTCTTTCCCCAAATGTAGAACTTGCAGATGCCAGTTCCGCAAATCTTTTTATTCCAAGTGGAGCGGAATTCTCAGATGTCGTTGATTCCATAAAAGCCAACAAGCTCGTCAAGGATGTTTCAGGCTTTAAGTGGGTGGCCGACAAGAAAAATTATGCCAATCATATCTACCCTGGGCGCTATGTAGTTAAAAACGGGATGAACAATAATGACCTCGTTAATTTATTACGGTCGGGTTCGCAGACACCTGTTCAGGTAACATTCAGCTATGCCAGACTTAAAGAAGAAGTTGCAGGAAAACTGGCAGTCGGTATTGAAGCAGATTCTATAGATATTGTCAATTTAATAAACAACAGGTCATACATCGAAGATTTGGGATTTACCTCCGAAACCATCATCTCGATGTTCATTCCCAACACCTATAATTTCAATTGGAGTACTGATGCTAAGAGGGTGATGGAACGGATGAAAAAAGAATACGATCGCTTTTGGAATGAAGACCGAAAGTCAAAAGCAGAAAGTCTTGGAATGACGCAACAAGAGGTATCTACTCTGGCTTCTATCGTACAGTCAGAAACGAATCTGCCACAGGAACAAAAACGCATAGCCGGGGTCTATGTCAACCGACTGGATATCGGTATGGCCCTTGAGGCTGACCCTACGCTGGTCTTCGCATTAGGTGATTTTTCGATTCGAAGGGTTCTTGACAAACATAAAGCAATAGATTCTCCGTATAATACTTACAAATATCCTGGCCTTCCTCCCGGACCGATTTGCCTCCCACAGGTTAGTTATATCGATGCTGTCTTAGACTTTGAAGACCATGAATACCTCTTTTTCTGTGCGAGGGAAGACTTTTCAGGGTATTCTAATTTTGCCAAAACATATGCCCAGCATCTGGTCAATGCAAGGAAATACCATCGCGCACTTAATGACAGAAAAATATTTCGCTAACGCCCAAAAAATCGACTATGCGACTACTTGTCTTTAACCTATCTGTTTTATTGGTTTTCTTTTCCTGTAAACCAAAAACAGATAACCCGACTACCGTTGACCCGACAAAAGAAAAAATTGAAACCCCAAAACCCGAGCCGAAGCCCACTCCAAAACCAGAACCGAAACCAGAATTCAGAGATATAGAAGCTGATGATATTGATCGATCACCGATTAACCTTGTAGCGAATCCTGTAACACTGTCTAATGGAGAAACTTTTAGTCTCAATATTCCGGAAGGATATGGTATTTCCCCCGCAGCTGAAGGCCTAAACCGGGTTCGGTTTTTTGCAAAAAGTCCGGATAACAGAATTTTCGTAACGGATATGAAAACCCTGGCAGACAATAAAAAAGGTAAGGTTTACATTCTCGAAGATCTTGATGAAACTACAAAGAAATTCAAAAATGTGGTTACCTGGAAATCAGGCCTTCGCAATCCTAATAGTTTGCAATTCTATACAGACAAAGCAGGTAAAGAATGGCTTTATCTCGCGCTTACAGATTCACTGGTACGCTACCCATATACGCATGGCGAATTGGCCCCTTCCGGGAAACCTGAAAAATTAACGGAATTCCCTGGTTATGGTTTAAGCTACAAATATGGGGGATGGCATTTGTCGAGAACCATTGCTGTTCACAAAGACAAAATCTATGTTTCCGTGGGGAGCAGCTGTAACCTCTGTGAAGAGCGTGAGGACGGATTTATGAGAGCCACAATTTTGGTTATGGATCCGGATGGATCAAACCTCGAAGTCTATGCCGATGGTGTGCGCAATGCAGTTGACATCGGTTGGGTAGAGGGCCAAATGTACGCCACAAATATGGCTGCTGATCACCTTGGAGATGATAAACCCAATGACCAATTCTACAAAGTTGAAAAAGGTATACATTACGGTTGGCCATATTGCTACGAAACCGAAGAGGGCCTGTTTGCGGAAGACCCTAAAGACCAGTCTGATAACAAGGCCGCCGGTAAATTGGTAAAAACTACATGGACTGAAACCCCAATTGAATGTGATAAGGTGCCAAGGTCATATGCACTTTTCGAATCCCATGGTTCGCCACTTGGCTTCGAATATTTTGACGGAAGTGATCAGGGACCAATCTTCAAAAACTATTTCATGGCCGGATTACATGGCACCTATTCCATAAAAAAGGGGAGAGGACATCAGATCGTCAGGTTCAAAAATGGTGTTAAGCCTGAAATCGTTGTTGACGGATTTATTAAAGACAACGAACGTTTTGGTAGACCTTGTGACTTGATTCAATACGGTGATGATGGATTTCTTTTTACGGATGATGCATCCGGTATTGTATATTTAGTTTATAAAAAATAACTCTAAACCCCATTCAACATGAATTTTAGGTGTACGCTTTTTGCATGTTTTGCCCTCTTGCTTTGTATTTCCGGTTGTGATACCACGAAAAAGATTACCGATAAGGGTAGCAAGGACGATGGCAAGATTGAGCTGATCTTTCTTCAGATAAATGATGTCTATGAAATTGCACCCCTTCCAGGAGATGATGTTGGAGGTCTAGCAAGAGTCGCTACTGTTCGGAAAGAACTTTTAGCTGAAAACCCAAATACATTCACAGTGCTCTCTGGCGATTTTCTGAGTCCCTCACTCATTGGAACATTAAAATATGAAGGGAAACGCATCAGGGGAAAACAGATGGTGGATGCGCTGAATGCAGTTGGTGTAGATTATATCACTTTTGGTAATCATGAGTTCGATATCAGAGAATCCGAATTACTTGAAAGACTCGGCGAAACAAGATCCGACTGGGTTAGTACCAATGTACTACATAATAAAAATGGCGAATTAGTACCATTTCAAACAATAGTTAATGGTCAGTGGACTGATATCCCTGAACATCTCGTAAAAACTGTTTCTGATGATGATGGCACGCAGATCAATGTCGGTTATTTTGGTATTACTCTTCCTTCCAATCAGCAGGATTATGTGCATTACGATGATTTTACGTTCAAATCTGTTGAGGCGGTAGGCAAGCTAAAATCTCAAACAGACCTGATTGTTGCGATCACTCATGTTGATATAAAGGATGATCTTGCAATTGCCGGTCTTCTCCCTGACATTTCGTTGGTTATGGGGGGGCATGATCACGATAATATGATCCATAAAGTTGGGAATACTATTGTAGCAAAAGCAGATGCAAATGCGAAGACAGTTTACATTCACCGGGTGCTTTATAACAAGAACAGTAAAGTGGCTATTATTAATTCCGAACTCAAAAAGATTGATAATACCCTTGTCGAAGATCCTGAAGTGAAAGCTGTTGTTGACAAATGGGTTAAAATTGCTGATGATGCATTTGCAGATGAGGGATTCGACCAAACCCAGGAAGTTTTCTTCGCTCGTGAACCACTGGACGGCAGAGAAAGTAGCATTCGTAATAAATCTACTAATCTTGGGCTTCTGATTGCAAAAGCAATGACGAAATCTACGGACCTGGCAACTGATTGTGCCCTTTTCAATTCAGGGTCAGTCAGAGTGGATGATCAGTTGTCTGGAAAAGTTACACAATATGATGTGCTAAGGACCTTGCCTTTTGGAGGCGGCATTCTTATCGTAGAAATGAAACCCCGTCTATTAAAAAAATTGCTGGAAATAGGAGAAGGAAATAAAGGGACCGGAGGATTTTTACAAAGAGACAGGGCCGATTACAAATTGGAAGGCAAGCAGTGGATGATTAATGGAGAACCACTAGACTTTAACAGGAATTACAAGGTGTTGCTTACCGATTTCTTGTTGACTGGCCTGGAAACCAATATGGGTTTTCTTACCCCTGAGAATCCTGACATTGTAAATATTATTGATCCAGATGAAAATAATGAAGAAGATTTACGTAATGATATCAGGCAGGCATTGATCCATTATCTGTTATCGATCAACCACTAAAAGTACTGGACAGCCCCAAAACCCTTATCGTTATTTTTTCGTAAATTGGAGCTATTAAACTCCCCCTGTCATTACTAATCAAATTGCCGGTTTTTTAAACTGAATTGCTAACTATGAAAATATTCCGCTTTTTTGGGGTTTTGCTGTTTGCAGCTGTTATTGTCAGTTCACCCTCCTGTGGTGAAGAGCCCGTTGTTGTATTACCAGTAAGTGTTAAGATTCTTGGTCTCTGGCAACAGATTGAAGCGAAAGAGGAAGGATTTGTTATCACTCTCGACCCTTATTATACGATGGATTTCAATGCAGATCAAACGGTGGTTATCAAAGAGTTTGACGGCACTGACGACACCGAGCTTGATTCTACCGATGATATGTGGGAGTTAACCAATGATAACACTGAGATTGATTTCGATGTATCCACTGATGTGGAGATTGTAGAGATCACAGACACCAGACTGGTGATCAGATACCAGGGAGCCAACCAGATCGGTCAATCCGTGGAAAAAGAAGATACCTTCCAAAAGCAGTAGAAATCAACTTTATTAATCATCCTCAAATAGCCGCTTGAACACCATCAGCATACCGCTGCTCCCTGTTCGATATGAACCTTTCCATGGAACTGAAGAGTTGACAGGGTTCATGAATTTGAGTTCGTAACCTTTGAACTCCATTTCTTCAATCATAGCCTGCACATCCCTTGCCAGCTGGCTCCCGTCAACTGTTTCAACTAATTTGAAAACCGATTCTTTTTTTGCAGGGTGTGTGGGAACAAAGATCGTTCTATACTCAGAAGGCATATCTATCTTGATTTAATTAAAAGTACCTTTTCTTATTTATGGTTAGCCCAAATACATCAGGCCTTTGATAATGACCGCTAACCGAAAGGGACATTTTTTCTTTTTTCAGTTCACTGGTATCAGGGATTTTCGCCCTTATAATTTCGGTTTCCCCGAAAACTGGTTCGACTATAAATTTGCCATCAGGCCCAATAATACAACTTCCACCATTCAAAATAAGTTGATCAGGATTGGCAGAAAGGGATTCAGGTAATTTAATCCCTTCCGGAATATCGCTTACCCGCATGTTCAAACCCGCAGCCATAACGTAACAACGACCTTCGAAGGCGTAATGCCGACTGGCGACCTGGTGCATTTCCTTTACTGATGGCCAGACGGCTACATGAATATCTTCAGCCGCATCGTGCATGGCCTGCCTGGTCAGGGGCATCCAATGCTCCCAACAAATTAGACCACCTAACTTGCCAATCGGGGTTTCGACTACCTTCAATCCCGCACCGTCTCCCAAACCATAAATCAGTTTCTCATTAAAAGTAGGCATCAACTTCCTGTGCAAGTTAGCAATCTCCCCTTCGTTATTGATGGTCAGAAGACTATTGAAAATCGTACCATTACCCCGACCTTCCAGGATGACTTCATTGACTCCAATAACGATACAAACTTCATTTTCCCTGGCGGCAGCTTGAAGTTGTTGAATTTCTGAACTCTCCAGAGAGATCGAATTCTCGAAAATTTTCTGGTAGGCGAGTTTGACCGGCTCATGATCCCAGTGCGCAACATTAAGACCATAGTCAATCCATGCAGGATAACCGCTGAGCCAGCATTCTCCGAAAACGATTAGTTGAACACCATCCCCAGCAAGCTTAGAAATATAAGTCAGGGCTTTATCTAGGCTTGCGCCAATGTCATTATAAACAGGGCTGGCCTGGACGATAGCTATTTCAGGCATTTTCTTTCGATTAAATGGCTTGAATTGTATATTGCACTAATATTTTCAATCTTCTAATTCCCAAAAGGCAACGACAAAAGATATGGATATTCGCGAAACCATTCACGATCTGATCGATAAAAACGAGATCGATGATGCGATTGAAACATTGAAAACCTTTCTCAAAGATAAAAACCCCGATCTATATCGTGAGGCACTGAATATTTCAAGACGTTTTACGGAACTAGAAACAAAAAAAAGACGATGGCTGATTGATGAAACAAAAGCTAATGAAGAAAGCCTCGCCATTTCCAATGCCATTTTTGACCTTGCGGAAAATGCTTCAGGTAAAAAGGAGTTCCTTGGAGGCGAAAAAGGAACCGGCGATCCCAAAAATCCAATAAACGTCGATAATGCCGGAATAGTAGGAGAGGATATCAAGCTTTCCGGTGAATATGTTGCCGGTGGTAATATCACAATTAATTATTATAACAAACCAGAAGAAAAGCCTGAAGACAAGCCACCAAAAGACAATAACAGCAATTTTGATATCTCAGAATTGGAAAAACAAGGTTTTCAGGAAGAGGCTACCATCCTTATGGAAAAGTTGTCTTACCTCAAATCTACCTTCGCCACTATGGCTGAAGGGTCAGCAAAATTTCAGTTGAAAAAAGAGATTGAAGGCCTTGAAGGGCAAATTGCTGAATTGAAGAAAAAACTGGGATAAACCTATTTCCCCATATACTCTTCCTTGGTTTCCCTGTCTTTAATACCCAGGAAATGCTCAATTTGTTGCTCAACATAACGCGCAGTATCTGCCGAATGAAATTGTTTGATGAGCGGGATTGTCTTTTTATTCTTTAATTCCATTTCCAGCGAATAGGCATAAACAGGCTGGTCATTTTGACTGCCGATTTCATATTTTTTGACATACAACTGCTTGACTTCTTCAGAGGCGAAATGTTTATCACGTTGAATAAGAAATTTGATGGGTTTGTGTTCGACAGATATTTTCTCACCAGTAACGTTGATATAGGTTTTATTGATCAAAAAGCCGATACTCGAGTACAGCATATACATTCCGGCAAGGAAAAAAGGAATTAAAAACAACATGACAAAACCAGACCCGGTACCAACGGTCACAAGAAGAATGAAAGCCATGATCGCGTTCCAGATAAAGCTGAACCAGAAAACCCAGTGCTTTCCTGCTTTTCGCCAATCCACACTCACTTCAAGTTGTGAGAACATCCGCAATACCTCGATTCCGGGAGGAATGACATAGATTTCCTGCTTGCCAGCATGGACCTTGATCAGGGAGTAATCCTCTGGGGGCATAAAGAAATCATCATCTTTTTCAATTTCCGCTTCCGCTTCAAGCTCAAGTTCAAGTTCTTCTTCCTTGGGATCTTTGTATAACTCTTCGTGCTTTTTTGCCATATCGCTCTATTTCAGACATTAAAATTACAAATGACAGGCAATATTCTCTCTATGAAAGCGTAAATAAAGGGTCAATTAACCATAAAACATCCAGACTATATAGTTACAGCTTTTACAATTGCACTAATTCAAAACCCTTTTCGGAATAGCACGAAGGGGTAAACCTAAAGCTGTACTTATGAATTCCAAACCAGATTTTGGTGTCAGACCTTTTGTACTTTTTTTCACCTTTTGTCTCATTTTCGCAAGCTTTAACTCAGTAGCCCAGGAGCAACTCGGCCTCAAACTGAGTAATTACAGTGGTATCAACAGCACGTTTATCAATCCTGCCTGGACAGCAACTTCCAAATTTAACTGGGATGTGAATCTTGTAGCTGGTGGGGCATTTTTTCAGAACAATTACGGGTTCCTTGAAAATACCTCAGTGATGAGCTTGCTGAAGTCAGATTTCAACTTCGCTTCCCGTCCTGATCTGAACGGGGAAACCCCTGGAGAGGGTAGTATAATTGCCGATTACTACAGGGGTAATAATAAGAAACAAATCCACCTTAGCCAGTTTGTTACTGGTCCGTCAGTCATGGTAAAAGTCGGTAACCATAGTTTTGGTGTTACCACAAATTTCAGGGCGATGGCCTCGTCAACCAATATCCCCGCCAGTTTGGGATATTATCAGTTAAGCGAACAAGCACTAAATGAACCCTTCACAGTCGATCCCTTTCAGGTCTCCGGGATGGCGTGGAGTGAGATAGGACTTAACTTTTCTACCAAGTTGATGGAAACCTATGATGGTTCAATTTACATAGGTGGTTCGGTCAAATTCCTTCAAGGTTACGAAGCTTTCTACTTTGATAACCAACAACAGGCCACGATAACATTATTGCCCCAGGATACTGCTAGCCTTCAGACGATTAATGTTGGCTATGGTTTTGCCTCCAATGTGTTATTTGATGATGCAACAGGAGAAAGTTATGACTTCCAAAGAAACGGCTCGGGAATTGGATTTGACCTGGGCGCTGTTTTTACAATGGGTGAAGACGGAGAAGGTAATTACAAACTTAAGCTAGGAGCTTCATTGCTTGATGTGGGCAAGATCACTTTTAAAGAAAGAACGGAACAACATCAGTTGACACTAGATCCTGCTTTCCTGGTATCACTGGACGATTACGAAAATATTGACTCAAGAGAAGAGTTGGTCAATCTGGTAAGTTCACAGGTGTTTGGTGATTCGGCCCAATCTTTTGTTGATGGTCGTTTTGGGATGGCTTTGCCAACCGCTTTAAGTGTACAGGCTGATTTGGCTGTAGCCGGACCGATTTTCGTCAATGCGGCTGTTGTCAGGCGAATTGCTGGTAAGGGAAGTGGTTTGAAAAGAACTAATATAATAGCAGTAACACCACGAGTTGAATGGCGCTGGCTTGAAGTTTCGGTACCCGTTTCGCTAGTTAATGATAAATGGTTACAGGTAGGCACGTCAGTTCGACTCGGGCCGCTTACCGTAGGGTCAGAAAACCTTGGCGGAATGTTTAATTCCAAAGATGAACTGACGGGATCAGATTTCTATGTTGCGCTAAAGATCAACCCGTTCTTTACAGTCAATAAAGGTGGCAGTAAAGGCTCAGGGCGAGGCAAAAGTGGCAACGTGAAGTGTTATAATTTTTAAAAAATCCACTGCTTCTAGGAATACGTTATTCGACGCCGAATGAAACGTTGTTTTTATGAGCAGTTTCCCATACTTCTTCTACCCAATCATGGTCAGGCCCTTCAATGGGCAGGACAACCGGATTACCTAAGTAATCTACACGTTTGCCAGGCCATATGCAATATTCCCAACAGAACATGAAGAGCGAGTTACGTTGAAGGTTGGGATGTGTATGTTCGGCAAGATGTTCAGCATGGAAAGCCGGCAATAGACTCCAATGGAGTCCCGGTTTTTCATGATGAGCCGCGTGGTACCCGTTATTAAAGGTGAAGTAATTGAGCAATTTCGAGGTGAATGTACGCGAGTGATTATACTCATGTTCAGGGTCGCATCCGTCATGTTGCCAGAAATTGGTACTTACTATGCCCCAAACGGCATACAAATGTGGTATCCAGATCAGGAAAAGAGCTAACTGCCAATTGAGAATAGTAAGTCCGATTTTGGTGCCTAAAACCAATGCTAGTTCAAACAGGTACTGCCTGATCCATTTTGGTTTCTCCTTCCTGATTTTCAAGAAAAAACGGAATTCGTTGATCATGATGTCATTTGACATTCTGAAAAAGAACAACAGCTGATTCAGCAGGTTCCAGCGAAACTGCATTTTAGATGTCCTGATATTATCCTTTTTGGTTTGGGTGTGCCGATGATGACTAAAATTGTGCCCAGGAACATAAGCACTCACAGAATGACCATAGGTAAAAGAGAGAATCACCTGGAAAACTTTATTCCAACTCTTTTTTCTGAAGATCGGACAGTGAATTGTGTTGTGAATGATTACAGCGCAGAAAAATGACCATACGCATAGAAGCACGACGATGCCTATCTTTCCGGCAAGGGAAGCCAAAGGAAATAATAGCCAACCACCTGCAGTAAAAACAAAGTAAAGGACGACGAAAACAAGTGTTCTGATATCTGCCGTGTACCGAAGCATAAGGAGGATCTCTTTAAAAGTGATAGAACAAATGTAAAAAAAATCCGGAAGAACTTACCTTTGGGAGATGCATATACCAAAGCTAGAAATCGACAAATCGTGGACATTATTTCTCGACCGTGATGGTGTGTTGAATCGCCAATTGTCCGGGGCGTATGTAAGGACGCCGCAAGAACTGGAATTATTGCCAGGGGTCACAGAAGCAATGGCTTTCTTTAACGGCGCTTTTGGTCATATAGTAATCGCTACCAATCAGCAAGGGATAGGTAAGGGGTTAATGACAGAAAAAGACTTGCATCTCGTTCACTTTCATCTTTGGAAACAAATAGTCGAAAAAGGGGGAAGGATTGATGATTTTTATTTTTGTCCGGGTTTAGAACGTGACGATCCACCTTGCCGAAAACCCAATACAGGCATGGCTCATGAAGCCAAAAGAGACTTCCCTGAAATTGTCTTTGAAAAAAGTATAATGGTTGGCGACAAGGTTACGGATATGGAATTTGGAAAAGCTGTCGACATGACCACCGTTTATCTTGCTGAAACACCCATCGAAAGAGCAGATATAGACTATCACTTTATTTCGCTGCAGGCATTTGCCTCGTTCCTTAGAGATTGATCTGGGAAAATTTCATTTATGGACTGTTTACTGGATGCGGCTAAAGGAATACCCGGGTTGCCCCGAATTCAAAACCTTCGTGGTAGCCTCCTTCCTTCCCTTCAACTTCCGGGTAATCATCCAGCGCTTTCCAGATATGGTCACGGAGTCTGCCTGAACCTTTTCCGTGAATGATGATTACTTCTTCCATCCCCAATCTAATGGCATCAGCCATAAATGATTTAAAATGCCTCATCTGCAGAGCTAAGATCTCACTGTTGGACAAACGCCTGAAATCTTTTGTCAGCTTTTCAATATGAAGATCTACTTTTGATTCAAATGATGCTCTTTCTTCAATGTTGTAGAGGTTTAAGAGTTGCTCTTCTAATTGAGTTTCAGGGGGCCGTTCTTTAATAAATTTTTTAGTGTAGGCTTTTAGAGAAGGTGCGGGCTTTACAGATGGCGCGGAGCCGGATTCGTTGAAAAGCTCATAAATATGACCTTCCATTTTTACAACAGGCAAAAAGCCTACTTTTTTAAAAAATTGTTGGGCCTTTACCTTAATTGCTTTTTGTTGCTTCTTCCCGGTGCCCTGGGTGGTTATTGCCCGGCAATCAAAATTGTAAACAGGACCATCATTGAGCTGATCTTTTTGCAAATAACCTATGGATTCTGCTTTTTTATTATCCAATTTGCCATTAAGCGATTTCCTGGTACCTGTTTTTAGTGTGAAAAGAATGGAATACACCATATCATAGCCAGATGTGTTGATTAACCACACCTGGTATCTGGAAATTTCACCTGCGACATTTGATTGGGGTTCAAACCCCAAAAAGATCCCTTCCTTCATAATTCATGTATTCCAAAAGTTTTTTGATGGCTCCTTGTGTCAACGGTCAAAATTAACCAATTTGCGCGCAATCAATTATCGATTCCAAATTAAATGAAAACACCCTTACGTTGGAAAGTGGCACAGGCTGTTGAGCTAAAGTGGTGGCAACGCTATCTCAGGTATAAACCTACTGACGAATATATACAGTGGAAAAAAGACTATTGGATTACCTTCCTGGAAAAGATTGACGTCAAAGTTAGCCCAAACGAAGTAGTTCTAGATGCGGGGTGTGGGCCGGCTGGTCTCTTTAGCATCCTCAATAAAAATAAAGTTGTGGCCCTAGACCCATTACTAGATGCCTATGAATCCAAATTACCACATTTTTCAAAGTCGACTTATCCATGGGTCACTTTTTACAATAAAGCAATAGAGGATTTTGAAAGTCCTTTCGTATTTGATACTATTTTTTGCCTGAACGCTATAAACCATGTCGCTGATCTTGGCCTGTGTCTTGAGAACCTTTCATCCCTGCTGGTTCCGGGAGGGAGATTGATTATTTCTGTCGATGCCCACAATAACGAATTTTTAAAAAGAATCTTCCAACTTATACCAGGTGATATTC
Organism: Bacteroidota bacterium; assembly: GCA_039028895.1. Taxonomy (GTDB): domain Bacteria; phylum Bacteroidota; class Bacteroidia; order Chitinophagales; family Saprospiraceae; genus JAHDCJ01. The sequence goes on along the minus strand of JBCCHF010000006.1, from coordinate 146,587 downwards.
TTCATCCTCACCAATACAATCTTTCTGAATATTGCAGCATGATTGAAAGGACAGGGCTCAAAATTCAGCATAAAGACCTTGTAAAAAAGGAACTTATTTTCAGCTACTTCGTATGCATTGCTCATAGGCTCTAATTGACAAAAAAAACATTACTGCTTTTAGAATCTGTACATGGCAGACAATTGATATTTTTTACCTTTATTCTTTCTTGATCCAGTCTGTTAAGGAAAAGTTAAAATATACAGGTTGCTAATGACTATTTAGAAGAAATCTAAATACATTGGATACCTAGTAATTTATTGGTTTTGAGATAGCTGAATTGTAAATTTGCCTCGAATTCGCGAGAAGCCATTTCAAACCGAACTGTTAAAGTTGTCAAAAATGATGATTAGAAGTCTGATTACCAGTCTCTTACTTACATTCTTCCTCGGTTTTTCCTCTTCCACATTATGGGCACAGGAAGCCACTCCTGACGGCAAAGCTTTGTTTAAAGCCAATTGTGCCAGTTGCCATAATAAGGACATGAAGAACAAATTAACCGGTCCGGCACTGGGCGGTACTGAAGAAAGATGGGCTGATTACCCGAAAGAGGATTTGTACGAGTGGATACGAAATTCTCAAAAAATGATATCCGATGGTCACCCAAAAGCCAAAGAATTATGGGCTGAGTGGGCACCAACCGTGATGACAGCATTCCCTAACCTTACAGATGCCGATATCGATGCGATCTTGTGTTACATTAATGGTGTATATACAGGGGAGGGCCCTTGTGCTCCACCACCATCCATTACCAGCAATGATGTAGCAGGAGGGGGTGCAGCTGATTCGGGCACCAGCCCGGCCATGATGCTCTTGCTGTTTGGTGTGTTGGCCGTTTTCGCTGTGGTACTTGCCCGTATCGTCTCCAACCTTAACCACATGACGGCGGTTCAGGCAGGAGTTGAGGCTCCACCAAGGCAATCTCTTGTAGAATTACTCACGAGCAAGCCAGTTATTGGCTTTGTCATCTTCGCTGCTGTTATTCTTGGAGGTTATACAACAGTCAATAATGCTATTGACATGGGCCGTCAGCAAAACTACGCGCCAGAACAGCCAATCAAGTTCTCTCATGAGACCCATGCAGGTATTCACCAGATTGATTGTAACTATTGCCACGACGGAGCTCGTCGTTCTAAGCATGCAACTATTCCTGCAGTCAACACCTGTATGAATTGCCACACTGCTGTTAAGGTAGGTTCTGAATACGGCACAGAGGAGTTAACCAAAATTTATGCATCTGCGGGTTGGGACCCGAATACTGGTCAGTATATCGAGAATTATGAAGATATGCCAGCCGATACCGCAAAGGCCATTTTCGCCAAGTGGATCGATGAAACATACCGTGCTGAAAATGATGGCAAGAAAGAATCTGCCATTACAAGAGAAGTTAATCGACAGGTTGAAGGTGTTCTACCATTTATTAACCAGCCAATCGTTTGGGAACGTATTCATAATCTCCCTGACCATGCATACTTCAATCACGCACAACACGTAACAGCAGGAGAAGTTGAATGCCAAGATTGTCACGGCAAAGTAGAAGAAATGGAAGTTGTTGTACAGTATTCTCCACTCTCAATGGGGTGGTGCATAAACTGCCACCGTGAAACTGCTGTGCAGTTTGAAGGAAACGACTATTATACCAAATCATACCAACAATATCACAAAGACCTCCAATCAGGTAACGTTGACAAGATCACCGTTGAAGATATCGGAGGATTGGAGTGCCAAAAATGCCATTATTAATCATGGAGAATAAGCATATGGATATCTGGACTGGGAGTGAAGAACTCAACCGTGACCCGGAATTCCTAAAAAGTCAACAGGCTCAGGAATTCTTTGAATTACCCATCATTGACGCTCTTTCTGATGAAGGTAAAGTTGAGGAGGTAACCAAAGGTTCTAGCCGCCGAGATTTCTTAAAATACATGGGTTTCGGTCTGGGTGCTGCAACGATAGCAGCAGGTTGCGATATCCCTGTTAAAAAGGGAATCCCCTACATTGTCAAGCCAGATGCAATTGTTCCTGGTGTGGCCACTTATTACGCATCAACTTTTGTGAAAGGTGGTGATGTTTGTCCAGTGGTTGTAAAGACCAGGGAAGGCCGTCCAATCAAGATTGAAGGTAATGCCATGTCAGCAATGACGGATGGTGGTACCTCAGCAAGAGTTCAGGCTTCTGTACTTGAATTGTATGATACATCAAGATTGAAACACCCAGGACAGGTGAAAGAATCCTATGATCGTCGTGATCCGATTACCCAAATGTCATGGGCTGAAATTGATGAAGTCATCAAGAACGGTTTGAAACCTGATGGTAGAATCCGTATTGTAACGAACTCTATCGTTAGTCCTTCGACAAAACAGATCCTGGAAGATTTCAAAGCAAAATATCCGAATACCCAGGTTATAACATACGACCCGGTGTCTTCATCAGCCATGCTGATGGCGAACGTGGCTTCTTTTGGTGAAGATTACCAACTGGTACCGGATTATCATTTTGACAAGGCAAAAGTTATTGTCAGTTTAGGTGCTGATTTTCTTGGTACATGGATCTCTCCTGTAGAGTACGCTACTAAGTTTACTAAGAATAGAAGGATCAAGGATACCAAAAATCCTGAAATGTCACGCCTTATATATATGGAGAGCTCAATGTCGCTCACAGGTTCTAATGCTGACAACCGGATATTGATCAGACCTTCAGAATACGGTCTGGCTACAGCAACCTTATATAATGAGGTAGCAAAACTCGCTAGTGCTCAGACAGTAAGCGCAGGCAGCGGGAGCTTCAAAAATGAAAAAGCAGCAGCAAGTATCGCAGCTGCAGCTAAAGACCTTTGGGATTCTCGTGAAGAGGGATCAATGGTTGTTTCCGGTTCAAATAACTTAGGCGAGCAAATCCTCGTAAATGCCATTAATAACTTGATAGGTGCTTATGGCAAAACAATGGATTTCAACTCCGCCAGTTACCAGCGTCAGGGCATTGACAGTGATGTTCAAAACCTGATCACTGAGATGGAAAATAATGGCGTTGATGCTGTCTTCGTGATGGGTGATGCCAATCCAGTATATGATCTGCCTAATGGAGACCAATTCGGCGCTGCTTTGAAAAATGTTGCACTTTCTGTTTCTCTTTCTACTTTACCAAACGAAACATTTGCAGCTTGTAAATATTCTTGCCCTGATCACCACTATCTGGAGTCATGGGGAGATGTAGAGCCAAAGAATGGTCATTTTCTATTAATTCAGCCAACAATTCAGCCACTTTTCAATACTCGTCAGGCACAGAACAGTCTCCTAAGTTGGGCTGATGCTGAAGGTGTGGCGGATAGTGAAAACGCATATCTTGATTACCTGAAAGCTTATTGGAATGAAAATGTATTCCTGCTTCAGACTGACTATGCAAGATTCCAGTCCTTCTGGGATAATTCCTTACATGATGGTGTTTTCAATGCTGATATCGAAGCCGGAGAAAATCCTGGTTTTGCCGGTGATGTAAATTTTGCCAGTACTAAGATCAGCCAGCCTTCAAGTTCTGACATGGAGATTTCCTTCTTTGAGCCAATCGGAGTAGGAGTGGGGCAATTTGCCAATAATCCTTGGCTACAGGAAATGCCGGATCCATTGACACGGTGTGTTTGGGACAACCTACTTCTGATAAATGTACAATTTGACGGTAATCGTCGATTTGTAGGATTCAATGGCCTTGAGAATGGTGATTATTCAGATGTTACTATAGGAGAGTCATCAGTTAAAATGCCTGCTTACCAATTATATGGTCAAATGGAAGGTACCTGTGCAATTGCTCTTGGTTACGGACGTACCGTTTCCGGAAGGGCAGGAACGGGCGTTGGTAAATCAATGTGGCCTTTCCTTTCCATTGATGCTGATGGCAATACTCAATATTATGCTACTAATGTTACGGTTTCAGGTAAAAATGGACGTGACCTGCAGCATGCATGTGTTCAGTACCACCACACCTATGGGGTTCAACAAGATGGTGGTGAAGAAAATGTGGATGAGACCGCTTTGATGTCACTTGGTAAAGGTTACCAGGGGTCGCTTACCGATCGTTCTGTATTGTATTATTCTAATCTGGATGAGCTTAGCAAAACAATTGAGAAGGTCAAGAAAAAACGGGAGACTGCAGAATACCTTAATAAGAAGACACTATATCCTTACGAGGAATACAAAAAGAAATTCTACAATGAAGGCCATCACTGGGGGATGAGCATCGACCTTTCTTTATGTATTGGTTGTGGAGCATGTCAGGTGGCTTGTGTTGCTGAAAACAACGTTCCAATTGTAGGAAAACAAGAAGTTTTCCGTCATCATGAAATGACCTGGTTGCGTATTGACCGTTATTTCTATGGTGATGCTGATAATCCTAACGTTGTTTATCAGCCAATGATGTGTCAGCATTGCGATAACGCGCCTTGTGAAAATGTTTGCCCTGTAGGAGCTACCAACCACAGTTCTGAAGGTCTTAATCAAATGACCTACAACCGCTGTATCGGTACCCGTTACTGTGCAAATAACTGTCCTTATAAAGTTCGTCGTTTCAACTGGTACGATTACACAACTGCGGATCTCTTCCCATGGAATGAGAAAAATCCGTTGGCAGTCGAATCAGATGTTGATGAGTACCCGTTCTATGGAGATCCTCTGACACGTATGGTATTGAACCCTGATGTAACAGTAAGGTCTAGAGGTGTTATCGAGAAATGTAGCTTCTGTGTTCAGAGAATTCAAGAAGGTAAATTAACTGCCAAAGTAGAAGGTCGTACTCTTCGCGACAGCGATATTACACCTGCATGCGTTAGTGCTTGTCCTACAGGAGGAATTTCCTTCGGAGATACAAATAACAAGGATAGCCAAGTTTCGAAAGAACTAGCAAGCGACTTGTCATACTACGCATTGGAAGAAGTGAATACCCGTTCATCGGTTGGATATCAATTTAAGGTAACTAACAAGAACAACGCTATTTCCTAGCAATCAAAATTTGAGAATTAAAAAACTTTTAAACTAGATATACGAATCATGGGTCACGGTATTTATGTTTCTGGGGTACGAACACCTCTTGTTGACGGGGAAAAAACCTATCATCAAATTACTGAGGATATTTGCGCGCCTACAGAAAGAGCACCTTCGGCAGCATGGGTCATTGGTCTGATGGTTTCTCTTGGTGTGCTGACCTTTGGGGCAGCATGTCTGATCATCACCATTTGGTTCGGCATCGGCACCTGGAACCTTAACCGCACAATTGGTTGGGGCTGGGATATTACCAACTTTGTTTGGTGGATCGGTATCGGTCACGCTGGAACATTGATCTCTGCGATCTTGCTGATCTTCCGTCAACGCTGGCGTACAGGGGTAAATAGAGCAGCAGAGGCTATGACGATTTTCGCCGTTATTTGCGCAGGTTTATTCCCCGGAATCCACATGGGACGACTCTGGTTGGCGTTTTTCATTTTCCCATACCCAAATACAAGGGGACCATTATGGGTAAACTTTAACTCGCCACTACTTTGGGACGTTTTCGCAATCTCCACTTACTTTACCGTTTCATTGCTGTTCTGGTATACCGGACTTGTTCCGGATTTTGCTACGATCCGTGACCGCGCCAAAGGTTTGCGCAAGCGCATTTACGCTTTCTTTGCATTTGGCTGGACAGGTTCTGCCAAGCATTGGCAACGTTGGGAGTCATTGTCTCTAGTTCTTGCTGGTTTGGCGACGCCACTTGTACTTTCTGTACACACCATTGTAAGTTTCGACTTCGCAACTTCAGTAATACCCGGATGGCATACCACAATTTTTCCACCTTACTTTGTTGCAGGTGCGATTTTCTCCGGATTTGCCATGGTTTTAACGCTGATGCTGATTGCCCGTAAAGTGCTCAATCTCGAGGAATATATTACGGTCTATCACATCGAAAATATGAACAAATTCATACTCTTGACAGGTTCCATCGTAGGATGTGCCTATCTGACAGAGTTGTTTGTGGCTTGGTACTCAGGTTATATCTATGAGCAGTTTGCTTTCTACAACAGAGCTTTAGGACCATATTGGTGGTCTTATTTCGCGATGATGACCTGTAACGTAATCTCTCCTCAGTTCTTCTGGGTTAAATCAATCCGTCGCTCGATTACCTGGACTTTCGTCTTGTCGATCGTTGTGAATATCGGGATGTGGTTTGAACGATTCGTAATTATTGCGACTACACTTGCTCGTGACTATCTCCCATCAAGCTGGAGTTACTATACTCCTACATGGGTTGAGGTAGGTGTTTACCTGTTTACTTTTGGCTTTTTCTTCACTGCTTTCTTGCTATTTACACGTCTTGCTCCGGTAGTGGCTATTGCAGAGATCAAACATATCCTGAAGTTCTCAGGTGACCAGTATAAGAAAGAAAATGCAGAAAGGCATCTTACGGAAAAAGCCGCTGCACATTAAAATAAAATCACAGGAATTATCCTGACGCTTTAATAACAATCAACTGTTATGAGTAATACTAAAGATGTTTTGTTCGGATTGTACAACGACGAAACAGAGTTAATAAAAGCTGTTGAAACTGCCCGCCATGACGGTTTAGACATTATGGATGTCTTTACACCATTCCCGGTTCACGGATTGGATGCTGCCATGGGGTTGAGTGAGTCAAGACTCCACATCACTGGGTTCATCTTTGGTGCCCTTGGTACTTTAACAGCCTTTGGTTTTATGACCTGGGTATTTACACGCGACTGGCCGATTATTTTTGGTGGTAAGCCATACTGGTCAGTACCGGCATTTATCCCGATTACTTTTGAGTTAACCGTACTCTTTGCATCTGTGGGAATGGTAACGGTCTTCTATGTTATTTGTGGTATGGGGCCTGGTATTGATAATCCGGTTCTACATGACAGGATTACTGATGACAAATTCTGCCTTGCCTTTAACACCAATGGCATGTCAGACGAGGAAGTTGCAAGGCATAGAAGTTTCTTTGATGAAACAAAGGCTTCTGAGGTTCACACAAAAACAATTTAATTGCTTTAAATCATCCTAAGCAGGAAAAGTATAATGAGAAAATTAACCTACTGTTTGGCTTTTGCAATTTTGGGAACTATTGTTTTCCAAAGTTGTAGTCCTTCAAAAGGGAACAACCCAGGGCATGAATATATGCCTGACATGGCGCACTCAATTTCTTATGAAGCCAACCATGTTCAGTACTACTCATTTAACACATGGGAAACAAAGGACTCACTGATGTCATATTACCTCAATCCGCTTAAGCCGGTTGAAGGAACTATCCCAAGGGGTTATGCAGGTCTAAGTACTGCCGTTAGTGCCGAGGCAATGGAGGCAAAAGCTGCCTTTCTCGAAGGCAAGCCGGTGAATGGATTTGTACCTTATTATTATGAAAATACTGAGGAAGAACGTACCCGGGCATCGGAAGAAATCACCACTAATCCTTTTCCTATCACAGCAGCTGGCGTTGCTAAAGGAAAAGACCTATACAATATCTATTGTGGAATTTGTCATGGTGATAAAGCTGACGGAAATGGCTACATCGTGCGTGAAGACGGTGGTGTCTATCCTGCTCAGCCAGCCAACCTGATTAACGAAGAGTTTACAGCAGCTTCTGAAGGTCGTTTTTACCATGCTTTGATTTATGGAAAGAACGTTATGGGTGGTTATACTGATAAATTGTCTTATGAGGAGCGCTGGCAGGTCATCCACTACATCAGGTCTTTACAGGCCAAAGAGGCAGGTGTTGAGTACATCGTTGAAGCTTCTGAAGAAACAGAAGAAACTGATGCACTTGCAGAAAATGCCGAAGAGAATGAAGAGACAAGTGACGATGGAGAGCATGGTGAAGATCATTCTGGAGGAGAACATAATTAAAATAAACTCGATAAACCGCACGATTTTAATTTTTGCGGAAAAAAATAAAATAACATGAACCAATTCACCTTTACCGGTAAACTGCGAACATACACGCTGGCTATGGTTGCCATTGGGCTAATCTCGCTCGTAATTGGCTTGACAGGTGATTCTTCAGGAGCACGGATATGGTCGAATGTGTTACACAATTCGATCTTTTTCCTGGGTATCAGTTTTATGTTGCTGTTTTTGCTTTGCGCAAAGTCTTTGGCCTATTCAGGTTGGCAAACTACTTTCAAAAGAATGTGGGAAGCTGCTATCATGTTTATCCCGGTCGGAGTCGTATTGATGCTTATCGTTGGTCTTGGTGCTGCTTTGGGTTGGCATCATCTTTATCATTGGACCGATGCGGAAGCATTTGATCCAAACTCTCCGAAATATGATGAAATCATGGCCGGAAAGGCTGCTTTCCTTAACCTGAAATGGTACATCGGAGGCGCTATCCTTTTCGGCGCATATTGGACAGTTACCGCATTTCTCTACCGACGTTGGTCACTTGCTGAGGATACTGAAGGAGGGTTGGGAACTTACCGAAAAACAAAATTATTGTCTGCTTTCTTTTTGCCTATTGGTGGTGTTTCTGCCATCCTGATGATTTTTGTATGGCAAATGTCTGTAGATGCACACTGGTATAGTACACTATATGGCTGGTATTGTCTTGCCAGTTGGTTTGTAGCTGCAATTGCATTGAGTATTCTTCTACTCATGTTTTTAAAAACGCAAGGATATTTTCAAAATGTTACGGATGAACATTTCCACGATTTGGGGAAATTTATGTTCGGATTCAGTGTTTTTTGGGCCTATTTATGGTTTTCTCAATACATGCTCATCTGGTATGCAAACGTAGGGGAAGAAACTGTTTACTTCCAAACTCGAATAAACAAGTATCCTTTCCTGTTTGGCGCTAACCTTGTTTTAAACTTTGTGCTACCATTTCTTGTTCTAATGAGAAACTCCACAAAGCGTAAATGGGGAACATTAATCTTTGTAGCAGTTTTCGTTTTTCTTGGTCACTGGATGGATTATTTCCTAATGATTAAACCGGGTGTCTGGGAAACACAAACCCACCTCTCGCATAGTCACGACGACCATAGTGGAGATCATGGGGAATCAACTACACACCTTAACGACCATTCCAAAGGCGATCACTCTGGTGAAGCACATTCAGATGACGACCATGGAGATACAGCACATGCTGATGCCTCTCATGGAGATGGATATGGCGGACATTCAAAAGCTAAAATACCGACAGGATTCCAAATACCAGGGTTTGTTGACTTTGGTATGATGATCGGCTTCCTTGGCTTATGGCTGATAGTATTCTTTACAGCACTAAGCAGGGCAGCTTTGACCCCTGTCAATGACCCGTATTTGCAGGAGAGTCTGCATCACCATACGGGGTTTTATGATGGTAGTGGCCATCATTAGAGTTTTTTATTGAAGAATAAAACATTCGAAAAACGTCTTAACGAATCTTTTTAAATAATTCAATCAAACCCTGTTTAAAATGGGAGGATTACTGATCACATTAAGTATTATTTTGGTTGCCATCATCCTGGTTCAAATTGGCCGGATTAACGAACTGGCATCGAGGATCAGAGGAGAGGAAGAAACACAACTGCGCCGCAATGACTGGAATGCACGCTTCGGCTTGATATTCTGTGTTGGATTTTTGGTTTTTGTTGTTGCTTCATTTTATTCCTATAAAACCAGAATGTTCGGTTTCGCACCGCATTATTCTGCTTCTGAACACGGTTCTTGGCTGGATAACATGTTCAATGTTACCATGATCATTACCGGTATTGTATTTTTTATTACGCACGTACTGCTTTTCTGGTACGGCCATAAATACCGTGGACGACAAGGACAAAAAGCCAAATATTTGCCTCATGACAATAAGCTGGAGATCATCTGGATGGTTGTTCCCTCAATCGTTATGGCATTCCTGGTGATCAGTGGTCTTAATGCATGGAACAAAGCAATGGCTGATATTCCTGAAGGATCAGTTCCTGGAGAAGACTATATTGAAATTGAAGCCACAGGGTTTCAGTTTGCCTGGTTACTCAGATATCCTGGCAAGGATTATATGCTCGGAGAGCGTGACTTCCGTCAAATTAAACCTGGTTATAACGAAGTAGGGCAGGTTTGGACAGATAAGAAAAATCATGATGATTTCATTTCTGATACCTTGATGCTGCCAAAAGGTAAAACCATCAGGATCAGGATTATCGGCCGTGATGTATTGCACAACTTCTATCTGCCTCATTTCCGTGTGAAAATGGATGCGGTACCTGGTATGCCGACTTATTTTGTATTCACACCGACTACAACAACTGAAGAATACCGGGAAAGATTGTCCACTTATCCTGAATGGCAGGTGCCCGCTGATCCAGAAGATCCAGACAATAAAAATGAGCGCTGGGAAGAATTCGAATACGAATTAGCTTGCGCTGAGCTTTGTGGTAATGGTCATTTCAGTATGAGAAAAATCGTAAAGGTTGTTTCCCAAGAGGAATTTGACCAATGGTTCAACTGGAAGCGCTCCTTCTATGATGATAGCATCAAGGGGACAGATGTTGACCCTTACAAAGAAGAGAATATCTCTGAAGAAGATACTACTCCAGAAACCGAAACTGAAACTGAAGAAGAAACTGAGGGTTCATTAACCCTAAACTAATAGACATCTAAACTACGCTTGATAAATTAATTTTTTCAGGTAAACACAAATCATATGGCAAACGTAGAAACGGCCAATCATGTAGAACTGGATCCAAGGTTAAACGTAGTTGATCCTTTTGATGATCATCACGGTGATAAACACCAGTCTAATTTTTTCTCAACCTACCTGTTTAGCATGGATCATAAAACCATCGCCAAACAATTCCTGATTACAGGTATTTTTTGGGCGGTAATTGGTGCATTCATGTCTCTGGTATTCAGGTTCCAACTCGGATTCCCTGAAGAGTCTTTGGCATGGCTCAAGCCTCTTTTAGGAAAATGGATCGTACTTAACGCTGATGGTATAGGTACACTTGATCCTGATTTCTATTATGCACTTGTAACAATGCACGGAACCATCCTGGTTTTCTTTGTACTTACTGCCGGGCTTAGTGGTACGTTCAGTAATTTGCTTATTCCGCTTCAAATCGGAGCAAGGGATATGGCATCACCATTCCTGAATATGTTATCATACTGGTTCTTTTTCCTTGCAGGTACAGTTATGTTTGCCTCCTTATTCCTTAATACCGGTCCTTTTGCAGGGGGATGGACAGCCTATCCGCCGTTAAGTGGTGTCCCGCAGGCAATGTCGGGCTCCGGGGCAGGGATGACCTTATGGGGAGTCAGTCTGATCCTGTTTGTCGTTTCGGTTTTGCTTGGTGGTATGAACTATATAACAACGGTTCTCAACCAGCGGACCAAAGGGATGACCATGTGGCGTATGCCATTAACTGTATGGGCATTCCTGGTAACAGCAATTTTGGGTCTGTTATCATTCCCGGTACTTGTATCAGCCATTTTCCTTCTTGTGTTTGACCGTAGTTTTGGTACAAGTTTCTTTTTAGCAGAAATATTTATTCAAGGTGAGGCCCTGGAGCGTGTAGGTGGTAGTCCTATTTTGTACCAGCACTTGTTCTGGTTCCTTGGTCACCCTGAAGTATATATCATTATTGTGCCCGCTTTTGGTATAGTATCCGAAGTATTATCGATACATGCCAGGAAACCGATCTTTGGTTACAAAGCTATGGTATTTTCAATATTGGCGATTGCATTCCTTGCCTTTATCGTTTGGGCGCACCATATGTTTATGGCTGGTGTTAACCCTTTCATTTCAAACATTTTTGCATTGTTCACCCTGATTATTGCTGTTCCTTCAGCTGTTAAGGTGTTTAACTGGATCGCAACCTTATACGGGGCAAATATCCGTTACAACTCGGCAATGTTGTTTGCAATAGGTTTTGTGTCGCTCTTTATTTCTGGAGGTTTGACTGGTATTTTTCTAGGAAACCCGGCAATTGATATTCCACTTCACGATACCTATTTCGTTGTTGCACACTTCCATATTGTAATGGGTGTTGCTGCCTTCTTTGGTATGTTTGCTGGGGTTTATCACTGGTACCCAAGAATGTTTGGCAGATTTATGAATGAAACATTAGGGCAGATTCACTTCTGGGGAACCTTAATTGGTGCTTACTCAGTTTTCTGGCCAATGCACTACCTCGGCATGGCGGGTGTCCCAAGGCGGTACTACTCTTTTGCAAACTTTGATGCGTTCAATACTTTTGGACCAATCAACGAGTTTATTACTGTATCTGCAATGGTGGTATTTGGATTACAGATATTGTTTATCATCAACTTCTTTTACAGTGCTTTCTACGGAAAGAAACAAACTCAAATGAACCCGTATGGTGCTACCACCCTTGAGTGGACATCTCCGATCGAGGGTATCCACGGCAACTGGGTGGGTGAGGTACCACATGTTCATCGTTGGGCTTATGATTATGGTAAAGGAGGTGTTGATTTTATTCCTCAGACCCAGCCTTTGGCAGATGGTGAGAAAGATTTGGGAGAACACTAAAGACTTATTTGAATTAACTGATAATGAAAGTCACTTCAATAAAAAGGACAATTGCTGGTAGTAAAATACGCGACTACTATCAACTGGTTAAATTCCGGTTATCTCTTGTCGTTGTATTTTCTGCTGCTATGGGGTATCTGCTTGCTGCTGGCACAACAGGCTTCAGCTGGTTGGGACTTCTTATGCTGTCTTTGGGAGGATTTTTGTTAACTGGTGCATCTAACGCGCTCAACCAGGTGCTGGAAAAAGACCTTGACAAGCTAATGTCAAGAACCATGAACCGCCCATTGGCCACTGGCAGAATGGAAGTATCGGAAGCGGTTATGGCTGCAGGACTTATGAGTGTCGCAGGAATCATCTTGCTGTCGATGTTCAATCCACTTGCCGCAATGCTAGGAGCAGTTTCGATGCTGAGCTATGCATTTGTATATACCCCAATGAAAAGGGTTTCGCATATTGCGGTTTTGGTAGGTGCTTTTCCCGGAGCTCTCCCACCACTTATTGGATGGGTAGCTGCCACAGGTACAATAGGATCTGAAGCATTGGCTTTATTTGGGATTCAGTTTATGTGGCAAATGCCTCACTTTTGGTCTATTGCCTGGTTGGCTTTTGATGATTATGCAAAAGCGGGTTACTTTCTTCTGCCGTCAACCGGCGGGAGAGACAAACAGTCCGCTATGCAATGTGTTGTTTACAGCTTATTATTGATACCCGTCAGTCTTTTCCTCTATTGGTTGGGTTTTACCGGGTTAATTTCAGCCATCGTGGTCGGAATAACCGGAGCCTGGTTTTCCTGGAAGGCCTTCGAGTTGTATAAAAAAATGACAAGAAAAGCTGCTTTAGGGCTGATGTTTTCATCATTCCTATATCTACCGATTGTGCTGATTGCACTGGTTTTGGATAAAGTTTAAAATAGTTTGACCCAGGAGTAATTCCGGGGTGTCTAATAATATTAAATGCAATTAACTATCAATAAAGAACAGCAAGCCCTGTTACACGCCAGGAAGTTTACCATGTATCTTGGTATCGCGGGGATGGTTATGTTATTCGCAGCCCTGACGAGTGCTTATTTGGTACGCAGGTCAGCTGGAAACTGGCTTGAGTTTGGGTTACCTTCAGTGTTTTACATTAGCACTATTGTAATTGTGCTGAGTAGCCTTACCATGCATGGAAGTGTAAGGGCATATAAAAAAGGAAATGAAAGAGGGTATATCAGTTTACTCGGAACTACTGTAATTCTGGCAATCGCTTTCCTGGTTTTTCAATTCCAGGGATGGATGGAACTGAATGAGATTGGGGTTTACCTCCAAACTAACCCTTCAGCTTCATTCTTGTTTGTGATCACAGGGTTACATGCTGCTCACGTAGTTGGCGGTGTAGCGGCCTTGATAGTTGCAATGATCAAAGCTGCAAAGTTAAAGTTCAGGGTGACTCCAAAACGCTTGAATGGATTGCAGATAACTGCCATCTACTGGCATTTTGTGGATGTACTCTGGATTTACCTGATCATTTTCTTTGTATTACAATAATTAAAAGCAGGCTTAATGACCTGCACAAAAAATAACGAAGCTTTAAAACGATGGCAACAGAAAAGTTAGTTGAAAACCAGGCCGAAATTATCCCGAACGAAAAAGAAAACGGGCTATGGGATGGTGGAAAATCCCCGATGGGTGTTCGCTATGGAAAGCTGATGATGTGGTATTTCCTCATATCAGATGCCTTCACATTTGCTGGATTCCTGATCGCTTATGGTGCACTGCGTTTTAGTGTTCCAACCTGGCCGGTACCTGATTTTGTTTTCCAGACATTCCCCTTTACCAAGGCTCATTTACCACTGATCTTTGTAACGTTAATGACGTTCATTTTGATTGTAAGTTCGGTGACAATGGTACGAGCAGTACAAGAAGGTCATCGTGAAAATCAAAGGGGAGTGGCTTTCTGGCTACTGATGACAATCCTCGGAGGTTCAGCATTTCTTGGCTCTCAGGCTTTTGAGTGGGGTACCCTTATCGGGAAAGAGCATGTTTCATTGAATACCAATCCGTTTGGAACACATGAAGTCTCAGGGACTTATCTGGAAGACGACCATGGGCACACTTATAAAGCTAACGAGGAAAAAGAGACCTTTAAAGCGGGCGAGTCTTATCTCATTCACAAACATGATGGAGAATGGCTGAAACGTAAATATATTACTGATGATGGCGTTGAAGGACAGTTGGAATTTGGCCCAAAAGCTTTTGGAGCGCTCTTCTTTTTCATTACTGGTTTTCACGGGTTTCACGTATTCTCTGGATTGGTTATTCTGTTAATCATACTTATCAATGTAGTAGGAGGCCTATATGTTGAGCGGAAAAATGGCTATGAAATGGTTGAAAAGGTTGGCCTCTACTGGCACTTTGTAGACCTTGTTTGGGTATTTGTATTCCTGGTATTCTATCTCTTATAAGGAGGATAGGCAATTAAATTTTGAAAGCAAGAAAATAATAGATAAAAATGGCAGTAGGTATAACATACGAACAAGCGAAAAAGAAAGCCTGGGGTGGTTTTTTCCTTCTACTGATTGTAACGCTTGCAGAAGTCTTCATAGCACTTCTCGGAAATGGTCACATTATTGACGGATTCACTCTTTCTCGCCTTATAATGTATCCTGCAATGATTATTTTGAGCCTTTACAAGGCTTATTATATTGTAAAGGAGTTCATGCATATGGGGTATGAATTAAAAGGATTGGTGCTAAGTGTAGTCTTACCTTTCCTTCTTTTAATCTGGGCGGTGATCGCTTTCCTTTGGGAAGGTGCATTCTGGCATGATTCAAGAGAATTTATAAAAGAACAAAATGAATTAGCTCCTGCAGACGACGAAACAGGGTTCATACTTCGCGACAAAGGAGAACTACCTGAAGAAATATATTTTATCTAAAAAGTTTGTAAAGCGATTCCCCAAAAAGGAATCGCTTTTTTTCTGAACATAACCTATCAATCACTGTTAAATTATCGTGTCAAAAATTAAGAAAATACTGTCTCCAATTGTAGTTGTTACACTGTTAATAATTCTACCCCTGGGTTCATACTTTTACCTGAGTTCAGGTTCAAAGTATTATAAAATGAACCTGGCATTGCTCGAGCCAAAGTCAGAAATACCGACCTTTAAAGTTGTTGCGCACACTGGTGATACGCTTTCAAATGATCGCATTATAGGAAATGCATCAGTCATTAGTTTTTTCAATACTGAATGCATCGGCTCCTGTGAAGATAAATTGGCGAATCTCGAAAGAGTGCAACAGCAATTTTTTAAAACTGACAGGGTTAGACTGATTACAATTACCACTAATCCGGATGCTGATTCATTATCTGTTATTTCTGATTTCGCTGAAAAATGGAAACCAGTTGAAGGTGTCTGGCATTTTGGTAACATGAAGGAAAAGGCTTTAACAGATAATTTTGTTAAACAAGTTTTTGCTGGATATCAAGCAGGACCAAGCATGGATCATTTCGTTCTCGTTGATGATTCATTACGAATCAGGAAATATTATATTGGGACGAACAAAGATTCTGTAGATTTGATGATTAGGCATTTGTCAATGGTAATGCCACGGGAAAAGAAAAGAGAAATCGTTTACGATCCGGAAAAAGAGAAATAAGATGACAACTCGGCAATTAAATATTGTGGCTACACTTTTATCGGTTTTCATTCCGGTAACTGTTTTAATTTTACTAACCCCAGACCTTCTTCCAAAACTTAACTTGCCATTCGATCCATATGCCTTGCCAAAATTTTATGCAGGTATTAATGCATTTACAGCTTTCATCCTCCTTGCAGCGCTATATTTTATCAAGAAAAAGAATATGAAGGTGCATATGCGGCTGATTTACACTGCGATGAGCTTATCTGCCATATTTCTGGTCTGTTACATCTTGTACCACTGGTCTACTGATCCTACTTCTTACGGCGGGCAGGGTATAATGCGGAATGTTTACTATTTTTTGCTTTTGAGTCATATCCTATTGTCAGCTGTCCTTACCCCTTTTGTCTTGTTCACTTTTGTCAGAGGTTTTACTGGTCAATATGACCGCCATAAAAGATTGGCGCGGTGGGCATTTCCAATGTGGCTCTATGTCTGCGTAAGTGGAGTTTTATGCTATTTGATGATCGCACCTTATTACCCGGTATAGCAACCTTTTATTTGTTTCAACTGTTTAATAAATAACTTATCGTAACCGGCAAATTTTGTATTTTTGTAGTGGAATAGTGAACGTATGAAAAATAAAATATTCAAATTTCTGGTTGTCTTTTTACTAATAGCGACCTTCGTTACCTTCTTCGTTGATATGGCTGATGCACAATGTGCTATGTGCCGAGCGTCAGCTGAGTCGAACCTCAAGAATGGAGGTACAGAAGGGCAGGGACTTAACAGGGGTATTTTATATCTTTTCGCCATGCCTTACGTGATGGTAGGTACCTTAGGTTTCCTATGGTGGAGAAGCAAAAAGAAGCTCGAAGAGCAGCCCGAAGTATAAAAGGACAACCAATCCGTTAAGCTATCCCTTATTTATTTGTATATTCATGATAATGAGTAAGAAAGAGGAAGATATTATCAGCGAAGTCAAAAATATTTTTTCAGGACATCTTGAAAAAAACAAGTTGCGTAAAACACCAGAACGTTTTGCCATCCTGGAAGAAATCTATAAGAGAAACGACCACTTTGATGCTGAGGCACTTTACATCCATATGAAAGTGGAAAACTATCGGGTAAGCAGGGCTACAGTATACAATACCCTAGAATTATTGGTTAGCTGTGACCTGGTCAAGAAACACCAGTTTGGAAAAAATCTGGCTCAGTATGAAAAATCCTACGGCTTCAAACAACATGATCATGTAATTTGTATTGGTTGTGGAAAAGTCGTTGAATTTTGTGATCCCAGGGTTCAACAGATCAAAAACATGATCGGTGAAATTCTAAATTACAAGATCACACATCACTCCCTCAATCTTTACGGCCTTTGTGACGGAGCTTGTTCTAAAAACCTCAACGAAGAATCGGTCAAAGCACACGATCATATTTCAAAGTAATGGCTTATTCCTTAGAGACTCGTGATGACCTTCTCATGCTGAAGGTTGATACCCTGCTTAATGAACTTGAAAACAAGTACATTCTCGAAAAGGTGGATGAACAAATCCATGATGGTTTTATAAATATTGTGGTAGATCTTGAAGATCTTGGATTTCTGAATAGTATGGGGCTTAATTTTCTTATTTCTTTACTGACCAAATCAAGAAATGCCGGCGGAGAGACCGTAATTATCAATATTCCTAATCAGGTGACCAACCTCCTTGTTGTTACCAAGTTAAACGAAGTCTTTGTCGTAAAAGAAACCCTCGAAGACGCTCTTGAAATAATTGACAGACAAGACTGATTTTGGTTCCTATTTCCCATTTTTATCTCTTTATTTTCCGTATCTTCATTGCTTTTAATTACCAAACCAACTCACGGAAGTTTTATGGCAGTTGACGTTCTTTTAGGTTTGCAATGGGGTGATGAAGGAAAGGGGAAAATAGTAGATTACCTTGCCACCAAATACGATATTGTCGCTCGTTTCCAGGGAGGACCAAATGCAGGCCATACCCTGAAATTTGATGGCAAAAAATACGTACTCCACACAATCCCTTCAGGGATATTCAGAGATAAACTCATTAATCTTATTGGAAATGGAGTCGTCATCGATCCAGTCATCCTTGAAAAGGAAATATCAGGACTGGATGCCGCAAATGTTGACTACAACGGCCGCCTCCTTGTTTCCAAAAAGGCCCACCTGATCTTACCAACACATTGTCTTTTAGACGCAGCCTCAGAAGCCGCAAAGGGTAAGTCAAAGATTGGCTCCACGCTCAAAGGAATTGGTCCCACTTATATGGACAAAACAGGAAGAAATGGCCTTAGAGTGGGAGATGTTTTATCTCCTAAATTTGAAAAAAGATACAAGATACTCCGCGACAAACATCTCAACCTGGCCAAGCTATATCCTGATGTCGAATTTGACCTTGAAGAAAGAGAAGCCAAATGGTTTAAAAGTCTTGACACGTTACGAAAACTAGAATTTGTTGACGGCGAATACTTCATAAACAAAGCCGTCAAGGATGGTAAATCTGTTCTTGCTGAAGGCGCTCAAGGCTCAATGCTGGATGTTGATTTTGGTACTTACCCTTTCGTAACCTCTTCGAATACGATTACTGCAGGTGTTTGTACCGGACTTGGTATTGCACCTTCGCTGATCGGAGAAGTGATCGGTATCACTAAAGCTTATTGTACAAGGGTAGGGTCTGGTCCTTTTCCGACTGAACTTGAAAACGAAACAGGAGAGTTCCTGCGCAAAGTAGGTATGGAGTTCGGTGCGACAACTGGCAGACCGAGAAGATGTGGCTGGATAGACCTTCCTGCACTTAAGTATACCATCATGTTGAATGGCGTTACCCAATTGGTAATTACCAAAATTGATGTGCTTAATGACCTTTCGCAAATTGAAGCAGCCATCGGTTATCGACATGAAGATGAACTAGGTGATGAATTACCTTACGACTTGGTTGAAATACCTGTCGATCCCGTATACGAAAAATACCCGGGGTGGAACACGTCACTTGATAATATGACCAGCTACGATCAATTGCCACTCAATTTGAAGTCATATATCACAGCACTTGAAAAACAACTTGATGTTCCGGTAACCATGATTTCAACAGGGCCAGAAAGGAAAAAGCTTATTCTGAAAGAAGCAGAGGTCAGTGTCTGAAAATACATTCCGGTCAACACTTGATGCTGACAGTATTGCTTTATTCAAAAAGAAAGTGCTGTCATGGGCAAAACAATTCGAAGTTTGTTGTCTCCTTGACAGCAACGACTATCAACAAGACGATTATGCCGAATATGAATTTCTATTTGCGGCTAAACCTGCTCGTGAGTTGATATCCAATCAGCAATCATTTGAAAAACTGAAAGCATTCCATAATGATGAGAAATCATGGCTTTTCGGGTTTTTCTGCTACGACCTCAAAAATGAAGTTGAAAACCTTCAATCCAATAATTTTGATGGGATTAGGCTACCACATCTTTACTTCTTTGAGCCCTCCATCCTAATTACCATAAAGAACAATACTGTGGAGGTTTCGTCTTCAGAGCCATCCCCTCAAGATGTTTTTAATCAGGTGATGGATAAACTGGTTCTTCCAAGAAAAGAGCAGACAACATTGTCCTATTTTCAACCTGCCATGCCAAGGGTCCAATATCTGGAAACAGTTCACCAGATCAAAAACCACATTGTCGAAGGCGATATCTATGAAATGAATTTTTGCCAGGAGTGGTATGCAACAGTGCCCGGATTGGATCCTTATGTTACTTATGATAAGTTTAATGACATTTCGAGTTCACCATTTGCTGCATTCTTTAGATTACATGCTCGTTCCCTAATGTGTCAAAGCCCGGAACGATTCCTGAAGAAAACGGGCGACCTGTTAATTTCTCAACCCATCAAGGGTACAGTTAAAAGAGGAACTGATGTCGAAGAGGATGAAAGATTAAAGTTGGAGTTAGCAAATAGCGAAAAGGATAAAGCAGAGAATATCATGATCGTTGATCTGGTTCGGAATGATTTATCCAAAAGCTGTATTCCCGGTACTGTGGAAGTTCCTGAACTATTCTCAGTTTATGACTTTGAACATGTTTTCCAGATGATCTCTACCGTTACCGGAAAAATAAAGAAGGATGTTCATTTTGTAGATGCTATCAAAAATGCCTTTCCAATGGGTTCAATGACAGGCGCCCCCAAAGTGATGAGCATGCAATTGATTGAGCACTACGAGTTATCAAAACGTGGTCTTTATTCCGGGGCACTAGGATATATTAAGCCAGAGGGAGATTTTGATTTTAACGTTGTGATTCGGAGCCTGTTGTTTAACAGTGAATCGGATTATCTTTCATATCACGCAGGAGGAGCCATAGTGTATGATTCAGATTCCGAAAAGGAATATGATGAAACAGTGTTAAAAGCATCGGGAATGATGAAGGTTTTTTTACCAACCGTATAGCTCGCCTTACAGAAGCAATATTGGTTTTAACTTCGGTTAATAGCTACCTGGCTTAAAGGAATTTTAAGTCAGATTATTCCATTTTGACCTCAAACCTGAGCAATTTTTCAAAAATTTGATAAAAAAAATTAAAACAAGGAGCATTAGACGACAGTTTATCGTATAGATATTATTGGGTAAATTTTGTAATTTTATCAAAACAGCTTTAAAGGGCATTCAATGCAAACCAGGTTACTATTAATTCTCCTTCCATTCTTGTTTATTTTTTCGAACAACGCTTTTGGTCAGGAAAAGATCAAAAAAAAGGGTGCTGATCGGGCTGAATCTGTTCAACGCATTGACGAAAGTGACCCTCAGAAGTTTTGGAAAGAAGTAACTTTTGATATTCGCCTCCACACCAACGGTTTCGCTTTCGGAGGAAATTATGGACTTATTAAGTCTGACAGGAAGACTGTACTTTTCCAACTTGAATTAACTACCATAAAACATCCCAGGGAAGTCAGACAAAGCTTTGATGTCTTCCAAGGGCCGGCTATTACTTCTCCCAAAGCCTTCATTTACGGAAAACGAAATCACTTCTATGGTCTTCACTTTGGTTATGGAATAAAGAAATACTTCTCTCAAAAAACAAAGAAGCGAGGTGTTGCTGTTGGCATGACCTATGTCTTCGGTCCATCTCTTGGCATTACCAAACCTTACTTCCTCGATTTGATTAGGTTCTCAGATGATATGGCAGATTTTGAAATTGTCTCTGAATCCTACAGTGAAGAAAATGCAGACCTTTTCCTCAACCCAGGTACTATCTACGGAGCTTCTGGCTTTGCTCACGGGTTTGACCAGTTAAATTTCATTCCTGGTGCACATGGTAAGGTAGCTGTTCACTTCGACTGGGGTGCAATGGATCAATTTGTAAAAGCCATTGACGCAGGTATTATGGTTGATATTTATCACAAGGATATCCCTATCATGCTGACCGAAGATAATCGATTCCTCTTTATCAATCTTTACCTATCTTTGCAATTAGGCAAGCGATCCTGACAGGCTAAAACTTTAGTTTAAATTGATTGTTTGACTATGTAAAATTGCAATGTACCTATTACCAACTGCTGATAGTAGATTGAAAGACAATGATAGAACTTCCAATAGTTGACAAAAAAGAACCCAGGAAGAAAAAACCAGATTGGTTAAGGGTTAAGTTACCTACCGGTGAGCCTTATAAAAAAGTGAGGGATATCGTTAAGGAATATAACCTGCATACGATATGCCAGAGTGGTCATTGTCCAAATATGGGAGAATGTTGGGGAGAAGGAACGGCAACCTTTATGATACTGGGGAATACCTGTACCCGAAGTTGTTCATTTTGTGCCGTAAAAACAGGCAGACCTAATGAGTTCGACGAAGATGAACCAAGAAGGGTGGCCGAAGCTATCAAGTTAATGGGGGTTAAACATGCCGTAATTACCTCTGTTAACCGCGATGAATTAAAAGACAGAGGTGCTTCGATTTGGCACGAAACGGTGAGGCTGGTTAAGGAATTAACCCCGGAAACTACCATCGAAACCCTGATCCCTGATGTCCGCTCCAACTGGGATGCATTGGAAGTAATGATCAGTGCCGGACAGGAAGTGGTTTCACATAACATGGAAACGGTGCAAAGCCTTTACAGGAAAGTTCGCCCACAAGCCAAATACTTTAGAAGCCTTGAGCAGATCCAGCGCATAAAAGCATATGGTAAACGCACCAAATCAGGTATTATGGTCGGTCTTGGGGAAACGGATGAAGAGGTTTTCAAGATCATGGATGACCTGGTTGAACACGGTTGCGATGTTTTGACTATAGGCCAGTATTTGCAACCAACCAAAATGCATCTCGAAGTTGCCAGTTTTGTGCATCCCGATAAGTTTGCGGAGTATAAAGAAATCGGGTTGATCAAAGGATTCGATTATGTTGAGAGTGGTCCGCTTGTAAGATCTTCCTACCACGCTGAGCGGCATGTATTTCCTTCAGGCAGGTAATGCGATAATAAACACATGTCTTAATACCCCGTCTTCATCAATGATAGGATGGGAGTTGATTTGAAAAAGGTCATTGTCACCAATCCTGATGGTTTCCTCAATCGGTCGCCCGTCCATTGAATTTTCAACAAAACGTATCAATTCCGGAAAGGTACTTATGGCATCATAGATACTTCTGCCTAAAATATCATTGATATTTATGTTAAAAGACTCAAGCCCTTTCCCGACAAGGTATTCAATCGTTTTATCAGGACTTACAGAGGCAAAGATCACATCAAGTCTGGCAAGCAATAATTTGAACATGTTGTCTTTCGACTTCAATTGTTCCAGCAGTAGATAATTTTCATGCCTGAGTTGCTCAAGAAGCAAACGTGTTTTTTCCAATTCCTGATCCTTAAAGGAATGTGCCATGTCGGCTAATTTGAATTCTTTACATTTTCCGAGTCCTTCTTTTTGAATCTGCTGGGCTTGAGGTTTAGGATATTACCCATTTGATAACAGATACGGCATCGCGCTTCGTAACTATCTTTTTCTCCAAGTAAGACCTGGTCATTTTCGGCAGCCAATCTGTATGAATGTGTAGCCAGGCTGCCACAATGCTGACAGACAGCGTGTACTTTGGTAATATATTCAGCAATGGCCAAAAGATTCGGTATAGGGCCAAATGGTTTGCCTCTGAAATCCATATCGAGACCAGCAACGATTACTCTGCATCCATGAAGTGCCAGTTTTTCACAGTTCTCAGGCAACTCAGCATCAAAAAATTGGGCTTCATCCACACCTACTACATCGACATCCTTAGCCAATTCCAGGAGGTCGCTTGAATGTTCAATAGGGGTTGACAGAATGTAATTGGCATCATGCGAGACGATCTTATTCTTGTCATATCGGGTATCGATCTTGGGTTTGAAAATTTCAACACGTTGATTGGCAATCTTAGATCGTTTGAGGCGACGGATCAATTCTTCCGTTTTGCCGGAAAACATTGAACCGCAAATTACTTCGATCCATCCACTTCTTTGAGACTTAAAATGAGGTTCTAGAAACATTTACTGGCAATATGATAATGTTGGAATAAAATGTGTAGTCAAAAGTAACTCTTTTTATTTTTATCCCTAGATTTATGTGTTTTTTTGAGTAGCTGCGTTATATAGCTTTACGCAATTGGCACACATTATGAAATATATTAGGTATGAAGCTGAAAAAAGCCAAAACCCTTTTAGATAAGATCAATAATCTTTTTGCTTCCCTTACGGAAAATCCAGGGAAGATTTCTGCAATGGAGCGTGATCTTTTACTTAACTATCTCCGGGATCTGTATGATATGGTACTGGAAGGAGATAAAGCAATTGTTCCAGATACAGCAACCTTGCAATACCAGGCGTTGCTAAAGGAAAAAGAAGACACAATGCGCCAGTTGGAACTGGCTAAAGCAGAAGCTGAAAAGAAAGCTCAGGCTGAACGATTACTTAGAGAGGAAGCTGAAAAAAAGGCAAGAGAAGAGCTTGAACGACAAAAGCTCCTCGAAGAAGCCGCCAGGAAAGCTGCGAAACAAAAAGAAGAAGAAGAAAAGCGCCGGAAAGCTGAGCTTGAAGCCCGACTGAAAATAGAGGAGGAGATTAAGCTCAAAGCTGCAAGAGAAGCAGCAATTAAAGAAGCAGCACTCAAGGAAGCAGCAATTAAAGAAGCAGCATTAAAAGAGGCCGTATTGAAAGAAGCCGAAAAGAAGGTTGTTACTCCTGATGCAAAACCGACTCCTCCGACAAGCAGTGCCCCCGCTTTCGACGAAGACCTCGAAGAATTATTTGAGACAGGCGATGCAATGGACCTGTCCCAAAAAATAAGCATGAGGCCGATCAAGAATATCAAAAAAGCAATCAGCATTAACGATCGATTGCTTTTTATTAACGAACTCTTTAATAAGGATGCTCCAGCCATGGAATCTGTGATATCAGCCATAAATGACTTAAATAGTTTTGATCAGGCCAGGCTATATCTTGAACAAAAGGTTATCAACCAATATAATTGGGTAGCAAAAAAGAGGAAAAAGAAAGCCATGGAGTTCATCCATGTGGTAAGAAGAAGATTTCTGTAAACTAACCCAAAACATTAAATGAAGAAGATAGCAGTATTTACCTCTGGTGGCGATTCACCAGGCATGAATGCCTGTGTAAGAGCAGTGGTAAGAGCAGGTATTCACTATGGCCTTGAAGTTTTCGGGGTCAAAAGAGGATATAAAGGGATGATTGATGGTGATTTTGTAAAAATGGATGCCATGATGGTCTCAAATATTATCCAAAGAGGAGGAACCATCTTATTATCATCAAGAAGTGATCGATTTAGGACAAAAGAGGGCAGGCAACAAGCTTACGAGAAAGTAAAAGCAGCAGGAATTGAAGGTATTGTTGCCATTGGCGGTAATGGTACCTTTGCAGGTGCACGCATCTTTTCTGAAGAATTTGATATTCCGGTTATTGGCGTGCCGGGCACTATAGATAATGATCTTTATGGTACAGATAAGACCATTGGTTATGATACAGCGCTTAATACCATTGTAGAAGCCATTGACAAAATTCGCGATACCGCTGATTCACACAATAGGGTTTTCTTTGTAGAGGTTATGGGTCGAGATGCCGGATTCCTGGCTTTGAATTCAGGAATAGCAGGTGGTGTTGAGTCCATTTTAATTCCGGAAATAGAAGACGATTTCCTCAACCTGGTCCAGCTTTTGAAAAAAGGTTGGAAAAGAGTAAAATCCTCACTGATCGTTCTTATCGCTGAAGGTGATGAAGAAGGAGGTGCAGTGAAAGTTGCTGAGCAACTAAGAGGAAAGTTCCCCGATCTGGAGACCAGGGTTGTAATTCTTGGACACCTGCAAAGAGGAGGGAGGCCATCCTGCTATGATAGGGTCCTGGCAACGCGGTTAGGAGTCTCTGCTGTCGAAGCTCTGATTAATGGTCAATCGGACATTATGGTAGGAGAGATTAATAATGTAGTTGTGCCCACACCCCTCGAAAAGGCAGTAAAGCAACATCACGAATTCGATAAAGGTAAGTTGCACTTGCTTGACATCATGTCTGACTAAAATTCCTCAAACCCATAAAACCATGGGGCAAAATCCATTTTCTACATTTAAGGATAAGAAGATCCTGATTATTGGCGACTTGATGCTTGACGCATATTGGTATGGTAATGTAGATCGAATCTCTCCTGAGGCCCCGGTTCCGGTAGTCAATATTGACCAGAAGGAAAATCGTCTTGGTGGATCAGCTAATGTGGCACTTAATATTTTGCCGTTTGGAGCCACTCCGGTTTTATGTGGTGTTATCGGAGTAGATGAATCAGCGCATGACCTACTGGATCAGCTTAATCAATATGGCCTTTCAGATACTGGTATCATCCAAAGTAAATGGCGACCCACCACAGTTAAAACGAGAATATGGTCCAAGCGCCAGCAATTGATCAGGCTGGATACAGAGTCTAAAGCCGATCTGAATGAAAGCGAATCTGCTGCCCTTCTTGAACGCATAATTTCACTTGCCGATTCCTTATCACCTGATGTCATCCTTTTCCAGGATTATAATAAAGGGGTCTTGACTTTGGAATTGATCGCGAAAGTTCTTGAATTGGCAAAAATCAGGAACATTCCCACAGTAGTCGACCCTAAGGATAATAATTTTTGGGCCTATAAGGGTGTTACTTTATTTAAACCCAACCTTTCGGAAATAAAACGCCAGGTTAAGACAGGTTCTGTAAATGATTATGCTATACTGGCTGATACGGCTTTTGCTAAATTAGATAACCGTCAACTCTTGATTACCCTCTCAGAAAAAGGTATTTACTTCAATGATCAGTTATCAGAGGGGGTTATCCCTGCAAATATTCGCGATGTAGCTGATGTTTGTGGAGCTGGTGATACGGTGGTCAGCGTGGCGGCTTTAGGTCTGGCCAGCAATTGGCCACTTAAAGACATTGCCATACTTTCTAATCTTGCAGGCGGGTTGGTCTGCGAAGAGGTTGGGGTAGTGCCTGTTGATCCGGAACGATTGGCCCAGGAGTATTTGGTTCTGGTCGAAAAGTAATAACATCAAATATTTAAGTCAGGAAATTTTAACAAAGGTTAACCACACAAATATGTAGTTTGCCATCCCTGAATTATGTCATATCTTGTTATTTCAATGTAAAATTTTTGTACTTTTGATAACTCAGTCGTCTCTTTTACAGAAATAGAGGCAAATTATCTATTATTTCGGATAATACTTCCCCCCCTTACATAACGGTATAAAAAACAAAAGCTAATTTTAGCCTAACAATTATTTTTTTAACTAAACAGCAAGAATTTATGAAAACGAGGTTTACCCTTAGACTGATGGGCTTATGTACAGCAGTCTTTTCTTTATTACTTTTCTGTGCATCAGTGAATGCCCAGAACACATTCTGGTCTGAGGACTTCACTGGAGGTGTCGGAGGTTGGTCTACCGATGATACTAGTGGGAATGGTGTTCTATGGACCTGGTGTTCCAACGGAGATTATCCAGTAGGAGATTGCGATGGTACTGTCGCTCCACCTTCTGGTTGTCACAGAGTATGGTGTGATGGACTTAACTTACAAGGCAATTTCGCGTCTTCAACCAATGGAACTGGTTTTATGACTTGCGATTCTGATGCTGCAGGTAATATTACTCACCAATCACGACTGACTTCACCAAGTATCCCTACTACAGGAGAGAATACTGTTGTGCTGAGAGTAGAGTCTCAAATTGGTATATTTACCATTGATGCTGAAGTTGGAGCTTTCCTACAGGTTTCAAATGATGGTGGTACCAACTGGGATGATTACATCCTTTTCCCTGGCCTAATCGCAGGTGCTCCTGATCCACCTAATGTACGTTGGTCATTCAACCCTCAAATCATTGAGGTTGATATCTCAGCAACTGCAGCTAACCAGGCTGGTATCCTTCTGCGTTTCGTTTGGGATGGTAACTATGAGTATCACTGGAGTCTTGATGATGTTAGTCTTCAGGATATGGTAACTCCTCCACCAGTCGCAGAAACACAATTAGGTTTTGGACTACACGCTCCTAGCTGGGCAACTCCAATTAACCAGATCGCTTCTGTTGAGCTTGGTGGTTTCGTTAGTAACAACGGTGTTGGCGATATGACTAACGTTACACTTAACGCAACTATTACAAATAGCGGTGGAACTGAAGTTTTCAACGAGGATGGTGTATTAGCACAATTGGATGCTGGTTTTGCTGATTCATTGGTAGTTTTGGGAACCACCTATGTGCCACCAGCCGTAACTGACCAGTATACCATTAACTATAACCTTACACAAGATCTTGCGGACGAAAATCCTGCTGATAATATTGGCAGTAGTTCTTTCGCAATTACCGAGCAACTCTTTTCAAAAGATAATGGCGTGATCATTTCTGGTTCTGCAAATGCAGCTGGAGGTACTTACGAATTCGGTAACTTCTATGAAATCATCAACCCTGATTCAGTTTCTTCAATCACCTTTGGCATTGGAAAGAACGCTGCTGATGGTCCTATTGATGGCGAATCTGGTTCTGTTTACCTGTTCCGCGTCAATTGTGATTTGAACACACCGGAATGTGTTGATGGTTTTGATGATAGCCAGGTCACCGCAATTGGTGTTGGTTTCTGGACAATTCCTGATGAAGATCCTGATATTGAGGATTACACACCTCAAACAGTTGACCTTCTTGACTTCAATACATTTCAACCTGGTCCAATTGCAGTAGACCCAGGTACTTATATTGCCATGGTTTCTATTGTCGGTAATGGAGTAGATAATACTATTTTTGTTGGTACTGCAGATCCTGGTTATGCGCCAGGTCAGTTGGCATCAGTTGTACGTGAAGGTGGTCCTATCGGAGGCGGCATGGATACATGGTTCCTTGCTGGATTTGGTCCTGAAACAATTGCATTCTGTCGTATGAACGTTACTTCAGGTATGTCCGCTACTAATGTACTGACACCAGAAGAACTAGCTGCTAAAGTTGAGGTTTATCCAAACCCAACAAGCAGAGTGTTGAATCTCGACGTTGTTCTTGAAGAGCAAGCTGAAGCTATGATCACTATCCTTGATGCTAAAGGTAGTATCCTAAGAACTGAAGTTCGCGAGAACCTCAGCAGCGAATTGATCTCTTTCGACTTGTCAGAATTTGCTAATGGCATTTACTACATTAGCATTTCTACAGAAAATGGTGTTAAAACTGAACGTTTCACAGTTGCCCGCTAATTTTTTGTAAAAAATATTACTAAAGACCTGTCTCGCTTGTCGGGACAGGTCTTTTTTTAATGACCAATTTTGTATAATTTAGTTCAATCTGATAAAGCTATTTACTAAACCAAAACAAATTTGCTTATGAAAGCCCTTTTTACCTCAAAATTCTTTTCATCATTAATGCTCTCTTTGGGGATCCTGTTTTTTTCCAGTACTGCCTGGTCACAGGTGTTTATTGTACTTTCACCTGAAAGTATTGCTGGTGGTTATACCATCGAGGCCGTGAATACCGCAGACTGGGGCGTTCAGATTCCTGGTTCAATGATGCAATGGCAAGGAAACCTAGAATTTGTAGACGATCAGAACGATCCACCACTTGCTACCTTGGCATGTAATGATACTTCTCTAACCCTGGCCAACGACCTGACCGGAAAGATTGCTATGGTAGATCGCGGAGAATGTAATTTTACGCTCAAAGCTTATAACGCTCAGAAGGCTGGCGCTATAGGAGTCGTAATCTGTAATAATCAACCTCCCGGAACGACAGGAATGTCAGCTGGTATTGCTGCATCCCTGATTAATATTCCAACAATTATGATCGGTCTTGATGACTGCGCTATTATTAGAACTGTCGTTGAAAGTGGAGGTGCTGCTGAAGCATTAATTGCAGATGAATTTACTTTTGACAATGATCTGGCCATTACACAGGCCACCCATGCTGCTAATGTACAAACCCCCGTTAGCCATATCCAGGATGTGGTGTTTCAGGCAGATATATCGAATAACGGGTCACTCGATGCTACATCCACAGCTTTGGACGTAGAGATAACTGATGGCCTTGGCGCTTCAGTATACAGTGAGTCTATTACACTTGACATGGGGCTCGTAGCTGGATTTGCCGATTCTACTCTTGTCGGAGTTGGTAGTTTTACCCCGCCAAATTGTGTAGGTGATTATGAAATGAACTGGACTTTATCAGGGAATGAATCTGACGATTTTGCTTCTGATAATACAAGGTCAAATCCTTTCACAATTTCCAATTCAACTTTTTCCAAAGATAACACGCCTATTTCAGGTGTTGCCAATGCCGTTGGTGGAACTTATGAGTTTGGAAATATTTATGAATTATTACAAAATGATGAAGCTGCCTCCATCACTTTTGCATTAGCCAAAAATGCGGCTGATGGTACTTTGGATAACGAGTCAATTACACTTTATCTATTGAGAGTGGATTGTGATTTGACAGATCCCAATTGTACTGCCAATTTTGACGATGGACAAGTTACACCAATTGGTGTTGCTTTTTACACAGTACCTCCGGGAACTGAAAATTATGAACTCCTTACAGCAGACTTACTGGATTGGAACACCTTCCAGCCTGGACCGTTACCACTTACACCAGGGTTTTATATTGCCATGACCTCTATCATCGGTGATGGAGCAGGGAATACCATTTTTACAGGCCGAGGCTCTAATGTCTACTATCCAGGGCAGTTGGCTTCCGTTGTTCGTGAAGGTGGTCCACTGGGCGGTGGTAATGGAACTTGGTTCCTGGCAGGGTTTGGTAACGATACTCCTGCTACTGTGCGCTTGAATATGACTTCCGGAACAGACGCTATGGATTGTGTTACAACAGGCATTGGCCAGGTAGAACGCCTTGAAGCTAATATTGAGTTATTCCCAAATCCTGCAAACCAACAAATTACGATGGATCTTGAATTACCCACAGGAATAACCACTGCTGAAATTAAGATCAGCGATATCATGGGCAGAGCGATTCATGTACTTCAGGTTGAAGGACAAAGTACCAACCAGGTGTTTAATGTTGATCAACTTGCGCAGGGGACTTACTTCCTGACGGTTTCTGCAGAAGGTAAAGTGATTACCAAACGATTTGTCGTTACAAGGTAATAAACTCCTTTTGTTCCTTTACGGAAAAAATAAAACCCGGAATTCTCAGAATCCCGGGTTTTATTTTTTTGCTAGTCGGCAATCATCCTCAATTTGCCATAGCGGGGTTTCCTGATAAGAGAATCCAGCTGGGACAAAAACATCTTATTTCAAATTCTCAAGACTCTCCTCAAGAATCTTAATCCTTGCCGTACCATCTGCCAATTTCTGCTTTTCCTTTTCAACAACTGCTGCGGGAGCATTTTGAACGAAACGCTCGTTCTCCAGTTTTTTCTGGACACCAATGAGGAAACCTCGAGCTCGTTTCAGCTCTTCCTCAATTTTTGCTCTTTCTGCCTCAATGTCGATTTCCTTATCAATTTGAGTGAAGAACTTTTCAGTTCCAGAAAGGAAAGTTGTGCTCCCCTCAGGTGTAGTTGCTGATTCTGAAAAATCGGTAATATTTGCCAACTTCAATATGATGGAGCTAATGCCCTTATCGTTTACGAACTCACTTGAAGTCTCACTTTTTTGAATAGATAACGGTAAGGCTTCTTTAGGGCTCAATTCATTCTTGGCTCTTAGATATCTGATTTTTGACACGATATCTTTAGATAATTCTATATTCTTGATGATCGCTTTATTAATAGAACCTCCTTTTGGCCAGGAACTAATAATGCAATCTTCTCCTGAATTCCTTTCTTCAAGCAAATGCCATACTTCTTCTGTTACAAATGGCATAAATGGGTGTAGAATGGTCATTAGTTTACCAAAGAATTCAATGGTTTTTTCGTAGGTAGCGCTATCTAAAGATTCTCCATATGGAGGCTTGATCATTTCCAGATACCAGGAACAGAAATCATCCCAAATCAAACGTTTTATAGTGATAAGAGCTTCTGAAAGTCTATATTCTTGGAAGTTTGAATTTAGTTCTTCCAAAACTTGATTCAGTCGTGATTCAAACCATCGACTAGCTGCAATATTTCCATCTGGCGTCTCTGTATCTTCCGAAAGGGAGAAACTTTTTATTAACCGAAGGCCATTCCAGATTTTATTGCAGAAATTTCGACCTTCTTCACAAAGTTTTTCATCAAAAAGCAAATCTCCGCCTGCAGGAGAAGAAGACAACATACCAAACCGGACTCCATCAGCACCAAACCGATCAATGAGTTCCAAAGCATCAGGAGAGTTACCTAATGATTTACTCATCTTACGACGTTGTTTGTCCCTTACCATTCCTGTAAAGTAAACATGGTCAAATGGCCTTTCACCCTGCCATTCATAACCTGACATGATCATTCGGGCAACCCAAAGGAAAATAATATCCCAACCAGTCACCAAAACGCTGGTAGGGTAGTAGTACTTTAATTCTTCATCCGTCTCAAAACCATTGAAAACTGATATTGGCCATAGCCATGAAGAGAACCAGGTATCCAGTACATCCTCATCCTGCTTGAGGTCATCAAGTGTAAGGTTGTCATTGCCAGTTTCTTTTTTTGCTAGTCCCAATGCTTCTTCAGCTGTCTCAGCAACGAAAACACCTTCTTCATAATACCATGCCGGAATGCGCTGCCCCCACCACAACTGCCGGGAGATACACCAGTCTCTGATGTTAGACATCCAGTAATTGAAGGTGTTCTTGAATTTCTTTGGAAAAAACTCAACTGTATCTTCCATTACCGCACCTAGTGAAGGCTCAACCAACTGTTGCATATCAACATACCATTGGAGGGATAATTTTGGTTCGACAACAACCGATGTACGCTCGCTGCGTCCAACATTATGCATATGCTCTTCAACTTTTACGATATGTCCGGCTTCTTCGAGATCCTTTATAATAAGCTTACGGGCCTTGAAGCGATCTTCACCAACATAGAATTGGGCTGCTTCGCTCAGGGTTCCGTTGTCATTTAGCGTATCGATAACCTCCAGGTCATGTTTTTTCCCTATATCATAGTCATTAGGGTCGTGTGCCGGCGTGATTTTCAGACACCCGGTTCCGAATTCCATATCTACATATTTGTCGAAAACAATTGGAACTGACCTGTTAACTTTAGGAACGATAACCCTTTTGCCCTGAAGGTGAGCATACCTTTCATCGTCAGGATTAACCGCTACAGCCGTATCCCCTAAAATGGTTTCAGGTCTTGTGGTCGCAATGGTAACCCACTCATCAGCTGTGCCTTCAATTTTATACCTGACATGGTATAGGGATGATTTTTCTTCAGCATAAAGTACTTCTTCGTTGGAAAGCACTGTTTGAGCTTCAGGATCCCAGTTGACCATTCGGTAGTCGCGGTACAATTTTCCTTTCCTGTAAAGGTCGACGAAAACCTCTATGACAGCTTTGTACCTTGTCTCATCCATGGTAAACGCTGTTCGTTCCCAATCGCATGATGCACCTAAACGCTTTAGCTGTTCGAGGATGATGCCACCATATTTTTCTTTCCATCCCCAGGCGTGTTCCATAAATTCATCCCTGGTCAGATCGGCTTTGCGAATGCCTTTTTCACGTAACATTCTTACGACTTTTGCTTCTGTAGCAATGGAGGCGTGGTCTGTTCCGGGAACCCAGCATGCGTTTTTCCCTTCCAGTCTCGCTTTTCTTATAAGGATATCCTGGATTGTGTTATTGAGCATATGCCCCATATGTAATACACCAGTAACATTTGGCGGAGGAATAACAATGGAGTAAGGCTCTCTATCATCAGGAGTTGAATGGAAGTAGTTTTTGTCCATCCAATGCTGATACCAGCGACTTTCAGTGTCTTTTGGACTGTAGTGTTTTGAAATCATCTTGAACTTTCGTCGATTTTTTTTCTTTAAGTTTACAAAGGTATGCAATTTAGGAATGAAGGAATACTTTCATTTTGGAATTCCATACAAAATTTCATGTGTTATGAGCGGACAAGGAAATTATCCGGATTTAGATAAACGCGGGCTAGCTTTTGATAGTTTCAAGATGCCGCTTTATTTCATATTTATCATATTCCTTATTCACTTCGTCCAGGTTTTTACACCACTGGATTTCAAATCGCTGGGTATTTTCCCAAGACGCATTGAAGGTTTATGGGGTGTTTTCCTGGCACCATTGATCCATGCCGATTTTGCCCACCTGATGTCCAATTCCGTTCCTTTTATGGTTTTGGGAACTATCATTTTTCATTTTTACCGAAGCATTGCTGCTCAAACCTATCTTTTGATCCATATTTTGACGGGCCTGGCCGTATGGATACTTGGACGGTCTGTGTTCCATATTGGTGCCTCTGGAGTGGTTTATGGCATGGTGGCCTTTATCTTCTTTACAGGAATATTCAGAAGAAATGTCAGGTCAATAGTGCTTGCCCTCATTGTCACCTTTCTTTATAGTGGGATGTTTCTCGGTGTACTCCCTAATCAGGAAGGCATTTCATGGGAAAGTCACTTGTTAGGTGGCATTGTTGGGATTTTTGCGGCTTACCTTTTCAGGGATACCTTTGAAAAAGAAGAACAGCAGGATGTATTTGCCACTGAAGAGGAGGGCAGCAGTCAATTTTTTCTCCCAAGAGATACTTTTAACCTGACAAAAGAAGAAAAAAAGCGGGCTCAACTGCCTGAATTCCCGGATTGGTTTACTTCAAAAACCTGGGATAAGCCTGAAAACTGAAAGTTTATTCGTATTCATTGTTAGTGTAGCCAAAAGAAAATTGGCGAAACTCAGAATGTGGAAAATTTATTTAATGTGGATAACTTTTTCAAAAGATATTTATTCTCATGTTTTGTGATTTGATAAATAGTCATTTGGCTATCAAACTAACAAATGTGAATAACCAATGTTAATTCTTTGTGAAAAAGAAAATTTGCATCTAACATTTTCTTTATCCTATATTAGTAACACCAAACGCGGTAAACGTTCTTAGACAATATTCGTAAACACATAAATCCTGTTTACATAAAGTATCAAAAAGATTTAATTTTTTGGAATCAAGTTTTGATGATACCTGAACAACAGGATCCTTGCAAACCTTCCCGAAGGGAAAATTGATTTATTGATAGTCCTTGAAAGGAATTTTTGCAAGAAACCAACTCGCATGTTTAGTAAGACCGATCGAACAAGTCGGTCCTGCAGATTTGCTGAAAGGCACCTGCCAAACTGGTATGGCTGAATAAGTACGAAATACCAATGAAAATTGGAATGTTTGAAAATCTTCGGAAATTCAAGATATATACTTTTCATAATTACCAGGGGGCTGAACAGGCACAAAGAGTTGGACGACTCCTTCTCACTCAGATTGAGATGTCTAACTGGCAACAGTTAGTCAGCAATGGTCTCTCCGGAGAATGTTGCTCGAATCCGGTGGACAGAAAATCACGCGACCGAAAGGAAGCAACTCCGATGTTCTTCGGAACAAAAGAGGGATTGACAAGAATCCGGAAGGATCCACGCTGATCCCGGAGAAGAGTCTACAAGCCCTTAACATTGAAAACGAAACTTCCTCGGAAGGATCGATCCTCAATGAAAAGGCTCTGGTACATTCCTACAGGTAATCCATCTGGATCGCAAGTGAAAGATTGAATATCCTGAACCACGGGATAAACCAGAAAAGTCCTTACAGAAAACCGTGCAAAGCTACCTCGGTGGCCCATAACGCGTAATCTGACCAAGGCACGGTCGTTTACAATGAGGCCAGGAAAGATTCACTTGTGGATCATTGACAGTGTGAATGCATAGTCGACAAACCTGGATAAAACTTCATGAATTAAATTTTGAGTTATCAGAATGAACCGGAGACTACTGCAGGAATTCGGCAGAATCATGAAGCGGCAACCAGGAAGACAGGCCCATGAAATAAATGACCAAAACAAGACCCCTGGTAGAGGGCACTATCGCGACAGTGCTATCAACTCCACCAATGGGGCAGCATCCGGATGAGATGTCGGGTTAGTGGTAAAACACGGACCAAAGCTTCGGCCAAGGTTAAGGTCCACAGCTCACCAGATGTTACAAGCTTGTTCGGTATCGACTTCCGAGTCGGTACAGAAAGACAAAAGGGATTCACACCTTCGGGCGTGAATCCCTTTGTTGTTTTATGCCACTTATTATGACGAAAATCTGATAAACCTTTTGGATAGGCACCCGTATTATATAGTATATTTGCTCAGCCTCAAGGCAATGGGGCTCATAAAATTGAATCAAGATACCCTTTTAAGGTAGACCAAAACTGCCTTTATACTAACCGATTTTTCCTAACCCACTGGATGTTTCCTGTGGGTTTTTTTATACCAATCTCTCAGCCATTACTTTAATGGTTTCCCAGGCCTCTTCGACATGATGCTTTTGAACATAAGTTTGGCCAATTACCATTCGGAGGGTATATTTTCCGCCTAGTTTGGTATGGGTCATGTAGAGTTTGCCAGATGCATTTAACCTTTCAATCAAATCAGCGTTAAGCTCATTGAGTGCAGTTTCGCTCATGTTAGCAGGGTTGAACCTGAAACAAACCAAGTTAAACAAGGGCTCAACTATCAATTCGAACTGAGGGTGGGCCTTGATCTCAGCTGTTAACCATTTAGCATATGACAAATGTTCCTCAATTCTCTGCCTGATACCATCGACCCCGAATGTCCTGATAACAAACCAAAGTTTAAGCGCCCTGAATCGCCTGGCCAACTGAATTCCCCATTCATTATAATTGGTGACCGGGCTTTCAGTCTTTGTTTTCAAATATTCGGGAAGAATGGTGAAAGTTCTCAATAAAGTCTTCTTGTCACGCACAAAGTAGGCTGAACAGTCAAAGTTGGTGAACATCCATTTATGAGGATTAAAGACCAAACTATCTGCCCTCTGGTAACCATTCGCGAGGGTTCTGAATTTTTCCAAGATCAATGCAGTACCAGAGTAGGCTGCATCTACGTGGTGCCACAAACCATGTTTTTCGCAAATATCCGAAACCGCATCAATTGGGTCAATTGCAGTTGAACTTGTGGTACCGAAAGCAGAAACTACACAAATTGGAAGGTAGCCTTTTTCAATATCTGCCTGGATCGCATTGTCTAATTCAGATGGAATAAGACTAAAGTGCTCATCACTTTTTATTGGAACAAAATTTTCATCTCCAAGTCCTGCAATTCTCACTGCTTTTTCTATGGAAGAATGGATATGCTCACAGGCATAAACTCTTAATTTCCTTTGCGCGTAAAGCCCCTTCTTATTGACCTCAAAGTTTGAAAATTTTTCTCTTGCTGATAAAATGGCAACAAGCGTAGAGGAGGAGGCACTGTTTTGAATGGTACCTACAAAATCATCTGGTAAATGGATCATTTGTCTTAACCACTCCATCATACGTTCCTCTAATTCTGCAGCAGAAGGAGAGGTGTCCCACAACATACACTGTGCTGCTAATGTCGCAGTAAGCATTTCAGCCAAAACTGAAGGATAGCTTGAGTTTCCGGGAAAATAGGCAAAAAATTTAGGGTGCTGCCAATGGGTCATTCCTGGGATAATGATACGCTTAAACTGATCAAAAATATGATCCATATCTTCTCCTTCATTGGGTGGTGATAATGGGACCTGCGACTTGATATCTCCAGGTTTTACATTTGATTTTACAGGCAAAGTATGCATCTCTTTTTCAAGATAATTCGCCATCCAATCTACCATTTGGTGCGCGTGTTGTCTAAATGATCTTGTATCCATGGCTGGAAAATACGAAACTTCAGTGAATAGTATTTTTCCTATTTATACCAATTCTAATCTGGCTTTTCAGTTGTGGGATATTGATTAAAAATCACCTTGAGTATACCTTGAAATCAAAATCAATTTTATGAAAAATTTAAGCCTTTCCTTGCTTTATCAACTGAATGCCCTATCTGTTTTATTATTGGTTTTGGTATTTGCTGCTGCCTCTTTCTCCTTCAATAGCGATGCGGCAGAAAAAGATCCTGAGAGCGAATTGGTTGTCAAATCTGAAAAAGAAGAGTTAAGTCCTGTGGAACTGCATGGAAAAGCCCTTTTCAGGTCTCATTGTGCCAACTGCCATAACAAGGATATGAAAAGTCTCATGACAGGCCCTGCTCTGGCAGGAACAACTGATCGGTGGGCAAATTATCCAAAAGAAGACCTTTATGACTGGATAAGGAACTCGCAAAAAATGATCAACGAAAAGCATCCTAAAGCAGTGGAACTTTGGAAACAATTTAAAGTGCAAATGACCTCGTTTGAGTGGATGTCAGATAAAGACATTGACGCTATTCTAGCCTATATCGATAAGGTTTCCTAAGGATAAACCAAGAAGAAAAAGGCCAGGAAAATAGCTGTTCCGATAGCTAGACCGCCGATTACGTCTGAAAGAAAATGTCGCTTAAGCAGTACCCTTGACGTAGCTGTAAGAAGAATAAAAATGCCAACTATTACAGGAGTAACATAGTTGTCGGCAAATACGATCATAGGTAGATAGGCAGTGGCGATTCTTGAAGAATGTATGCTTGGGAAGCTACCCGCATCGATCTTTTCCAACGCCCCTTTAAATGCCTGACCATCTGGTCTTTTTTTGTGAAAAAATAGCTTGATTAATGAGCAACAAACTTCATTAACTGCCAATGCAATTAATAGTATTCCAAAAGTTTTGGAAGGGCCGAAATAGCAAAACGGGACAAACAGGAGAATCAACGGATTACCCAGAGAAGTGATATCTCTCACCCAATCCTTAAACTTGTATTGCCAGAATGACTGAGATGACTCCATATCAAGACGCTAGGTTGTGATAGGATTTGATAAGTTTCCAGTTGTTTTGAAAAAAGACATACCCCGAATACATGGTAAGAATAATCGAGGCGAATAATGAAAGATAGACCACAGCTTGTAACCAAAAAGGGTAGTATCCAAAATAATAGGTCTTACCCATGAAACTACAGAAAATCAATCCTATTGAGCCGATTTGAATAACCGTTTTAACCTTGCCACTTTGTACTGCAGCTACCGCTTTACCGAGGTGAAGAAAGATAAACCGATACACGGTAATTACGATCTCACGGATAAAGATTGGAATAACCCACCAAATCGAAAACATGCCAAGAAACGCCAAAACGGAATAAGTGATAATGATATAAACCTTGTCTGCAATTGGATCCAGTATTTTACCCGTGGTACTAACCTGGTTATATTTCCTGGCATACCAACCATCAAACCAATCAGTTGCAATAGCCAGCGCGCACACAATTCCAGCAATTACACGTACCCAGAAATTATCCATGAACATGAGAAATGGGACAGTTAGTGAAACTGCAATTCTGATTGATGTCAATATATTAGGAAGGTTCATAAAACCGCTTTATTGATTGTGACGCAAATATACGACGAAGTTACTATTGAGAAGGTTACTTATTTCATTTAGTTGTGATGAAAATGGGTAGCCCCACAACCAATAGGAGATCCATCTGGTAATTTTGGTGGTGTAACGGCTTTAAAAGCTGTAGGATTATCAAAATACCTGTCAATTTCTGAAACAAGGAATGTGTAATGCGCTCTTGTAGCCACGTCGTTTCCACCAGTCGCCAATCGTTCCATTCGGGTTCTGGCTTCCTTGATTTTGAAAATCAAAATAGCTTTTGCTTGGGACAGTAAATTGTTGCTATTTGTAGTTGACAAAAGATTGTTTATCAATAGTTTTTCTACTGATCTTTTAACTTCTGCTTGAAGCCCATTTTTAGCTTTTTGATTCTTTAATTCTGAGAAAATATGATCGATCATACTCTCAAGTGACATATATCCTTCATGCCTTGCACTGTGCTCAACAACACGGCCCAATCGCTGTGGGTTAAGTAAAAGCGAAAGCGTATGAGCTGCCGAACTTTCTGCAATTGTAATAGGGTCAAGTGTTGGACCGGTTTTATTTTTGAAATGTTCTCTTCCTCGTGAATGCCCATAAGCAGGAGGCGGAATCATGCTGACGATTTCTTCACTCAAGGTCAGGAAGGATGGATCAAGCGTGTTGAGAAGAGCGTTCAAGGCATTCTCGTTCGTTTCAGCTGAAACGAGCGTGGTTGCATTTCTGCCATCCCCTCTTACTGCATAATTATAATCTACACCTCCTACCAATTTTACTGCAGCTTCTACCTGGTATCTATGTGATAAGTACAAGGGTACTAAAACACGCTCAAGCTCTGAAGCAGCCGTTCCTTTAGGAATACTGTTTTGGCCAAATCTTTCCAAAGCAGCAACTCTAACAGTCATAATGCGGTTTAGCTCTTTGACGGCATCTTCACCGTTGTCCCATAAATGAGCACCAGGATGAGCACCTCCTTGTGGACGAGCATCCTGAT
The DNA here is from genome assembly GCA_039028895.1 of Bacteroidota bacterium. Lineage (GTDB taxonomy): Bacteria > Bacteroidota > Bacteroidia > Chitinophagales > Saprospiraceae > JAHDCJ01. The sequence goes on along the minus strand of JBCCHF010000006.1, from coordinate 106,519 downwards.
CAGAAATATAGTAAAGCCCCATGTCCGAGGTTTCCTGAAGAATTTTGTTCAAAGCTTCTGCTTCATCTACACCTTCCGGAAAATCCTGGTAACCGTAGATTACAGTGCGTTTGTCCCATTCTCCGATTTTGGTATCATATGCCTCTGTAAAATCAAGATCTCCATCCTGAACAAGTTCAATGTAGGGATGAGGATAATCCATGACAGATGCCCTGTTATTTACGCTTGCCGCAAAATTATGGGCAATACCAATGGTGTGGCCAATTTCATGAGCAGACAGTTGCCTTAACCTTGCAAGCGCCATCTCAATCATTTCATCCGGCACTGCTTTACCTTCTTCAAATGGTGAAAGCAATCCCTGGGCAATAAGGTAATCTTGTCTTACCCGCAAGGATCCTAATGAAACATGACCTTTGATTATTTCTCCTGTTCTGGGATCAATCACAGATCCCCCATATGACCAGCCACGTGTAGACCGATGTACCCATTGAATAACATTATACCTGACATCTAAAGGATCAACATCTTCTGGTAGCACTTTTACGATAAATGCATCCTTGTAACCAGCGGCTTCAAAGGCTTCATTCCACCACCGTGCCCCATCAAGTAATGCTGATTTGACTGGTTCAGGAGCGCCAGGATCGAGGTAGTATACAATCGGTTCAACAGCCTCACTAATAGCTGCTGAAGGGTCCTTTTTTTCAAGTCGATGCCGATTGATATATTTCTTGACCAATGGTTCTTCGATGGGTGTAGCATAGTCTTGATAGCTAATGCCAAAATATCCACATCTTGGATCCATGACTCTGGGTGTATAGTTGTCGTCAGGAAGTTCAACAAAAGAATGATGTTGCCTTACAGTAACTGCTGAAGGTGTGGGAGTTACGCTACGAATGTATCCGCCTTTAGGTTTTCCTGTAAAGGTAGTGAGTCCCTCTAATTCGGTATTCTTGGGGAAGTTTTTACAGGATGGCAGATAGATTGAGGAACGACTTTTGTCTAATTTGTAATTGCCTTGTTTTCTGCTCTCTAATCTGCCCACAACATCATGCGCATCCCTTACAATAAAATCAGTTGCATCGATCAGCATCCTGCCTTCATGCTGAGCGTGAATGGTGAAACCCCATAAGACAGATTGTGCAAATGCTTCCTCAACAGATTTCGACTCAGCTGGGTTATCACTCACTGCCCTGAAACGGTAATTGGGTTGAATGAGTAATAATTTATGGCCACTTTTCATGAACTTGACTACTCTTTCTCCGCCCAGTTGACCTCGGTCTAAGCCTATATCATTGGAACCGACCCCTGAAGGTAAGGCATTTACATATAGAAACTCGACATCAGCCTCTGGCACTTCAAGCCAAATTTTTCCATTTGATTCATCCCAGAAGAATGGAAAATAGCCGTCAAACTTTTTCATGCCGTTGGTTGCTTGTGCAATAGCATCAGATGTCGTGTTATCGTTATCTTTCGCCCCTTCTTTCTGAGCATTGGCAGGTTGACAAAATGTACAAAAAATGATTGCTGTCAGCAGGAAAAGGAAGTTTCTCATATGATTAAAGTAAATTGCTGAATTGTTGATTGATTTAATCACCAAGATAAGAATACCACAAATATTCACAATAACAAGGATGTTAATTTAAGACTTATCAACTATGCTGAATTGTCAAAAATCCAGATTTCGATTACCTGAGGATATTGTTTATCTCAATGGTTCCTATATGTCGCCAAATCTGGATGTCGTAGAAGCTGCCGGCATCGAGGGCGTCAAACAAAAGAGTCATCCTTACTTAATCAAGCCCAATGACTTTTTTGCTGCCAATGATCTGGCAAGGTCGCTATTTGCAGAGTTGATCAATATGAATGAACCTGGCAGGATAGTTTCAATTCCATCGGTTTCATATGCCATTTCGAATGCAGCAAACAATATTCCCTTTGAGGCTGGCGATAAAATTATTCTTACCGGCGAACAATTTCCCTCAAACGTATATCCATGGATGAGAGTTGCCCAGGAAAAAGGCGCCTCATTAATTTTTGTTGATCCGCCAGATGTGAAAGACAAGAGAGCTGCAAAATGGAATAAAAACATTCTTGAAGCGATTGATACAAAGACAAAAGTCGTAGCGATGGCACAGGCACATTGGACAGACGGTACACTTTTCAATCTTCCAGCGATTAGAGAAAGAACCGAGGCGGTGAATGCCTACCTGGTACTTGACTGCACACAGACAATTGGGGCTTTACCTTTCGATTTTGCCAAAATCCGACCCGATGTATTGGCAGTAGCCGCTTATAAGTGGCTGTTAGGACCCTATTCGATTGGTCTTGCTTATTTCAGTGATCGGTTTGATCAGGGAATACCCTTGGAAGAAAACTGGATGAACCGATTGAATAGCGAAGATTTTTCGGCTTTAGTCAATTACCAGGAAAAGTATCAACCAATGGCTAATCGTTTTGAGGTAGGAGAGAAAAGTAATTTCACCCTCATTCCAATGTTATTGGCTGCTTTGGAACAGTTGAATTCCTGGACACCCGAAGCCATTCAAGACTATTGTTGTAAACTCAGTTTTCCTTTTGCAGAAAAATTCCGTGAATATGGTTGTTGGGTAGAGGAAGACCAATATCGATGTGGCCATTTATTCGGAATTAGATTACCAGAAAACCTGGACTTGGAAAAGCTGAAAACTAAAATTAGCAGCAGCAATATCTTCGTCTCATACCGCGGCAGTTCTATCAGGGTTTCCCCCAATGTTTACAATACGAAAAGCGATATGCAAAAGTTGCTGGATTGTTTTAACTGAAATCATGTAAAAAAACTGTGTTAAAACCCCGAGATTTCCATGCCCAGAATAGTGACAATTGGAATAATCAGATTAAATTAGATGCTGCATAGAAACATGTTGTAAATCACCCAAGCGACGTCTTGTCTCTTGTGCTCGTTTAACAATTAGAAGAAGCTTGAGCTATCTGTAGATATTATTTATCAAACTTCTATGTTTTCCTATAGGGGACAACTATCTTTATGCTTGTCCTTTAAATGAGTTTTTGCCACAAGTTAACCAGAAACACCATTCATTATGAAATTAGTTTTATCTGCTTTTTTCCTCCTATTTTCTCTCTCCTTAATTGCTCAGCCACCAAATGATGATTGCCTCAATGCAACAATGATCCCTACAACAATTGATTATTGTTCTGGCCCTCAAGAGTTTACCAATGTTGGGGCAACAGAGCAAGCAGGTTATGGTATCCCAACACAATGTACACCTCCATGGTCCGGTGGAGACAATGACGTTTGGTTTATGTTCACCACAGAATTGAATGTTCTGGACCTGACCATCGATATCAACGGCGGAACCATGGTAATGCCCCAGATTGCAATTTATCGTGGAGACTGCTCCGGCTTTGCAGAATTGATCTGTTTGCAGTCCATTCTCAATGAGAATAGCCTGACCATAGATGTTCTTGGTCTGGATCCCCTTACGGATTACTGGATCAGAATAAATGATTATTCTGTTACTGGGGCATCTAATGAAGGTACTTTCCAATTGTGTATTGATGAATACATTCCAATCGTAGATATCAATATGATGGACGGTATGGCAAATGCCTGTATGGGAACTTTTAACGATTCTGGTGGACCAGGGGCAAATCACGGAAATAGTGAAAACTTCACATTTACCCTTTGTCCTGATAATCCAGTTGATTGTATATCACTGGACTTCACGTCTTTCCAACTTGAGTCAGGCTTTGATGTACTTACGCTTTATGATGGAGACAATACAGCGGCAACACCTTTTGGTACCTTTACAGGAGCCAATAGTCCTGGTCTTGTGACCGCCACTAGTCTTACAGGGTGTATAACCGCCAACTTTACTTCCGATGGCTCAGTGACGAATCCCGGATGGACAGCAGATATCCTGTGTGCTCCTTGTGGTACAAACCCTAATGACATCAATAACCCAGGTGGAACCTTCAATACCTGCGCGAATAATTTTTTCGACACAGGAGGCTTTCTGGATAATTACCAGAATGATGAAAGTGTGATCACAACGATTTGTTCTGATGATCCTGCTATGGAGATTCAACTTGATTTCACCGTATTCGATCTTGGTGCTGGGGATGATCTCAATATTTATAATGGCGCGACTATTAATGATCCTTTGATTGGAAACTTTACAGGTACCAATTCACCTGGAATCGTGACTTCATCCAATGATGGTTGTATAACTTTCGAGTTCAACTCTGACTCACAGGATGTGGGTGCTGGCTGGCAAGCTGCTATCAATTGTATTATTACCTGTGGTGGTGTATTCTTTGACTCTGGCGGACCAAATGGAAATTATTCTGATAACGAGGTAGAAGTTTGGACAATTTGTCCAGAACAACCCGGCGATTGTGTAGCTCTTGACTTTACAGAATTTAATACGCAGGCAAATACTGATTTCCTGAATGTTTTTAATGGAACCACGCTGACCGATCCTCAAATCGGTAGTTATTCAGGTACTACTAGTCCAGGAATAATTGTAGCTGATAATCCATCAGGGTGTTTAACGGCCCAATTTTTCTCTTCTGCTTTTACCAATGCCAGTGGCTGGGCAGCAGATGTGATTTGTCTGCCATGCGGAACCAGTCCAACAGACATTAACAACCCAGGAGGCACTGTAAATACTTGTGTCGGTACATTCTTCGATACCGGAGGGGCCCTGAGTGATTATGCAGATAATGAAAATATTGTAACTACAATATGTACAGATGATCCTGCACTACAAGTTCAGTTAGACTTTACGGCATTTGATATAGGAACAGGTGATAACCTTACCATTTATGACGGAGCGACTACAGCAAGTCCTCTTGTCGGAACTTTCACGGGTACCAACAGCCCTGGTCCAGTTACAGCGACTTTGGGATGCCTTACCTTCGAATTTACTTCTGATGGATCCGGAGTGGGCACAGGATGGTCTGCTGATGTGAGTTGCTTCCTCACCTGTGGTGGTATCTTTTACGATTCAGGTGGACCAAATGGCAACTATAGCAATAATGAATTGGAAACATGGACGATTTGTCCTAATGTTCCAGGTGACTGTGTTGGACTTGATTTTACCGAGTTTGAAACGGAGTCTGGCTTTGATGAGCTAACACTTTATGACGGAGATTCTACATCAGATCCTGTCATTGGTGTTTATGACGGTTCAAACTCTCCAGGTCTTCTAGTCGTAAATAACGCTTCAGGTTGTATAACTGCCCAATTTGATTCGGATGGTTCTGTTACTGATCCAGGATGGGCGGCCAATATTCTTTGTTCTCCTTGCGGAACGAACCCAACAGATATTAACCATCCAGGAGGAACAGTGAGTACCTGTCAGGGTGTTTACTATGACACAGGTGGAGCGTTGATGGATTATTCGGACAATGAAAATATTGTGACTACAATTTGTTCTGATGACCCAGATCTTCAGATGTCTCTTGATTTTACACTCTTTGACCTGGGGGCAGGGGACAGCTTGAACATCTACGATGGTGCTGATATCAATGGAACATTACTCGGAACCTTTATGGGGACCAACTCACCAGGCCTTGTTTCCTCTTCAACAAGTGGATGTGTTACATTTGAATTCGCTTCTGATGGATCTGGTGTTGGACAGGGATGGGCTGCGAATGTAGCTTGTTTTATTACCTGTAATAGTGTTTTCTATGATTCGGGAGGACCTAACGGTAACTACTCTGATAATGAGGACCAGGTTTTCACAATTTGCCCAATAAATCCAGGTGATTGTGTGTCTCTTGATTTTACTGAGTTCAATACACAAAACCAGGTTGATTTCCTTACCCTATATGACGGAACAACTATTACAGATCCTCAAATTGGTTCCTTCTCAGGAACTACTAGCCCTGGAATTGTAACCTCTGATAACCCAAATGGGTGTATAACTGCACAGTTCAATTCTTCTGCTTTCACCAATGCAAGTGGTTGGGCTGCTGATGTGATTTGTCTCCCATGTGGAACCAGTCCGACGGATATTAATAATCCTGGAGGAACCATTAATACCTGTGTCGGCGACTTTTTCGATACCGGAGGTTTCTTGTCAGACTATGCCAATAATGAAAATATTACAACGACCCTTTGTACAGATGATATGGATCTGCAGATCCAGTTAGACTTTACAAACTTTGATCTTGGAGCAGGAGACAGCCTTATGATTTTCGCTGGTCCTTCTATCGTTTCTCCACCCGTTGGTACCTACATGGGGACCAGCTCACCAGGTCTTGTAACATCAACAAACGGCTGTTTGACTTTCGTTTTTGCCTCAGATGCGGCGAACCCGGGCACGGGTTGGGAAGCAGGTATCAGCTGTATCCTGACCTGCGGCGGTACCTTCTATGATTCAGGAGGACCAAATGGTAACTACCAGAATAGTGAATTCACAACTTATACAATTTGTCCTTCAGTTAATGGTGATTGCGTATCACTTGACTTTACAAATTTCCAATTGGAGTCAGGATTTGATGACCTGGCGCTTTTTGATGGGCCGGATGCAAATGCACCTTTAATTGGATCATTCACCGGGTCTGCATCTCCAGGATTAATCGTCGTAGATAATCCTTCTGGATGTATCACTGCCGTATTTGATTCAGATGGCTCTGTTACTAACCCAGGATGGGCTGCAGATATCCTCTGTGCACCATGTGGACTCAGCCCAACAGATGTCAATAATCCAGGTGGAGTTGTCAATACCTGCCAGGGCGTTTTCTATGATACTGGTGGTCTCCTTGAAGATTACATGGACAATGAAAATATTATAACCACTGTTTGTTCAGATGATGCTGCAACTCAGATCCAATTCAACTTTACCTTGATGGATTTAGGTGCAGGAGATGAACTTAATATTTATGATGGTGCAGATATAAATGGAACATTGATTGGAACCTTCACTGGCACTACTTTACCAACTTTTGTTCAATCATCAACTTCAGGGTGTGTGACCTTTGAGTTTACTTCTGATGCTTCAGGTGTTGGTCAAGGGTGGGCTGCTGAAATCTCATGCTTCATTACTTGTAACGGTACATTCTATGATACCGGTGGCCCGAATGGCAACTATAGCAATGGAGAAGTAGAGACATGGACCATTTGTCCTAATGTTCCGGGAGATTGTGTAAGCCTCAACTTTACATCATTTGAAACCGGAAGTATCTTCGATGTACTGATGCTTTATGATGGAGACGATAATACTGCACCAGTACTTGGGTCTTTCTCAAGTCTCGATCAGCCGGGCATCATAACTTCTAACAACCCTTCTGGCTGTATAACCGCAGCATTTGTTTCTGACGGATTTGGAACAGATCCGGGATGGGCGGCTGATGTGCTTTGTTCTCCTTGCGGAACGAATCCTACAGATATCAATAATCCGGGTGGTACTATCAACGTTTGTGATTTCAACTTCTACGATACAGGAGGGGCAATAGGCGATTACATGAACGATGAAGATATCACGACGACTATTTGTTCAACAGACCCTAATCTCCAGGCTCACATCGATTTCAATGAATTTGATCTTGGTCCTGGTGATATATTGGCCATTTTTGATGGAACATCGAACATGGATCCATTAATCGGATCGTTCTTTGGTAATAACTCACCTGGTGTTGTAGTCTCATCAAACGGCTGTCTGACCTTTGTCTTTACCTCAGATTCCACTAATCCCGGAACAGGATGGGGTGCTGAGATTAGCTGCGTATTCATACTCGATACCAATCCTAACCAGGGCTTCCCAGGTGTAGATGCCGGTATGGATACCACTTTGTGTACAGATTGTACTGATTTGACTGCAGTTCCTGTTTCTGGATTTGCATCGACAAACTATGATTATTCAATGGTCCCATATACACCGTTCCCATTTAACCAGGGACAACAATTGAGTGTAAATGAGGATGATACCTGGTCTCCTGTGCTTGACCTCGGATTTAACTTCTGTTTCTTTGATGTTGAGTATGATCAGGTAACGGTGGGTTCGAATGGTGCAGTCTCATTTGATTTGACTTATGCAAATGGGTTTAATGATTGGGCTATTGGTCAAGGGATACCTGGAAATGGCGATGTGCTAAATTCCATTTTAAGCCCATTCCATGATATTGATCCGAGTGTTGGAGGTCAGATTCTTTATCAGGTTTATGGCGTTGCGCCAGCGCGTATTGCTGTAATTTCTTTTCTTGATGTTCCTATGTACGAGCCATTTGGAAGTACATGTAATCAGCTTCTTGCAACTCATCAGGTAGTGATGTATGAGACCACCAATATCATTGAAATGTATATTGAAAATAAACCACTTTGCCTGGATTGGAATGGTGCTGCTGCCATTCAAGGTCTGCAAAATGCGGATGGTAGTGTAGCCGTAGTAATTCCAGGTCGTAACTTCCCTGATCAATGGACAGCGATGAATGAAGGTTGGCGCTTTACACCTAATGGTCCACCTAACTTCACTACTCAATGGCTTGATGAATTGGGTAATGTTATTGGACAAGGAAATGATATTACTGTTTGTCCTGACTCATCGACCTTCTATATCGCCGAAACTACTTATAACGTTTGTGATGGTGCTACTATCGTCGTAAGCGATAGTGTTAATGTAACTCTTGGACTTGAGTCTATTGATACGATGATTGTCCAACCAACATGCGGCAATAATAACGGTAGCATTACCCTAACGCCAAATGACGGTGTTGCTCCGTATATGTTTAGCATTGGAGGCCCATTCCAGATGTCTGGTACATTTGATAACCTTGCTGCAGGAGTTTATGACATTGTTGTTCAGGATGCAGAAGGCTGTGAAACCACAGAAACTGTAATTCTCCTGAATTCTGATGGTCCTGTTATCGATAATATTGACCAGTCCAATGAAGCTTGTGGTATGATGAATGGAACCGTTACACTTACTGTAAGTGGTGGTGTAGGTCCTTATACCTACGATTGGTCTGACCAAAACATTGGCGATACTCCTAATGCAATGGGTCTTGCTGCTGGCACTTATTCAGTCACTGTTAGCGATAGCGGTCAATGTACCACCTTCGCCACGGTTACTATAGGTGAAGATGCAGCTCCGACAATCGATGATGTGATCACTACCAACCCTGTTTGTGCAGTAGCGGATGGACAGATTATCGTGTTTGCCAGTGGTGGAACTGGTGACCTTTCCTATGATATAGGAGGAGGAGCTCAGGCAACTGGAATTTTTGACGGCTTGCCTGCAGGTATGTACACGATTACCGTTACAGATGATAATAATTGTACCGTTACAGCTGAAGCAAACATTATTGGTGCTGGCGTTCCGGTTGAGCTTATTGTCATGCCTGAAGCAGATACAATTTGCCTGGGAGATGAAATTGTACTTTCTGTATCTGGTGCTGATTCATATGTATGGTCACCGGATAACTCACTGTCCGATGGAACTTCACCAAATCCAACGGCAACTCCGGATGTAACGACTACTTACACTGTAGTTGGATTTGGAGCTGGATTAAATGTGGTTGACAACGGTGATTTCGAACAGGGAGATACTGGTTTCTCAAGCGATTATGGGCCTGGAGTTGGCGGACCGTTTGGGAACCTCTCCAATGAAGGTACATATGCCGTTTCATTGAATCCTATTTTCGAACATATCAATTTTGCTTCATGCTCAGATAATACGAGCGGGTCAGGAAATATGATGGTTGTAAATGGAGCAGCTACTGCTAACCAGGAAATCTGGTGTCAGACGGTTACCGTAAATCCGAACACCGACTACATGTTCTCAACTTATGCAACTGCAGTTGTTACAGACAACCCTGCTCAACTCCAGTTTTCTATTAATGGTAACCTGCTTGGTTCTACCTTCAATCTTTCATCTACAACATGTAGCTGGGAACAATTTTTCGAAGGATGGAACTCTGGTGCCAATGAAACAGCGGAAATCTGTATTGTTAATCAGAATATTTCCGGTGGCGGCAATGACTTTGCCATTGATGATATTTCCTTACGTCCGGTTTGTACAGATACTGCTACAGTAACGATTACAGTTTCAAATCCTGTTGTTGAAGTAACTGCTCAGACCATGAATGTCTGTGTCGGTGAATGTACAGGTGAAATTACTGTAGAAGCTTCCGGTGGTATCGTTGATACAACTTACCAGTATGTTTGGGATGATCCTGCCGGACAGACTACAGCGACCGCTACTGGTCTCTGTGCTGGTGATTATTCAGTAACGATCACTGATGACGAAGGATGTACTGCTGTGACAAGTGCTACTATTGGAGAGATCGATCCACTAATTCTGTCGTTCGAAACAACTGACCAGACATGTGCCCAGGTTACAGATGGTACAATTGATATGACTGTAACAGATGTAACAGGTGGCGAACCGCCATGTTTCACGATAGAATGGTCAGGTCCTGGTGGTTTTGAAAGTACAATGGAAGATAATGCGGGCTTGATGCAAGGTAACTATACTGTATCCGTCTCTGACTGCACCGGATGTGTAGTTGTTGAAACGGTTACTATCGGTGCTCCAGATCCGGTGATGTTGACAGTAACAGCAATGCCTGATTCGATTTGTGCTGGATCGTCAACACAACTAAATGTTACAGGTGGCGGACCTACATACATGTGGTCTCCAGAGGATAGTCTCGACGATCCTATGAGTGCCTCTCCGACGGCATCTCCAATGGTTACTACGGTATATACTGTGAATTCTGTGGAAGATATGATTCCAGGACAGTCTGTCATTGTCAACGGTGATTTTGAGGAAGGCGATGAAGCTTTCACTTCAGATTACATGGCTGTAGATACTATTTTGGATATTGGCGAATATGTTGTTACCACTGATCCTTCACTAGAAGGACCATTCACTATGTGTGGCGATCATACTGATGGAATGGGCAATATGCTTGTTGCTAGTACAGATACTACTGCAGGCACAAATGTCTGGTGTCAAATCGCCAATGTTCAGCAAGGCATGTCTTACGACTTCTCAGCCTGGTATGCAGCAGTCTTCCCAGATCCTGAAGATGCAGAAGTGATGATTGTTATCAATGAAGATACATTGGGTACTTTTAACACAATTGATGGAGCAGGTTGTGACTGGCAGGAATTTGCGGAAAGCTGGTCAGCCGATGCTGATACAGCCCTGATCTGCATTGTGACTATGGATTCATTAACAAACATCAATCTGTTGGCTACAACATTTGCCCTTGATGACATTTCATTATCGCCAACATGTGCAGTTGCTGGTCAGGTAACTGTCTTTGTTTCAGATCCAATTGCTACCATTACGGATGCGACACCAGCTGGATGTAATGGTGATTGTGACGGAACTGCCACAGTGGAGGGTTCTAATGGTTTCGGAGATTTCACATACCAATGGGATGATCCGGATGGTCAAACGACCGCTACTGCTACAGGCTTGTGTGAAGGCATCTATAACGTGGTCATCACGGATGAATTTGGCTGTACAGGTCAGACTTCCGTGCAGATATCTGTTACGCCTAATCCGACAATTGACAATGTAGATCTTACACCTGAAGTTTGCTTCGCGCAAAATGGTGTTATTACCATTACGGCTTCCGGCGGGACAGGCGATCTGGAATACAGCATTGATGGTGGAACCACCTTCCAGTCTGATAATATTTTTATGGGACTTGAAGCAGGAGATTATACGATTGTTATTCAGGACTCTGAAGGATGTAGTGCCTCTCAAATGGTAACTCTCACCCGGGAAGGAGACCTCAGTTTGACTATTATTCCTACTGATCCAACTTGTGGTGAGTCTAATGGTGAAATAGCGATCATCTTGAATAATGGAACTCCTCCATATCAATACAGTATAGATGGCGGTACTACTTTCCAGTCTGATAGCCTGTTTACCGGACTTTCTGGTGGCACTTATAACATTGTTGTTACTGATGCAGATGGCTGCCAGGGTGAAGGTGCAACTGTCTTGAACGACAGTACAGTGCCAGTTCCAGTGATTTCCTCTTCAGCACCAGAGATTTGTGGTGATAATGTTGTCTTGTCTGTTGATTTCTTTGCAGAATATGCATGGTCAACTGGTGAAACCACCCAGTCCATCACAGTTTCTGAAAGTGGTTCCTACTCCATACAAGTAACAGATGCCAATGGTTGTGAAGGTGCAGATGAAATTGCAATCACTTCGTGCGCGTTCTGGAGTGTTCCTAATGCATTCTCTCCAAATGGAGACGGCCTGAACGAAACCTTCGGACCTGAAACACTTGGTGAGGTGACCATTGAAGAGTTTAAAGTGTTTAATCGTTGGGGAGAAATGGTCTATGAAGGTTCAGCCGACTGGGATGGTACCTATAAAGGCGAGCTGCAACCAATGGATGTCTATGTGTATAAGATAACCATCAGATTGCCAAACGGAACAGTAGAGTCTGAGGCTGGTGATGTTACATTGATAAGATAAAAATTCCCTTGTGAGTTTAAGATTCTCCATAATTCTTTTTCACCTCTTTCTGGTGACATCGGGTTATGGAGAATCTTTTTTTTATACCTCAACTCAAGAAGCTGGCAATTACTGTCTCGATAGTTCAACTCTGGTTGTTGACCCACCTCCGGTAAATGGGATGTATCTGCCAAGTACTACTATTAATTTTTGCTACACTATTCACGGATGGAACCAGATTGGCAATAATTGGCTACATGGTCTGGAATTAGACTTTGGTCTAGGCTGGAATATGTCATCTTTTGTCCCAACCAATATTCCAGCAAGTTGCAGTGGACTGGGCCAATGGGGACTCTATACCAGTGTTTTTGGGCAAAATACCCAAACCTCCTATGGTTTTGGTTTTTATTTCGATTCTACAATCGGTGGGCCTTTGGACGGTGATCCGGGAAATAATTTTGGTGATGATTGTTCGAATCCTTATTCATGGATGTTTTGTTGGGATATCGCTACAGATTCCTGCAGAAATGATATGGATGAATGGGATTTAGATGTAACCATCAACGCTACTGGGGATGGTGAATCCGGAGCATGGGGAACAATAGGTTGTGAAAACGACCCCGAAGATATGTTGACACTCTCCCTGGACTGTTGCCTGCAATCTACACTTCAACTTCACCCATCTCCTGATTTATGTACCAATCCAGGGTCAGGGTCAATTGATTTGACAGTAACAGGTGGGCAACCACCTTATACCATTGATTGGAGTAATGATGGGGTTGGTGACTTTGATGATCCGATGGATATTAGTGGTTTATCTGAGGGGGGTTATTTTGTTTCAGTTATTGATGCCACCGGATGTTTGACCGAACAAGATACATTTGTGGGTCTGATTTCCGGAATTGATGTTGATATTGATACCATCTCTCCTCCAAGTTGTGATTCCTCAATTTTAGGTGTTGCTGAAGCTACTGCTATTGGGGGAACAGAGCCATATACTTATATCTGGTCAACAGGTGAAATTGGCCAATTAGCTACTGCACTTGTACCAGGATTTAACCTTTTGCTGGTTATTGACGATGATGGTTGTCAGGAACCCGTTCAGTTTTTCTTCCCTCCAGATGACTCATTAAATATTGATACCTTTCATGTGGTAAATGCCGATTGTAATCAAAGTAATGGGCAAATAATTATCGAAGTTTCAGGTGGGTCGCCACCTTATCTTTATGAGATTCCAAGCCTCGTTTCGCAGACTTCTGACACCATTTCTAATTTAGCTGAAGGTGCCTATTATGTAGTTGTGACGGATAGCCTTGGTTGTATGGAATCGATCACAATTCCTGTGAGGTCAAATGGAGAAATTATGTTGACCAATATTTTTTCGTCACCAGAAACGTGTGGAATTTCTAATGGCTCCATTTCAGTTAATACCATAGGAGGGGTAGGGGATTACACTTATGTATGGGATGACCCAAACATGTCAACGACATCCTTTGTTTCCGGATTAAGCGCCGGGACTTATGGTGTAACTGTTTCGGGTACGCTGGCCTCTGGTGCCGTTTGTTTCGATATCGGCTCCATATTAGTTAATGAAGTGCCTTATGTGCAACTGGACTCTGTAATTGTACAGAATATTACGTGTGTTAACCCGGGGGGAAATATCACCATTCAAACATCTGTGGGCCCTGAACCAGTACTCTATAGCATTGGTGGTGATTTCCAGATGTCAAATTCATTTTTTGGTCTTTCGACAGGTGAATATATTGTTACTGCTATGGATGTGGTTGGCTGTTCAGTATCTGATACAGTTGTAGTAATTGAAGATTTTAGCGCATTATCATTGGATGTTGAGGCAGATAGGGATTCTATTTGTCTTGGCGAGTTTGTTACACTTTCGGTTAATGGTGCTGATAATTATTCATGGATGCCAGTGAACGGTCTTTCTGACCCAGAAGCATCAACAACGACAGCAACTCCGAATGAAACTACGACCTACTTTGTGACCGGTTCACTTGAAGGTCCCAAATTGGTAAACAATGGAGATTTTGAGGTGCTAGACACTGCTTTTATCTCAGATTATTTACAATCAACCGGAGTAGGAGGAGCAATGGGAGATCTGACTGATTCAGGAACTTATGGTATATATACTTCCCCGGTTGATGGCAATGCCTCTTTCCAGGATTGTGGTGATCACACCACTGGGGCCGGGTATATGTTAGTTGGTAACGGGGCTACTTCCAGTGGGGTAAATGTCTGGTGCCAAACGGTAAATGTTTTTAATAACCTTGAGTATCTTTTTAACGCCTGGGTGGCTAATGTGAATGCAAATTCTTCAGATCCACTTTCCCAGTTTGAGGTGTTCATTAATGGTGATTCTATAGGAGCATTCAGCGCACCCCAATCCCTCTGTAGTTGGGAGGAATTTACCTTCGAATGGATGTCAGAATCAGCAGATGAAGCTGAGATATGTATACAAACTGTGAGTACTTTTAGTACCGGGAATAATTTTGCATTGGATGATATCTCTCTTGTCGCTATTTGTCCGGCCATTGAATCAGTTACGATTTATGTATCTGATCCTGAAATTGCAATCGCAGGTAAGATCATCGGGACCTGTGAAGATGAATGTGATGGAGAGGTCGAAGTGGGTGTAACGGGTGGCTTTGCTGCAAATGATTATATGTATAGCTGGGATGATCCCAATAGTCAAACTACCAATTCAGCTTCCGGGTTATGTGCAGGAATAGTAAATTTGACCGTTACTGATGATATTGGATGTGAGTCATTTCTCGAAATCCAAATCGATGAGAGTCAGCCTCTAATACTTGACCTTGAAGTTGTCAATCCATCCTGCTCGGAGATCAATGATGGAATGATAGACCTGACGATTACAGATGCAGGAGGCACAGTTCCTACCTGTGTTCTGATAGAATGGTCAGGTCCCAATGGATTTGAAAGTAATGATGAAGACATTGTTGATCTAAGTCAGGGAATGTATGCTGTTACCGTTTCCGATTGTACAGCTTGTTTGACTATAGCTCATGCAACTGTTGTGGCTCCTCCTTCTGTAGATCTAACAGTTTTGGCAAGTCCAGATTCAATCTGTGTAGGAGAATCTGCACAGCTAAGTGTATCAGGGGGCGGTCCAGGCTATACCTGGTCTCCTGATAGTGATTTGGATAATCCGATAAGTGCCACTCCGATTGCTACTCCGACGGTTACCACAACTTATTTTGTGGTTACAAAAGATGGTATGTGTTCAGTGAGTGATTCGATCACGATTTATGTTTCGGATCCTTTAGCTCAAATTTCTAATGCAGAAACAGCTGGATGTGAGGGGGAGTGTAATGGTTCCGCTACTGTTGTCGGCATGAACGGATTTGGAGATTTTAATTATCAGTGGGATGATCCTTCTCTGCAAACCAGTATTACAGCAACAGGTTTGTGCGAAGGTCAATATAATGTAACTATATCGGATGAAATAGGCTGTATTGGCGAGATTTCAGTTCAGGTATTAGCCTCCCCAGATCCAGTGATTGATGATGTTGAAATTACCCCGGAGATTTGTTTTGCACAAAACGGGGAGCTCGAGATATTCGCATCAATCAGTTTCGGAGACCTCGAATATAGTATAGATGGAGGGACAACTTTCCAGCCAACATCTTTTTTTACCAATCTTCCTGCAGGATCCTATTCTATTGTTGTCCAAAGTAGTGTTGGATGTAAAACAACCCAGGAAATCAACCTGCCCAGGGAGGAGACTATAAGCTTTGCCATAATCCCCTCAGATCCTACTTGTGGAGATCCCAATGGTGAAATTACTATTGTGCCAGAAGTTGGAACACCACCTTTTCAATTTAGTATCGATGGTGGTTCTTCCTTTCAGTCTGATAGCTTGTTTACAGAGCTATCCGAAGGTGACTACAACATTGTGGTGATTGATGCCAATAATTGTGAAGGAGGAGGGCAGGTCATGCTTGATAATAATACAGAACCGATTGAACCCACAATCACTTCTTCAGCACCTGAAGTCTGTGGCGATAATGTTGTGTTGTCAGTTGATCTCTTTACAGAATATCTTTGGTCAACAGGAGAAACCACACAGGCCATTACAGTTTCAGAAACCGGGGATTATTCGGTTGTGGTTGTTGATCCAGATGGATGTCAAACAACAGATGTTATAAACATCACATCATGTGATTTCTGGGATGTACCAAATGCCTTTTCACCAAATGGAGACGGTTTGAATGAAACATTTGGTGCGGAGACAATTGGCGACGTATCTGTCATAATATTAAAAGTGTTTAATAGATGGGGAGAAATAGTCTATGAAGGTCCTGGCCCCTGGGACGGCATTTATAAAGGAGAATTGCAGCCAATGGACGTCTACGTGTATACAATAACGGTAAGGTTACCTAATGGTAATTTGGAATCCTCTGCTGGCGATTTCGTATTGATAAGGTGATGAGGTTTTAAAAGAATTGAAAAGGCCCCGAATTCCGGGGCCTTTTTGTTGGGTGTTGTAAAAAGTGTGGTTACCTCAGTGAGAGAAGGTTACTTTTTGACTGCCACATCCAGTGACAGATCTTTTGCAGCTTTGATACCCATGATCTCCATAAAATCAATGCCTGCATTACCTTTGCCTGTGGAAGTGCCAGTGGAAATCTGGGGTACAAGATTGCCATTATAGTTGGCAAAAGCATTAGCCCACATCTTCTGGACTTCAGTGTAAGTCTCAAGTTTTTTCGTCAAAGCGCCATCAGCCTGCATAATCTTTTGCTTTGAATAAGCCTCTGCATCAGCGAGAGACTTGATTTTCGCAGCTTCAAGTTTTGCAGCTTCAAGTGCAATCTTTTGCTTTTCTTTATCCTTTGCCGCAAGTCTTACTTCTGTTTCTGCCTGAACCAGTTTTTGAGTCTGGATTTGCTTTTCCTTGTATTCAATTTCTACTAGGCGCTTTCTTCCTTCCGCTTCTGCTGTCATTGCTTCCTGTTGGGCAGTTACAAGGTTTTGCTTTGAAACAGATTCGCGCGTACTGGCTTCGATCTTTTTTGACAATTTCTCGTCGACTTTTTCTTCGTAATCTACATTTTCAACGGTAGCGGAAGCGATGGTGATTCCAAATTGTTTTAGATCTGAAGGTTTACGGATTATTTCACCATTTTCGTCCAACCTCATTTTGGTTTGGTAAGCCCTCTTTACTTCTCCAGTGATACTATCTATGGAGATATCTTCATAGGTGTCAAGGATGTATAATCCATTTTCAAGCTGATTTTGAAAATCCTGGGACAGTTTTGCTCTACCTCCAGAATAGTGGATCTCAGAATCCATCAACTGAGCAGAGTTTTTTAGGCATTCAATGGTGTAAGGGAGCAATCCTTTAATTGCAATGTAGTCCTTATTGATATACTCAGAATGAAGCTTCAGCATATCTACTTCCGATTCAGGAAGCCTGAATCTAACTACCGACTGAGCATCTGCACGGGTAGCATCGTTAAACCTGATGGAAATCAAGCCGCCATCAAGTGTTGAACCTGTTTTACTCCCCCTGTTTGCAATGGTAATTACATTAGGATAGGTAGTGGTTTTCGATCCTGGAAATTTCATATAGACCCCATTGGAAAAAATTACATATCGCTTTCCTGTTGGCGTTTCCACAACCTGGCGATATCCCTGGTTATTGTTTCCAAATGGATTTAAAATTAATAGGAGGATAAAAATAAAAATCGTCAAAGCCCCCATTCCAAGGTACTTAGATCTTGATTTTTCTTTTAACAAGTTTCTCATGTATGCGAAAATTAAATGGTTTTTAAATTGTGTGTAATGTGGTTCGAACCATTTTTCGCATTATAGGCGGGCAATGACGAAAAGTCAATTTTTAACGACGACTCCGGACGAATTTTAGATTAAATTCAGAATAAAATTCTAAAAAAAATTAAAAATTAATTACTTTATTCTATTTATAGAGCAAAAATTGACAAAAAGTAAAGCTTTTGACGCCAATTCAGAATAAAATACTGTTACCTAGTATTGTCTTAGTCTTTTGAAAGGCTTACAACCAACCACGGTTTTTCGAAACGATAGCTGTCCAACAACAGGAAATTAGCAAAACGAGGCAGAATAACCGATTTTCGCCGGTTTTCAATATCGATGATTAATTCATCTCCAAATTTCTTGAGTGAAAAATCGGATTCCTTGATAAAAGGAAGTTTTATGCGGATTTCGTAATGGGTTTTTGTTTCATTAATAATGAAAGGATTTTCTTTATGGAAAATCTTTGCCGGATCATTTTCATGGTAAATACTTTCACCGATTTTTGATAATAACTCCAGGCCAAAAACCTCTTGCCCCATATGGCCAACTTTGAAAATAGGCAGGGGAGTGAAGCTTTCTTCTATATCTTCAAGATATTTTTTCTGGGAAGCGATATAGTTTTGAAACAAAGGACCTGTTTCCGTTTCCGGGATGATCCTGTTGACGACTATACCATCGACATTGTAGCCGTAGAGGTTAAGGTAGGTAAATGCTCTTTTTGCTTCCTGGATAACCATCCTTTCCGGATTAGCGACTATGCGAATCGAACAGATGTCTGGGTTAATCATTACTTTTTGAATCCGTTCGAGCTTGTCAAAAAGTCGTTCCAATTCTTCATAACCTTTGTCGAGGGGAACACCTGTTGTTTTCCGAACAACCTTTCCAAGGGTCTTAACAGCCAGTTTTTGTCCTGGAAATGCTTTAGTAAGCCATGATTTGGTAACCTGGGGCAAGGTCAACAAGGTAAGTGTTTCACCTGTAGGTGCTGAGTCGATAACAATCAGGTCATATTCTTTCGAAGCATAGAATTTTTCAATCCACAAAAAAGCTGAAGCTTCCTCCATGCCAGGCAAAACCGATAATTCTTCTGCTACCACATTTTTTACCCCTCGCCATCTGAAAATGGTGCGCATCATTTCGCGCATGCTACCCCAGTGTTTTTTCATGGAGTAATAAACATCAAACTCTTGTCCGTAGAGGTTTTCTGCTATCTCAGTGGGTTCTGGGGAAAGCTCGATGTTCAATGCATCTGAAAGACTATGCGCGGGGTCAGTGGATATGACAAGGGTTTTATACCCTTGCTTCGAAGCTTGTAAAGCTGTAGCAGCGGCAACGGTAGTTTTTCCAACACCACCTTTGCCAGTAAATAGGATAATTCGCATTTAACGAAAAGAATTTTACGCTTCAACCATGGTGTCTCTACCCGTTGATGATCCAAAGAAAAAGCCAAAGGCACTTCCACATATTCCGCCAAGAATATGACCAAACTGAGAGATTTGATCGTTATCAAGACTATGTAAAACTTCCTTTCCAAGGAATAATAACATAACGAGGATGAAAGTCAACGGAATTTCACCAGCTCTGACATTGGTAAATGAAACCAGGATGATAAACATAAATACAATACCACTGGCACCAAGAATCCCGGTGTTAAAGAAAACTAGGTTTAGGATCCCCGTAATCAAGGCAGTTAGGACCATCATGATCAGTAGGCTCCTACTACCATACTTTTCTTCCATAATAGGTCCAAGCAGCAGAATAAAGGTCAGGTTTCCGAGGAGATGGTCCATATTGGCATGTCCAATAACATAGGTAAGAATTGTCGGTAAGTCTCCGAGATTCCCCATATTATAATGAGGACTAAGGGAAAACCAGCCTGTCAGGGCGCCTCCCATTGATTTATTGACAAAGAAAACAACGGTACAGATGACTGCGAAGGTCAAAACTACAGGGGCATTATATCTAAGCTTAACGGCCATAACTTGATTTTTGTTAAGGATATCTGAAATTCATGATTCTTTGGAAAATTAATAAATATTCTCCATTGTCATGTTAACCAAAATTCACTTTAACCTGTTCATTAAATATATCAGATTAACGATTCCCTCGACGTAGGAATTTCATATTAGGGTCAAAAAAGAAGTTTTTTCTAAATTTGACCCGTTATGAACGAGGGGGCACTATCATTATTGTTTCCTTAAATAAACTTGAAAAATTCCCGAATATGAAGAATTGGTTTATCCTCCTATTTTTTTCTTTCTCTTTTTCGCTTTTTGCCCAGGTAGAAACCCCTGTTATTGAACTGGTTCAATATGCTGGTGGTTATGATCAGCCTGTTGCGATTGTTAATGCCGGTGACGACCGTTTGTTTATCGTTGAGCAAGATGGCGCGATCATGATTATCGAAGGTAATGGCACCCAATTGCCGACACCTTTTCTGGACATTGATCCTATCGTTAATTCTGGTGCCAGTGAACGTGGTTTGCTTGGTTTAGCTTTTCATCCTGATTATACTAACAATGGGTATTTCTATGTAAACTATACCAATAGCTCAGGTGATACCCGAATTTCAAGGTTTAGTGTAAATGGTTCCAACCCAAATTTGGCTGATACCAATTCTGAGGTTATCCTGATGACCATTGATCAACCATATAATAACCATAATGGTGGTGACATTCATTTTGGCCCTGACGGCTATTTGTATATCGGTATGGGTGACGGAGGTTTAGGTGGAGATCCAGGCAACAGATCTCAAAATCCTCAAAACCTGCTTGGTAAAATGCTTAGGATTGATGTTGATAGTGGAAATCCATATGGGATTCCACCTGATAACCCATTTGTAGGAGACCCTTCTACACTTGATGAGATCTGGTCCTTAGGTCTTCGTAATCCTTGGCGCTTCAGTTTTGATCGTGAAACAGATGATATGTGGATTGGTGATGTTGGACAAAATGCCTGGGAAGAGATTGACTTCGAACCAGCAGGTACTGGTGGCCTGAATTACGGCTGGAGATGTTATGAGGGGAATGCCACTTTTAATACAAGCGGTTGTGGAGCAGCCAGCAATTACGTTTTCCCAGTTGCAGTAACCTCTCACTCTGGGGTCACTTGCAGATCGATTACCGGTGGTTTTGTATACAGGGGTGCTCAATACCCTAACCTTTATGGTCATTATTTGTATGCTGATTATTGCATGGGCAATATTTGGTCTATAACACCTGATGGTGAAGGTGGTTGGAATAATGTCGAGTTAGCAAATCTGCAGAATTTCGAATGGAGCACTTTTGGTGAGGACCTTAATGGAGAGTTGTATATCGCTGCTCTTGACGAAGGCAATATTTATAGGATTACAGAGTTGTGCACAGGTTTTTCAGCCGTGGCGACTGTTGAGCATGAAACTTGCCAGGGAGATGCTGACGGGGGAGTAGACCTTCAGATCGATGGCGGTTCGGGTGCTGTAGAAGTGGTCTGGTCTAATGGCTCCGAGAATGTAGATCAATCGAATCTTACAGCAGGAATTTACACAGTTACTATTACTGATGACCTCGGTTGTACATTAATCGAAGAAATAGAAATTTTAAATAGCTCACCGGATGCACCTCAGTTATCAGTAAACGGTCCAACGGATGTATGCTTTGGAGAAAGTGTCACTATAACTGCTACTGCTGCTCCTTTAGGCAGTTCAATTCAGTGGTATGAAACAGAATCCCTACTGGTAGGCGAAGTTTCTACCACTCTTGTGTTGGATGAGGTGGGAAGTGGCATGTACAATGCAATATTTTCTGGAGGTCCTTGTTCTTCAGGTGTTTCAAATGTAATTGAAGTAAATATTTTACCAGTACCTGACGTCCCGGTTGTTACCCAAAATGGCAATACTCTTTTGGGGCCGGTTGCAGCTGGCTACCAATGGTACCTTGATGGAATGATCATCGAAGGAGCGACAAATCAAAACTTCACAGCATTAGCAACCGGAGATTATACGCTTGAGGTCTTTAATGCTGCTCAATGTAGCAGTATTTCCGATCCGGTTTCGATTTTGACATTGTCTACCATCCTTCCTGAAGAAATTGACCGCTGGCAGATTACCCCTACACCTTTCAGAGAATCTGTCCGTGTAGAAGTTGATCTTGTTACAACAACTAATATTGAATTCATAGTTACAGATGTAGCAGGAAGGATCGTTTACAAAGCTGATTTTGGAAAAGTGAATTCAGTCGACCAGATGGTGAATCTTTCGCATATCGCAGTGGGAGTATTTTTTGCAGAAATTAAAACTGAAAGTGGGAGAGTGGTTAGTAAATTGGTAAAACAATAAACGGCTGTTCACCTAGCGCTATAAAAAGTTAAAGCCTTCAACCAATTAAAGGTTGAAGGCTTTAGACACACACTCATTATCAGTATTAGCTGTGAGGGAAGGATTCGAACCTTCACGGAGCGGTTAGTTCCATTGCTGGATTTTATCCCTTTCCTCCACCCCCGAGACAGGAGGGCATGGCTGCCTGTTTCATCACCCCACAGTATTTGAACAACTTCAAAGAACTTTTTTGTTATTGTCTTAGACAAATTTAAGTGAAATGAGTCTAATGTTGCAAATTTTTTAAAGGAAAAATAAAATATTTACAATATTCGCAAAAAATAATCGATTTATTGACCGTTTGTCTAATCTCAAGGGCTTCGATTGCTTGAAAATTGAAAGATTGAAAATTGCAGGTGTTAATTTGTGGGTTTCATTCAATTGTTAAAAAAATTATAAGGCCATAAATCTTCGGATTTTGGTAATTATCTTTAGAGCATTGCCAAAATTGCCTCCCATGAAACATTTGCCAATCATATTACTGGCTTGCCTGTTTTTAGGATTTTCAAACGGACCTGCGTCAATCGTTAAGGAAAACCTTGAATTCAACACCCCAGAAAAGATCAAAGGATTTTGCTTTACAGCACCACCAAAGCCATTTCCCGAAAATCCAATGCCACCACTAAAGGCTGTTAATGCCGAATGGATCGCTGTTATCCCATATGCCTATACTCCTAATAATTCGACTGAAGTCTATTTTAATACAGAAAGACAATGGTGGGGAGAAAAAAAGGTAGGCATCGTGGAGACTATCAGAAAAGCGCATGCGGATGGCATATCAGTAATGGTCAAACCCCAGGTCTGGATACCCAGGGGAGGATGGGTTGGTCATATGGACTTTGAAAGAGATGCTGAATGGAGAGAATGGGAAAAGAATTTTGAAAAATATATCCTTGCATACGTCGATATTGCAGAAGAGGAGGGTGCTGAGATGGTTTGTATCGGTACAGAGCTCAGGATTGCAGTTGAGAAAAGACCAAAATTCTGGAGATCTTTGATTGAAAAAGCAAGAGAACGGTATTGTGGCAAATTGGTATATGCTGCCAATTGGGATGATTTTGATAAGGTACCATTTTGGGATGAGCTTGATTACATTGGGGTAAACGCCTATTTCCCTTTAACCGATCATAAAACGCCAACCGTTGCTACTTTAAAAAAAGCATGGGAAGAACCACTCCGTAAAATCAAAAATATTCAACGGAAGTTTGATCGTCCGATTCTGTTCACTGAATGGGGCTATCTGAGCGTTGATGGGTGTGCGTATAAGACCTGGGAGCTTGAACCAAAAATGAGGGAACTGGCGCAAAATGAACAGGCCCAGGCTAATGCCTTTCATGCCGTGTTTGATGTGTTTTGGGACAAACCATGGTGGGCGGGGGGCTTCCTTTGGAAATGGTTTCCTAATCCGGAATACCAGATGAACCTTTATGATTTCAGCTTTTCCCCTCAAGGAAAAAAATCAGCTGAAGTGATAAAAAACTGGTACGGCAAGTCAAATTAACTTCTTCAAAATCAGTTAAAAATCTAGAGTTGAATAATTTTGATTTATGGTGATCAAAGGTTAGCTTTAGTGCAACCAATAAAAAATTGATCCATGAAAAATCTAAAATGTTTCCTTATTCTTCTTGCGATTTCCGGGTTCATTATGAGCTGTGGGGGAAAGAAATCTTCAGCCACAAAATTAGCCGCAGGTATGTGTGATTGCGCGCAAGCCAGTTTTGATTACCAGGAAAAAGTTAAAGCTGCCGGTACCGACCTTGATAAGCTTGCAGCCTTGAAAGATGAAGGTTTAAAGATATTCGAAGACACTGAAGCCTGTATCAAAAAGCTTGAAGAAAAGTATGGCGCAGTCGCAGATAACTCAGATATGGAAAGTGCAGTCATGGATGCTATGAAAACCGAATGCCCTGAAGCTTACAGGCTGATGGATATAGGAGAATAGACCAACTATGCTTTGAACGGATGCCTTGGCGTCCATTCTTCAGGTGTATTCAGGTAATTAACGATACTTTTCATTAATAAGCGGTTGTGGAGTTTATTCTGCAACCGCAAATAGCATTGCATATCGTGAGCAACGGCTCCAACAGAGCTTTTAATCTCAAGCGCAGTTCTTGCAAATACCAATTGTTTTGAACCACAATAAATACCTCTTTTGATCATGTCGTATAACATGTTGAGGTAGATTTGGTGGGTACGATTATAGGTATGATCAAACCCGAGAAAATGCGCTTCGAGTTCTTCATGATTGATAATTGTAGTATAAAATCCTACCAATTCGTCATTGAGATAGTATCCTACCAACTGGAAATTATCTTCTAATCGTTTCTTGAGTCCAAAGAAATACTCTTTATTGAGAACCATGGTGTTAAATCCGGCATGGTTGAGTACCATTTCATAAAGCTCGTAGATCCTCTCTCTATTTTCATCAATCTCTTCAAGGCTGAGTTCTCGTTTTGAGAAATCCTTTCCTTTCTTAAAGGCCCTTCTTGCCCTTACCCGATATTTGGATGACATCGCTGAAAGGTAATCATCAAAATTGCTCCATTCCGGATGTATATTCAGGAGCATATTCGGCTGGAATTCGAAATCATGGAATTTGGCGGGCGCATAAACCTTTTTGGCAACAGAGGAGGTGTCAGGAAAATAATCTTTGAGGAATATTAAAGGAGTATTGATACCTTCTTTTGATAGATGTTGAATCGTGGTATTTAAAGCATCAACAAGTAATTCATAAGCTTGCTTCTGCTCAACTTTTGAATAATCAAAATAATAACCATGTTCACCAGTCAACAAAAGGTTTCCACAAACAAGGCTATTGAATTCGACCATTTTTGAGACCAGATCCCTTAAAGATTTACCTATAGCTTTAAAGAAACAAGGGTCATCACCATCTATCGGCTGGTTGATACTTTCATCTGCTTTGAAATATTGCACCTGGCAGTAAGCGACCCCGAAAAGGTTTTGATCGTCTTTGAAAATTAAATAGCGGTATTGCATGCCTTCAGGAGGATATTCTTCAAGAACTCTCAAAAATTGTTCTTGAAGGAATACATTTTCGTCAGGAACTATGGCATTCCATTCAGACTTGGCATCTTCAATTGAGCTGTAGATCGAGAGTTGTATATCCTTACTGCCAGAAGTCAATACATATTGCATTGCCTTCGTTGCAGAAGATTGGGAATAGCGCTTCATTATGAAAGATTTCAGAGGACAAATTACTCAATATCATCGAAAGCCAATAATGTGCCAAATTGACTTAAGAAGAAATTAACACTACCTGACAAGCCATTTATTGATTTCATGGATGGTAGCAGGTGTGTTGTGCCACTGGATATTTTCGATGATAGCATCCTTCTTGTAGGACTCAAACCAATATTGAACAATGAACTTTGCCTTAAGTTCATTGGTGTTAAGGTCCTGATAATCTTTTACTTTCAGTGTCTGCAAAGTTGAGTCTGCAGGAATAGCAATAATTTTATTGTCTACTTCGCCTTCATCTGTCATTCCAAACATGGCAATGGGTAAAATTTCCATTACTGTTCCCGTCGGAACAGCCTCAGATATAACTAATACGTCAAGTGCATCACCATCACCACCCGCTGAGGGTTTCATGAATGTTGAAGGAATAAAACCATAGTTGCCCGGGTAAGGGAGATAACCAACTATCCTGTTTTTGCCATCAATTTGATCAGGAACAAATTTTTGAAGTGTCTTATCATATTCTATCTTCAGGTTAGTACCTGCAGGAATTTCTATAACAGCTCTAAGCATCTGATTTTCTGAAAATGCAGGAATAGCATCAAAGTCTTCAGTAGCAAATTCTGAGTTTATCGGTGGGACATATTCCTTGATGATCGTTTCTTTACATCCCCAGGTAATAAAAATAAGAATGGTAATTGTAAAAACATACGTTAATTGACTCATAGGAGGAAAGAGGTTAAAAATTACCGTCCACTGCGATCAATATGATTGGCGGAAGCCTGCTGCTTACTAAAAATGACTACATCCTGAATATTAACGTGTGGAGGCCTGGTTGCAATAAAATAGATAGTTTCTGCAATGTCTTCTGCAACTAGAGGCTGGAAGTCTTCGTAAACTTTTGCCTTTTCCTTGTCTCCATCAAACCTGACCAGTGCAAATTCCGTTTCTACATGCCCTGGAGATACCGAACTCACCTTTACCCCATGTTTGTAGAGATCGATCCGCATGCCTTTTGTAAGGGCATCAACGGCATGTTTACTGGCACAATAGACATTGCCATTAGGATAGACTTCTTTGCCGGCAATGGAACCAACATTGATGATATGACCCTTGCCCAATTTAACCATCTTTTTGGCAACGATCCTTGATATATAAAGCAGACCTTTAACATTGGTGTCAATCATGGTTTCCCAATCATTTAAATCTCCTTTATGGATTGGGTCAAATCCTTTTGCCAGACCAGCGTTATTAACCAGAATATCTATGTCAGACCATGATTTGTCAAGTTGTTTCAGAGCCTTCACAACTGCATCGTGCTCTCTTATGTCAAATTTCAGGATCTTCGATTTGACTTTGTATGTTTTCTTTAAGGCTTTTTTCAGCTTTTTCAGTCGTTTTTCTCTCCGTCCGGTAAGGATCAAGTTGTGGCCGTGACTGGCAAACAGCTTTGCAACCGCGAGGCCAATGCCTGATGTGGCACCGGTCACCAGTACGATTTTGGTTTTCTTCTTTTTACCGACTTTTTTCTCCGATGCTTTTTGGGAAACCGACTCAGCTTCCTTTACAATTTCTTCAACATCATTTTCATCTGATTTTGCGTCATCATTTGGAGGCAGATAGTTTACAGGTTCTGGATCTAATTGGGGTAAGGCTTCTTCAATTTCTTGAGAAGTACTTTTTGGCCCAACCAATTCTTCCTCACTGTCAATAATGACGTCCTCCTCAACTCCGTTCTCGGGGATTAAAATAGGATCATCATTACTTACTTCAGAAGTCGGCTCATCAGAATTCTCGACAGGGTGTTTTTCAGCGCCTTTTTGGTCAGCAACCAGTTTGCTATTGCCATTTAATGCCGAAAGGGATTCGTCAGTTTCTTTTAATCCGCTTTCCAGGAAATCGAGGTACGCATTTTCTGGTGATTCTTTTGGCTTTGGTGAAGGAATATCCATTTTGCTTTCAACAACTTCTTCCTCAACCAATATTTTCTCTTCTGTAATGGGCGTTTTATCTGCATTCATTGACTTATATACCAGGTCATAGTCATCAGCAACAAAAGTATCGAGATCTACAGTATTAATATGTTCCACTTTGTCCAAAAATCCTGATACATGATCTTTGATATGCCTGATAACCCTGACACGCCAATTATAAGTTTCCAGTTCTCCGGGAGCTATATGATCTTTTCTTTTCCTAAGATTTGCATAGGTTTCATCCCAGAAATGATTGTAATAAGCTTTAAAGTCTGGTGACCAGATATTCTGACCGACAAACATCGAAGTTAACTCCTCATTTTTGTTGAGGATCAGGGTTAACTGGTCAGGAGATATTGATTCGGTGATAAATTCCCACGCTTTGTCCATGCTGATTTCAGATTTTAGAAACCTGTCGCTTAACAACAAATAGACTTTATTTTGTGGATTGGATTGTACCAATCGACTTATAGTCGTCAGGTTACCACCTTGTCGGGGATCAAGGATCATTTCTACAGCTGAAGATTTAAAATGCCTTGCAGCTTTCTCGGCTATTTCATGATCTTCCGGGCAAAAGGAAAAATAGACTTTTGGACTTTCCATTGGGTTAGGATTAAATAGTTGAGTTAGGTCAATACACACACATGAGTGGCATGGTGCGAAAGCTAATTTAAGAAAAGGCCTTTAGTGGATAAGTAACTTTTAAAATAATGAGAAATTAATGACAATGGCAAGTGTACAAATTTAATTTTTTGTCAATTTTTAGTGCCAGCATGTCTTATTCTGCCAATAAACCCTCCAGGAATGATTCAAATTCAGACACAAATTCCTCGTATTGGCTAGTTGCTGGTCCAGCGAAACCAGTGTGTATTTTTCGAACCTTGTCTTCCTTGTCAATCACAATCATGGTCGGGTAGGAGATCACTTTGTTTAACATCGGTAGTGCTTCACTAGCTTCCGTTTTACTCGAAGACCCGTTCGCAAATAGCAGGTCGTATTTAACCTCAAACCTTTCTCTGAAACGGTCAATAGGAATTTTGGCGCGATCAATATCCCTGTGTTTTTCAAATGCGAGGCCGATTATTGCCAGGTCAGGGTGTTGCTTTTCGTTGTAATAGGCCGATAACCATGCGGTCTCATCAGCACAATTTGGGCACCACGTGCCAAGAATCTGGACGATCTTTACTTTGTTCTGAAATTTTTCGTCGGACAGGGCAACCATGTTGCCATCAAAATCTGGGAAGCTGAACGAGACTTTGTCATAACCTTCTTTTAAGTAAGTAAGGTCATACGGATTGGCCAAGGTGGCCTCAGGATTTCGTTTGGCGGTCCAGGTAACTTTGTAATGATTGCCAGACCAAAATCCTCCAAACATATTGTCATTATCCTGGATCTTGGCTTCAAAAAGAAAAGCATGGTGACCATCGAAAACGGATAGATACATTTTATCATCTTGCACCGTGCCGCCTAGAAATCGGTAATCTCCTGTTTCCGTTACAAAAGTTCCGGTAAGGTAGTTGCCATTCTGCTTGAACTCTCCAATTCCTTTGTAACTGTTTTCCGGATCTTCACCATTGAAAACGACTTCCCATTTTCCAGTAAGGTCTGTTTTGGGTGCTTTCTTTAAGGTAGAAAAACGGTAAACCTGTCCGTGAGTAGCCAGGAAGGGAATGGAGTAATTTCCTCTGCCTTCATCAATGAAGACACCTTCAATGAACCGTTCTTCATATAATGCCCTGATTTTCGATTCGTAATGTGGGAATTGAATCTCTATGGTATCACGGCCTGTTCTCGGGTTCTTCCAATAAATGACATCTTTTACCTCAATAACTTCTTCACCATTGTAAATCTCAACATAGAAAGTAGAATCGGTATCATAGATCACCTTGAAATTGAAAGGCAGTTCACCCTGAGAAACTTCATCATAGCTGAAATCTTCTGTACGTTTCCTAGGTTCAAACTTTGAAGGTAACTCTTTTCCTTCGAGATAAAGTATTGCCCGCCACTCTCCGGGTGCCACTCCCTCATAAGGAGATAGTTTGACACAAGACTGTGAAATAAAAATGATGATGAGTAAAGTAAAAAGATAATGAAAGCGTGCCATTTTATTGATTTTCAAAGAATCCAGCGAAAAATAATACTGTCTTTATAATGAATAAACCTTACAATTGTTTTGACATTCAAAATTAAAATAATTGGTATATTTTTTGGTGTAAAAAAAAACAAACCACGAATGAAAATCCTTCCACGAATTAATTAAAATTAAACGTGAAACCCCACTTAGGATGAACAACCAGCGGCTTTTCTTTTTTTTGTTGCCATTATTGGCTTTCCCTGTTTTTGTTAATGGTCAACCCAATGTAAGTTATGCCAATGAGGCTATTGAAAAAGCGGTCATCTGGAGAGGTTTTCAACATAGTTGGACGTATAACCACAGGATTGCCCGTTTAGGCGATTATGTCAGCCTTGAAGGACAAGAACCGAAAATTATTCATGCCAGTGCAACAGGTGTAGGCGCCGATAGCACCTATTTTACCACCAGCTACAGTATCATAGAAAGTAAGACACTTGGTTTTCAACAAGGTAAAATTACTTTGGACCTTCACGGAAAAGAAGGAAAATTGGCCGCGGAAACCATTGCTGTATCTATACCTGCTTTACAAAAAATGAAAGACAGGAAGCAATATGTGACGTTACTTAATGGCTTTGATATTATGGCCCTGGATCGCGCCGACAAGATTCAGATGTTACAACTGGATGTTGGCGATGCCTATTATTCGAAAGAAGAAGATGCACTGATGTTTAATGTTGATGTTGCTCTAGCTGTTGATTGTCAGAGTATTGAGTGTTCCAGATTCAATCAGAAAATGAGCTACCGAATTGAACTACATTATCTGGTAATTGGGAGTGAAGAAGATATGTATACCAGGCATCAACTGTTTTCAAAACATTACAGTTGGGATAAAAAGGATGAATTAATCAGACCACCCCAAATGCAAATCATGCAAGGAGAAGGTGGAGATCGGTTCAAAGATGCTACTATCGCGGTAAAGTCAATAAGAATCATTCTTGACCAGGCCCATTGGGTGGCAGAATGGAACAACAGCATTACTCCAATTGATTACATTCCGACATCAGGTAAATATTACTTCTCACTCGATCTGCTCATGAAAGAATGGCTTCAGGGCATGAAAAGGAATTCGGCAGCACCAAAACAATCGAGGTTTGCTTTAAAGAAAAAGGGTTGGGCGTCAATCAATATGGGTATAGTTTTACTCCAATTCGATGAAGCCAATATCGTTCATCTCGAGCATAGCGGATCATTGTTCTGGGAAGGACGTAATATCAATCCATTATCCAGCGGCTTGTCACTATACGAGGCAACAGTAAAAATGCCTTAATGTTATTTTGTTTTTTCTCCTGTAAAGCTTTGGTTCTTTAGCTTGAACAAGACGTTAAAGGTGGTCAGACTGCCATAGATACGGGTAATGTATTGCTGGAGATTCACTTTTTCCTCATCAGAGAGTTTACTGCTGTTAATCCGTTGTTCCATAACTCTGAGCCGATCTCTAACCATTACAATCTTATGGAAGAAAGTCTCTATAGGAATTTCCTTTGGTTTTAACGTAGGGTCAGCAGGTTTGAGTAACATCAAGCCGCCTTTCCATTTTTCACCTAAGTGTACTACTTCAGTAGCATCTGACCACTTTTTTAAAATCGAGATCAAAGACTTTTCAGCTTCTGAGAAAGTGATGTTATCCTCAGCTTCAATATTTTCAATAATCTCCCATTGGTCGTAGGTTTTACCTACTTCCTTAATGCCGTAAAGCATGAAACAAACATCATAAGAGGCGTAGTTCAGTTTCATGATCACCCCATCTCCATAGGCCGGGTGCTTAACACGTGAACCAACACCCAATAATCCACTAGTCTCCATCAAAGTTTAATTTTACTTTCTAATTATTTCTAAAATCTAATTTTCAAAAACTGACTGCCAATAGATTACTAGGCTTCTTCCTCATTAACTTCCTCAGCATTTTCAACATTATCTTCGTAGTGATCATCCCAATCCTTTACAAGAGGATCTCCAAGTTTACCTACTGATTTTCCAACAAGCATCGAAACAGTGGCATCGCCAGTTACATTAATTACTGTACGGCACATGTCGAGCGGCCTGTCTACAGCAAAGATCAAGGCCAGACCTATGGCCAGTTTCTCTGCTGGCAGTCCTATAGCTTCAAGGACGATGACCAACATAACCATTCCAGCTCCGGGAACTGCAGCGGAACCAATAGAAGCCAGAGTTGCTGTAAGCACTATTGTTAACTGGTCTCCAAGCGTGAGTTCAAAGTCAAGTGCCTGGGCAATAAACACGGCCGCTACAGCCTGGTAGAGACTAGTACCGTCCATGTTAATGGTGGCACCTACAGGACAAACAAAACTGGTTACCTCTTTTTCTACCCCAAGGTGCTCCTCTACACGTTCCATCGTAACCGGCAGGGTAGCAGCAGAAGAACTGGTCGAAAAAGCCAGTAACTGGGCCGGACTAATCCCCTTAAGGAAAAAACCAGGTTTCCTTTTTGTGAACACATAAACAGCTGTTATGTAAATACAGACCATTAATGCCAGTCCTACAACGACAACGATAGCATAGCGCAACAAGGCATACAGGATATCGGGATCTGCGGAAGTCACCACCACATTCGCCAACAAGGCGAACACCGCAATGGGCGCTATTAACATGATCAGGTCGACCATTTTCAGGACGACCTCATTGAGCCCGTCAAAAAATTCTTTTATTGGCTTGGCATCTTCCGGTTTGATTAGCAGGATACCAATACCAAAGAATATAGTAAAGAAGATGACCTGCAGCATATTGCTGTTTTCACTGGCCGCACCAAAAATGTTTTCAGGCACCATATCCACAATAAACTGTAGTGGACCCGCATCTTTGGTTTTGGCCGCTGTTTCTATCTTTCCGGTCACACCGGCATCCTGGGAATACTCGGCTGTTAGCCTGGCCAATGTATCTTCAGAAACCCCATTACCTGGCTGTAAAATATTGACAAGCAATAAACCAAGCGTTACCGCAATTACCGTTGTAATGATGTAAATCCCAATAGTCCGTCCTCCAATCCTGGAGAATTTTGAGATATCCTTCAGGTCGGCAATACCTTTTATCAGAGAGGCAATGATCAATGGTATTGCGATCAATTTCAATAAATTGACGAATATCTTACCAAATGGATAAATCCAGTCTCTAATAAATTTACCACCCCAGGAAGTGTAGGTCATCAGGAAACCGAAGACGATCCCGAGAGCCATTCCAATAAGTATTTGCCAATGTAAGGGAAGCTTTTTCATAAAGAAATTTTAGGATGAAACATAGTGTGGAGGCTCAATTTAAGAAATTTATGTCAATGTGTATCTTTTTAAATAGTTCGCGTTATTAGAGTGTAAATCAACTAGTATAACAAAACACAATAGCCTATTAACCAACTTGACAATTGAAGAAAATGTCTGAATAAACAGAAATCCTTACCTTGATGGATGGCATTTTTGAATTGGAAATTAAAGTGAAATCTGAACTGCGCATGGGCGGTAACCAAACGGTGTCCTCACAGGCTATCTTAGCTGAATGGGATGAAATTCAAGCTGCTCAACGTGAGCCAGCTTTGTTCCGTCCGTTGTACGACCGTTACTATGACCGGATATTTCGCTATATATTCAAAAGAACTGTTGATGAAAATCTGGCCGCGGACTTGTGCTCCCAGGTTTTTCTAAAAGCTATGCAAAAACTTTCAGGGTACAAATTCAAAGGTGTACCATTCTCAGCCTGGCTCTACAGAATAGCAGGAAATGAAGTCACTCAGCACTTCAGGAATACCGGAAAACAAAGAGTTGTAAGTATACAGGAGTCCGATGTAAAGGAAATGATTGATGAAGTACCGGAAGATGATATCACACCTTCAGTAAATGCCATGCTGAGTGCACTCCATGAATTACCAGAAAAGGACATGAATTTAATTGAGTTGCGTTTTTTTGAACATCGCCCCTTTAAGGAAATTGCTCAAATTCTAAATATTACAGAGAGCAACGCTAAGGTGAAAACTTACAGGATATTGGAAAGGATGAAAAAAATTATTCTGACCAAAACCTAATTCAATGAAAAAAGATAAATACAATATAAAATTTAATCAACCTGAGCCTACACCAGAAATGGTTAGTAAGCACAAAGACTTCGATAGCCTATTGAAGTCTTATAATGAGAAAGGCCCTACTCCTGGTGTTTGGAGCGGCAGGGTCAGGAGGATTGGGTTGACTTCTGTTATTACCATCGCCGCAGCACTCATGCTGGTTTACTTCAATCCTGATTTTCTGCCTCAATTGCGTTCCTCAGGCCCGGTTGTCGCCGAACGACCCTATGTTGATCCTCCGATGGAAACCATCCAGGCAAAATTTGCAAGTTTTGAAGTTGATGCCTATCAGGGGGGTACTTATGAATATGAGAGCGGATCAAAGATAGTTGTTCCCCCAGCTGCATTTATTGATTTTCAGGGCAATCCGGTGGTTGGAACCATTCAATTGGAATATCGCGAATTTCATGATCCCGTTGATTTTTTCCTTTCGGGAATACCAATGGAATATGATAGCGCTGGGGTGCGATTTAATCTTGAATCTGCGGGTATGATGGAAATCTATGCCAAGCAGGATGGCAAACGCCTTAATGTTAAACCTGGGTCCGAAATTGCTATCCAACTGGTTTCAGCAATTAATACGAAAGGTGAAACGCCGGCATTCAATATTTACAAACTGGATATCGAAAACCGAAATTGGGTGTATTGGGCACCAAACAGAATGGAGGTTGTCGGTGGCGATGACATCGATAGTTCCATGCAAAAACTTTCCGAACCAGAGTTACAATTGAAGTCACTCGAATCCGAGTTTTCGCAATTATTAGAGGAAGAAAATGCCAGATTTGAAGCTTTGGAACTTAAAATTCCTGCCCCTCTCATTCCACAGCAGCCGAGAAAAGCCAATGAGAAAGGGTTTGTTTTTGACCTTGATATCAACAAAGATCTGTATCCTGATCTGGCAGTTTATGAAAACGTGATGTGGGAAGTTATTGATATTCCTGAAAATGCGTTCTTTCATAAAGGCTTATACGAGATGCACTGGGATGACGCAGCCTTGAATGCATCATCAGACAATAACTACGAACTTACGCTCACAAGCACGGAGCAAGTGATAAGTGTTATGGTAACCCCTGTTCTGACTGGAAGTGATTACATCAAGGCCAGAGATGAATTCAACCAAAAGTATTCAGTATACCAGCAAGAAAAAGCCCAGAGGGACAATAGAGTTGAGAAGGAACGTAAAGCGATTGAAGCTGAAATGGCTGCCATTAAAGCAGACCTTGAAGCCAGAAAGAAAGAATTGGAAAGAGAAATTGCCCTTCTGAAAAAATCAGGAAATTTCCGGGCACTCGCTGAAACCGTCATGAGGAAGAAAGTCATCAGCCGATTTACGGTTGATGAGATGGGTGTATGGAATGCCGACAGACCTCTACCAATTTTTCAGTACAATTGCAATTTCACGCTTGTCAATCGGGAAGGCCAGCAATATTTGGATAATGCTGCATATTTTCTAGATAAATCGCTTAATACAGTACATCGCTTTTATACGAGTTCTCAAAATACAATTCGTTTCGATGAAAGGTCCAACCACCTTTTATGGTTAGTTACCAGTGATGGCAAAATTGCTGTTTTCCGACCTGAAGAATTCAAGAAACTTGAACGTAAGCCTGCACATACCCTCACCATGGAAGTGATTGATAAAACTATAGAATCCGAAGAGGATATAAGAGAAATTTTAGCCCTTTAATTATACATCAACCTGACATCAACGGAATCCCGGGCTAAAAAACCGGGTGAAAAAAGTCCAAAACTGTTATAACCCAGGTTAAAACGTTCTTTCTCAACGAAAGAGCGTTTTTTTTATTAGAACTTCTTGGGCATTTTTTGGTTACCTTTGCAGTCAATTTTAAGTAGAAATATGGCAAAGATTCCAATTAATATTTCTAAAGGAACAATAGAAAAGAAAGATACCAATGAAATCATTATTGGTATTGACCTGGGTACAACGAATAGTCTTGTTGCCTTCATCGATGAAGGGCAGCCCTTGGCTGTAAAGGATAAGGGCGGTAAAAATACACTGGTACCTTCCATAATTCATTTTTCCGAAGACAATTCTGTCCTGGTTGGACATGACGCCAAAGCCTTTCTAATAAAGGATCCTTCAAATACGATTTATTCGGTTAAACGCCTGATGGGGAAATCCTATAACGATGTCGAGAATTTCGAAAGTTATTTTGGTTATAAGATAATCGACGAAGACACAGAAAGCCTGGTCAAGGTGCGGGTCAGAGATAAATTCTACACACCTATTGAGTTGTCAGCCAGAATTTTGGCTCAACTTAAGAAAAGGATTGAATTTTCGCTTGACCAAACTGTAAATAAAGCGGTAATCACCGTCCCTGCGTATTTTAATGATGCTCAGAGACAAGCTACCCGCGACGCCGGTAAACTGGCAGGACTTGATGTACTCAGGATTGTCAATGAGCCTACTGCTGCGAGCCTTGCTTACGGGATAGGACTTGACAGGGAAGAGACTAAAACCATTGCTGTTTATGATTTGGGAGGAGGAACGTTTGATATTTCCATCCTACGCATAGAGCAAGGCATTTTTGAAGTGCTATCGACTAACGGAAATACCTTTTTAGGTGGTGATGATTTTGATCGTGTGATTATCGATCATTGGATTGATACCCATAAATTAAAGCAGGAAGGTTTACTTGATGATAAATCCTTCGTTCAGGCTTTAAGGCTGGAAGCAGAATCTGCGAAAAAGTATCTTTCTTCAGAAGGAGACTTTCAAGGGGGAATAAATGGCATTAATCTGCAGCTAGGCCTCACCACATTCGAAAAATTAATCTCCCCACTTGTTAACAAAACCCTCTCGGCTTGCAAGCAGGCTTTGAAAGATGCCAAACTCAAAGTTTCGGACATAAATCACGTGGTCATGGTGGGTGGATCAACCAGGGTACCCTTGGTCAAGTCTATGGTCTCCGATTTCTTTGGCCAGGCCGTTTATGATAAATTAAATCCCGATGAAGTTGTTGCCCTGGGTGCGGCTATCCAGGCAGACATCCTTGCGGGGAACAATCGCGACATGCTCCTTATCGATATTACACCATTGTCGCTTGGTATAGAAACGGTGGGAGGACTAATGGACGTAATCATTCCCAGGAATTCCAAAGTACCAATAAAGGCAGGTAGGCAATATACTACTTCAGTGGATGGTCAAAGTCGATTAAAAGTCGCTGTTTTTCAGGGTGAAAGGGATTTAGTTCAGGATAATCGTAAATTAGGAGAATTCATTTTAGAGGGCATTCCACCAATGCCGGCCGGGCTGCCCAAAATAGAAATCCATTTCATCCTTGATGCAGATGGTATACTTGTTGTAAGAGCTAAAGAATTGAGGTCTGGCGTTTCACAGTCAATTAATGTTAAGTCCCAATATGGAATTTCAGAGGAAGAAATGGGACTTATGTTACTTGATTCCATAAAAAATGCGCAGGATGACATGGAAAAACGAGGACTACTTGAGGCCAGGAATGAGGCCAATAATATTATCCTCTCAGCAGAGAAATTTATTGAGCAAAACAGGGCGATTTTGACAGAAAATGAAATTTCTTCCACCCTGGCACTCAACGAAATCCTCAAAAAAGCCGTCTTAGGTAAAGACAAGGACGTGATTAACAAAGCAATGGATGATCTCAACGAGTTTACCAACCCGTTGGCTCACAGGGCGATGGATCACACTATCAAGTCTGCTATGAAAGGCAAAAAGTTAGGATAACTACTTGATTTATGAGGTTTTTTACATTTATTATTGCCATAATAATGGCACTATTCTCGTTACCTGTTGATGTAATTGGGCAACCCAAATCCCTTGATAAATATGTCAATCGGATAGTCTACGAACAAGTAGATTTCAAAAAGACACCTGGAGTTATCATTGGAATTATTGAAGGTGACTCTACCTACATTTATGCTTATGGTGAATTGGAAAAAGAAGGGGGTACCATTACAAAAAACACAATCTTTGAAATAGGGTCAGTCACCAAAGTATTTACGGCTTCTGTCTTGCAGGGACTTGTCAATGACAGTCTAATAAGCTATGACGATCCTGTTACAAAATACATCGATCTTCCTAATCTGAATTTTGAAGGAAAATTGATAACAGTAAGGGATTTGGCAATTCATTTTTCAGGCCTTCCTAAATTACCGCATAATTTTGGCACCAGGGAAAAGGATCCCAGAAATCCGTACGCCAACTATTCAAACCACGATCTCCTGAAATTCCTGACTGGATTTTTCCCCAATATCACGCCCGGAGAAGATTATCACTATTCTCATCTTGGGTATGTCCTTTTGGCCAAGGTTATGGAAAAGGCAGCAAATAAATCAATTATCAATTTATATGACGAATACCTTTTGGCTCCTCTAGATATGACGGCAACCAAATTGATGTTGGAAGAAGGTGACGAGTCAGAAATGGCTGCAGGTTATTCTTTAGGCGGAGATAAAGTGGGACCATGGACTTACCAGTCATTTGAAGCTGCATTAGGGATGAAATCCTCAATGAGAGATATGTTGATTTTCGTTAAAGCCAATTTAAACGAATTTCACGATCTCAATAAAATGTTTGCACCTATTCATGTTGAACAAGGCCCAACCGACAAACCAAAAGTCTTTTCAGGTACAGGTTGGCATATTGTCCACCCCAGGAAGAATTCAAACTCGATTATTGCACACAGTGGTGTCACTGAAGGTCATCGCACATTTGTAGCCTTTGTCAAGGAAACGCAAACCGGCATAATTGTCTTGAGCAACTCTGAAAACTCGCAAAACGGTATCGGCGGGTTTATCCTGCAACATGTTAATAAAGGGTTTAAACGGAAAGGTGATTTAGAATAACCAGTCGGTAGTAGGCTGAATGTAGCTAACATATTATTCTGATAAAAATAGACCAAATAATAAAAGCCATTCGAATACATCGAATGGCTTTTATTATTTTCCTTACTGCCAACTAGATCATCGCATCAAATACATCTTCCCAATCCCTTCCTTAAAGTACTGGTTCGTATTATTCTGATAACGCTGCATTTCTTCACCGTTATAATGGGTAATGACCCGGTATAAATAAACACCATTAGCGAGTCGGTCACCGTATTGATCAGTGCCATCCCATGCATAATCAGTGATGTTGTTTCCGATAGAAATCGGGCCCAACTCATCCATCATGATTTCCCTTACAACCTTTCCGGTAACGGTCATAATTTGAATTTTCATAAACTCAGGTAGTTCAGCTCCAGTCAATGTGAATACAAACCTTGTGCTGGTCGTAAACGGATTTGGATAATTCAGAACATTAGAGATTGAAGCCTCATTGATAACTTCGAAAGCCACTTTGTAATCCAGATCACCTGATTGATTGCCTGTCGCATCTTCAGCCTGTACAAATAGTTGGTAAGTGCCATTGACTAGGAATGAAGGATTCAGTTCAATGACAGCTCTGTTTTCATCACCCAGATTAGAAGGATCAGCTGGATAAAAGGTCATTTCATCACTATCGAAATGGACCTGGCGTAATCCGGCCTCTCCCGGATATTGAAGTAATATTTTGAAGAGAGAAGTGTCTCCAAGTTCGAGATATTTATTTTCATCCTTTAAGGTGATCAAGATATTCGGCCTTGCTGAAACGATATCACCTTCCATAATATGCTTCCCGTCGAAAGTCACATCGAGGATAGGATTAAGCACATCACGCGTGACATTGAAGTCCACCAGCGCAATGTTGTTAAAGTGGAATCGCTCAAGCTGGTCATCATCCGGATTGGCTTCAATAAATATCCTGTTGGAGCCAGCAAGATCACGAGTTGGTAGTAATAGTTCTGCCACTAATGATTCACCACCAAGCAAAGGAGCCATCCTGTTGCTTTGCACCAATTCATTATTATTGTCATCCGAAATAATATATTTGATCAACAGACTATCCATATCAGCATTGGTCAGGTTTTCAATAGCGATTTGCATGGTAAGGTCACGACCTTGCTGGATAGTATCGTTGTCAAGTGTAAACAGGATTTCAGGTCTTAGCGCTGCATCTGGAATTTCTTCAAAGATGACTCTCCAAAAATCAAGTTGAGCACTGGTTTCATTAATCACATCCTGTGCATTAAAACGCAGTTTGATAAACGGATACTGCTCTGGGTTAACAAAATTAAGCGTCGTATCCATATCAGTGATTCCGGTGGCTAAAATGGTTTGATTTTCATTGGCATCCAAGCCAATAACATCTATATAGACATTGTCGTTCTGAGCCATTCCGTCAAGGGCAGAAAAATTCCATAGTAGTTGCGACCAATCAGCAGCAGGGCCAATTGCGGGTGACTCAACATATCCATTATTCCAACTTCCGGGAAGTTGGTAAACGGAATTAAGCACATCAGCGGTAGATGCTGCAAATTGCTCTTGAGCAAAAGCCGGA
The DNA here is from genome assembly GCA_039028895.1 of Bacteroidota bacterium. Taxonomy (GTDB): domain Bacteria; phylum Bacteroidota; class Bacteroidia; order Chitinophagales; family Saprospiraceae; genus JAHDCJ01. The sequence goes on along the minus strand of JBCCHF010000006.1, from coordinate 66,137 downwards.
TTGCCCTTGCGCATGAATGCAGAATAAGGTACTGGCGAACCTTGCATAGATCTCAGTTGGGTTGCGCCCAGTTCTTCAAACACACTAAACAAGGTAACATCACCAACTGACAGTGAATCCGAGGTCCAGTTTTGTGGTGAATAGTCGCCATAGGTATAGGCTAACACGTAAAATCCATCTGGAACAGTATCCCGGAGGAAGTCAATTGCTTTTTGACGACCTTCCATATTGGTTACCGGATAAGCAAAATTAGGAACCAATGGCCGACATTCGGTTGAACCGTAAATCCCTCCCAAGCCATCCGGGTTATTGATCCATGGCTCACCAGAAACAGGATCAAATACAGCGAAGTTAACGACACCTAGGTTTCCGCAGAATCCAAAATGGTATTGTTTTGAACCATTAATGTAAAAGGCAATCTGGTCATTCACCAAAATACCAGGGTATGACAAATCTAGCGTTAACTCAAGAAAATCCTCAATAAAGGAAAATTCCCTGTTTGGTTTTAAGCGCATATTTATATAATCATCCTTCTGGAATTGGTAAAAATGAGACTGGTTCCATCCCGGGAATTCATCTTGGATATAAATGAAGGAAGATGTTTTCCAACCAGAAGAGTTAGGCACCAAATCAGGATTTACCTGAACTCTCCAATAGTAAACTGTTTCATTTTGATAATCGACATTCGGTGTCCATTCCAGCGTTCCTCCGGCCTGTACGATTGAGGTGGAGATCTTAATTGGGCTGTTAAACAATTCAGTCGTATCGATTTCCATAAAATACTCTAATTCACCAGCAAAAGTGTTGGCCGTTGAAGCCTTTAGCGTAGGTGTATTTTCAGGAACTATCGCAAACGGATAAGGGTGAACCGGTAGAACATCATCTGATAAAATATACTGGTTGAGACAGTAGGTGTTATTATTCTCTGCATCAGGTAGTGGTCGTTCTCCAATATCATCAACGGCATCAGCGGTAATGCAAAACTGGTTTAGACCCAATGCATCATCACGAACCGGCAATGTAAAGGAGAAGGAGCTTTCAAATTCCGGTGACTCCACTCTTTCATTTACTGCATTGATCAAAGTGCCATCTGGTAATTCGCGGGTAATGGTTATGTCAAATGAATCTGGCACTGCTTCTCCGATATTAGTAATTGTTACATTGATATCAAAACTGTCGAGTTGGGTAGTTATCAATGAGGGTTCAAAGGAAGTTGCCGTTCCTTTTACCAGGTAATCGGGGGCTTCATGACTATTTAGGCTAACCGCCGGATCACCATGGAGCGACATAAACTGATTGAGGCGTCGGGTTTCATAGCTCGAATTGTCTAGTGACGCAATCACTGCTTGAATACTTTTCCCGATACCTTCTTCGTAATGCAAGGTAGAGACATTCCTGTAAAAGCGATCTCCCCATAAGTTTAATGAACCAAAAGATGCTAGCTGAGTAGATGCCAGGAATCCGATGGCTCCTTTATCTTCAATGATGACAAAGTCTTCACTAAGTCCTTTGGTCTTTTTGAAAATGTTTCCAGTAAAGCATCCCAATGAAAAGATTAATGGATAACGCTCGAAGTTGGTATAATTTTCCGGAAGGTCAAGATTAAAATCAAATGAATTTGGAGAAGAGTGTCCAAAGAATGTGATCATTGAACTTCCATCATTAATCAAAGAATCAAGAAAATCTGATTGAGAGATTTGGATAGGGTCTGTACTTGTTTTGAAGAAAGAAAATACGTTTCCGCCGTAACTCTCTGCTTCAATAATGTCTTTGTAGCTGTTAAGATTTACTCTGATCTGAGTTTGAATATTAGCATCTCCACCTCCAAGGTGGATAATCCTTTTCATCCATGCTTTATCTTCAATGGTTTGTGGAAGTGTCTGGTTGCCTTCGAAAGCCATTACTTTGTCGAGGTATATCCCCACTTCTGACCCTTCAAAGGCTGCTAATCTTCCAATCGGAATTATTGGAACATCAGACAACACCGATGCAGTAAGCAGGTTGTCAGCTCCGTTTCCATAGGTAGGTACTTTCTCGATGGGATAATTGACCGCAGGATTATTTCTTAACGGAACATAACCCCTCGCTTTTCCAATAATAAATAAATATTCTGGTGGATGTTGGTCCCAATTTCTTACCGCGAAATGAGAGAAGTTTCTGAAGGCCATACTTTGCCTGTTAACACCATATCCAAATTGATCAAATAATTCCTGAACCTCAATGATGATAGGGGAGAACCCTGTTGTCCCCCTATAATCGGCATAACCCTGAACGAAGTTATTGCCATTGCCATCGTCATATAACAACTGGTTTGAAACAATGATAAAGTCTCCCTGGTCAGTATTATAATCTCTGAACTGAACTGTATTGATCATATCAGTGGTGACTTCTATTGAAGATGCCCGGTTGATTAAAACTAATTCTCTATTTACAGCAGAGGCCGGCAATTTAACCTGGACATTACTACCAGAAACCTGTGTCTGAATGCTTAACCCATTAGTTCGGTCATACAGGTAAACGTTTGACCCGGTTACATCAAAATTGGTAATATCAAGGTAGACTGGGTTGTTTGATGCAGGTAATTCGAAGTTGAACATTGAAGCGCCTGCAAAATCAAAGGTGCGGGGATAATCAATGGTAATGTAGGCTACTGAATGTAAGTCATTATCAAGAACACCTTCTACATCAAATTGCATGCTTTCCGTCAGGTTGCCCGCAGCCATGGAAACGGTATATTCATTAAGTCTGAAATTATTGAAAACCTCATTAATCACTGTGGTGCTGTTGATGTCAACCTGTAACTGGTGAGCACCTATACCCGAGAATATCTGCATATCAATCGTCGCATCAGGCCCTGAGGCGAAAATTGCTGATAATGGGACGTTTAAAGTTCTGACAGAAGCATACCCTGTCGACCATCCCTGACCAATTACAATCCTGGCTTCTGTCAGATCGTTTTGGACAAAACCAGGTAGGTGTTTGTTATTATACCACTCTACATGCTCATACATGAAAAACGGTTCTGCTGCTGGCAGGTTGGTTAGATCATTTGCAGTTGGCTCCAGCCTTGAGTTAGCTGTAGAATTGTTCCATGTTAGGAAATAGGCAGAAGTATCCGTGAAAAGACTGTAATAAGGATTGGTCAGCTGATCAGGATTGGGCACAAGATAGTAATCCAGTTCACTCAGGTATTTCTGACCATAAAATTCAATAAAGTCGCTATTTCCAAAATCCCCTGAATTGGAAACAAAGATCGGGATTTCCTGTCCCAGGTGATACATTTGGAAATTCGCGCCATCCACATTGGAAAGATCTGCACCAGTATCAAGCAGAGTCTGTCGGTCTACTCTGAATACACCTTCTTCCGCAATATTGAATTTTACATAATCTTGTTCGTAGTTGATCCATTCATTCCCGTAAAGGGTGTCACCCTGTACTACCATTTGGGCAAAAGTGCCTGACGAGAATAGAATTACCGCTAGCAATGAGAAGAGATACTTTTTCATAGAATGATAATTTAGTCAATCTGTTCTATGATCCGCTTCGGGATCTTTGGTTTTGATTTGGGTTGTCGGAATTTATTTTTTCTTTCGGGGTTTAGGTTTACAGTAATCGAAAATATATGTGAATATAAAACCTGGCTAACATTGCCAATATCAGTTAATGCATAATCAACCTGGAATCTGCTCACCCTTACCCCAACACCTATATTCGGTTGTGCACTGATAGAGGAGGTAGTTCCATTGACATTATCCAAAGTCTTTTGAAAATTACTGATACCTGCTCTTGCAAATACCAAACTTCTATAGCCAAGTTCCACACCAATCCGAGGATCAATGTTAAATGCCTTACTACTAATTAAGACATTTCGTTGACCGTCGGTTGTCAAGTCCAGGTCTATCTCTCCTAAAATGGAAAAATGCCTGGAAAACGTTGTCTCATAAGCAACACCAAGCGAAAATTTAGGTGTCGTCACCTCAATTGAGTTTTCGGGAATATCATTATCCGTTAACTCAAGGATGACCTTTTCCTCATCTGAAAAACTAAAGCTCCAGGCGTTAAATGTGGATGTGATATCTCGCGCCATAAGGCCAAATCTCAAATGCTTACCTAACCTGAATTGTGCGCCAAGGTCAATGCCGAAGCCCCATGCTGAGGCAAATTGCCCAACTCTGCGATGTACCACCTTAACATTCCCGCCAATGGTCAAACCTTGCACCGGTAATTCTCTCGCATACGAAGCCAAAAAGGCATAATCTGAGGCTGAAAAAGGGGTTACATTGTCAAAATTGATTGACCCATCTGGGTTAACCAGGTTAAATGTGTTCGGGATATTATCTACACCAAAGCGGATTAAAGTAAAACCGATGCCGCTTTTTCTTTTTCCGGAATCGATTCTTTTGCCAACAGACAGGTAATCATATTTACCAATACCGGCAAACCATTCTGCATGCATAGCATTGACCTGTAATGAATATGTCAGATCAGAGAGCCCCGCAGGGTTCCAATAACCAGAGGCAGCTCCTCCGACTGATGCTGTCATTGCACCCCCCATACCATGAGATTGTGCACCAGCACCAATGGCCAGAAATTCATTACTGAATTTCGGTGCCTGGGCGTCGAGTGAGAGCGTACACCAGAAAAAACAAGCAGCGATGGTAGCAGCCTGGTAAAATAATTTTACCATTTATTCGGCATTTTTAATTGCATTTTTGATGTAGTCGAAATTAATATCGACCGTCAGGGAAATCAGGTGAGAGAAAAAGTTCTCTTGCTGGTCTCCCAGATTCGTAAGTGCATAGTCGAGCCGAACCTTAAAAATTTTAACCCCAATGCCTCCGGTGGGCTGGCCGGAAGTGAATTCATTGCCCAATAAATCGGTGGATTTCTGGAAATTATTAATACCACCTCTAATAAAAATGAAATCGTTATAATTAAATTCCATACCAACAGCCGGATCAATACTTATCGGATCAGCACCAATAAGTACATTACGTTTTCCGTCAGTCGTAATGTTAAAATCTGTTTCTATGAGTAACCCAATTGTGCGGTGGGTCCTGTTATCTCCAGGTTTGGCTTTCTTTCTGACCCCAAGTTTGAAGTCATTTTGATAGGCAATACCCAATACAAACTGTGGCTTGGTTATCTCCACACTACTCTCTGGTACCTCATTGTCTGTTAACTGAAGTGTGCGTTGTTCTTCTTCGGTAAATTGGAAATTCCACGCATTAAACGTTGAGGTAATATCTTTTCCGAGTAATCCGAATCGCCAGCTTTTCAAGTGATATTGTAATCCAAGATCAAGTCCAAAACCCCACGAATTGGCAAATGGACCAATCTTGTGATGAATAACCTTTACATTACCTCCAATCCTTAAGTTCTTACCCATGTTTTGGGCGTAGCTGAACAAGAGCGCATAATCCGCTGCTGAAAATGGAGAAACGTTACTATAATTGATCGTTCCATCATCTTCGTATAAGGAAAGTGTATTAGGAATATTATCAATACCGAAACGAATAAATGAAAATCCGAGAACTCGCTTCTGATCATTGATCGGAGCGGCAAATGAAAAATAGTCGAACTTACCAATACCCGCAAACCATTCGGAATGCATAAATGAAACCTGGAGATTGGACTTAATGCCCATCAACCCGGCGGGGTTCCAGTATCCTCCTGTCACATCATCGACGCCAGCTACTAATGAATTCCCCATACCGGCAGCTCTGGCTCCAACCCCTATAGAAAGAAATTCGTTGCTGTACTTTTGTGCAAAACCAGGGGCTGACACGAAAAATATGGCTAAAATGGCAAGGAAAAATGATCGCATGAATGTCGATTTTCTCAGCAAAACTTAAGGTTTACAGTTTTAAAAATCCAAAGGTAATTCAAAACAAGGAGAAGCCACAAAAATTATACCTCCCTTTAAAGGAATTTGGTATTAGTCTCCATAATCTGGAATTACCAGTTTAAAAACTCTGAATAATTAACAGGTTACTATTTAAGAAATCCTGAAATTCAGCAAGTTACCGGAAAACAATGAAGTTTCGGGGGGAAAAATGGACTCCGGAATTTGATGAGTATACGTTTTGCCGATAGCGAAGGTTTCTGTTTATGCAATAAAATTAATCAACAACTGCGATTTAAGAAACAATTTGAGACTTTTCGTCACTTTTACGACAACGATCAAATACCTCAAAACGTTGTTTGCCTCCTTACCGGAAAAGGTTTCTGATTCTTTTTTGAGGAAGGAACTTTTTCTTTCCAATACTTCGTTATTTTTGCAACTCTACAATTCACACATCATAACATATGAACTTCCTAGAAGAATTAGAATGGCGAGGCATGTTATTTAATTCCACTCCTGATGTGGAAGAAGTGCTCTCTAAAGGAATGACCACCGGCTACATCGGTTTTGACCCAACTGCACCTTCTCTGACATTAGGTAATATGGTCCAGATAATGGTTTTGAAATTATTTCAATTGTCAGGTCACAAACCAATCGTCTTAATGGGAGGAGCTACTGGCAGGGTAGGTGATCCTTCCGGAAAGGACCAAGAAAGAGAATTATTGTCCTACGACATTTTGGATAGCAATCTTCAATACCAGGCCAAACTCATGTCAAAATTCCTTGATTTTGATAACGGTCCTAATAATGCCATTATGGTAAATAATTATGACTTTTACAAGGAGATGAATGTGCTTGATTTTCTAAGAAAAGTTGGTAAAACCCTTACCATTAATTATATGATGTCGAAAGAATCTGTCAAAAAGAGAATAGAGACAGGGCTTTCTTTTACAGAATTCAGTTACCAACTACTTCAGGCATACGATTTCCAGTGCTTATACGAACAACAAAACTGCCTACTCCAAATGGGCGGGTCAGATCAATGGGGAAATATTACCTCGGGCACTGAATTTATCAGGCGTAATGTTGGTGGTAAAGCTTACGCCGTAACCACGCCTTTATTGACAAAAGCAGATGGCTCCAAATTCGGGAAATCGACAAAGGGGAATGTTTGGATAGATTCAACTTTTACTTCTCCCTACGCTTTCTACCAGTTCTGGATTCAGGCTGACGATCGCGATATCCCTAAATTCATCCGTTACTTCACATTGAAGTCCAGGGAAGAGGTTGAAGCTATGGAAAAAGAATATGAACATAACCCTCGGATGCTCAAGCAAATACTTGGAGAAGAACTCACCCGTAGAGTCCATTCAGGCGAGGCATACGAAGCAGCCTTTGCAGTCTCTCAATTACTGTTTAACAATAGGGCGAAAAAGGACGCCCTTATGGCATTGTCAGTAGATGACTTGCAAGTAATTTCTGATGAAATAGATCATTGTTACAAGGTCCCTCAGTCGGTATTCAGTAATGGCGTAAATGTGGTTGATCTCCTTGCCGAGCAAACTAGTTTCCTTAACTCAAAAGGGGAGGCTAGGCGCGCTATTAAAGGTAATGCCGTATCCGTGAATAAAGACAAGGTCACAAGCCATGAATTGACTATTAATCATGAATCTCTCCTTTTCGGAAAATACCTCATGATGGAAAATGGTAAGAAGAACAAGGCAATGATCGTCGTATCCTAACCAGTTTCATGAACAAGTTTTATTGCCCTTGTCATTTCGCGTTTGCCAGGAGGTCCGGGTAAAGCCTCAACTGTAAATCCTACAGCCTTTAACGTGCGTTTAAAAACTCCTTTCGCGCAATAGGTGACTAGTACCCCATCAGGGCCTAATAGTTCATACATTTTGGATAATATTGGCTCCTCCCATAGCTCTGGCTGAGCTGAAGGGGCAAAGGCATCGTAATAGATAAGATCAAATGACTTGTTCACCTCCAATTCCTGGAAAAGAGAAAGATCCTTAAACAATGTGAATGTATCAGATAGCATTAATGGCGCACCCCATTCTGAAGTATGCAATGATTCAAATAAATTTGTTTCCTCTTCTCCACCCAAAAGAGCAGGATAATTAAGGCCTGAAATGACAGAAAATTCCAACGGAAAGGCCTCAACAGCATGGTAGTAAACTGTTAGATTTCTTCTCCTTGCCTCCAGAATCGTTGCAAAGGCATTGAGCCCTGTCCCGAATCCAATATCTAGAATGGAAACAGACGGGCTGGTCAATGCTTTGAGCTTTAACCCAGCATTAATAAAAACATGCTGGGTTTCCTGCAAAGCACCATGGATGGAGTGATAACTTACACCAAATTTATCTGATAAAATAGAGTGCGAGCCGTCAGCAGTAGTGATGCGATTAAGGGACTTCATAATTGTCCCGAAAGGAATTATTCAAGCCCGACAGACTTGATCAGACTGTGTTCTACAAGTTCAAAAGCCAGTTCTCCAATTGAAAAGTTGTTAGGACAACCCATACCCCTGTTACATGAAGACATAGCTGTGAGGAAAAGAAGAAGGACTAAAGCGCCAAAAAATTGCTTAATCCGGTTTTTCATAATAAAGCGTTTTAATTAAAAGGAGTGCAAAAATAAAAAATGTGACCTACTCGGACAACTTAATCCATTAATACCCATATTCTAACGGATTTGTGATCCGATTTATTATCAACGAAAATGATACCAAATAGTTATGCGGAATCGTAAAAATCCTTTCATTTCATATATTTTTCGAATATTGTGATATTCTTCTGACGTAAATGTCGGGTATAAGCAAAAAATTCTTCAAACTTGAAGCGTATCCATTTTATCGCCATTGGAGGTTCTGCTATGCATAACCTGGCGCTTGCCCTTTCGGAAAAAGGTTACCTGGTAACCGGGTCAGATGATGAGATATACGATCCTGCCCGCACAAGATTGCAACTACAAGGTTTGCTACCAGAAGAAATGGGGTGGCATCCATCAAGGATTACCCACGAAATTGATACCATCATTCTTGGCATGCATGCGAGGCCCGATAATCCTGAACTTGCCAAAGCAACGCAACTTGGAATTAATATCTGCTCTTATCCGGAATACGTTTATAAACAATCTCGTGACAAAAAAAGAGTGGTCATCGGCGGAAGCCATGGCAAAACCACTACAACAGCCATGATTCTCCATGTGCTGGACAAACTGGGAGTTGATGCAGATTACCTGGTAGGTGCCCAACTGCCCGGATTTCGAAATATGGTTAGACTTACTGACGCTTCCATCATAATTATTGAAGGAGACGAATACTTGTCTTCACCCATTCACAGGGAGCCCAAGTTTTGGTACTACCGACCTCATGTTGCAGTGTTAACAGGCGTGGCCTGGGACCATATTAATGTCTTTCCGACTTTTGAAAATTATGAGCAACAATTCAGTGAGTTTGTAAACCGTATTGAAAAAGATGGAACACTTTTTTGGTATAAAAACGATCCATCTCTTCAAAAAATCCTTCAAACACATCAAAATAATGTCAAAACTTCTGCATACGATACTCCTGAATACAACTATACTGAAAAAGGTTTATCAATAATTCACAAGCTGAAAACGTATCCTGTGGGGATATTCGGCATTCACAATCTTCAAAACCTGGAGGCCGCAAGGTTGGTTTGCCAGAAGTTGGGTGTCACAACACCTGAGTTCTATAATGCCATTAGCGACTTCACAGGGGCAGCAAAACGTCTTGAGACAAAGGGGGAGAATGGTCATTCTACCGTTTTCCTTGACTTTGCCCACGCCCCGTCAAAAGTTGAAGCAACCGTCAAAGCCGTCAAGCATAGAAATCCGGACCGCAAGTTGATTGCAATATTCGAATTACATACCTTCAGCAGTCTCAACAAAGAATTTCTGACACAGTATGCCAACACACTCGACCCGGCAGAAACCCCAATCGTATATTTTAGTAGCCACACCCTGGAAATGAAAAAAATGCCTGCCTTATCAAAGACTTTTGTCCAAAATGCTTTCGACAATAAAAACCTCACTGTTTACACCGAAAAAGCCAAACTCCACAATTACTTGTTTAACCTTAACCTCCAAAATACAAACCTCCTGCTGATGAGTTCCGGCAATTTCAGTAAACTGGATCTCCCAATGCTTTGTCAGACTATCCTTGATTAGTTTAATTGCCGTCAGCCGTCAGCCGTCAGCATTCCCAAGATTACAGATTGAGGATTGCAGATTAAAGTAAATAAGTATCTTTGCGACCAAATAGCAAAATAGTCATTTTCCAATGTCAGACAGACTTGTAATTATTCCCACCTATAATGAGAAAGAGAATGTGGCCAACATTATAAAAGCCGTTTTCTCCTTAGATATTCCTTTTCATGTTTTGGTCATTGATGATGGTTCACCCGATGGCACAGCGGATATCGTAAAACAGTTAATGGTAGAACATAAGGACAAACTGTTTATAGAAGAGAGGACGGGTAAGCTAGGATTGGGCACTGCATATATTCATGGATTTAAATGGGCCCTGGCCAGACAATACAATTTTATTTTCGAAATGGATGCTGATTTTTCTCATAATCCCAAAGATTTGCTCAGGTTATATGAAGCATGTAAAGAGGAGGGAACAGGTATGTCTGTTGGAAGCAGATATACAAAAGGCGGAAAACTCGAAAACTGGCCATTTAGCAGGATCTTCATTTCTTTTGGAGCTTCACTCTATACAAGAATGATTACGTGGATGCCTGTAAAAGATCCAACTGCTGGTTTTGTGTGCTATTCAAGAAAGGTGCTTGAAACTATTGACTTTGACAAAATTACTTTCGTAGGATACGCCTTCCAGATTCAAATGAAATTCGCGACCTGGATGCTTGGATTCCGGATTGTAGAAGTGCCTATCACATTTACAGACAGGGTAGAAGGTATTTCTAAAATGAGTGGCGGTATTGTCAAGGAAGCTGTTTTTGGTGTATTAAAAATGAAATTGCAAAGCTTCACCAATACCTATCGGAAATCCTGATTTCCACTTTTTAAACCTCTTGTCCCACTTTTTCCCACGATTTTGAGATTTTTTCGAATTATTGTCAAAAATGATAATAAAAAGGCTGATTTTTGCCTTTGTCAATGATTTGGCATAAATCATTTTGTTCTTTTAAAACGAATAAATTCAAGGATTTAGACTTATTTCCTTTACTTTTCTACAACTTGTTTCCAATTGCTTCCTTAATAAGATCAACCCTTCTTATACACTGAAAAACAGTAGTAAAGGTCTTAATGCTCTAATTTCCCAACGAGAACAACCTGCCTGAAAGCCATTATTTGGTTTTTTTTAAAACTTTTTGTTTTAAAATGAAATAAAATGAACCTTTTTTACATTTTTTGTGTAAAAAAGTGGAAATAAGTGGGAAAAAACCATACATTTGAAATGAAAAGGCTCTTTCCTTTACCAGATGAAACAATTATTCGGAGAATATGAGTGTAAGATTGACGCTAAAGGTCGCATGCGACTGCCCTCTGATTTATTGTCTCAGTTGGACCAGGAAGGGGAGATGACCTTCATTATCAACAGGGGCTCAGGAAAGTACCTGAGACTCTTTCCCGAAAAAGTTTGGGAAGTTGAATCTGAAAAAGTGAACCAGTTGAATCCTTACGACAAGGACAATATGAAGTTTATCCGTCTTTTCAATCGCGGCGCTTCAAAAATCACTACAGATTCTTCAAACAGAATACTGGTAAAGAAAAACCTCTTGGAGTGGGCAGGCATCGAAAAAGAAGCCATCCTCTCTACAATGTTCAATTACATTGAGATCTGGTCGAAAGATAATTGGGAAATGGAACTAACCAATGAACCTGAAGATTTTTCAGACCTGGCTCAAAAAGTCCTAGGAGACAAAAAGGAAAGTGAGTAATGAGTTACCACGATCCGGTACTCCTGAGCGAAAGTATTGAAGGACTTGAGATCAGTCAAAATGGAGTTTATGTTGATGCCACCTTTGGAGGAGGCGGGCATTCAAAAGCAATATTAAACGCAATAGGACAAGAGGGTAGACTCTATGCATTCGACCAGGATGAAGATGCAGCGAATAACCGGATAGGAGATAACCGGTTGATCTTCATCCTGGCGAACTTTAGACACCTCAAACGTTTTTTGAAATTAAATGGTATCCGGAAGGTAAATGGCATCCTGGCCGACCTCGGCGTCTCGTCGTTTCAACTCGATAAGCCGCAAAGAGGCTTCTCCTATCGCTACGAGGCAAAACTCGATATGCGAATGGACAAGGAAGGGCCACTCACAGCTGCTGACATCGTCAATACTTACGATGCTGGTCAACTCCAGCAGTTGTTAAGTAAATACGGTGAAGTCAGAAACGCCAAAACTGTTGCACAGGCTTTAGTCAGTGCTACAGCAACCAAAAAGATCAAGACTACTGGTGATTTGCTAATGATCCTTGATCCTTTGGTAAGGGGAAACAGGGCCCGATACTTGGCGCAGGTTTTTCAAGCATTAAGGATTGAAGTGAATGACGAAATGGGCGCACTGGAAGATTTTTTAAGCCAGTCTCTAGAGGTTCTCCAGCCTGGCGGAAGGCTTGTAGTGATCAGCTATCACTCATTGGAAGACAGGATGGTCAAGAATTTTGTTAAAAAAGGCACTTTTGATGGTCAGGTCATAAAAGACGATTATGGCAACATTTACAGACCATTCAAAGAAGTAGTAAAAAAGACCATTTTGCCATCACAGGCAGAAATCGACCAAAATCCCAGAGCCAGAAGCGCTAAACTCCGGATCGCTGAAAAATTATTAATTGAATAATCGGTTTACCGGAAATTATATAGAACCAAGACAAATGTCTCAGGAAAAAGAAATTCAAAAGAAGAAGGGGAGATATCCCAGTATGGCGGCGGCGAGCACCTTTATGATGATAAAGAACCTGCCGTTCATTTTCTTCCTCGGATTCTTGGGCATTATTTACATCGCCAACGCGCATTACGCAGAAAAAGAAGTGCGAAAGATCCAGAATCTGCAGCACGAGTTGAAAGAAGAACGCTGGCGCTACATGTCTCTGAAGTCTGACTTGATGTACCATAGTAAGCATTCAGAGATCGCCCAACAAGTTAAAGAACTTGGACTAAGGGACCTTAAAGAGAAACCATACAAGATCGTAATCCCCGAAAGGGATTTTGATTGAGCCGTTGGCAAAGGTTTAGCAATAAACCACTTTTCCTACGGCATATACTGACCAAATTTATTTGCGTCAAGTATAGGTAAAGAAGTTGCTTGTTTGCGTTGATGGAAATCATTGTAAAACAGGCAATTATAAAGATTGTTGAACAAGCTTGAAAACTCGTCCTGCCAACAAAGGTTGGCAGGCGGGTTTGGGGTTAACCACGGCGAACCAAACGGGGATAACCAACAGGCATCAATGATCAAACTGACCCATACCATACACAAACATGCAAAACAACCATAGTATTATACACCTGTGGACATTAAGAACGAAATATTATGGCGTATCTACGTCGTTGCGCTTGCCATTACCCTGGCGGCAGCTGGGATCTTCTTCAAAGCAGTGAAGATTCAGGTCGTTGAGGGAGAGCACTGGAGAAGCAAAGCAGACAGCCTCTATGTCGATTACCGGCCCATCAATGCCGAGAGGGGTAACGTCTTTTCCAGCGATGGCAGTCTTTTAGCAACATCCCTTCCTATGTTCGAGGTGCGTATGGATACCAAAACACCTCCGCTTACCGACGAAATTTGGACTTCTGAGGTTGACACACTTGCAAAATGTTTGTCTGAACTGCCAAATAGCAGATTCACAGAGGGTGGCTTTAAGGATTACCTGGAAGCTGCACGCGAAAAAGAAGAACGTTTCCTGCTGATTAAAAAGGATGTAACCTATCCGGAAATGCAGGCTATGAAACAGTTTCCAATCTTTAATCGCGGACAATATGAAGGTGGGTTCATCGCAATAAGGCAGAGCAAAAGACAGAAGCCATTTGGCATGCTTGCCCACAGGACGATTGGCTATGTTAGAGATAACGCCAAACCAGTTGGGTTGGAAGGTTCTTTCAACGATGTACTAGCAGGTGAGCAAGGCAAACAACTCATGCAAAGAGTGACAGGAGGACATTGGTTGCCAATGCACGATATTACTGCGATCGAGCCTGAGCATGGTCAGGATGTCCTCACGACTATTGATATCAATATTCAGGATGTTACTGAAAACGCTTTGTTAAGAGCCATCAGGCATCACGACGCCAAGCATGGTTGTGCCATTGTAATGGAAGTGGCCACAGGTAAAATAAAAGCCATCGCCAATATTGGTAAAACGGACGATGGCAACCTCTGGGAAACCTACAACTTCGCCATTGGTGCTTCAACAGAGCCAGGCTCTACTTTTAAGGCTGCAGCTATGTTGGCATTAGCGGAAGACGGATTTGTAAACCCGGAAGACAGTATCGATCTGCAACTCGGAAAAATGGACTTCTACGAAGAGACCATGGAAGATGCATCATACCATCTTTTGGAAAAAACCACAGTTAGAAAAGCCTTTGAAATTTCTTCAAATGTCGGTATCGCTCAATTGGTACATCATCATTACCAGGAAAAAGAAAGGCAAGAGCGTTTCATTAAACGACTAAAAGAATTCAACCTTCACAAAAATACCGAGATCGAGATCGAAGGTGAAGGAAATGCTTATATCAAAGAAGCCTTTACAGATGGCTGGAGTGGAACGACTATTCCTTGGATGTCAATTGGTTATGAGTTGAAAGTGACCCCACTGCAAATGCTGGCTTTTTATAATGCTATTGCAAATAATGGGAGAATGATGAAGCCATACATCGTTTCTGAGATTCAAGACGATGGTCGGAGTATTAAGAATTTCTACCCGGAAGTCACGAGGCGTCAGATTGCTGGCAAGAAGGCGATAGCAATGGTTAAAGAAATGTTGGAAGGTGTAGTGCAAAGAGGTACCGCAAAAAGGATCAATTCCGAAACCTACAAGATGGCTGGTAAAACAGGTACAGCAATCCTAAACTATAAGAAAGATATGCCGAAAGGCTACCGGAAATACCAGGCATCATTTGCAGGATACTTCCCAGCAGATAACCCAAAATATTCATGTATTGTGGTCATTAACACGCCACGCCAAAATGGGTTTTATGGTGCTCAGGTCGCAGCTCCTGTTTTTAGAGATATAGCTGACAAGTGCTTCGCAACCGATATCGAATTGCATGAAGCCATAAATAAAGACAAAAAGATCGCACTTGGCGGCGAGAAGTTACCGGATGTTAAAACTGGTGTACAAACGGATATAGCAGAAGTTCTTGATTATCTGAAAATGCCATACGATGAAATAAAAGACCAGGATTGGGTCAACGCGTTTATCGATAATGACACCATAGATATGAAAGCGGTTCAGTTTACCGTAAATAAAATTCCGGATGTAAGAGGAATGGGACTCAGAGATGCAACCCATTTACTCGGCAATCTAGGCCTAAGGATCCAGACTAACGGAGTCGGAACGATTACCCGTCAGTCAATCAGGCCAGGTACAACTGCAAGAGGACAAACCATCAGGCTAACAATGAATTAGGCAACCTAATGGAAAACCCTGCACGCAAGTTATCTGACCTCCTGGTAGGAATTGAGGCCAAGCAAGTGATCGGTGATAAGGATAAACGTATCCGAAAAATCACCTTCGATTCAAGAAAAACAGAAGAAAACGATGTTTTCATAGCCTTGCCCGGGGCAGTTTTTGACGGGCATACGTTCATTGAAAGTGCTGTTGAAAAAGGAGCTGTGGTGATCATCTGCAGCCATCTCCCAAATGATCTTCTAAAGGAAGTAACTTATATAGAAGTTGCCGATCCGCACGAGACATTAGGGAAAATGGCAGCAAATTATTATGATCACCCTTCCGGGAAAATGAAGTTGGTGGGTATTACAGGTACTAATGGTAAAACATCCATTGCCACAATGCTTTATCACCTGTTCCTTGGAATGGGCAAGCAGACCGGGCTCATCTCAACTGTTGATATCAGGGTAGGTGAGGAAGTCATTCCGGCAAGGTTAACAACCCCTGATCCTATTGCATTAAACGAGTACATGGCCAAAATGGTGGAAAAAGGGACGGAAGTCGTTTTCATGGAAGTCAGTTCTCACGCAGTTGATCAGAGAAGAATAGCTGGCCTGGAATTTGTTGGAGGAGTATTTACCAACCTTTCACATGACCATATTGGTTATCACAAAACCTTTAAGGCATATATCAATGCCAAAAAGCGGTTTTTTGATGACCTGCCCAAAGGGTCATTTGCCCTTGTTAACGTTGATGATAAAAGAGGTAGAGTGATGCTGCAGAATACTGCTGCTACACATAAAACTTACTCCTTGAACCGCGTCGCCGATTTTAAAGCCAGGATCCTGGAAAATACTTTCCACGGACTCTTTCTGACAATGGGTGGCAAAGAATTTCACTCAAGGTTAATTGGCAAATTCAATGCCTACAACTTATTGGCTGTTTATGCAACGGCAATGTTGTTAGGTGAAGATGCAATTAATACACTCACGATCATGAGTAACCTGCAAACGGCAGAAGGAAGATTTGACCAGATGAGAGATGCAGAGCGGAATATTACGGCCATCGTCGATTATGCACATACCCCAGATGCACTGGATAATGTGCTGAATACGATCCAGGCCATCCGCCAGCCTTCACAAAAGATCATTACAGTGGTCGGATGCGGAGGAGACAGGGATAAGGCGAAAAGGCCAAAAATGGCATATGTAGCGGTTTTGTTATCTGATCAAACGATTCTGACTTCAGATAACCCTAGGTCTGAAAACCCGGATAAGATCCTTGAGGATATGGAAAAAGGAATCCCTGTTGAACATGCTGATAAGGTCTTAACCATTACCAATAGAAAACAAGCTATAAAAACAGCTTGCAAAATGGCAGACAATGGCTCAATCATTTTGGTAGCCGGTAAAGGACACGAGAAATATCAGGAAATCAACGGAGAAAAGACCCAATTTGACGACAAAGCCTTTTTAAAGGAATTTTTGAAAATACAAACCAACTAGAAACATAATCCCTGGGCATAATTGCCAGGGGCCAAAAACAAAAAAATGCTTTACCATTTATTCGAATATCTGGAAGCGAATTTTCAACTGAGCGGAGCTGGTTTATTCCAGTATATCTCGTTCAGGTCTGCTACTGCGATTATCCTTTCCCTGACTATCTCAATTGTATTCGGGAAACGAATTATCGGAATGTTGCAGAAGAAGCAGGTGGGAGAGGAGATTCGAGATCTCGATCTCGCCGGTCAAATGGCCAAACAGGGAACGCCAACTATGGGAGGTCTCATAATTATCCTGTCGATCCTGGTGCCTTGTTTGTTGTTGGCAGATTTGACAAATGTCTATATCCAGTTAATGATCCTTTCTACCATTTGGATGGGCCTGATTGGTTTTGCTGATGACTATATCAAGGTGTTCAAAAAGGATAAAAAAGGATTAAGGGGCCGATTCAAGATTCTTGGCCAGGTAGGATTAGGACTCATAGTGGGAATAGTGATGTTTTTTCATAATGATGTGGTCGTAAGAATGACACCTGAGAAAGCTCAGGCAAATGGCTATGAAATAGTCAGAATCGATACACCTTCAGATATGGACCGGGAAATGGCCTATGTAAAAACCACATTAACCAATATCCCTTTCTTCTCCGGAAACCAGCTCGATTACTCATCGTTTATCGCGTTTACCGGTGACAATGCCAAAAAGTTGGCTTGGATAATTTTTATTCCTCTGGTGATATTCATCGTAACCGCAGTTTCCAACGCCGCCAATTTAACAGATGGATTGGATGGACTGGCAACAGGTACCTCAGCGATAATCGGTGCGACACTTGGGGTGTTAGCCTATGTCTCGGGTAACGCTATATTTTCAGATTACCTGAAGATATTATATCTGCCTGAAACCCAGGAACTCGTGATATTTTCTGCCTGTTTCATAGGGGCTTGTATCGGATTCCTCTGGTATAACGCCTTTCCAGCTCAGGTTTTCATGGGTGACACAGGTAGTTTGACATTAGGCGGCATCATAGCAGCACTGGCGATAGTACTCAGAAAGGAACTTTTGATTCCAATCCTTTGCGGGATATTCGTGATCGAAAACCTTTCAGTGATGATCCAGGTAGGGTACTTCAAGTACACCAAACGAAAATACGGCGAAGGCCGAAGGGTGTTCCTGATGTCTCCGCTCCATCATCACTACCAGAAGAAAAATATCCCCGAACCCAAGATCGTAGCAAGGTTCTGGATCGTGGGAGTACTACTGGCAGCATTGACAATAATTACCTTGAAAATACGCTGACCAGCGAAAGCGCTGACACAGCATTAAGATTGAAATAATGGGCAAAGCCGAACAATATGAAAAGCCCTTTGGCGAGATAGAAAACAAGATTCTTGTCATCATAGGTGCAGGAGAAAGTGGGGTAGGAGCAGCATTGTTAGGCAAAAAGCAAGGATGGCGGATTTTCGTTTCCGACTTCGGTCAGATCAGCGAAAAGTACAAAGCTGAACTCGAAGAAGAAGAGATTCTGTTCGAAGAAGGCAGCCACTCCGAAGACTGGATCCTTGAAAATGCAGGATTGGTGGTGAAAAGTCCGGGAGTTCCTGACAAAGCACCGCTGATCAAACAACTGCACGAAATAGGAACACCAGTGATTTCGGAGATCGAATTCGCTAGTCGGTATACCAATGCTTTCATTATCGGAATAACCGGAAGCAATGGAAAAACGACAACGACAAACCTTACTTATCACATTTTGGAAACAGCAGGCTATGATGTAATTCTTGCCGGAAATGTGGGACCAGGCTTTGCGAGACAAGTGGCAATAGGGGAGAACGAATACTACGTACTCGAACTTAGCAGCTTTCAGCTCGACGGGATCGTAAAGTTCACTCCTGACATCGCCATCTTGCTCAACATTACAGCTGATCATCTTGACAGATATGATTACAAAATTGAGAATTATATCGATTCAAAATTCAGAATCATCAGCAATCAAAACAGCGCCAATTACTTCATCCGAAACAAGGATGATGAAAACATAAATAACTGGCTGCAGGGTAAAAGTATCCTGCCAAAAAGCCTTGAAATATTAATGCCACCTGTAATAGAGAATGGAAGAGTCCATCTCGATGACGTATGGTTTAATGTCAGTGACATGAGTGTCAAAGGCAATCACAACTTGTTCAATGCCGCATGTGCAGTACAGGCAGCAGGTCTGGTCGGTGTTTCTGAAAAAGTAATTGCGAAAGCATTATCAACTTTTCAGAATGATCCGCACAGATTGGAGCTTATAGCCACTATAAACGATGTTGACTACATCAACGATAGTAAAGCCACAAATGTAGATGCCGTCTACTTCGCTCTTGAAGCCATGGACAAACCCGTGATCTGGATCGTCGGCGGACAAGACAAAGGAAACGACTACAGCATGCTCGAAGATCTGGTCAGAGAAAAGGTAAAAGCCATCGTCACTCTTGGCGTAGATAACACAAAAATCTACGAAGCTTTTTCAAGCCAGGTAAAGATTATGGACGACGCCGAAAGCGCAGAATCATCAGTCTTGCTAGGAAAAAAATATGCAGAACCAGGAGACGTTGTCTTGCTCTCGCCAGCATGCGCCAGCTTTGACAGGTTCAATAATTATAAAGAAAGAGGAGAGATGTTTAAAGAGGCCGTCCTAAAATTGAAATAGACAAAACAATTTAACAATGCCCGAAAGGGCGAAACAATGCCGAAAGGCAAAACAATATAAAACATGACAGCAATAGGGAACAGAATTTACAGCAACCTTCGCGGTGACCGCGCCATTTGGCTCGTCGTTGCCCTGTTGTCGCTGTTTTCTTTGCTCGCAGTTTATTCTGCAACAGGTTCTTTGGCATATAAGTATAAAGGTGGTGATACAGAGGCTTACTTGATTAAGCACCTGGCACTTTTGATCGGTGGCTTGGGTATAATGTATATCTGCTTTTTGCTGCATTACATGAGATTTTCACGAGTGGCTCCCATCCTGCTGCTCGTCTCCGTACCATTGCTGATGTACACGTTAGCTTTCGGTACGTCGCTTAACGAAGCCAGCCGCTGGATAACCCTACCGGTGGTTGGCATTTCTTTCCAGACTTCGGATCTGGCTAAGCTGGCGTTAATTCTCTATGTAGCAAGAGCGATCACAGCAAAACAGGACTATATCCGAGATTTCAAATCAGCTTTTGTGCCGATTATCATTCCGATCATCGTCATCTGCGGATTGATTGCTCCAGCTGACCTTTCTACAGCAATGGTGTTATTCCTGATCTGCACATTGATGATGTTCATTGGCAGGGTTGATATCAAATATATTGGGTTACTCCTGCTGCTTGGGATCGTGATGTTTGCTTGTCTGATCATCCTTGCACAATTCTTTCCTGATCTGATCAGGCTGGAAACTTGGATTACAAGAACTGATGACTTCTTCAATAATAAGGAAGGGTCTTACCAGGTGCAAAGAGCTAAAATGGCCATCGCAGAAGGTGGGTTATTTGGTGTAGGGCCTGGTAATAGTTTACATAGAAATTTTTTGCCTTCTGCTTATGCTGATTTTATCTACGCAATCATTATTGAAGAATATGGATTGGTAGGGGGCTTTATCATTCTCGGACTGTATATCGTGCTATTGTTTCGTGTGGTGAGTTTGGTAACCAGAAGTCCAAAGGCATTTGGTGCAATGTTAGCGCTCGGGCTCTGTCTGAGCTTAGTAATACAGGCTTTAGTGAACATGGCAGTGGCGGTACATTTGGTACCAGTTACCGGATTACCGCTGCCACTGCTTAGTATGGGAGGAACTTCCTTGTTGTTCACCTGTGTGAGTATCGGTATGATACTGAGTGTAAGTAAATACATTGAAAAAGCGGCTTAGCCGGAATTAGAAACAGACTTTGCGAGGTTCAAAGTAACCACGGAAAACGATGACAAAAATAATTATCAGCGGCGGCGGCACAGGAGGCCATGTTTACCCGGCAATAGCGATTGCCAATGCCTTGAAAAAGGCAGACAAAGATATCGACATCCTTTTTGTCGGGGCGAAGGGAAAGCTTGAGATGGAAAAAGTTCCAAAAGCAGGATACCCGATAAAAGGATTATGGATAAGTGGATTTCACAGGAAATTGACTTTGCGGAACCTGATGTTCCCATTGAAATTATTGGTTAGTCTTTTTAGATCAATCGGGATCGTGAGACGCTTTAAACCGGACGTGGTAGTTGGTGTTGGCGGATATGCCAGTGGCCCGCTGCTGGAGATAGCAACGAGAAAAGGAATTCCTTGCCTCGTGCAGGAACAAAATTCTTATCCGGGCATCACAAACAGATTATTAGCCAAAAAGGTCGATAAGATTTGTGTAGCCTATGAAGGACTGGAGAGATGGTTTCCAAAAAATAAAATCACCCTTACGGGGAATCCGGTAAGAGCAGATTTGATTAAAGCCAGGGACAAACGTCTTGAAGGCATTAAACATTTCGGGTTCGACCCCGGCAGGAAAACAATTTTTCTGACTGGAGGTAGCCTTGGCGCGCGATCACTTAACAACAGTATGAGTGGAAGCCTAGATCTGTTGAAACGCGATGATGTTCAAGTGCTTTGGCAAAGTGGCAAATTGTATATCGATGAGTTCGAGCCTAAAGTTGCTGATCTGCCAAATGTGAAGATCACAGCTTTCGTTGACAGAATGGATTTGGCTTACGCCATGGCAGATGTCGTGATTGCAAGATCAGGTGCTTCAACCATCTCCGAGCTTTGTATGGTCGGTAAGCCATCTATACTGGTTCCTTCTCCAAATGTGGCAGAAGATCACCAGACAGCAAATGCGAAGTCTTTGGTGGAAAAAGGAGCAGCGATACTGGTTGCTGATAAAGATGCACCAAAAGAAATGGTGAGTAGGGCTCTAAAGCTGATGAACCAGAAGGAGGAACTTGAAAATCTGTCGAAAAATATCCGTGAATTGGCCAAGCCAAATGCATCGGATGAAATCGCCAGGGAGGTTTTGGCCCTGGTAAAAACAAAATAAAATCGAGTGGAACTAAAGGACCTCAAGCGCATCTACTTTATCGGAATAGGAGGGATTGGCATGAGCGCACTCGCAAGATACTTCAATGGAAGAGGAATAGAGGTCCACGGTTACGATTTGAACCAAACGAATTTAACAGAGCAGCTTTCAAAGGAAGGCATGCATATACACTACGACGAGGATTTATCGAAAATTCCAGAAGCAGTTGATCTGGTTGTTTTCACCCCTGCTGTTCCAGATTCGCATGAAGAATTGGTCTGGTTTAGGGAGCAAAATTACCCGGTTATGAAAAGGGCAGAAATACTAGGCCTTATTAGCAGGGGAATGAAAACGATCGCCATCGCTGGTACACATGGGAAAACAACCACTTCGACAATGGTTACTCACGTGCTCAGAAGTTGTGGATTGGATTGTTCAGCTTTCCTTGGCGGAATAGCCGGGAATTTCGATTCGAATTTTGTGGAAGGGAAATCAGAATGGGTGGTAGTTGAAGCAGATGAATATGATCGTTCATTTTTACAACTCAGCCCTGATATTGCAACCGTTTCCTCGATTGATGCTGATCATCTCGACATTTACGAGACTGCAGAATTCATGGAAAATGCTTATCGCGAATTCCTGTTAAAGGTAAAGCCTGATGGAAAGGTTTTCGTGAACCAAAAGATTAAAAAAAAGCTGGTCTCAAAGGAGGTCAGGAAAAAAGTTGACATCAATAGTTTTGGTCAGGGAAGAGCCGATATAGGAGCCAGAAAAGTCAGGGTGAAGAAAGGGCAATTTGTTTTCGACATCAGGAGTATTTACGGAGATTTTGACAACGTTGAACTCCCAATGCCTGGAAAACACAATGTAGAGAATGCAACAGCTGCAATTTCCATTGCTTTACACCTTGGTCTGAAAAAGAAAAAGATCATGAAAGCACTTGCTGGATTTAAAGGCGTTAAAAGACGGTTCGAATTTATTATTCGGGAGAAAAAACTGGTGTTTATCGATGATTATGCACATCACCCGGAGGAATTGAATTCGACGATAAAAGCAGCAAGAAATCTTTATCCTAAAAAGAAGATTACTGGTGTATTTCAGCCACACCTTTTTAGCAGGACTAAAGATTTTGCAACAGAATTTGCAGCAGCACTGGATCAACTTGACGCTTGTGTCCTTCTGGGGATTTATCCCGCAAGGGAAGAACCGATACCAGGCATCAGCTCAATGACGATTCTTGAACAGATGGAAAACCAAAATGCGCAAATGCTGACAAAAAACGAGTTAGCAGATTATCTAATCAATGAAGAGATAGATGTATTAATGACGATGGGAGCAGGAGATATTGATAAGCTGGTTCCTGAAATCGCTAAAATTTTAAAACATAAATAATTATCGAAGCAGAACAATAGCTTCAAATAAATACCAGGATTACGTTCTGGAAAACAAAATGAAAATGACAAAAGTCACTACAAACTACATGAAACTTACCAAGCAATTCTTCTGGATTGGAGGGGGTCTATTGTTGTTGGTTTTACTCTTATCGGCGATCCAGCAGAAAAGGAGTGGTGATTCAATCGATTTTCAAGTTGAGATTATGGGCAAAGCTAATGAGCATTTCATCACTGAAGGAGATGTAAGGAATACAATAAAGAGAAGATTTGGGCATGTGTTGAATGGGATTCCAATTGGTAGTCTTGACCTGAGAGAAGTTGAAAAGGTACTGGAAAGTGACCCTTTCATTTTGAATGCAGACGTTTATGTGGATGCTTTATCAAAGGTTAGAGTCAGGGTCAATCAAAGGCAACCATTGATTAGGGTAGTGGATGGACAAGGCACACATTTCTACCTCGATTATGAAGGTAAAAAGATGCCGTTGTCTGCGAATTTCACACCGCGTGTTGTGGTCGCCTCGGGTTATGTGCCAGTTTTTGATGAGATGTTCCTTGAAACAGAAGAGCATGTATTGAAGCAACTTTTTGACTTAGCTCATTTTGTAAAAGATGATCCATTCCTGAATGCTATGATAGAGCAATTCTACGTGAATTCGGAAGGAGACATCATCATGGCACCAAAAATTGGAAAACATAAGATCATCCTGGGAAGTACCGACAGGATGGCTGAAAAATTAGATAATCTGAAAGTCTTTTACCGGGAGGGCCTAGCGTATACCGGGTGGAGCAAATACAAAACCATCAATTTAAAATTTAAAGGACAGGTAGTCTGTTCAAAAACGTAAAGTTATGAGCCAACATTCAGAAATCGTAGTCGCATTAGACATTGGAACAACTAAGGTCTGCGCTATCGCAGGTCGCCGTGATGAATTCGGAAAGATCGAAATTCTCGGTTTCGGAAAAGTAGAGTCCGTTGGCGTTTTACGGGGAGTCGTTTCTAATATCGAAAAAACTGTAAAAGCTATCTCGGATGCTGTTGCGGAAGCCGAACGCCGTGCCGGAATTGAAATCAAAGTCGTTAATGTAGGTATTGCAGGCCAGCATATCAAGAGCCTTCAACACAGAGGAATTCACACCCGTGATAATATCCAGGATGAGATTAGCAGCAAGGATATCGATCAATTAGTAAAAGATATGCACAAGCTGGTATTGCCACCTGGTGACAAGATCATCCATGTAATTCCGCAAGAGTATATCGTTGATAATGAGCAAGGCATAGTTGATCCGATTGGAATGTCGGGAACAAGGCTGGAAGCCAATTTCCATATCATTACCGGTCAGATTACGGCATCAAAGAATATCAATCGTTGTGTTGAAAAATCAAATCTCAATGTAGCAAGCTTGACATTAGAGCCAATCGCATCTTCAGAAGCTGTGCTTAGTGAAGAGGAAAAAGAAGCAGGTGTTGCTTTGGTTGATATCGGAGGCGGTACTACCGATCTGGCAATATTCCATGAAGGAATTATCAGGCATACAGCCGTTATCCCTTTTGGTGGAAATGTCATCACAAAGGATATCAAAGAAGGCTGTACTGTAATGCATCACCAGGCAGAACAGCTGAAAGTAAAATTCGGTGCTGCATTAGCTGATGAAGTTTATGATAACCGGATTATTACGATTCCTGGTTTAAAAGGACGCCCACCAAAAGAGATTTCTGAGAAAAATCTTGCACGTATCATCCAGGCACGTGTGGAGGAGATCTTTGACCAGATCTATTGGGAAATCCGCCGTTCTGGATTCGAGCGCAAACTGATTGGGGGTATCGTACTCACAGGAGGAGGTTCCCTGCTTAGATATGTCGACAAGTTGGTCGAATTCCACACAGGAATCAATACCCGCATCGGCATTCCAGTTGAGCAGCTGTCTCATGGATATGCCCAGGAAGTTAGCAGCCCGATCTTTTCCACGGCTATCGGTCTTTTGATGAAAGGCCTGTCCAATAAGCACTATAATACTGCACAAGTAGAAGAAGAGGTGCTGGAAGAGGAATTGGTCAGTGAAACCCCTTCATGGTATGAAAAATTGTTCCGCCAAACCAAGGATTGGTTTGAAGCAGAACCAGACAGAGAATTTTAAAAACAAAACAATAAAAAGTTTTTCGGTATTGGGGCAACCCGCAAAAAGCCAAAAAACAAACAACCAAATTCATTTAAGAACCAACAATTCAAAATCATGGATATGCAATTTAACTTGTCCGAAGAGAACTCCTCAATCATCAAGGTAATTGGTGTAGGTGGAGGAGGAAGCAATGCCGTAGCCCACATGTATAAGCAAGGCATTGTTGGTGTTGATTTCGCCATTTGCAATACTGATAACCAGGCAATGGAGATCAGCCCAGTAAACACACAGATTCAGCTTGGACCGTCATTAACCGAAGGTCGTGGCGCCGGCTCAAAGCCAAATATTGGCCGTGAAGCATGTGTGGAATCTATAGAAGATATTAGAAATTTCCTTGGCGATAATACCAAAATGGTATTCATTACCGCCGGAATGGGCGGTGGTACTGGAACTGGTGCAGCTCCTGTTATCGCAAAAACAGCACAGGAAATGGATATTCTCACAGTCGGTATCGTAACTATTCCGTTTACCTTTGAAGGCCGTCGCAGAATGCATCAGGCACACGAAGGACTGGAGGAATTCAAAAAAAATGTGGATACCCTCATTATTATTTCAAACGATAAATTGAGAGAGATTCATGGTAACCTGACCTTGTCAGAGGCATTTGGTGAAGCAGATGAAATCCTGACTGTTGCAGCTAAAGGTATTGCGGAGATCATTACTGTTCCCGGTTATATCAACGTCGACTTCGAAGATGTCAATACAGTGATGAGAGGTTCAGGGGTTGCCATTATGGGTACCGCAACTGTCGAAGGTGAAAACCGAGCAAGACGTGCGGTCGAGGAGGCACTTAACTCTCCATTGCTAAAGGAAAATAATATTACTGGAGCTCAGCATATCCTGTTGAATATTACCTCTGGTAACAAAGAAGTTACAATGGACGAGATTTTCGAAATCACTGAATATGTCCAGGAAGAAGCAGGTATCGGTACAGATCTGATCTGGGGTAATTGTTTCAACGAAAACCTAGGAGAGAAGGTTAGTGTAACTATTATTGCTACGGGTTTTGAAAAAGGCCGTGAATATATTCGTAAAAATAAGAAAGAGCCTAAGGTTATCGTTTCTTTAAATGATGATGATAACCAAAATACGCTTATACCAAAGGAGCCTCAGATTGAATTTCCAGAGGAAACTGAGAACTCATTGGTTTATGAATTCGAAGATGTTACACCTAAGCACAGCACATTTATTCAGAAAAATTATGGTGATCCATTTATAAAGGAGGATGACCAGGTTGAAAAGAATAAGAAAAAGAAAATGAACAATGAGGGTAACCCAAAGAAATTCTTGGGTAATCTTCAGAATAAGCTCAATAATCCGAATTCACTTATGGAGCTTGAGAATGTTCCTGCTTATCTGCGCCGCAAGGTCAAACTGGATGAAATTCAACATTCCACTGAGTCGACTGTGTCCAAATGGAGTATTACCGGCGACGATAAACCAGAATTAAAGGAAAATAATCGCTTTTTACACGGAAATGTCGATTAAGGCTGATGCTATTTGTGATACTTTTTATGGTATCGCAAGGCATTAACTTGATCTTTACATAAAGAATTGGTTCTTAATTTTGTTTTGTATGGGGCTTCTGGAACCTGCGGGTTTCAGGAGCTTTTTTTATGCCTTTAGATGAAAATTCACTAAATTCAATAGCCTTTCAATTTTTTTTTTGGATTTGAGGTAACGTTTTACTGATCCAATGTAACGATAGGTACAAATAGCAAAGTGTACCCTCCCGATAATTTTGCACTCTCCAATACCCGTCCTGGTGTATTAGTGAGTTGAAGTTGGAATTTGTAAACCTTAAAATCCGAAATGATGAGACCACCTTAATATGGACAACGTATTGATTTTGCCGCAATTATGTAGTAAATTATAGTACGACTATTTTCCAACCTGCCCATTCTTTTCCAAAAAATTGGATTTCTTAACCAACGAAAACCTTAATTATGAACTTCCTGAAGTTTACCCTCATCACCCTACCGATAATGTTTATTTTCAGTTTTTCTTTTGCTCAGGGCGACATTGAAATTTTACCTGATTCATTTTGTGTTCAGCTAGGAGAAATGGCTGACCTTGATGTAACTGCAAATGATATCTACCCGCCAGGGTTTACCCCATTTATACTTGTTCAGGGGGAATCAGAGTGCTTCACAATCCTGCAGGATGGTCGCTTGGCAATTTCTGATGATGCTGATTGTTGTGGTACACACACCCTCTTTTATTTTGTAGAAAATTCGGGCCTTGGAGTGACAACACAAGTTGATTTAACGATCAAATGTCCCAAACCTGAATGTGGAATTGTTGACCTTTCCCCCTATACCATGCCTAGTGACCCGATTGTGGATCCGGGCGGAAATCCGATGGGAGATCCGGA
This sequence comes from Bacteroidota bacterium, assembly GCA_039028895.1. Lineage (GTDB taxonomy): Bacteria > Bacteroidota > Bacteroidia > Chitinophagales > Saprospiraceae > JAHDCJ01. The sequence goes on along the minus strand of JBCCHF010000006.1, from coordinate 38,227 downwards.
TTGTGTTTATGCTTGTGAAAACTCTGAGGCCTTTTACTACGTTCCTTATAACCCGTTATTTGGATACAGTTGGAACGTTTTGCCTCCATCAACACCAACATCTCCAGGCGCTAATCCTGCTGAAATTAATATTTCATGGGGTACCGGACCCGCATTGATCCAACTGACTATTACTGATCAGGCCGGGGAGGAGACCACCTATGATATCTGCGTCGAATTACTTGAAAGCCCAATAGCTGCTTTCACACCCTCAGCACCATGTGTCTGTAACAACTCACCAATCAGTTTTGATAATTTATCTACTGGAGGTAGCACGTTTTATTGGGACTTTGGAGACGGCAATTCATCCACAATGTTCGAACCTACTCATCAGTACGATACGCCTGGTACTTACACGGTAACACTTTATGTGACTCGAGATAACTTTGGGCCTGATGGTGAAGCGCTATGTTGTTGTACCGACTCCACAACTGTGGAAGTCGAGATCGACCCTTTACCTGGCCCTGATATTTATTGGATCTCAACCTTATGCCAGGGAGACACCTCTAAATATTGGACTGACGCCACAAATTGCGCATCTTACAATTGGGCCGTTTTTGATGAAAATGGAAGCCCATGGCCTTTTACCTCTCCTAGTCCTGACACCATTTGTGTGGCATGGGGAAATGGTCCGACAGGGACGATTCAACTAGATGTGTCTGGGTGTGATAGTACCTTTTGTTCAAAACCTACTGAAGTAACAGTTCCGATTATCCCATCTACAGTGGATATCGATGGTCCAATAGATGTTTGCCTAAATGATACAGAAGTTTATACCGTCCCCAAGTGGATTTCAGTACTTTACGATTGGACTGTAGTCGGTGGAGAGATAATTAGTGGACAGGGCTCCAATGTGGTAACCATTAAATGGGATACCCCGGGGGTTGGCACCATTAATCTTAACTACAATAGTGAATTCCTCGGATGCCTTCCTGGTCAAGATCCGATGGACTGTATGGGTTCAGCTTCATTGTCGGTCAACGTAAGGCCTTACTTTGATATTGATCCTCCATTTCCTAATCCTACTTGTGTGAATACAACTTCATTTCTTTCAGCGACTCCCTCAAGTGGTGGCTATACGTGGACGGTCAATCCACCGGTAACAACAGGGCCATCAGGTGGAGATACATTTACCATAACCTGGGACGGTGGTCCTGGAACCTTCCTGGTCACGGCTGTACCGAATGATCCCAATGAGTTTTGTAACGCTTCAGAATCCGTTGTAATTACTGTGGAAGAAATTTTACCACCTGACGGAATTGACGGACCAATCGAAGTTTGTCCAAACGAGACATCAACGTATTTTGCGCTTAGCTCAGAAACCGGAGTAGGGTTTAGCTGGAGTGCAACTAATGGTGCTGTTAACCCGCTAGGCAATACTGCGGAAATTACATGGGGACCATCAGGGCCTTATTCGGTTACGCTTTCCCAGTTTATGCTGGCCGCTCCATTCTGTCAGTCCGATCCAATTACGATAACGGTTACAGAAAAGACATTGAATGGTCCGTTAAACTTTACGGCCACTCCTCCTTGTATTAATTCTATTCAGCCCTATATCGTAGGACCGGCCCAACATCCGGAAGCTACTTATAACTGGACGATTTCTCCTGATACTTATGGCTCAATTATCAGTGATCCTAATTCACCAAATGTAATGGTTCAGTGGAATAACCTTACCACATTGGATCCAACCATCACTGTTACAGTTGAACTTTGTGGACAAATACTTTCAGAATCAGTTACACTGTCAATGAATGTTCCGGTTCAACCTACAATTACACAGATTGGTGATCTATGTCCGGGTGTTTCAGCAATTCTTGACGCTGGGGCAGGATTCAGCGGATATCAATGGAGTACTGGTGCGACTACCCAACAGGTTACAATTTTGTCCGGAGGTAATTTTGTAGTAACCACTACCGATGCCAATGGCTGTGAAGCTATTGATGCCTATGATGCCTTCGAACTTAACGGACCAATAGCTGATATTTCGTCTGCTGATCCAAATATGCTTTGTATCCAGCCACCAAGTCCGGCAGCAGTAACACTGACCGCTCAGACCAATCCTGGATATAGTTTCTGGTGGTACTGTAATGGTACGCCTCAATCTGCTACTTTCCTGGCATCTCCGACTTTTGTTCATAACAATACTGACGTGCCCGGTACCTTCTCATATGAAGTTGTCGTTTCGGATGCTAACGGATGCCTTGCCACTTCAGATCCATTTGTAGTAACACAGGGGATTTGTGATTCAGCCCCAACTTGCTTCCCAAGATCTCACGGTCTTGAATTTACAGCCGTTAACCAGTCAACAAATTGTAATGTTGTAGATTTCGCTGCACAAACTCTTGGACCAGTAACTCTGACTGGCTGGGACTTTGGCGATTTAAGTACTGCAGGAGGTGCCTCAAATGTTTCACATACTTATACTGACGCCGGGTATTATTATGTTACGCTTAGCGCAACGGTTCCTGGGGATCCACCTGGTCCTCCAATTTGCGCTATCGATACTACAGCATCTGTATGTATTCCGTTAGCTGCTAACTTTGAGTTTGAGGAAGATTGTCAGACGGTATGTTTTACAGATCTCTCTACCTTCCTCCCCGGATTTGATGTGGATGATTGGGTTTGGGAATTTGATGATGGAAATATGACAACAGGAACCGGGAGCCCCTGTCATACCTACCTCTCAGGAGGTTTGTATAATGTAACGCTTACCGCAATTGATAATGACAGCGGTTGTGAAGCCCAGGTCATTTTACCAGTTTCTGTAGATGGTCTGCCTACACCTTCTATCTCGGTTTTCCCGAATCCTGCTTGTGTAGGAGAGCCTGTTCAATTCAATGGAACGACTCCTGGTGTGATCAGTTACAACTGGGACTTTGGAGATGGTGCAACCAATGGAGCACCTGATCCTTCCCATACCTACCTGGCACCAAACTTAACAGGCTATAATGTAACGCTCGCCGTTACGGATAATAATGGCTGCGATAATACGGTCAATGTAAATGTGATTGTGTTCCCTGCACCACCTGAAGATACCATAGCCTACGACGACCTTGAACTTTGTGAAGGGGAGATCAGTACGCTTACTGCTCCTGCTGGAACATCCTATAGTTATACATGGAATACCGGGCAGTTAACCCAATCTATTACTGCGGCTACTGCCGGAACATATAGCGTAACAGTGACTGATGGTAATGGATGCGAAATGATTCCAGATTCAGTTGAAGTGGTAGTTTACCCCATTCCGATAGCCCACATCACTGGTAATTTCGTCATCTGCGACAATGGTTGCACTGACCTAGAAGCGACATTAGGTCAGGGCTATCAATATCAATGGCTCGATCAAACTGGAAGTCCAATACCCGCTATTGATGGGGGATTGAACCAGATTTTACCGGTTTGTGATTTCCAGGCACCCACTACAAGGACCGTGGTAATAACAGACCAAAATGGATGTTCAGCCACCTCTGATCCGGTCAACATTACCCTTGAGGTTTCTCCTGTTGTTAATGTAGTAGGTTCACCTGTTCCACTTTGCGAAGGTACGCTAACCACGCTTTCAGTAGTAGCACCTCAGGCAGATGTGAATTATACCTGGAGCAATGGAGATACTGGTCCATCAATTACCGTACTTCAGGCGGGAACTTATGTGGTGGTAGGTACTGATATCAATACCGGTTGCTCAGATTCAGATGTTATTACTGTTAATCCATTACCGGATTTATGTATAGTTCCGGTGGGTTGTTACGAAGTATGCGATCCAAAGACAATTTGCGGACCTGAAGGGCTTTCAGCTTATCAATGGAATATGAATGGTGTTCCTTTACCTGGTGATACAACTCAATGTATTGTTGTGACAACATCAGGAAATTACAGTTTGACTGGCACCAATGAATTTGATTGTACAACAACATCAGACGCATTGATTCTGGAAGTGATTAATTGTGATTCCACGATTTGCGATAGTGTGGATGTAATGGCAACGCCAATTCAAACTTCCATAGATAGTTGTTGCTGGGATCTTTCCTTGTCCAATCAAATTGATAACTACTTTATTGGCGTCAAGATTGAAGCTCAGAATGGAGTCGATCTGAATTATAATGGAAGTCCTGCAGGATGGCTGGGCATTGGCTCATCTTCTTCACATGTGACCCTGATTCCTCCATCAGCAGGTTTTGTACCAACGGGGGCTTTCTCGGGCGACCTTGCTAATATGGCTGACTTCTGTCTGTCAAATTATGACTCGGCGCCTCAGGAAGTTGTGGTTTCATGGTTAATCCCAGACAGTGGTCCTCTGGGCTATGCTGTTGAATGCACAGATACCTTGTCTTTTGATTGCCAACCACCAGGATGTATAGCAATTGTTAATGATTCGATTTATTGTGAAGGGGATTTGATTAAGTATACCTTTTTCCTCGAAAATCAGACATTCGATCAATACCTGTCATCTGTCAAGTTTAATCTCGATCCTGGAAGTCCATTGATATTGGACCCTGATCCGTTAAATATTCCGGCAATTCCACCTTTGGGTACTGCTGGTCCATTTACAGTTTGTATTACAAGTTCTGATCCGATCATGTTGGGAGATAGTCTGAAATTCACGCTAACGGCCCATGACAGCACTTTAGTAGATGGTGAAGATCCTACCTGGTGTTGTACTGATACCCTGGATTATTGTGTGCCACTTCCAATTTGCGATCCCTGTGATCTAGTTGATGTAGTCGCCGTGAAGGATACAATGGAATGTTGCTATGATGTAACTTTGATCAATAATTATGACGATGATTATTTTACAGGAGTTCAAACCCAAATCATAACTCCTGGTGCTGCATTTGGGACAATTACTGGGGCCTTGCCGCTCGGCTGGGTGTATAATCAAACCGCCCCCAATGATCTCACCTGGATGCGTGTCCCACTAGGTGACAATATCCCAACCGGGTCTATTTCCTTACCGAAGATCTGCCTTGATGGAAATTATCCGGACACGACCTGTGTGGTAGTTAACTGGTTGACAGATGGCTACACCATGGCAGATAGTATAGCATGTTCTGATACGCTCAAACTGATTTGTGAACCTGCGATGGATGACCCCTGTGTTACAGTATTTAATGATTCGATTTATTGTGATTCTACTGGAAAGTATGTTTATCAATTCCAGATATTGAATAACTCGGGATATGATATTGATGAAATTGTATTTACCAATATCTCTCCTCCAGGTGTAATGATTGATCCGGTCAACATAATTGTTCCGGATGGCGGAACGTCCGGTATTTTAACGACGTGTATCGGAGGGGTAGGTGCGTTGCCTGGAAGCACATTATGCTTTGGAGTAACCTTGCATGATCTGCTATCTTCAGGTGATTACTTTGCCTGTTGTACCTCTGACTCATTGTACTGTTATACACTTCCACCATGTGACAACCCATGTCCGCCAGGATTTATTAATGATGATGATGCCGTCACACCATTCCAGACCTCAGTTGTCATTCCGGTGTTAGCCAATGACAATTGTCCGAATGGCGGAACATTAGATCCTTCGACGGTTACCGTGATTTCTGGTCCGGCTAATGGTAGTATTCCACTTATTGATCCAATAACTGGAGATATCGCATATTCCAGCAATGTGGGATTCTCGGGTGTGGATTGTTTCGTTTATGAAGTCTGCTGCACAGATGGTACATGTTGCACCGCGACTGTGTGTGTCACGGTTGAGGAGTCAACAAATGAACCTCCTTTTTGCCAGGATGATACCAAGTTTACCTGCCAGAATGAGTCTGTAGTCAGTAATGTATTGGTCAATGATTTTGATCCAGATGGAAATAATCTGTTTGTTAACACGACACCAGTATTACCGCCGTCAAATGGGACAGTGATATTGAACGTTGATGGCACATGTACTTACACACCTAATTCTGGATTTGCTGGACCCGATGTATTCCAGTACGAAGTATGTGATGATGGATTACCGTCATTGTGCACTACCTGTACGGTTACTGTGTTTGTGTGTAAAACCAATTCTAAACCAGTTGCAACGGATGACAGTTTCACAGCTGTTCCTGGTGATATTCTAACAGGTAACGTTTTGGTTAATGACAGTGACCCAGATAGTGATCCTTTGGAAGTAAACCCAATATCGGTTTCACCTCCTGAAAATGGAACCCTGGTGCTTACAGAGAACGGAACATTCAGCTATATTCCAGATCCGAATTTCTCAGGTAGTGATATGTTTAGTTATGAGCTTATGGATATCCCTGATACATCGTTCCCTAATCTTGCACCTTGTCTGACCTTATGTGGGCCGATTGCGGTTGAATTTGATACTGCCGTGGTGGTGATTAATATTCCAATGTTAAATGAACCACCTGTGGCTGAGGCTGATCAGTTAAGTACAAGTATTGGTAATCAAGCTTCGACTAATGTATTGGATAATGATTTCGATCCCAATCCAGGTGATGTTCTGACATTGAATACAATACCCGTACTTTCTCCTTCCAATGGAATGATAAGTATGATGGCCAATGGCTCGGTTACCTATACTCCAGACCAGGGATTTATTGGCACAGACCTCATAATTTACGAGGTATGCGATAACGGAGATCCTGCACTTTGCACCGAAGCCAAGATTTCTGTGATTATAAATGCCTTTGGAGTAACCGATGACATTACCCCGGATACTCCAGCGAGAAGGACACATCAGGGGCAGTCGACATTCACATTCGAGAGCCTTGAACCTGGTTTAGCCAAGCCTTTGACGATTAGAGAATTGCAAATTCAGCCAAATCCAACAAAGGCCATAAGCAAAATAACATTCACCAGTGTTTTAGAAAATGAAGCTGTGATATTGGTGTATAATGCTGTTGGTCAGGTTGTCATAACTGAAAGCAGGACATTACTGAAAGGCCAGAATGAAATAATGATATCGTTGGAAGGACAACCAGATGGTGTTTATCATATCTTCCTGGAATCAGGAGGAGAACGACATGCATTAAAGCTGGTTAAAATTCAAGGATAGTATTCCTCTCTCACACCCCCGGAGAATATTTCTTCGGGGGTTTATTCTTTTAAGAGGTCAGGCCTACGTTGCCGTGTTCTTTTTAAAGCCTGTTCGTATCGCCAATCATCAATTTTTTGCTGGTGGCCTGATAAAAGGATGTCAGGGACTATCCAACCTCTAAACTTTGCTGGCCTGGTATAAACAGGAGGGGCGAGCAAGTTGTCCTGAAAAGAATCGGTAAGTGCCGATGTTTCATCATTCAAAACACCAGGAATTAATCTTCCTATCGAATCAACTAAAATTGCTGCTGCCAATTCTCCTCCAGAAAGGACGTAATCACCAATGGAAATCTCCTTTGTTACATAATTTTCTCTTATCCTTTCATCAATGCCTTTATAATGACCGCAGATCAGAATGAGGTTTTTATTTAATGAAAGTTTGTTCGCTGTTTTTTGATTAAATCTTTCTCCGTCAGGAGTAAGGTAAATGATCTCATCATAATCCCTTTGCTTCATTAAATGGTCTAGGCAATCTGCAAGAGGCTGAACCATCATGACCATTCCAGCTCCTCCTCCATATTGGTAGTCATCAACCTGTTTATGTTTTCCCAGTGCAAAATCCCTGGGATTATATGTCGTTATCTGCAACAGCTGTTTATCAACTGCTCTTTTCAAAATGGAATGGCTGAATGGGCTTTCCATTAATTCAGGTAAAACGGTGATAATATCAATTCTCAGCATAGCCGATATGCTTATTTATAAATCGAACAATCCTTCAGGAACAGAGACATGAACCATTTTCTTTTCAGGATCAATCTTCAGAATAAAGTGATCGTTTAAGGGAAGCATTTGTTCTACGTTATTATATTCAAAAACTGCCATTTCCTGCTGCGGGTAATCCAAAACGTCGATAATTTGACCTATTGTGCCCAAATTTTCTTCAATAATGTTAAATCCAAGTAGATGGCCATAAACCAGATGTTTCAATTCCGGTTTTACCGAATCATCTATGGTAATATCTGTTGTTCTGGCGAAAAGTTGTTTTGATTCGATAGCTTCAGCCTGGTTGCGATTTTCAATATCCTCAAATTTTACAATTGTGGCATTACCATCTCTAACGCTTTCGATAAAGTAAGGGATAGCCGTACCCCCTTTTTTGACAAAAACTACCTCCATGGTATCAAAATCTTCCCAGTAAGCATCCATAATCTTGAGTTTGATTTCACCCCCAAGACCGTGCGCTTTCCCTGTATAACCGATATGGATCATTTCGTTTATCAAAACGATTTCGAATATTTCATTTACAAAAAAGCCCACGCTTGAAAAATCAAGGTGGGCTTCAATATTATAAAGGATATTTTATTCCTTAGTTTCTTCTTCAGCAACCTCTTCAGCAGCAGGTTCTTCAGCGGCAGGTTCCTCAACAGCAGGTTCCTCAGCGGCAGGCTCCTCAGCGGCAGGCTCCTCAGCGGCAGGCTCTTCAGCGGCAGGCTCTTCAGCAACAGGCTCTTCAATTTTAGGGGCAACGCCAGAGATTTTTGCGTGGTATTCAGCTTTTTCCCTTGCAGAGTCCTCAAAGCGCTTGGCAATCTTGGCATCTTTAGCTTCGACGAAATCGTTGTAAAGTTGATCAGCTTCTTCCTGGGTCATAGCGCCTTTCTTAACGCCGCGCATGAGGTGTTTACGATACATTACACCTTTGAAGCGAAGCATGGCACGAACAGTGTCAGTCGGCTGAGCGCCTTTAAGCAACCATTCAAATGCTTTATCGCGATCGATTTCAATAGTAGCTGGTTTTGTCATTGGGTTGTAGAACCCAAGTCTCTCAATGTAACGACCGTCTCTGGGTGCACGAGAATCGGCAACTACCACATGATAAAACGGTTTCTTTTTCCTTCCTTTTCTTTGCAGTCTGATTTTAACTGGCATTTCAAAAAATAATTTTTCTTTAAAGATCACCCGCCTACCTTGACCAGCAAGCAACGGGCATTAGCGCGGCAAAGATAAGACTTTTATTCCTTTTTATTCCAAATAAATTACCTTAAATTGTTGGTGAAATAAGGTATAAACCAAATAGGAGAGGAAAAACCCGCAATTCACATCCTTACTCCTGTTTTTTCTGGTAGTTCTCTAACACCATCTTCAGCCAAAAGGCAAATCAATCTTTTCCTTTTTTATTTATTAATTCGAATGAAATTATGGATCCTCAATTGATGGGACTGATCATGTTCGCTGCTGGATTAATTTTGGGCGGAATCATAGCTGCATTGGTAGTCAGGTTACGTATAAAAGGCAATTGGCTTCCCGCTGCCAAAGTCAAATCTGAATATGTCAATAAGGCCGTCCACGATCAACTTTCTGACGATAAGACTCAACTACTGTCCGAAAACAAGCAAAAAGAAAAGGAGATTATAGAACTTAACCGCGACCTGTCAGCATTAAGCCAAAGACTACAAGCGGTTAATGAAAAGTTATCGGTGCAGAAAAAGGAAGTGGAATCATTACAAGACAAGTTCAAGATAGAATTTGAAAACATCGCCAACAAGTTGCTCGAAGAAAAAAGCGAAAAATTTACTGTTCAAAACAAGTTGAATCTGGATAATGTACTCAAGCCACTCCAGGAAAAGATCAAGTCTTTTGAAGACAAAGTTGAAAAGGTATATTGGGAAGAAGCAAAAGAACGGGTTTCTCTGAAAAAGGAGATAGAGCAATTGCGTGAACTGAATCTCCAACTAAGCGATGATGCCAATAACCTAGCCAACGCTTTGAAAGGAGAATCCAAAACTCAAGGGGATTGGGGAGAACTCAGATTGGAAATGCTACTCGAAAAATCAGGGCTTCAACAGGAAATTCATTTTACCAAACAAGTTAGCCTGAAAGATTCCGACGGGAAGATCAAAAGACCGGATTTCGTTATTCACCTACCGGAAGGCAAACACCTCGTCATTGATTCAAAAGTTTCACTGACTGCCTATGAGTCATTCTTCAATGCGGAGGATGAAGATGTCCGAAAACAACACCTTCAAGCTCATCTTGCTAGTCTTAACAATCATACCAAAGATCTTAGTAGTAAAAACTATCACCAGCTTTATGGTATTAATTCTCCTGATTATGTTTTGATGTATATTCCAATTGAGTCGGCCTTCACGCTTGCAATCCGACAAAACCAGCAACTGTTCCTCGATGCTCTTGAGAAAAACATAGTTATGGTGACTACCTCTACGTTATTAGCGACCCTTCGCACAGTTTCCTATATTTGGAAGCAAGAGAAACAAAAGAAAAGTGTCATGGAAATTGCCCGGCAATCCGGCTTACTTTACGATAAGTTATGCAATTTCGTCAATGACCTAATAGACATTGGCAAGAAGCTCGACCAGGCAGGGGAGGCCTACGAAAGTGCAATGGGGAAATTGGCCAGGGGAAAAGGTAATCTCATGCGAAGGGCAGAAAAAATAAGAGAACTGGGCGCCAAGACATCGAAGAAACTACCCGATGAGTTGTTGGACCAGGCCAAGGAGCAAGAATCTTTTCTCAAGGGAGGAAAAGCAAACGATTGAGGCAGATACAAATAAAAAGTCTATCTTAGAATCTTTGCTGAATAAAAAGCCGGCGCAGCCGAATTAACTAACCCTCCCAAATAAAACCGCCTTATGGCCGATTTTTTTGAACGCTCTTTGGAACTGCACAAACGATCGAATGGCAAGATCGCTGTTCATTCAAAAGTCCCCTTGGTTACCATAGATGATCTTTCACTCGCCTACACACCTGGTGTGGCTGAACCCTGTAAGGTCATTGCTGACCACCCGGAAAAGGCCAGGGAATTGACCATAAAAGGAAACACTGTAGCGGTTGTTACTGATGGTTCTGCAGTACTTGGGTTGGGTAATATTGGGCCTCTAGCAGCACTTCCAGTAATGGAAGGTAAAGCACTGCTATTCAAAGAGTTTGCTGGAATAGATGCTTTTCCTATATGCCTTGACACCCAAGATGTGGATGAGATTGTAGAAACTATCAGACGTATTGCTCCAGTTTTCGGAGGGATAAACCTTGAAGATATATCTTCTCCCAGATGTTTTGAAGTAGAAGAGCGCCTCCAGAATCTTGGTATCCCGGTTTTTCATGACGACCAGCATGGTACTGCAATTGTATTACTTGCAGGGCTGATCAATGCCTGTAAAGTCACCGGACGTAAAATGGAAGACCTCAAAATCGCCATTAATGGTTCAGGGGCAGCTGGTATTGCCATCGCTAAAATGCTGAGATGTATCAATTTTGATCCAAGCGTTTGCATACCTGTTGAAGACGTGATCTTGTGTGATAGCAGGGGAGCCATTTCCCGCGATAGAACAGACCTTAATCCTGTTAAAGAAGAGCTGTTGAATTTTACCAATAAAAATAACGTACAGGGAGATATCAAGGATGTCATTAAAGGTGTTGATGTTTTTATTGGTGTTAGCGTTGGTGGTTTGCTTAATACAGAAGATATTCGCCGGATGGCACCAGATCCAATAGTTTTTGCTATGGCTAATCCGATCCCGGAAATTATGCCTGAAGAAGCCTATAAAGCAAATGCTGCAGTAGTAGGAACTGGACGATCTGATTTCCCTAACCAGGTGAATAACGTATTGGCCTTTCCTGGAATCTTCCACGGGGCATTGCGGGCAGGTGCTACTCGGATTACCTCAAAAATGAAATTGGCTGCCGCGTATGCATTGGCTGACTGTGTAGACCAACCAAGGAAAGAGAAGATCATTCCTTTAAGCCTGAATAAATCTGTTGTAGGTAAAGTTAGTGATGCTGTGGTAGCCGCTACTGCAATGACTAGCCAATAAACTTGCCTCCTTTTTCGGCGATAAATCTTACAAGGTTTTCGAAAATTGGATTGTGTGTCATGACGCGCTCATTGCCAAGTATGACCAAGTGCTGTCTTGCCCTGGTCAATGCGACATTGAGTTTACGATCTACTTTTCCATCATCGGTCATAGAAACCAGGTTTTCCAATTGACGAACAGCATTGAGGCATAACGAAATGATGATGATATTCCTTGCTCCACCCTGGTAACGTTCAACGGTATCTACTGAAATGGACTCAAATCCTTTACCCTGTTTTTCAAGACAATGTCTTATTCCGGCTATTTGAGCGCGGTAAGGGGTTATGATTCCGATATCATCAGCTGCCAACGTCTGACCTGAAGCTGTGTAGATTCGCTCAAAGCTGGTAACAAGTTCTGCCGCGAGGTTAGCTTCTGCAATATTTGTCTTATTGGAACGCATCGATTCATCTACCGGAGTTGGGATATAAATGATTCTTTGGGTAGCCAATATTTTTTCAAGATCATTGGCATCTTCAGGAAGGTGGAGGCCGAGATCAAGGTGTTGCCAGGGAGCGCTGATACACTTTTCATCAAGGTGTCCCAGTTTGTTTTCATAAAAAAACTGGCTCGGGAACGCTGATATATCCTGGTGCATTCTGCCTTGCCTGGTCAGCATGCCAAATGCCTGTTCCCATTCGTTTTTTTGACAGACCCTGTACAGCCTTTCAAACAGGGAATTGCGCCTGTTGATCAATCCGAGCGCCTTCAGGTCGTTATCATCGATTGCGGTTTGTATCCTGTTTTGCATAACTACTGCTGGCAATTGTTTATGATCCCCAATCAAGACAAAACGGTTGACTCGGGGTAGTAAACCTGTAAGCATCGGCTCGAGTAATTGAGAAGCTTCATCGATTATTGCGGTATTAAATTTCTTTAATTCGAGTAATTCTCGTTTTCCGGCTACCGAGGAGACAGTTCCAACAAAAATTCTGTGCTCTTCGATCAATCGCACGAGTTCTTTTCGCTTGGCAATCTCCGCAATTCTTGCCGTCAATAACTGTGACCTGTAGGCTTCCGCAGTCGAAAACTTTGAACCTACACGGATATAATGTTCACTGGCAAAATCATGGATGGCTTCACAGATCTCATCTACAGCACGATTGGTATAGGCCAATAAAAGCAGGTTTTCTTTGGTGTTAAACAAAAGATGACGCACCATTTCCCGCAGCATAAACTTGGTTTTTCCAGTGCCAGGAGGGCCAACCAGCAGGAAATAGTCTTTTGCAGAAAGCGCCTTTAACATCAGTTCTTTTTGCTCTGGACTAAGATGAAGTGGAAGGTCGGCTTCTGGTTTTTCTGAGAATTCGGGCTGCCGCTTTCCCAGCAAAAGGGCTTTCTTGTCAGGATGAAACTGAAGGAAAGCGAACAAATTCCTGTAGAGTTGGGTGAAATTGCTGTCAATCAGATCATGCTCTAGGTTCCATAATTTGTTCTGGACAAAGATATTTGAATTACTCTGCTTTGACCTCAGTTTTACTTCAACGACCTGTTGGTCAATTCGGATGATATTGCATTTAAAGATCTGATTATTCAAAACAGTTTCTTCTGGTGAAGCAGAAGGGTAGAGAATAGCAATATCACCTTCCCGGAAATTAGCCAGTTTACTGGTTTCTGGTGTCCTTCTGAATACTATGGTGGGATCCTCTTCCCTGGTTTGGTTTCGTTCTATGATCAAATGACTCAGGATCTCAAAGTTTTCCATTTTTTCTCCGAAATGGGATCGCCACAGAGATGCCATTCCGTTAAGGGATTCAAGGCCTTCTTCCCCGGTTTTAGCCAATCGGTGCTCTTTGGCTATGAAACTGACAAAAGCCATGAAGTACTTGCGTTCGTGTACCGGGACTTTATGTAAAACTTCTGAGAAATGTAATACATCTCGTTTGTGGAAACCGGATAGGTGTGGAAGTCCTTTTAGTGAAAGTCGGTCAAGGATGTTTGGTCCTGCCAGGTCTTTTTCATCAAGCTGAGATAACAACCTTTCAATGGTCAGGATGTCGTTTCTCACCTTAAGTGCCTCTATCTGTTTGATAGATAAAGAAGGCGCAAATTTCAAATTTTGATCGTTAAGCTTCGAATAGAGGATGTACTTGGCAGGGTCCATCTTTCTACCATAGACTGACTTGATTAGTAAATCGTAGAGTAAGGTCTGGGTGTAGTGGTTTTTACTGAGTCCGTAGCGATTAGCCCCAAAAGGTGAACCACTTTTAAGTTCTACAATGGCAGAATCTCCGGATTCAGGGTTTTGGTACCAGACATCCAGCCTGCCCTGCAAACCATAGTTTTCAGAATAAAAACTGGGTTCTGTTACACAATGAGCCAGGTCCATTTTTTGTTCTATGAATTCGGTCGTCACTTGGTATTTTAAATTACGGAAGTGAACATTGGCCTGTCTCATGATCTCCTTTATTTCAGTATCCTGAAATGTGGAGAAGGCCAACGGGCTAATTCGAAAAACCTTAGGGAACAGATCTTCAAATTTTGCCTCCGGATTCTGGATGAGCTCATCAAGAAAGAAATTAGCAATATGTCCCAACATCAAAGGGACTGAATTTGTGAAAGGTAAAAACTTCTTTAGTAGATAAAGCATTGGCTCGGTACCAAAGCTTTGGAAGCAATCTGCTACTCCGGTAACATCTACAAGGTAGTCAGGTTCAATTACGATTATCCTTGGGAAATAAATGCCTTTTTCGTCTATCCTGACATCATGGAGATTGAGAATGACTTTGTTGTCCCAAAAACGGGATACCTGTTTTATAGTGGTATTGAAATTCTCATTGAGCCCAGTTTCATTGTATTTTATTCGGATATTATCTGGTCTGGGATGGTCTTCATCTTTACCAATCAGGAAATTGTTTTCTTCATCATGATCAAAAACTACAACCCTTGCTTTTGATTTCCTGGATACGAATTCAATCTCAGGCATTTTAAATACCGATTGGGTAGGGAAGAGGTTGATCAATGCTTCTGGGATCGCAACTTCATGAAAGACCTGGACACATTCAGACATCACCTGAACAGATGCCGCCATTTCGTTATCCGTCAAATCTTTGCCATCGTACAATACTTTTTTTGCCAGCTTTCGAAAATGATATACCCGCCAAAGGAGATGTTTGTTAATTTGGTATTTATGGCTGGCAAAGGAGATTCTGGCAAAGGAAGTGTTGAATTGCAGATTTTCATCTTTGGTAAAATGATAAAACAACCTATCGCACAAGTGATAAAGTCTCGCCAAACGATCTGAAGGTGGTATAGCCAGTTTTGTAATTTTCAGGATCTCCCCGTAAAATAGTCGACCCAACTCCTTGATGTCCATGATTGATTTTTGAACCGGATGAAATTAATGATTTTTGACCAGTTGGAATAGAGTAACCCAAATTGATTTATGAGTGTAGAGTTTCCCGAAAGGGATACTGATTTTTAAGGAATGAATGGATCAATCCAAAATTAAAATTTTAAAATTTTCTCAATTCCCGGAACTTCAATCCTGTAAAAATTGTATGAATACACGACGGTTGGTTATCGTCTCCAATTAACATCCGCTATTACAATTTCCTTTTATTTTCAAGGGTTTATTATGTACTTATCAACAAAGTGTTAGTAAGTAATAATATTATGTTAAATAAAGGAGAAATTGCATAGGTTGGTCAAATTGGGCACAAAAAGTTTATTATTTTACAAGTAATCAAAACACACTGCATTATGAACTGGCGTAGATTAAACGGAGAAAAAATTAAACTTCCAATCAACAAAGCTGTAGAGGCTGCTATTCTCAGGGAGACTGCAGAAGGGCACAACCTCAAGGTATGTATTGGAACGGACTCTCAGGTGCGTGGCTCAACAATTGAGTTTGCAACTGTAATCGTTTTCCTTAGAGAAAAGAAAGGAGGGTTTATGTTTATTTCAAACGACTCAACTCAGCAGGAGATGAGTTTGCGTGAACGTATGATCTCTGAAGTGGGCAAATCAGTTGAAGTCGCCTATGGCCTTTGCGATCTCCTCGACAAATATGATGTCGGGCTGGAGGTGCATGCTGATATCAATACTGACCCACACTTCAAATCAAATGTGGCATTGCGTGAGGCAATGGGTTATATTCTGGGGATGGGTTTTGTTTTCAAAGCCAAACCAGACGCATTTGCAAGTTCAAGTTGTGCTGACAAGGTAGTTTAACAAATAGAACTTTATCATAAAGAAAAACCCCTGTGAGGTATTTGACCTGCAGGGGTTTTTCAATTTATTGTGTTTGATTGAATAAGATCAGATAACATCAATAAAGGCCAGGATGAACACAATTGCACCGATCAGGAAGATCAATCCACCGATACCAGCAATAATACCCAGGCTGAGAATTGCACCAACTATAGCGATAGCAATACCACCTAAAGCAACGACAAGACCTGTTACCTCCATGGCACCGATCTGGCCAGCCTTTTGGCGCTTCTCTTTTTTAGCTGCCTTAAATTTGGCTTTCATCTCTTTGAAATCAGCTCTTACCTTTTCTTTGAAAGCTTTCTTGTCCTCTTTACTCATGTTTTTGTATTCCTCTTTCGAGAATGTTTCTGCAGGCGCAGCTCTGCCTATTCCTGCATCTGCAGTAGGCATCACAAAGAGAGAACAAATAATTAAAACAACGAAGAACGCAATCCTGGAAGTCATAGTTTTGGTTTTAATTTGCGAAGGGTTAAAAAATATCAGCAACCAATGTAGAAGAAACGATCTGAAAATTCAAATTAGCAGTGTTAAATTATGAAAATTCAATTCAGATGTGCATTTTGAGTCAGGCGTATACATGTTTCAAATTTTAATTGAAGTTATTGATGACCATTATTTTCGGTCTTGAGTTTGACGATGTTGTATTTCCCGTTCTCCCGGAAAGGGAAGGAGTGACCACTATCGGCGATCAGTATCTTGGCCCTAAAGGCTTATTGTTGTTTTTGGAAGGTCAACTCGGCATTGCTGATCCGGGTTCTGAAAATGATTATTTACGTATTGAGCAGTATCGCCAATACCTGTCAAAACATTTGGTCAATCACCCTCAGGCTTTTTTTGCCGATTCGTTTGAGGCTGATCAGTTGGGAACCGCCATCACTCTGCTTGAATGGCGTGATGAACTCATCCTGGGAGGGGCTGTACTTTCAATGGATAAATCCTTTCCGGAAAGGATAAAAGTTATTGCTCAACTTGAAATCATGATGAATCAGGCTGGCGACAAACCTATCCCCGGTCCCGCTGACAGGTTTTCCCGGGTTATCCGTTTAATGGAAGAAACAACTATTGAGGTTGACCGCTTTATCAGTCATGAACCAATTAACCTGTTTCCAACCCACATCCAGCGTGCTATCTCTTTAATCAAATCAAAAGAAAATACGTCACTGTTTGCCGCCAAGGACCAAACTGAAGCAATTACTGATCTCGATCATTTTAGACATGTCGTTTCCGGGAAATCAACAGGTGATCCAATCGGATGCAAAGCTGATGGTTCACTGGTGGTTTTAAAGTTTAAACGGGAAACTGAAGGAGCCAGTTGGCTAGCCTCCTTCTTTAGGCAAAATCCTCAATTCAGACCACTCTGCCTAATCCCGGAAAAAAACAGGATGCTGGATAATGCTGTAGTGCAAGAAGGGTTGCCAAGTATGGGTATTCTGTCTGAGTCAGTAGTTAGACCTACGCTGCAGGTCCTGAAATTGGTTAGTGCCTTTCTTTGGGAGCCGGTCGATCCATTTAAAGTTATGGAATTTGTCTCGTTGTCAATGGTGCCATTAGACAATGAACTGGCAGCGGTATTAGCCGAACAAATAGCAAAATCTCCCGGACTTAATTCTGATCGTTGGAAAAACAAAGTCAATCAGTTTTTCAGAGAATTGGAAGAGCGAAATGACGAAAAGAAAGACATTCGAAAAATCAGGTACGAATATAATCTTTGGTTTCAAAGCCCTCGTTTCGATATTTCCGGAACTGTTCCGGTTGATATCGTTATCGAAAAATTCAGTTACCTGTCAGATTGGGGACTTTCTTTGTTTAAGGATGGGGGTAAAAAGCACCGCTCTCTACTGGTTCTCAGTGATCAAGCTAGAAAGATTAAAGAAATACTTGAAGCACTTCCTCCTTCAGATGCACAGTTGACCAGCCTGCAGATTGAACGAATCGTTAGAACGGTATATGAACCATCTCCTGTATCATTCCTGGAAAGAAAGCAAGGGCATTTGCCGTTTATCCATTTTCCTTCGGCAATAGCAAAGTTGGTAGATGATTTGGTTTGGTGGAATTTCACAGACCAGGGACCAGATAATGAATTCAATAAATGGTATACAGAAGAGATTGAATTTTTTGCAAGAGAAAACATCTACCCTGTTTTCCCAAGCCTTAAACAAGAACAAAGATTATGGGCTGCCCAAAGACCAATAAAGTACACGCAAAAACGATTGTTCCTGGTGGTGCCAGAAAGTGTAGAAGGCAAGGCAGTGCACCCGCACTCCATGATGAGTGACCTGGTGGTGGCGTTTAAAGACTTTGAAAAGCTAATGGTCGATCCGATAAATGCAGATGCCCCTCTTCTTAATGCCCATTTCAATATGCCCCAGCTGGTTACCATTGAACATGAACCCCTGGGAAAGGCTAAACCATATCTACAAATAAGAGATCGTTACTCATTGATTAACAATGAAAAAGAATCATACACAAGTTTAGATTCTCTTTTTTATTATCCCTATCAATGGGTTTTCAGACACCAGGCTCGGCTTCGGAAATCCAATATCCTTTCTGTGGTCAAAGAACCAACACTTATGGGCAATCTGGCTCACAGCCTCTTCGAAATGATGTTTCAAAAGGATATACATAGTTGGAACAGACAACAAACTGAAACCTGGATCAGCCAAAAGTTAAAAGCCCTTTTCAGGGAAGAAGGCTCAGTATTTCTCCTTTACGGAAAAGAACCGGAAAGGGTCAATTTTGAAAACAAATTAAAATATGCTGGCTGGACGCTGGTCAGGTTGATTCAGGAAAACGGCTGGGAAAAGATTGAAACCGAAGTCACCCTTGAAGGTAAATTCATGGGTGTTCAATTGAAAGGGATAGCCGATATGGTTTTAACCCGTGGATCAGAAAAAGCCATTGTGGACTTAAAATGGAGAGGCGGGAAATATCGGGAAAACCTGATTCGAAACAAGGAAGATCTTCAATTGGTCTTATACTCCAGGCTCCTTGGAGGTGATGAATCCTGGGCACACACCGCTTACTTCATCATTGATACTGGAACCATGATTGCCCGAAACAACCTGGCCTTCAAGGAAGCCGTAGCAGTTTCGCCTGATGCCGATCACTCTGAAGTCAATCAGGAAATCTGGGCAAAAATGGAAAACACTTATACCTGGAGAAAAAGCCAACTCGAAAAAGGGATGATAGAAATCAGGACCGAAGACACCTCCCATATTCTTGATGAAGCATTCAGCGAAGATGCCGACTATCAATCTCTTTTAGAAATGAAAGACGGTGACGCTCCGTTTGATGACTTTAAGACGTTGATTGGATTATTGAGTTAACAATCAATTCTGTCTTTTCTTTACTCACTAAGGATCTCAAACTCTTGTTCCAGTCTGAAGCCGTCCCGGTCGATCAGGGTTAACTGATGTTTGCCAGGCTCCGGGTTAAACTCCATTTCGTGGAAGTCTGTAGTACTACCGATGAACTCATTGTCGATATGCCAGTAAATGGTGGTTTCTGACTGCCGATGCGCCGCTCTGAATACCGTTCTGCTTTGTTCTCCATCCAGGTCTCTCGGTATGAATATCGTCGTCGGACTTTTAGGGTAGATCAATTGCATGGGTTTGCTCGAAGATACAATAGCCTGATCTATACAATCTTCCCTGAACGGTGGAAGTGGCACATAGTCTGGATTCTTGAGTTTAAAATAATGCTCTTCTACGGGGGGTAAAACAAACCATGACTTGTGCACCATTTCTGAAGGTCGTTCGCATTCACCATGTACCTGGAATTTCTGACCCTGATCAAGATGGATGACCTGGTGATAAGGGCAATTTCTTGAGTTTAATCCGGCAACTGGAATTAGTGCAGAAATGACCGAATCGCATGCATGCATTCGTCGATATCCTGACCTGACACAAATTTCACTTTCGGTGAATTCGTCATACGGCTGGTCAAACCAGTTAGTAGGAGGCAAGGCTTTGACCATATCAAAAAGGACAGGTGCCGCCGCGTTGACCCCGACCAATCCGGGTCGCCCTTCGCCATCGGCATTGCCAACCCAAACACCGATCACAAATTCTGGGGTAACGCCTACTGCCCAGGCATCCCGAAAACCAAAACTTGTTCCCGTTTTCCAGGCCACTTTTTTGGAAGATTCATAGATCTTCCATGATCCTTCTGAAGAAGGTCTTTCAACTTCCTGCATCGCATTGAAGGTCTCCCATATGGCCGATGCCGAAAGTCGACTGCTTTCCTTTAATCGTTTGTCCGAAGCAGTTTTTGGGGGTTCGGTCGACGCATGATAATTAGGGGGTCTAAAATCATGTGGATCATAGCGTGAGCTGTACGGGATAAAATGATTTAGAGTACGCGCCATGCAGGCATACGCATTTGTCACATCCCATAATGTAATCTCTGCACCTCCAAGTACTAGTGGCAACCCATAGTGACTGGCTGATTTGTTGATAGTTGAAAATCCAAGTTGCTGCAATTCAAAATGAAATTTTTCAAGTCCGTATTTCTGTAATGACCGCACTGCTGGAACATTAAGCGATCTTGCCAGCGACTTTTTCGCTGTAACCGCACCATCGTAAGTCTGCCAGAAGTTTTCGGGTTTATAGCCTTTCATTTGAGTTGGTATATCTGATACGATATTCGAGGGCAATAATTCTCCCTCATTGATCATCAGGGCATATAGGAAGGGTTTGATAATACTTCCTGTACTTCTGGGTGATGTGATGATATCAACTTCGTGGCCGTGCTCATTATTGGGCTGATCAACCACGTTTCCAACATAAGTCAAAACATTTCCTGTTTCAACATCAAGAGTCAGGATGGCCATATTGTTAATGCCGTTACTACTCAAATATCGGTGGTGTTTTTTGGCTATCCGATTCGCATTTTCCTGAAGATTTTTGTCGATCGTAGATTTGATACGTGTCCGATTATTCTGTTTACCAGAAAAATTTTCTATATGGACCCTTTCAAGCAGATGGGGTGCTTTCCTGGGTAATGGGAGCGGCTTCGAAGGAAGCGGTTCTTCCTTGGCCAGTTCAAGGCCAAAATCATCAATGGTGCCGTTTTCGTGCAGCCTGTCCAGAAGCCGATTCCTTTTGGCCAATAAAGCCGCTCTGTTACGGCCAGGGTGAATAAGAGAAGGGCTATTTGGTAAAACCGCAAGAGTAGCGGCCTCGGCCCACGAGAGAAGGGCAGGGGACTTTCCGTAATACCGCCATGCCGCGGCGTCCAGTCCAACCACATTTCCCCCGAAAGGGGCATTAGATGCATAAAATGCCAGGATTTCCTTTTTCGAATATCCCAGTTCCAGTCGGGTGGCTTTGATAGCTTCAAGTGTCTTTTGGAATACCGTTCTTTTTTTACCCTTACGGGAAAGGCGAATGACCTGCATCGTCAGTGTGCTGCCTCCGCTTACTATTTTCCGGTTTCTTATATTTTGAATGACAGCCCGGCCAATACCAACAGGATCAACTCCGGGGTGGAAATAAAAACGATGGTCCTCAAATTCGGTAATTGCAATAGCAAACTTTTCGGGTACTTCTGCATTGTATGGAAATCGCCATTGACCGTCTTCAGCGATCCTGGCACCCAATAAATGGCCATCATGGGATTCAAGCACTGTTGAGGTAGGATCTTCAAATAATGGCCTTGGCAGACAGAAAACATACCACACCAAAAATATTCCGGTAAGGGAAATAGTTTTCCACCGGTGCTTTTTGAAAAAGAATTTAAAAACCTTACTTAATCGTTTCCTCAATTTTCAATAAAATATCTAAACCTTTAGGTTCTAGTCCATCAAGAATTTTCGGGTCCTTCTTCGAAAGTGCGAGAATGGCGAAATTATCGGCCATTAATTCATCGGGGTGGATGATGTAATTGGAATTTCTGCTGACTTGTTCCCAGAATCCGGTGACTTCCCTCAGGTTAATGGTACTCCCAAGCGGGTCAGTTACTTTAAGGGTTTTCCCCTCCGACCCATCGATCAACTCGAAAAAATCAAAATTCAAATAGGAGAAAAAATCGGGGACACTTTCATCAAATTGGTCGGCAGTGGTGTAGATAACGGGAACCGCTTTCAGCGTTCTTCCCTCTTTGTCTTCCAACGAAATCATATAACGTACATCGATACCGTCAGGATTTAATAGCTTTTGTTCCTTTAACTCAGAAGGGAACTCAAAGGGATCAGCAGGTTGAAAGCCAATTAGTTGATATAACTCCTTTTTCTTATTAGGATGGTATCTCGAATAAATATGAAAAATCTCATGGAGCATTACCTGCAAAAAATCCGTCGTATTTCTATAGCCTTCTGCTATTACATTTTGAGGAATAAGGATCGCATTTTCCCTGGTGTAGTAAACGCCATTACCGTAATGGTTGCCATTCATCTTTAATAACAACACTTCCTTGTTGGGAAGTCCAGGAGAAAGTTTGGCGGAAAGTTCGAGCGCTTCATTCATGATAGGATCGATCCATGCTTTTTCAGCATCGGTAAACTCCATTACCTCAGTGGCTATTTGTGATTTATAGGCTTCATGGTAAACTGTCCGTTCATCCAGGCCATCCACGATTAAAACATCCTTCAACTGGATTTGCATATCGATAATCTCAATGAGATCAAAAAATCCTTCAGCTTCATCTTGTATAATGATTTGCCTGGCCTCTTTCAGATCAAGGTACCTGAAATCTGAGACCTGGGCTTGGTCTTGCGTTGGCTGCGAGATTTTTTGTGTACAACCTGCAAAACTGATCAGGACACCAAGTAATAAACTTATTCTGAAAAAGAAACTCATGTTATATAGATTTTGATCTGAAGGCTGAATCATAAATCTGAAATTTTTTGAAAAAAAGATTCATGATTCAGCCATCTATCAGTCATCGTATTGATTTACAAGGCATCAGATCCCACTACTTCAACCCATTGCCCAGGTATTCTGGCATTAATCGTATTGTCGTACATGGCTTCGCAATAGGTTGTTGGCATATAGAATCGTCCCTGGTAAGCGGCATTAAGCTGCACCCGGTACGTTTGTTGTTTATTAGCTCGAATATCGAAATAGGTGTAGACCCTGTCGTCACGAATATCCTGGTATTCGGGAACGGTGGTGTTACTATAGCCTTCGATATTATCCATCCTTGAATTATGAATTTCCCAACCTGAAGGGAAAATATTGCTTAAAGCCATTTCATTATAATTGCCAAATTCACCTGGATTTTTGATGGTTATTTCAGCAATAAAATCAGTTCCCTGTGGAATCCTGGTGGGGTAGATTGGTTCACCTTCCATGGATTTAAACCTAACGGTCATAGATAACTTTGAAGCCCCAGATGTAGAATCACCAACTAATGGCTGGCCTTCCATGATCAGTCGTGCATAAAGGGGCTTTTGGGACGTATTCTCAAGAACAAGCGTCTTTTCGCTCATCAGGTCGATAGGTACTTCGACCTGTGCAATAGGCAAGGCAGACCCGCTATTGACTTTCCCTTTTTGGGCAAGGTTATAGGCAAAATTTAAATTGTCATCACTTGAATTATCCCCTACAAATTTGCCTATGGCGAGTAGGGCATATGCAGTGGTTTGAGTGCTGTACCAATTGCCGGAGCTGAGATTTTCAGAAAGACTCCGGACCATTTCCATTGCTTTCGACGTATTGTCCATGAGCACCATCGTTTCCGTAATCATAGCCCGATCACGTGTAGCTGAACCAAATGAGTTACTCAACTCACGATAAGGCTTGATTTGCGTAGTCGCATTTTTTACCAGGTCTTTTGCAACTTCCGGTTTTCCGGCAAGGGCATAAGCGGCAGCCAGTCTCCACCTGGCCTGGACAGAGAGATTGTCTCTTTCTCTCATCCTGTTCATCGCACCTAGCTCAGGTGCCCCTGCCAGGGCCAGGGTGTAAAGTCTATAGGCCTGCATCAGGTCAAAACTATTGTAGATGCCGTGATCTGTAAATCCTTCATCGGGGGCTGTCCAGCTACGTGCAGCTTTTTTCTGGTGTTTCTTCCAGCGCTCCAGCATACCAACCGGAAGGCTATAGCCCATAGCCTGTGCTTCCAACATAAAGTGGCCACCATAATTTGTACCCCATTCACTGGCTTCGGTACCACCTGTCCAATAGGCGAATCCTCCGCTTGAAATCTGGAATTTTCTTAGCCGTTCGATGGTGGCAATAATGTTATTTTAAATTTCCTTCTTTTTGTTGTCTTCGATTTCGATCAATTTGTTGACAAAGAGCTGTGGAAAGCCTGAAGATGTTGTTTGCTCGATACAACCATGTGGATAGCGAATCAGCCAGTTGAGGCGTTCACCGAGATTGATAGGCGGGACATTTGAAACTTCAAGTATACCTGAATTGGTACCCGCCATTCCAACAGGTCGAATATTGGTGTCCCAGGTTGATCCGGGTTCTAACACTTTGTTGATCACCTCTGTTACATGAGGATTTGGATTTCTGACGTCCAATTCAATTTCCTGTGTTGCGGTTTCTCCTGCTCCTGTAGCTGTTATCTTTACTTCTGCCAAACCAATACCCTCTTTAACCCGATACTCAAAATTTACGATCTGATCGCCCACAGTGTTAAACTGAATATTTTTTGTTGAGGGACCGATCAGTTCCAGAAGCGGACTTGTTTCTACACTGACTTTGACATTTTTAACCTTGTCTTCCATGGCGAAAACATTAACCGGAAGCCTGACTGTCTCGCCTGGTCCAAGTACGCGGGGCAATGTGGCCAATACCATTAACGGTTTCTTGACTGGCGTCGTCTTCTCAGCATTACCATAAGCACCTTTATCGGCGGCTACCACCATAGTCCTTACCGATCCAACATAATTCGGCATCATTAATTCATGTTTGGCTTTCTTTCCTTTTTCAAGAAAAAATGGCCCTATGTGATGTACGACAGGTTTAAACCTGTTGGCTTTTTTAGGGCCTTCAGGATTTACAGCTTCATCACCTCCGATACTTAGGATGCGTTCGAGCTCTCCGCCATAGGCACCCAATACCTGGTCATATACATCCCAGGTTTTGACACCCAAGGCTTCACGAGCATAGAATTTGTTCCATGGGTCTGGTGTTCTGAATCGTGTTAGATCAAGCAGGCCTTCATCGACCATGGCTATCGTATAGGCCATTGGTTTACCTGAGGATTCTTTAACTTCAATGGTTACTTTTTCTTCTGGGCGCAACACATCTGCCATCTTGATTTCAGGCTGTAGCTTGGTAGCAGGGTCCTCTACCTTAATTGGAATAACTCCGTACATCCTGATTGGCAGGTCATTTTGATTTTGAGCATGGGGTTGAATGAGGGTGACATTCGCATAAACAGTTGGGGTCATTTCTTCAGTGGCGTAGAACCGGAACTTGGTTTCTCCTTTTGAGACATCGGTCCAATACGATTCGACTACTTTCGATCCGTTTTCTATGCTGATCAATGCTCTGCCTGCACCACTGGTTGGAATATTTAACTCCACAGTTTCACCAACATCGTATGCTTTTTTATCAGAATTAAAAACTAGCATTGAGGCACCGTCACGTGATCCGCTGTCTTCATCATCATACCACGGATAGCCGGCATAAAACATATCGCCTGTGCAATGTCCTGAGGTCTCATCACAAATTCTGATCATATAGCGTCCCCAGCGTTCTGGGGTAAAATTCCATGTAGCTTCTCCTTTGCTGTTGGTTGTAGCTTTTTCAGTCTCTACAGCCCCTGTATGTGTGGCACTATTAAAATTGGTTATCCGATCCTGTGAACGTTCCCACCACCATCTCCATTGAATGCGGTAGAGGCCCATGTTCAAATTTTTATTGGCTACCGGATTACCATCTTTATCCACAACCACAATTTCGACTTCGTTATCCTTGTCAAGGTTGAGCCGTTTACTGCCCCATTTGTCTTTTTTGATAAAGAGCCCGACATAATTTTGATAAGGACTATAAGGCATTGTAAATGCGTCAGAGCTAAAGTCTCCACCTTTTTCAAAAGCTCTTGTTCTGAAATTGACGGCTAATTTGCCAGGAGGGAAGGTGTTTGTTGCTAGGTCTCCTTTCACGGTAGCAGATCCTTTATCATTGACCTGTCCATCGAAAATCGTAAAGGGTTCGGTGGAAAAGCGGCGTGCCGGATCGTCAAAAACGAAATCTGAATATTTATTGAATTTTGTTGGTGTTGTTTTTAATTGGATATCCACTTGAGCTTTCAGGTTTTTACCAGGGGCGCCATGAAGCCAATTAACCTGGAGGTCGCCATTGATGCTTTGATCATCTGCAGCTAGCTCTTCTTTTCCAAAGTCAATTTTGATTTTGAGTCGATTGGGTTTGACGGTTTCGATCTTAAATGTTTTTTCGAAAGTCGCACCACCTATTTTAACTTTTGCATACCAGTTACCTGTTGGGGATTCGCGGTCGGTTGCGGTATAGAAGCTGTAAACCTTATTGACGTGTTTACTGGTGGTCATTTTTTCCTGGAGCTGGCCTTTTGGATCATAAAATTCAAATGTTACCGGATGATTGGGTGGTAACTTGGCTGTTTTATCTTCAAGGATGAAATTGATATAAATTGAATCGCCTGGACGCCATACCCCTCTGTCTGCATAGATATAGCCTTTGAGTCCTTTTTGTGCTCTGCTTCCTGCAACATCGAAACGACTTAATGACAGTGATGAACCATCGTCTAGCTTAAGATAACCTCTCTGGTCATCTTTTTTGGCGATCAGGAAGGATGGTTTTTTCTTTAATTTAATTGAAGCCATACCTTTTCCGTCAGTTGTGACCTTGTCAATCAGTTGTTGCTGGAAGTTGTAAAGTTCAATGGTTGTTCCGGGCATCATAGCGGTGCTGGTCAAATTGGAAACGGCTGCAAAAATAGTCCCGTCATCACCTCTCTTTGCGACAATTCCAAGGTCAGAAGCTACCACGTTTCTCCTCACAAAATTATGGGGCCTGTAATAAGGTGGATAACATGGATTTTCGCGATGATTCCAGCGGTAGTTCGTATAGCTCCAGTAACGGTAGCTTTCATCCCAGATAGATTTAATGTCACCATATTCATCGAGGTTGTTACCTTCTTGTTGTTCAATAGAGGCGAAAAAATCAGAAGCTTCGTTTTCTTCGCAGGTAAAGGTAGCATATGACTTTTTGAATCCAATTCTTACTTGGTAGATGGCTTGCGGGTCTTTTTCAACCAGGTCGCTCAGGTCAAACGCATATCGTGTCCAATTATGGGCATTTGCTTCCGGATCGAGATCGGAGAGGTTAATTTTTTTCTGGAGGATCACCTTACCAACCCTTTCCAATTCATAATTACTGCTTAACTCATTGTATTGAAGGAATTGAAGAATGTTGTTTTCGTAGATCTTGAAAATCTCAACATCTACGGCATTGAGGCTTACAGCTTCAAAAGGAAAGACCAGGCCTTTGGAATTTGGTAAAATGACACCTTTGCCAACAAGTCTTAACTGAGGTTTCTGGGACTCGAAATTTACTTTCCAGTTCCCGGGGTCTTTCATCTTATAGTTTTCAATATTGACAATACCATTAGAAAAGAGGATTTCGCGTTCGCCATTAACCCTCCTGGACGGGTACATGCGTACCTGGTTTCCATCAATATTAAATCTGATATCTGAGTTGTAGCTTTTAATCCTGATCAGACCATTTAGATTCTGATTTTGTCTGAGCGGGTCAGAA
Source organism: Bacteroidota bacterium (assembly GCA_039028895.1). Lineage (GTDB taxonomy): Bacteria > Bacteroidota > Bacteroidia > Chitinophagales > Saprospiraceae > JAHDCJ01. The sequence continues at coordinate 10,407 of JBCCHF010000006.1, read as the reverse complement.
AAGTTGATTAAGATAAATGGCTCTTCACTTTGCATCACTTTTACATCGGTCACTTTGAAATCGCCCAACATAGGAATTTCAATATCTGTATCGCCTTTCTTTTTTACGCCGAGGGTATTACCGTTCCAGTTGAGTTTTAGGGAAGAAACAGCATCACCTCTTTTAATATTCTCTACTGTGAAGCGATGAATCAATTGGTCAGGACCATGTTCCCATAAAATATTCAGATTTTTATTGCCTTTTTGGTTTGCCGACAATATATTTTCTACCTTTTCCGGATCGGCATAGTCGGTGGTTTTGATAATACCTTTGTAGGATTGGTTTTTTAGGTCGCCAATATCTGCAGTTCTTAAACCTTCAAAATCCACTGTGTAGAACATTTCCCTGGTTCTGAAATCAAAATTGAACTGGTTAAGCTTTGAGGGGACATCTTCAAATAGTTTGTTCACTTTTACTTTTCCAAGATAATTGGTGCCAGAATTAAGATAATCTTCCTGCTCAAATTTTAGCGTCCTTGTATCCTCCCATATGGCTGTGCCTTTAATAGAAGGGGAGAAGGTAATCAATCCATCTTCAGCGAGAGTCCCAATTTCGTCTTCAGTGATAACCGGATCAACGAAGCGAATCAGGATGGGTTCGGTTTTGGAGATGATGCCAGAGGTATAAGCATAGATATAAGAAGTAAACTCAGGATCAATAGTGGTGACACCTGAACCAGGTCCTTGCTGTTTACAAGTCGTGAAAACCAGGCTTGCAAATAAGAACAGGAAGACAGCCTTAACATATGTTAAGGAAAACGGGGTTTTAGAATTTTGATACATCATTGGTTAGAAACTAAAAGTGAACTAGAATTTGGTTAAAGCATTGTATACTACAAATAAGCCATAACGGAGGAATTGAATCAAGCAGATCCATAAAAAATATGTGGATGTGTCGAACAATATGGAAACAGAAAATTTCCGGGAAGATGCCATTAAATGTACAAAATTTATGCCTTTATTTCAACCCTTTTATCAGAGTGGAGTTAGGTTAATACTGCACTGACTTTTCTCAATAATCCTTAACTTGCAGCTTAATGACTTCTTTCCTACCTATTTTCCCTTTAAAACTGGTTGTTTTCCCAGGAGAACAACTCAATCTTCACATTTTTGAATCCAGGTATAAACAACTGATCCAGGAATGTGATAATGAGGGGGTTAACTTCGGTATCGCCCCATTTCTTGGGAAAAAAATTGGCACATTTGGTACTGAGGTGGAGTTGGTCAAAATTGTGCGGAAATATGAAAATGGTGAAATGGATATCACCACTCGAGGAAAAAGGATTTTCAAGATTGAAGAGTTTTTCCGTAAGGCACCCAAAAAGTTATACAGCGGCGCAGATATTGAGTTTGTTGAACACAACACAGCAGGGGACGTCATGTCGAATATCCACATTCTTGAAAAAGTAAAGGAACTTTTTTCGATAATGAAGATCAAAAAAGACCTGCCTGCTTCACCAGAATTATTTTCTACTTACGACCTGGCTCATCATGTTGGCTTCTCCCTTAATCAGGAATTCGATTTCTTAAAAGTGCCGGATGAAAAAGATCGACAACGCATCATGCTTCAACATCTCGAAACGTTGCTTCCTGTCGTTTCAGAAATGGAAAAACTAAGAGAAAAGATCAGGATGAACGGGCATTTCAGAGATGCGATTCCACCTGATCTTTTAGGGGGATAGGCTGTTGGCAGTCGGCAATCTGCAACTCGGAATTACTAACTTTTTACCATCAACCAGCTAGTACTGCTCAAAATATGCCCTAGCTTCGCCACCGCCATGATGTTGCATGACATTAGCGCCATCCCATTCTTCTTTAGGGGTACCGGGTAACGTGTTTTCGTATAGCTTTCTTTCCCATTGTGGGTCTTGCAATTCTCCTCTTACGTTAGAATGCAGGAGTACATAATTACCAGGAGCCAGGCTTGGATTATAGAAAATAAAGCTGCCATTCCGCTGGTTTTTGTTGAGGCTGTAATATTTCCAGATCTCATATGGAGAGGCTGCTGGCTCTCTTTCCCTTTCGTAAATATCATTGGGGGAGCCATATTTTAGGAAGATGTATCCTCTATCTGTTTCATAACCATCATCAAAAGCGGTAGAGAATTTTTGATTGACAAGGTGTACTTTCTTCATGTACTTTTCATACAGGACAACTGGTTCCAACTCGTTGTATTTTGACCAGAAATGATGCAGGAACTGACGGTCATCATCCAGGTCATCGGATTTTTGTACTTCGACCAGGGTAGGAACACCGATGTCGTCAATAATGGGGCCTAGGGCATCTACCGCCAGGTATAATTCTTCTTCCGAAAGGTCAGTCACAAAAGAATTTTGAATATCATACTGATCAAATTCAGTGTAATCAAATTTTTCAGGATTGCTGCGTTTTACACTTAGGGCTTTACTGCAGACCAATTCATTTTGTTGGTCTCTAATCTCGACAACAAGGTCATAATCTCCAGTAGGAACATCTGCGATATTCATTTGCATGAGCACAGTATTTACCTCCTGGGGAGATTGCTTTCGTATTCCCATCATTCCTGGAATAGGTTTATCAGCTTGTCCTTTTTCTCTCAAGAAGAATTTTACAAGAAAGTCTTTACCCAGGTCGGCATCCGTGTTATAGACTTCGGCATAAAAAGTGAGTTGATCTACGAAGCTTGGGTACATGGTATAGGTATACGGTTTCAGGAAAAGGCCGTTTTTGACATATTTCCCTGCCTCTTCAGATGATGCAAAATCTTCAATAAGTTGAATGTCTGAAATACAGGCAGCCTGGCGTCCATAATCCATATTAACTACTGTAGTATAAGTCCTGGTATTATCATCCCTATTCATATCTTTCAACTTAACTTCCAGGGTATAAGTCCCATTTGGTAAAGACATTCGTTTCATATCAACTAATGAAACTTCGGAAGAAAGATCAATTTTGTAAACCGGACTTTGCAATACATATTTATCGACTGCTGCAATGGTTTCATCCTGCATGAACATAAGTGTCACCTCTACTGCAGCGCCAAATCCTTCATCTGTTTCCACAAATTCAATAGAGCGGCCTATAACTTGGAGGTAGACTTCAATATAATTGTCTTGTTCGACCCCTTTAAAAGTAGCGTAGGTGACATTGGCATCAAGCGCTTTAAGTGAAAAAGACATCAGTATTATGAGGAAGACAGCAACAAAACTTCTCAATTTCATAGGTCAATTTTTATTTTTGCACATTAACTAATAAGATACGAAAAATTGGCAACATTTGCCTTGAGCACCGATGACTGATGGGACAATCTTAATGGAACTGCACTACCTTGGATCGGTCCAGTATTTCTCGAAATTTACCAGTGGTAAATCCGTTTGTATAGAGCAACATGAGCACTATAGCAAGGGTTCATTTAGAAACCGCTGTTATATTGCAGGAGCAAACGGTCCACTGAGGTTAAGTATTCCATTGGAAAAGGGCAAAAATGACGGGATGTTAATTACTGAGGTCAGGATCGACAATAAAAACCCTTGGCAGGATATTCATTGGCGAAGCATTATGTCTGCTTATGGCAAAGCACCTTATTTTGAGTATTACGGCCCGGAACTCGCCCAATTCTTTGAAAAAAGATATGAGTTTTTGTTCCGCTTCAATTTGGAACTCCACCAAACTTTACTGGAATTAATTGGAATTGACAATTCTATGACATTTTCAGAAAGCTATGAAAAATTCCTTCCGGCTAGTGTCCAAGACTTAAGGTCATTCTTATCTCCCAAAATTCAAAAACAAAAGAAAGACACAGCGTTCAAAGAAATAAAGTACAACCAGTTGTTTGAAGACAGGCATGGATTTACACCGGGCCTAAGTGTTATCGATCTGCTATTCTGTAAAGGACCAGAAGCGATTGGGGTGATAGAAGCTTCGTGTATTGGTTAGTGCGCACACCTCACACAAAACTGACTTTGAGGCACGAGCAAAATTCTTTGTATCGGAATGAGATTCTTACATCTCCGGCAATGGCCAAAATTTTTATCATCCACTTTAGAAAGCGCAAATTGAAGGTTTTTGAGTTTTCTTTTGGCTTGCCGCAATGCTGCATCTGCAACTGATTTATTATTGATAGCGTCCATACGGGATATCCTTCCGATGGCGTTTTCAGGAGCAATTGGCTTGGTCATCTCTTCATACTCCTTAATGGTAATTGTTGTCTTTTCAATTTCTTTTGAAATGATTTCCCTTATCTCTTCTCTTTGTTTATCGTCCATCACCGAACTAAGTTAAAAAAAGAATCACCAGGCTATCTCTATAAATTGGTAGCCTGATGATTCAGAATTGGTAATTTTTATTTTAGAAATACATAGCGATTAAACCACCCATGATTGCCAGACAAACTGCCCAAAATCCGCAATGGACAAGAATGTATTTCCAACCTCTTCTTTCATAAATTGCGCTCATGCCAATGATCGGTAATACAAATCCAATAGTTGCGAATACCCCATGGAATGCACCATGTCCAAAATTGCGATCCACATCACCATATTTTGACATAAAGTCCATAAAGTAAGTCTGCACAGCAGAGCCTTCAGTTGCAAAACTCGGATCGGATGAAAGGATGGAGAATATGCCAATCTGATGCACGGTAATTCCCGTAAGGATAAACGATGCAAACACACCAAATATATAAGTCAGTAAGATCAAAAGCCATAGTTTTGATCCATCCTCTAACTGTTCCTGAGTTAATCCTGCAGAGCTCATCCATGCTTTTCCGAAAACTGCCGGGTTGTACCAGATAAATCCTATTATGACCGGTGTGAGTCCTGTTACAAGCCAAATCCAAAAATTAGGTTCCATAGTATTAAATTTAGATGTGTGATTAATTACAGGATAAGTTACTGATTTTCTGCTGAATCTATAGCTGAAGCTAACAAGGTTTCAATCTGGCTTTTCAGGTTAGACCGCATAGCCAGCAGGAATTTGTACTCCAATTCTCCTTCAGTAAAGGCTTTGACCATCCCTGATCCCATTTGTCGTTTTTCAATGTGCTCCCATTTCGCAGCTTTGGCTGATTGGAAGGCCTTGCTAATTTGCTCATATAACTCAGGACTGATCTTTTTATCCTTGGGCTCACCCCCGGAATAAGTGCCACTTGAACTCAATTCCGGAGTCATGGGTTTGTAGGATATGGTATCAGGAGTAATAATGTATTGATTATTGCTGCCGTCAATATAGTGATAAGTCAACGTTGACATAGTTCCACATTTGAGAAAGGTTACAAGAGAAAAGAGCGTAAAAATAATAGTGAGGAGGCGTTTCATTAATGTTTTGTTGGTTAAGTAGAAATTTCCTTAATGTTAAGGAATTCGGAAATTATAAAAAAATCCTGTCAGTCTATACCGATCAGGATCAAAAAAGAAAAGGAAGACCATCCCGTCTTCCTTTTTATCATTAGTTATTTAGGAGGGTTTATGCTTATCCTTAATTCACTTTTTTCGGTATGGTAGGTTTTGGAATTTAACTCATAGACCTCAAGATCGAATGTGTTGGCCTTAGGAAGATCTGATTCAAAGACCTTTTCCCAGGCTGATTCAATAAATTTTTCTGGATCGCCTTGACTTTCAAATACTGCGAAATGGGTAGGCGGAATTTGAATACCGGTCAGCCCTTCATAGATATTGTCAAGATTGCTGACCTTGAACCCGATGGTAACGTTGACCATCCCTGTGCGTTCCGGATCAAATCCGGAATAAACGACATAAACCTTATTTTCATCAATAATATTTTCAATGACTTCGTAGATATCATTTTCCAGGAAGTAAGCCCATAGCTCTTCTAGATGCTGGAAATAAACATCGCCTTCAAATGAGGTCTCAGTAGAAATACCAATAAAAAATTCATCCGTCTTTGTTTGGTAATCTTTGTACCCAATCTGCTGCAATGCTGGCTTGGGAGTCTCCGTGGTTCCATCCAGATTACTTGAAGGCGCACTTTTACTATCTTTCTTTATGCTATGATTGTCAGCGGCTTCTAAGTGCTTTGTTGAATGTTCTTCAGGTTCGTATACTCCTAAAGAATACGCAATCATTTTTGGATTGTTATTCCTCCATGCATCGCCATATACCTGAGGGAAAAAATGCCCAACAATCATCAGGGCACTTAAGCCTAGCCATGAGCCAACTATCAACCAATATGTAATTGGGTTTTGTCTTTTGGCTACTGGCTCTATAAAATGAGTGATTCCTGAAAACAAGTCTGGTAAGACCCAGAAAATAAACAGGACGCCCCAAACCCAGTCCCAATTCATGAATATGGCAAAGTATAATAACAGGAGGCCGAGCATGGCTCGCCATTTTAGTGATTTCATCAGATCAATATTTAAGTTTAAAAATGAGAAAACTCCGAAAGGAATACTTAATGTTTTCATGCTAAATAATATTTGGTTTACATTGCAAAGGAGCACCATTTAGCAATCTGTTCTTTTGATCTGGATCAAAATATTTCGGGACGGGTCATTTTTTACTCCTGATCCTACTCAGCGTTTCTTGTGATATACCGAGAAGGGAAGCGACATGGCCAAGATTTACCCTTTGTTCCACATCCGGGAAAAAAGACAATAGCAATTCATAACGTTCGGCAGCTGAAAGGAAGGTATAGCCTTTTGAAAAATAATCAATAAAAGATAACTGTTCTTCCACCATCTTGCGACCAAATTCAGATAAAGCAGGATAGTTTTGATAAAGTGTATTCAGATCAGAAAATGAGATTTCATAGAGTACTGAAGGCCCCATAACTTCTACATACTCGAAACTTGGTTGTTGACTGAGGAAGCTGTACCAGGTCGTACAAAACAGGTTTTCAGGATAAATCCAGCTGGTAATCTCTTTCCCATCGTGATAGAAAAATGTCCTGACTGTTCCGGATTCAATAAAGTATATATGTTGGGCGTATTGCGCCTCTTTAATCAGGAAATCTCCTTTTTTAGCAACTCTTTCTGTGAATGCCGCCATTACGACTTCCTGGGTGTCTTTGTCGAGTTGGATCTTGGATTGGATGGTTGCGATTAGAGCATTCATTATTGTGGAATATTTTTCATAGATAACTGAATACGACCCCGCTCATGATCAACTGACTCAATCTGCACCTTAACTTTCTGGTCAAGCCTCAATACCTCTGAAGGATCTTTAATGAATTTATCCGCTATTTGCGATATGTGGACTAAACCGTTTTCCTTAATCCCGATATCGATAAAAGCGCCGAATTTAACCAGGTTAGTAACGACTCCCGGAACGACCATGCCTGCCTTTAGGTCGTTGATATCTTTTAACGCATCTGAAAACGAGAAAACTTCGGCTTCACCTCGTGGATCAAGTCCTGGTTTTTCCAATTCTTTCATGATATCATTTAGCGTCGGTAAACCCACATCATTAGAAATATACCGTTTCAGGTCGATGGCTTTTCTGGATGCTTTTGAATCCATCAGGGTTTCTACTGTTGCACCCGCTTCTTTAGCCATTTTAGTGACCAATTTATAACGCTCCGGATGAACGGCACTATTGTCTAAAGGGTTTTTTCCTTCCGGAATGCGCAAAAAGCCAGCAGACTGTTCGAAGGCTTTTGCACCGAGTCCGCTTACATGCTTGAGGCTGCTTCTTGACTCGAATGCCCCATTAACATTGCGATAAGCGATAATAGAATTAGCAAGTTTCGGCCCAATTCCTGAAACGTATTGCAGAAGGTGCTGACTGGCTGTATTCAGGTTTACCCCAACCTGATTGACGGCAGAACTGACCACCAAATCGAGACTTTCCTTCAACTTTTTTTGGTTGACATCATGTTGATATTGTCCGACGCCAATGGATTTAGGATCTATTTTAACGAGCTCTGCAAGTGGATCCATTAGTCGCCGCCCAATAGAAATAGCGCCCCTTACCGTAAGGTCGAGGTCAGGAAATTCCTCGCGCGCTGTTTCTGAAGCTGAATAGATGGAAGCCCCCGCTTCATTAACGACGAATACTTCAACCTTTCTCGATTTGTCTAAGGCGGATTTTACAAAGCGTTCCGTTTCCCGGCCTGCAGTACCGTTACCAACTGCTACCGCATCGATCTCAAATTCACTGACCAGTCGGCGAATTGTTTCAGCGGCCTTAAGTGTCTGTTGCTGAGGAGGGTGGGGGAATATGGTTGTATGATAATTAAAAGTTCCTGTATCATCAATACAGGCGACTTTACATCCTGTCCTAAATCCTGGATCGATAGCTAAAATAGCCTTTTCGCCAAGTGGAGCGGCCAGTAATAGCTGTTTAAGATTTTCTGAAAAGACAGCAATAGCCTCTTCGTCAGCTTTTTCTTTTGAGCGGTTTCTAAACTCTGTTTCAATCGATGGAGATAACAGTCTCTGAAAGGCATCGTCAATAGCCAACTGCACCTGGTCTGCAGCTTCTGTATCGTTTTTAAGGAAAATCCGGTCCAGGCGGTTTAAGGCGTGTTCTTTTTCCACATTTATGGATACTCTCAGAAATCCTTCATCTTCGCCTCGTCTTATAGCCAGTAATCGGTGACTGGGAATGCGCTTTAAGGATTCCGAAAAATCGAAGTAGTCTTTATACTTGGTGGCTTCATCTTTCTTTTTGGCGATGACTTTTGAGGTAATTACTGCGAATTTTTCGAATTGGGTGCGGATGGAATTTCTGGCATAAGCATGTTCGTTGATCCATTCGGCGATGATATCGCGTGCCCCAGACAATGCTACATCGGTATCATCTACCTCGGAACTTAAAAATTGCCTAGCCCTTTGTTCGATATTATTTTCTCGTTGCGCCATCAAAATTTTTGCGAGAGGCTCAAGCCCTTTTTCTCGAGCCATGGTGGCTCTTGTCTTTCTTTTTGGCTTAAAGGGCAAGTAAATGTCCTCCAGGGTGGCAGAGTCCCAGCAGTCCTTAATCTTTTGCAGGAGTTCAGGAGTCATTTTGTCTTGATCTTCAATGCTTTTGATGATGGTCTCTTTTCGTTTTACAAGCTCTTCAAGTTTTTTCAATTCAGCTTGAATGGCTGCCACCTGTGTTTCATCTAAACTACCTGTGACCTCTTTCCGGTAACGGGAAATAAATGGAATGGTAGCCCCTCCGGCCAATAATTCGACGGTAGCTGAAACCTGTTTTAAAGGAATGGAAAGTGTTTTACTGATAAGAGGGGGTAACAATGAGGCCATAAGGATTATCTACAAGTGTAATTTAATTTTCAACCGAAATCCGATAGATCATGAAAACTACGAACTTCTTTTTAACAATCGCCTTTTTTCTATCCTTAAGTTTTTATTCGGGACTCCTTATTGCCCAGGATGCTGATCATACGGGAACTGAAAATTGCCTTTGCGAAAGACTTAAGGAAGGTCAAGCTGAATTTAACTTTGAAAATGGTGTCATTACTATTGACGGCCACTCCATGATTGTTGAAGTTGATGGAATATCAAGATCATTCACCTTTGACTTTAATTTGGCCGAAGTAATTTGCAATGTTGCTGATGGTCAGATGTTTGCAGAAGCTGTTGAAAATAATGGTTCAATAGAAACTGATGAGACGGAACTAGAATTCCTAAGTTTTCAGGATATTATGATTGGATTGAGTACTGATTATGGTTCACCAAGATTGGGTTTACGTTTTCAAAGTCAAGAACAGGCAGGTGATAACTTATCCGAATTCTCTATAAGCCTTAGCATAGATATCGAAACTTGCACATTTACTTTACAATTGTGGATGGATGGTGAGCTTTATGAATTTGCAGAAACTGGTTCAGATCTTGAAGAAATAGCCAGTTCTTTTACACCTTCATCCTTTGAAGATATGGACCAGGGTACTTGGGCATTGGCTACTGGCATACTCTATAGCCTAATGCAATATGGTGATACCGAATCTGATGCCTTCCAAGCTGTAAAATCAAGTTTCTTTAGTGCCTTAATGCATTATGTCGATTCAGCACAAAGCGATGGTGCGACTGGTCAATTTGCCATTGCACTCGATGACCTCGCAGCTGCTATTGATAGCGATGACCTTGGCGCTGTTTCCCTGGCTTTAACGATGCTGGTGGTCTACGTTTAGCTGTAGTCGACTTCGATACTTGATTGCTACATCAGAATATGATATTTCTGAACAATAGAATAATGTAAGGTGCAAGTATTTATGAAATGCACCAAAGCTTATGCAACTTCATATAATTGGAACTAATAGTTGGCGCAATAATGCCTTTCTTTTTTGTTACTTTCTGTAATAAATATGAAAATCGTGTTTTCTATCTTAAGCGTTATATTCCTGTTTAGTTCTTGTACTATGCCAACTGAACCAGTTTACAGCAAATTACAACCCAACATTTACGAGATAAAAAACCAATATTTTTTTG
>JBCCHF010000005.1:0-235252 GCA_039028895.1 Bacteroidota bacterium | reverse complement strand
ATAATGCTTTACCGATGGGGGAAGTCACAGAGATTTTCTTCTGTTTTAGATCAGCTGTGGATTCTGAGACCAACTGATAAGTCATCTCGGCATTGTTCTTTTTATTTTTGATAGTAACCTTACAAAGGATGGTTACAGAAGAGCCGTCAAGATCATCGGCGCTTATCACTCTTGAATTATTTAACGCTTTGCTAAGCTGATTAATTCTTAATTCGAGTTTGCCTTGTGCTTCTTTTGCCGCATCATATTCCGCATTTTCTGAAAGGTCTCCTTTCTCTCTTGCTTCAGCAATAGCTTTGGATGCTTTGTCTCTTTCTACTGTTTTCAGATAATCTAATTCTTCAAGCAGTTTGTCATATTCTTCTTGAGTCAGATAGTTAATAGTAGACATTCTCGTAAAAGTTTGGTTATAGAACAGAAAAGAAGAACGTTTCTTACCTGATGGTAAAAAACGTTCTTCAATTGATTAACACAAAGTTAATAAAAATATCTAATTCGTTCTTTAGACCGTGCTATAAGCACATAATAAGCCGTTGAGCTAAAGGCGTTTATAGCGCTAGACGAACACCAAAACTGTGTGTTCCATCAAACGGATCTGTTGAACGGTAAGAATAGTCAATTCCGATAGTGGTTTCACTACCTTTCTTTACCGGAAGTTCAATAGTAGCACCAGCGGAGAGGCCAGTGTAAACATTGGTACGTTCTGCTTCATCAAGTAAGCCATCTTCATACTTATATCCTACACGCACCATGAACTGGTCTTTAAGTGAGTACTCAAGTCCGCCACCATACTGGTCTTTGGAGAAAGTATTTGAAGTAAAGTTGGCCATTAGTGTAACACGGTGTACATCTTCAGCGAATTTTATATCGTAAGATGCACCAATGTTAAGTGTTGATGGCAATTCGAATCTTGAAGCTCCGTAGTTCAGTGTAATCTGGTTACCATTTGAAGATTCAGCAGGTGTAGAAAGCGCGTCACCACCAAATTGCATTGGAGTTCCGACGTTTCTTAGACTAATTCCCAATTTGACATTACCTGTTGCATACTGAATACCCGCATCAAATGCGATACCGTTTGTTGAAACGTTAGCAGCAGCTTCAGAAATCAATCGGATAGTTACACCACCAGATATCCTTTCAGAGAATTGATAAGCATAAGCTACACCAAGATTAAAGAAACTTGGTTTGTAGGTAGCTCCAATTCCATCAGGCTGTTCTGTGGTGGTGATGTCAATCTCACCGAAGTCAATAGCCATGAGACTTAGGCCCAAAACACCTTTTTTACCTAAGCGTTGGCTAAGGCCAAAAGCGTTGAAATGGACACCTGAACTTTGTAGGTAATTTGACCGAGAAAAAACGAGTTCGGTCTTTTTGGTGTAGGCCAATCCGGCTACATTGATCCGCATAGCTTCTACACCACGAACGTTTGCTGTTACCATACCGTGAAGTCCTGAACTTCTAGCCCAGGGATTCATCAGCAATTCGTAGGCACCTGCCTCACCTTGTCGGTCAGGGTTACCTGCTTCTACTCTCAGGGTAAGGGCAAACAGAAAAACTAGAGAGAGTGTTATGTATTTATTCATTATTGGCAAAATTTAAGGGTATTAGGATCTGGCTGCAGGGTTTCCATTTCCCCGCAGCCAGAACTCTTAAGTTTTATAATCCTAAAGTATCAAATTTACGCATGGTGCCGAACCACTTGATAACACGTTCTCCCAGAGTACCAGCATCAATGTGGATCAGGTAAACACCGGAAGCTACCGGTATGCCTTGCTGGTTTCTAAGATCCCACTCAAGTGAAGTGACAACCTGGTCATAAATCGGACCTGATGGAACTACTTCATTTCTGTTGTAGCGACGAATTAGCCTGCCATCTAATGAGAAGATGGTAATGACTGCTTCGTTAGGCAGGTTCGTGATTTTGACGATATTCTCAAACTGTGTGCTTTCATAGCTTGAGAATGCATAGTATGGATTTGGTACAACCTGGATGATGTCAAGTGCTGATTCAGCAGTAGCAACATCATTGGTAACTGTGTTAAATCCTTCCATTGCGAACTCATACTTTGGATATCCAGTTTCTTCGTTCTCAAGTACACCTTCTTGCCATTCGAATGGGCTGTTAACCCTTAACCTGAAGATTACATCTGAAGGAACAATACCCTGATCAACTGAATTCAGAGTAGTACCTTCTGGCAATAATGGAATAGAGGTCCAAATAACTGACGACCATGCTCCGATCTGAAGAACAGGACTCGGGCTTGCAAGGTTAGTTGCCAGTTCAGCACCTTCGTCGTAAACTGTATTAGTAACGTAAATTGTATGCTGACCACCAACTGGAACTTCAGCAAATGAAGTAATGAATGGCGGGTTCTGCACTGGTGTAATAGCATCTGAAGTTGGATTCCAGATCATATCGTTACCATTTGAAACAGGAATATTAGTAGCATCTGAGAATGCCTGGTCATACAGGGCATTTTCTCCAAAGAAAACATTCAAACGCTCTCCAGTCTCAACATTGTATGCATAACCTGGGAACCAGCCCATACCGGTACCAGTACCATCAGGAAGACCATCTTGTCCAACTGATTCAGCTGTACGCACTTTATAAATTCCAGCATCACCATTGATAGGAATCAAACCTTCTGAGTTATATGCTCTTGAGAAAGTATTGATTACAGGACAACGGCTCCACTTGGACTTATCTGATGTAAGTACAATATCGACACTGATCAGGTCTTCAAGTTTGTTACGAAGATCAACTTGGCCAGAGAAGTTATTTGTCCATGCAGGAGTGACAACATCACCTGCTGCAGGATCAAGCTTCCAGGATGTCAAGGCATATGGATACCAGGAACCGCCAAGTACACCAGAGTAAATTTGTAATGGATCGCGGATTTCATCTTCTTCTTGCGCATCCGTACGGATAAAGTTGAAAATTGAACCACCTGGACCATCAGGAAGACCACCATACCAGGCATCTCCACCATCAAGTTGCTCAGAAGTAGCTCCGATGAATCCATTGTCGATCATAGTTTCAATACCTGGATCAACAACTTGCTGCATGGTGACTGAAATACCTAATTCAGGAATTAGGCGCTCATCCTGGCGATCAATCGTACGATCTGCATACCAGGTTGTACTTCCATTGCTTAGACGCCAGAAAATAGAATCTTGTAATTCCTCATCTGCAAGATTATTATCGAGAATAGCCAAATCATAGCTACCATCAACAACATTCAATGGGTTTACAACTTTAACTGAGAATGGACCAGCTCCAGCTTTGTAAGTAATTTCATCAAGAACATTATCTGACTCAGCAAGAATAGCATCAGCTACTCCGTCAGCTACTTCCATAAACAATCCACTGTTTCCTACACCGTCAAAACGGGTAATCTCAGGTGAATCGCCATATTTTGCGTTAACAATTGTACCACCTACCTCAGGATCATTGATATGAGGGATAGCAGTGAATACCTTAATATTTCTACGACCTGGCAGGTATTGCCTTTCCTGACCGTCTTCAGTGAACGGATCAAACTGTAGCCAGTTGTTATATGCATAAGCTACAACTGAGTAGTAGTACTTAGTATGGTTAACCAAACGGCTATCACCAGTTGCAAAAAGGTCATTAGTAATATTAAATGAGTGAACAATACCATTATCCGGTGACTCAATCTGTACGACAGGAACTTTCCCGTCGAAGAATTCAGGATCTGGGAATTGCTCGTAGTTTACGATAGTTGAGACACCATTTTTGATGTCTACAATTGCAACTTCACGTGCTTGCTCAGGATCATCATATTCTGATGGAGAAACCTCTGCACTTGCCAATTGGTAAAGTACATAACCTTCAAACTCATAGAATAGATCATCAGTCAAAGCAGGAGAAATAAATGGATCCTGCTCCATATAGTTTTCACCAATGTTATTTCCTGCAAGATTTACAAGTGATAGTACTAACTCCTGGTCCATCTCAACGATTTCAATTTCAGGGGCATCAGGACCATCAACAAGGTCAAAGCAGTTATCGAACAATTTCTGAGCAACATCATCCGCAGCTAATAGTGGAGTGAAAGTAGGACAAGGATACTCACCACGTGGCACCCAAACCGCTCCGATAATCACCTCGTTAGTAGCACCAGGATCAAGACGGAAAGGACCTGAAGACTGAACGAAACGACGGTCAGCAGGATCATTATTTTCACTACACTCTGACCATACGCCAGGACCGTTAGGTGAGGAAGGATCTGATGGGAACATGAAGTTGGTTTCAAATGTACCTTCCTGGAAGCCGTCACCACCGAATTCGATTGGTGAACCATCTTTCCAGAAACCGGCCATATAACCGTAGAAGTCAATCGCCACCTCAGGGTTACCATTGGTAGAAAAGTCATTATTATAGTAGATAAAGGCTGACATACCAAGCTCAGTGCCTGATTCATCTCTAGGACCACGGAAGTAGTCAACACCAAGCATAGGAACTTCACTTCCATAACCCGGAACACCACTACAGTCATTATCGACAGCTTCACCGTTATATACGATACCAAGGTTTCTTGGCTTACCATCGATCTCTTCGATATTACAACCTACATAGTCATTACTCCAACAACCAAGGTCAGGGTCAACCCACATAGCAATGTATGAATCGTTAAGAGCTTCTGTAGCTTTGTTGAATAGTTTGTACTTGTAGAAGCTCATATTGTTAATCTCGTCATCAGTTGCAAAACCGAAAGCAAGAGCGTGAACTTCCATTCCGATACGATCACCACCTGTTTCAGTGTGGATATTTCCTTTATCATTATAGATCCAGAAGATCATTTGGTCACCATAGGTCGCGTCTCCAACATCTGAGATATCACAATCAGTAATACCGATAATCGGGAAATCACCTTTTTGTGGATCATAAAGACCATCACCATCTGCATCGAAGAAAGGAGCAAGCTCCTGATTTGGCAATGAGAACCCAACTCTTGAAGCAAAGTGTGGGTTTCCTTTAGCCGGCCAACGCAGTAGATCTTCTGCAACTTCATCTGTAATTGTAAAATCAGGATTACCGTCACCATCATCATCTGAAAGATAGTCAGCAGTAAGTCTGTCGATATTTGAACCAAGTACTTCAAAGTGGCGATCCCAGTTATTACAAGTCGCTTGTTCTGTTTCGCCATTTTCATCTAGAGGGCCTGGCCAGAAATCGTTTCCTGACTGGCGGTAAGTTTGAGCAGCAATCTTAAGGTTGCCACCATCATCAAAACCACCTACCCATACGGAAGCAGCAAAGATGGATGACACCTCTGTTTCTCCCAAAGGAACGTTAGGAATTACATAGCGACCATCAGCAAGGTCCCACCATTGGTCCCCGCCTCCAAGCAGCCTAGCCCTGACGTTGTTAATATCCAGGTCGACCTGGGAAGTAGAAGGGTTACAGTCATTCCGCGATGTTGTTGTTGGTGGAGGCGTTGGAGGCCCCACAACTTCACCTACAATCTCCCTAGCAGAGGCAGATTCAGGTGCAGCCATTGCAGAAATGAACAGAACCAGAATGAATGCTTTTAATTTATTCATGGCAGTAGCTTTAAATAATTGTTTTAATTAAAAGGTCATTATAGCTCCAAGCCGGACTCTTCTTGGGAGACCATAAAAACCATTGCGCTTTAAGCGGAGATTATATAATAGTTCAAAAGATTCAGGTGCAATCTGGTTTTCCTTGATCGTTTGTCCTTCAGCTGAGTTAAGGAAACCGTCGTCTGTAGCAGATTGTGTGAATGAAAATACTGAAACTACATTACCAGTATTCAACAAGTTCTGTGAACGGAGATAAACGTTAAGGAACATACCTTTCTTGCCATCTTTTCCACCAATCTTGAAATCTTTGTCAAGACGTACATCAACTTGTGATGTCCAAGGAAGACGAGCACCGTTAAGGCTACCTTCAATTTCGTTAGATCCGAAAGCAGCTGGCTTGGAGTTCTTAGTATAAGGACGTCCAGAAGCTACTTTTAACAGAATATTCAACCCGGTATTGGCAAAGATATTAGCACCACCGATGCGAGGACCATTATATTTGTCTCCAGAACCATAACGGTAATCAATGATTCCGTTGAAAGTGTGGCGCTGGTCGTAGTCAAATGGATAGATCACACGGATGTTACCACGATTCGAGATACCACGCTGAGAAGTGGTATTTGAACCTGTACCGTCAGCAAACTGAAGTGTGTAGTTCGCTACAAGACGAACATTACCGGTACGACGCATGTCATACTGGAATGAGAATCCTTTTACTGTACCAAAATCGAGGTTATCAAATGAAGTGTATGCGAATGAAGGATAAGCATACTGGAACTGGCGTGACTGAACCATGTCGCGGAGTTCTTTATAGTATACAGAAACCTTAATCGCTGAACTGTTGGAAATCCTTTGCTGGAAACCAACTTCATAATCTACAGTCTTAGATGGCTTTAGATTTGGATTGTTAATACCACCCCTGTTAATCAAATCAAGGAAGTAGTAGTAATCCAAAGCAGTTGTCAAGCTGTTGCCAGATGGACGAGCTGCAAGCACATCATAGTGAGCAAAGAAACCAGCATCCTGTGAAATAGGGAATGAGAAAGCGATACGCGGCATCACAGTGATCTGTGGATCGTAATCTGTGAATGAGTTGCTAGGATCGAAATCATCATTCTTGATGTCTTCGCTACTACCATTAATAAGGTATGGATTCGGACGTGTACTACCATAAATAGTAGTTGGGCTGTTAACTGGTGTACCCTGGTTGGTATACCACTGCTCACCGTCACGGTAACCGGTTACTGACTGTGGATTGTCAATGTTATCAACATAAACGATCCAGTCTGTACCAACATTTGCAGGGTGAGAAAGGTTACCAGCTTCAGCTACTGTTCTTGCGCCATAAAGCAGGAATGGATCTTTAAGAACTTCCTGGTTAGCGTCATAACGGTCTACACGAACACCGATGTTGAAGAAAATATCTTTAAATGTAAACTTGTCCTGAATGTAACCAGCTGTATAAATAGGCTGGAAAGGAGCAACTGGACGAAGCAGGTCACCACGAGCATCACGCTGTGTGAAGAAATCACTGAATGATGATTCGCCACCTACTTTAGCACCAGTGTAGTCATATCCCCAGTAGTCAATACGTACAGCATTGAAACCATTAGAGATCAACTCATTTGCTGAGAACAGGTCGATTGAAAGATCTGAAGGCGTCAATGCGTCAACATTGATCCAGTCACCAGGAGCAGCTCCCAGTCTTGCTCTCAATTCACGTCCGAAGGTTGAGTTTTCTGAAGAGATTTCATTAAAGTCAACCTGAGTGTTTCCATTATCAGGATTTGTAGAATAAATTGGATTTGATGTATCAAGCGTCAAATCAGCATTTGCCAACTGACGAGCCAATTGCCATAGAGAGAATGGGTTAATGTTATATGCCCTGTCTTCCCTTTGCTCATAAAGGAATCCGAATTGGATTGAGTGCTTGGAAGGATTCTCTACACCTGGCTTGGCAATATCAAATGCACCATTCGCCTGGAAGCTGTACTGGTTGTTCTCACTGTCGAAGTAACCATTGTAGATCCAACCGAAATTACGGTGAAGAAGGTTATTGTTAACATTGTATACGTCAGGGAAACTACCTGCTACAAGACCGTTGGTTACCCTTACACCACCATCGTTAATACCATCATACTCCGCCCAGTTAGCAAGGTCAGGGTTAGTCGTATTTGCACGGCTAAAGGCACCTTGCTGAGTGCTGAATCCAATCAATGAATCAGTTACGGTCTGTGTCATCGGATCAAATGTGGTTGCATAAACAGGAGCTCTGTTTACATCAAATTGACCGATGTACCCATAAGCGAACAAGTCATCTTCATGCTCTATGTCCTGGGTAAGTCTTGTGTTTTTGGTGTAATCGAACTGAAGCGTATAGTATACATTTTGAATCCATGAAGCTGTTTTGTCTTTAGCTTCATCAGCCGTCAGGTTAGCTCCGGTCTGGCCAATGCGATGACGGAAGCGGAAGAATCCGCGAAGGTCCGTAGCATCAGTAAATGGATTTCTGTCATGGTTGAGCAAGTGCCATGATTCGAAGGTGTTCCTATCATGTGAACCGCGGTAGTTAGCTCCAATTGTAATATCAATAGCATTGCTCAATTTGAAATCGAGTTTACCATTTACGTTCCAGTCCATAACGCGAGCGTTAGGCTTGATGTCGGTAAGTTCGAAATCATTTTCGGTAATAAATGATGCTCTTGAGACATAACCCTGATTGGTTAGTACAAGAGGATCTGCTTCGATCTGATCCAAATAGGAATCAGTTGCCTGCCAGTATCCTACCCATCCTGGTGAACCATCTTTTGCTGTGGTAAACTCACCTGAAAAGCGGAAACCGATAAGCGATTCTTTAGCTTCAGAGCCATCAGCTCTTGTGACTTTTCTTTGCACCAAAGGGCCAGCGATTGATGCATTTACAAAATTGTAACCAAATGGATCGAGAAACTCAGAGGTTTCGAGTTCGAGGCTGCCAGAGAATTCACTGGAAGGACCTTTCGTCGTAATATTGACGATACCACCGGTAACATCACCATAAGAGGCCGGAAGACCACCTGTGATAACCTGTAGCTGCTCAATATCACTTGAAGGTACTGAACTACCACGAACGCGGACACCATCAACGAAAATGATATTATCACCTTCGCGAGATCCACGGATACTGAAATTGCCGTCCTCCCTGACATTAGCAGAAAGACCAGCGGTCGTACTTACAAGGGTAGAAACTGACTTGGTCGGCAGTTTCTCCACATCTTTGCTTGTGAGCGTCTGCCCACCAGCAGTATTATCGGCCTCGATCAACGGAGCCGTATACTCAACAACAACAATCTCCGTTAGCGTTTCACCAACATTAAGCTCAATATCAACCGGAACTGTTTTACTCGCAGCTACGGTAATACCGGAAACTTCCTTGTCGGCATACCCAACGTAGATTACTTTGATGTTAAAAGTACCTGGATCAAACCCTGTAAGGGTATAGTTACCATCGAAATCGGTGGTAGTACCAACTACTTGAACACCATCCTTAAGGAGCACTACGTTTGCAAACGGAAGAGTCTCCTTAGAACTTGCATCAACCACCTTACCCTGTATGGACTGTTGTCCAAAGGCAAAGGCAGAACACAACAATAAGGTAAAAATTAAATAAATGTAACGTGCCATAAGCTGAATCCTTTTAATTTTTTACACGAAAATTTTAGTCTTCGACGAACACACAATGTTAAGGAAATGTTAATGATCTACAAAATAATTTTTTAAGTATTTCTGTCGCATAAAATCATTTATGACAAATAATTGACTGCGCTTTTTTACTTGTTAAAAATTTTGTCCAAAAGAACAGAAGATAACCGCTCCTTTGACTCCATAGTCCATCCCGCAACATGAGGTGTAAGTACCACATTATCAAATGAATATAGTTCTTTAAACCATTTTTGCTCATCTTCAGAAAAAGTCTTGGGCTTCTCATTTTCGAAAACATCGAGACAAGCTCCGAGAAGCCAATTTTCCCGTAATGATACGACCAGATCGGCAGTTTTCACAACTGCTCCTCTCGAGGTATTCACAAGGAGAATTTTTTTCCTGAATTTTCGGAGAAATTCAGAGTCGACGAGATGCTTCGTTTCATCTGTCAAAGGCAGATGTAAACTTAGCACATCAATCTCCGAAAACATCCGATCGGGATCGGTCAATTCTTCGACCCAAGGCATATTATTTGAATACTCTGTTTTATACTTGTCATAAGCGAGAATTTTTACGCCCATAGACCCTAGTTTTTTGGCCAGAGTACTGCCGGTATGGCCGAAGCCATAAATCCCAATAGTCTTACCCATTATTTCAAATCCCCTGTTCTGTTCGCGTTCCCAAACGAAGTCGCGAACTTCCCTGTCGCCGCGAAGAAGGTTATTAGCGAAAGCCAAAACCATCCCTAAAACATGTTCGGCAACGGCATTCCGGTTGCCTTCAGGGGCACTGTGAACCGCTACCCCTTTCGCGGCAGCATATTCAAGATCCACAATTTCCATCCCGGAACCGAGTCGTCCAATAAAGCGAAGCTGGTCAGCACTGTCCAACATTGAACGGTCAACCAGAATTTTGCTATTGATAATCAGACCATGGTATTGATGTATGACGGCTTTAACCTGAGTGGTTTGAATTTCAGGTTGGTAATCACATTCGTAACCATTTCCCTTAAAGCCATTGAGTAAGACAGGATGTACATGGTCGGTGATGAGAACTCTTCCTTTATGATGCACTCCATCCGGTTTTTTGGTGCGTCAAAGTTAGAAAAACTATTATCAAAACTAAAACCAGTGCAATAAATTAACATTTCAGGCGTTCGTTCACCTTATTAGTTAATTCGACAAATTGTGCTACTGATAATTGCTCAGGACGCTTCGTCAAAGACGGATGGGCAAGCCATTCAGGATCATTTACAAAAGATTTCAGGGTATTCCGCAGCATTTTTCTTCGTTGCCCGAAAGTCACTTTCACAATCTTCCTGAAAAGGTCCATATCACAGTCCGGGTTATCCTCTATTTTTCTCCGCTTTAATCGGATAACAGCTGATTGAACCTTGGGAGGAGGATGAAAGTTTCCGGGGCTTACACCAAAAAGGTATTCCACTTCATACCAGGCCTGAATCAGTACACTGATAACCCCATAGATTTTATTCCCTGGAGCAGCAGCTACTCGTTCGGCCATTTCCTTTTGAAACATGCCCACAACTTCAACAACCTGGTCTTTGTGATCCAATACTTTGAATAAAATCTGGGAAGAAATATTGTAAGGGAAATTACCAATCACGACAAAATTCCCATCGAAATACGCTTCCAAAGGCTCTCTCAGCACATCACCGCTGATAATATTGCCGTGAAGCTGATGGAAATTTTCCTTCAGGAATTCAACCATGTCATGGTCAGCTTCTACTACTGTCAACGGTAACCCTTTTTCTAGCAGGTATTTCGTCAGCATTCCTTTCCCTGGTCCAACCTCAAGCATTGGCAGATCGTTAGAAGTTTCGCTGATACTCATTGCAATGCGCTCGGCGATGGCTTCGTTTTTAAGAAAGTGTTGCCCAAAAGATTTTTTAGGTTTCATGCTTAGACCGTATTCTTTAGCCGAAAATTAGCAAAAAGAATTTGACCTTTTCAAGAAATCTAAAATATCAAATTCAGCAAAGTCAATGAACTTAACCTGGCAGGTCATTTATTCAGCTCATACCGATAGCACTCGGTATGAGCCCATACAAATATGTTTTTTAATGTCTACCCGCACAAGGTGCATTTAGCGAAAGTGTCGTTATGGAGGGTGAAATTGTCATTTGAGTTAGGGAACCAATTACCGAATCTGCTATATTCTTTGTTGCCAGTGGCTTTGTCAAGATTTCTTATCTTAGCAAATTATTTCAATGAAGCAGCAAAATGAATTGTAAAATATCTTCAGTAAGATCTTTAAAAAGTACAGATAACTTACTGATAATCACCAATAATAACAATCTAAAAGAAACCTCGGAATTCCTCGCGGAAAACGAATCAGCTGTCCTGAAAAACCTTTTCACTAATGGGGCCAGGTACGCTGTGTTTAACAGAGGTAATGCAGTGGTTGTTGTACTCGGATTACCCTCAACAAAAGCACCAAACAACAGGAAAGAAAAAGCCAGGAAAGAAGGATGCGACTTACTGGATGTATTTAAAAACTATTTCATTTCTGAAATTACGATCCTCGACCATTCAAAAGAGCGATTAGCGCTTGATGTCGCTGAAGGAATTGCACTTGGCAATTATAAATTCGTCAAATACTATAAAGATCCTTCAAAAAAAGCTGGGCCTCTCAAAAAACTCAAGATTCATACTTCGGCTCTAAAATCAGCAGAAGTCAAATATCTTGCTATCGTCGTAGAAGCCACCTGCAAAGCCAGAGACCTTATAAATGAACCCCTCTCCTATCTCACTGCTGTTCAACTCAGTAAAGAGTACAAGAAAATTGGCAAGGAAGCGGGGCTCAAAGTTGAAGTTTTTGACAAAAAGAAGATCCAGTCTCTCAAAATGGGAGGACTTTTAGCTGTTAACAAAGGTAGTTTCGATCCTCCGACCTTTAGCATCATCGAATGGAAACCAGCTAAAGCGAAGAATAAAAAGCCAATAATCCTTGTCGGAAAAGGCGTGGTTTATGATACAGGTGGCCTGAGTCTCAAACCAACGGCCAATTCCATGGATTTCATGAAATCAGACATGGGGGGTGCCGCGGTAATAGGCGGAACGATGTTAGGTGTTGCCAAGTGTAAACTCCCTTTACATATCATTGGCCTCGTTCCATCAACCGATAACAGACCTGGCAATAATGCCTATGTGCCTGGTGATGTTATCAAAATGTATAGCGGTTCGACGGTTGAAGTATTGAATACCGACGCCGAAGGCCGTATGCTATTAGCAGATGCCCTCCATTTTGCAAAAAAGTTCAAACCCGAACTCGTTATTGACTTTGCAACGCTTACAGGTTCTGCTGCCAGAGCAGTCGGGCCTCATGGTTTTGTCATGATGGGTAATGCCGATGATGCTATCAAAGCCAAAGTGAAGGAAAGCGGTTTCAGAGTGCATGAACGCATGGTAGAACTCCCAATGTGGGAAGAGTATGGCGAAATGCTGAAATCCGATATTGCCGACATGAAAAATATTGGAGGCAGTTATGCAGGAGCCATTACCGCTGGAAAGTTCCTGGAGCATTTCACTGATTTTCCATGGCTCCATTTCGATATAGCCGGTTCAGCATTTCTGCAACAGCAAGATTCATACAGGGGCAAAAATGGCACAGGAGTTGGCGTTAGGCTAATGCTTGACTTTTTGTCAAATTATTAAAATGTTGGCAGTTGACTCTTGTCGTTTGACAGTTTATTTTTTCAAACCGACAACCAACAAACAACATCGGACAATCAAAAAAAATGAGCAAAATAAAAATAGGAATTAGTGTAGGTGATATTAATGGAATCGGACTGGAAGTGATCCTGAAGACGCTGATCGATGACAGAATCACAAAAATGTGTATCCCTATCATATATGGTTCCACCAAAATTGTTTCATACCATAAAAACATCGCCAAGCTTGATAATTTTTCCTATCGAGGCATTAAATCTGCTGACCGGGTTTTTTCTGATGATGTGAATGTAGTCAATTGCTGGCAGGAGAATGTCAATATTTCCTTGGGCACTGTTAATGAGGTAGGCGGTAAATACGCACTTAATTCCCTCGAAGCAGCTACACATGATCTTAAAGAAGGAAAAATTGATGCGCTGGTAACTGCACCTTTCAATAAAAAGGCAGTAGAAATGGCTGGGTTCCGTTATCCGGGACATACCGAATACCTGACGGATTTCTTTAATGCCGGTGAATCTGTCATGCTACTGGTCAATGATGATCTTCGAATTGGACTGGTCACTAACCACCTCCCGCTTGCTAATGTCGCTGCGACAATTACAAAGGAACTGATTGAAAAAAAGATAACCATTCTCAATAATGCTCTCAAGCAGGATTTTGGTATTGCCCGACCCAAAATAGCCGTACTGGCACTCAACCCACATGCAGGGGACAATGGCTTGCTTGGTAGTGAGGAAGAAGAAATTATCATTCCGGCAGTAAAAGACGCCAAGAGAAAGAATATAATTGTAATGGGACCTTACTCCGCTGACGGTTTCTTTGGTTCCAGCCAATGGAAAAACTTTGATGCCATTCTGGCCATGTACCACGACCAGGGGCTGATCCCTTTCAAAGCCTTGTCATTTGGGGCCGGCGTGAATTACACCTGTGGTCTGCCTTGCATCCGCACCTCTCCTGACCATGGAACTGCACATGAAATTGCCGGACAAAACATAGCCAACCCTTCGTCGTTTCGAAAAGCTTTATTTACAGCAATTGACCTGGTAAGGAATCGTAGAGACTACGAGGAAATGACCAGCAACCCGATGATGAAACAGGAGATTGAATCTGAGCGGCAACCAGGCAACTAATATTTCCCTCAAAATCGTTTACATTAAACTCAGGACTGTAAATAGATCAGATATTTTTCTTCGAAAGTCGGTTCTGGCATGAATTCTTGCAAAGGATACACATCAACGTATTCTCCTTTCGGTAATTCGTTAATTTCAGCATTGATATCTCCCCCCTTTAAAGCGAAAAGTCCGTTAGGAATTGAATTAATCTGAGGCTTTTTGATGAGTTTTCGACTCCATTGCCATAGCTGGGGAAGGCGGGTCACTGCCCTACTTATTACAAAGTCGGTTTTATGTTTGAAGTCTTCTGCCCTGATATGTCGAATCGTGATATTCTTAAGCTCAAGAGCATCCCTCACGGCCTCAACCACTTTCAGTTTCTTTCGTGTACCGTCAATCAGGAAAAATCTCACGTCAGGAAAAATAATGGCTAAAGGAATCCCTGGGAATCCTCCTCCGGTACCGAGGTCGATAACCTCAGTTCCATCCCGAAAGGAAATCACCGCAGCAATACTCAAAGAATGGAGAATATGTCGAATGTAAAGGTTATCAATGTCCTTACGGGAAATGACATTGATCTTTTCATTCCATTCACGATACAACGGGTCAAGCATCTCAAATTGCTCGATCTGCCTGGGGCTTAAATCCGAAAAATAGCGATAGATTGATTCCATTTACCTCCAAATTGTGACAGATGCAAAGGTAATGAATTTGGCCGCTGAATGTTATTTTTTGGCTAATAATGCTAAATCCTGCCTGCTACGCGCTGGGTCTTTGCAAGATTGGAAAGGATCTCTTTTGCTCTGAAAAGCTGTGCCTTTACAGTGCCCAGAGGAATATTAAGTTCCTTGGAGATCTGGTCATAGGATAACTCCTCAAAAAACCGAAGTTCGATCATAAGTCGATATTTATGGCTGAGCCTTTCTAATAAACGACGGGTCATAACCAACTTCTGGTCCCGGATGTATTTTTGTTCTGGATCAAGAGTATTAGACCTTAAGTTTGAGGAATAACTCTGATCACTGTCTGACATCATGGAGTCATCAATGGAAAGGAGGTGCAATCTCTTTTTGCGAATAAAATCAATGGCATTATTGATGGCAATCTTAAATAACCATGTGCTGAATGCATATTTTGGGGAATAGGAATCGAGACGACGGAATGCCTTCCCAAATGCCTCGAGGGTAAGATCGTCAGCATCTTCCCGGTTATGCACCATTTTTAGCATCATGTGAAATATAGAATCCCTATACCGTTTTAGCAGTTCTGAGTAGGCTTGCTGATCTGAATAATTAACGGCTCTTTTTACGAGGTCATAGTCTTCGAGGGCTTTTTCAGAAAGATTTTTGTTTACTTCCATTTTCTCATATTGGTTAGGAGAAGTGTTGGAGCAAGTAGGAGAATGAACAGTAGGTAGAAAAAATCCAGGAGGGGAATCCAAACGTGTAAGTCCTTTTCCTTAAACTCGTGTAAAATCACTTCATACACTAGGTGTAAAAAAATAAATCGCGTGACCGCAATAAGAAAAAGGAACGTGGTAAAACGAAAATCGAAAACGAGTAGCGTGAAAAACCCACCATAAAATAAAAAATGTGACAGCGATAGCAAAAACAACATAGCGGCATGAGAAAACCTGTAATGCTTGCTTGTGGTAAAATGCCTGCTTTTCTGTCGCACATATTTCCGAAAGGTGAGTTCAGGGGTCGATATTACAAAAGCGCTTACATCAATAATGGTTGCTGTATTGGCGCCGGTTGCTATTGTATTGATAAAAAGATCATCATCGCCAGAAGCCAGGTGGGCATGGTTTGAAAATCCGTTACTTTCCGTGAATAATGCTTTGTGGTACATCAGGTTTCTGCCCACGCCCATGTATGGTTTCCCCCATAATGCAAATGAAAAATATTGAATGGCGGTATATACCGTCTCAAACCGGATCAATTTGTTAAGCAAACCTTTTCTCCTGGCATATGGTCCGTAACCAAGGCCGACCAGTTTGCCTTCTGCCATTCCTGCATCCATGGCTTTTAACCATTGATCTGAGATTGGCTGGCAATCTGCATCAGTCAATACCAGCCAAGGGCTGGCAGCGGCATGGATTCCTCGTTCAAGGGCATACTTTTTACCAATACTATCTGCTGGCTTATCGCCAATATGCAGTACTGAAAGATGGGCATACTCCTGTTGGAGTTTATGCAAAACAACTGCTGTTTCATCTGTCGACCCGTCGTTGACTACCAACACCTCAAATTCGGGATAGTCTTGATTTAATATTGCCGGAAGGTTGTTGCTGATATTTTCTGCTTCATTCCTGGCGCAAATGACTACAGACAAAGATCTTTTGGTCTCGTTTTCCCGATTTATTTTTTTCCTACTGAGATACCTGCGTAAACGCATAAACCCGATACCCCAATACATCAACTGAATGACAGAAGCCAATAAAAAAACAACCCATATGGCATTAAAATGGAACATCTACGCTTTTAGTTACGCAGGGTCTTTTTTCACAGAGCCCCTGCCTGGAGTATGAATTTCCGAGCAAATTCCTTGCTAACAGACCGAAAATTAAGTCAATTTTCAGTTTGTTCCAGCAGGGTCTCTCAAAGAGGACCCCTTGTTAAATTTTAACCGACGCTCAAATAAATATAAATTTGCGAATCCAAAAAATAACGAATTCAAATTGCCAATGAAATTTGAGGTACAATCAACTGATCCGGCATCAAATGCAAGAGCAGGAAAATTAGAGACGGATCATGGATCCATTCTCACCCCGATCTTTATGCCTGTTGGGACTGCAGGAACAGTGAAAGGTCTGCATCAAAAAGAGCTTGACGAAGTCGTTAAGGCACAAATCATTCTTGGCAATACATATCATCTTTACCTCCGGCCCGGGACCGAAACGATCAGGAAAGCTGGCGGCCTCCATAAATTCAATGGTTGGACGAAACCCATGTTGACCGATAGTGGTGGCTACCAGGTGTATTCGCTCAGTCAACGACGCAAGATCAAAGAGGAAGGGGTCACTTTTCGGTCACACATTGATGGTTCAAGCCATGTTTTCACCCCCGAAACTGCCATTGATATTCAAAGAGAGATCGGAGCCGACATCATAATGGCCCTTGACGAGTGTACACCTTACCCTTGTGAATACGGGTATGCCCGAAAATCATTAGACCTTACTCATCGGTGGGCAAAACGCTGCTGCGACCATTTTGACAAAACGACCGGACGCTATGGGTACAACCAGACCCTGTTCCCAATTGTACAGGGCAGCACTTACAAAGATTTAAGACAAGAGTCTGCAGAAAAAATAGCAGAATTAGACAGAGAAGGAAATGCGATAGGCGGACTGTCAGTTGGTGAACCAGCCGACAAGATGTATGAAGTTACCGAGTGGGTTTGCGAAATATTGCCTAAAGAAAAACCGCGTTACCTGATGGGCGTCGGCACACCAACAAATTTGTTGGAGTGTATTGCACTTGGCATCGACATGTTTGATTGTGTGCTACCAACACGCAACGCAAGACACGGATTATTGTATA
Source organism: Bacteroidota bacterium (assembly GCA_039028895.1). Classification (GTDB taxonomy): domain Bacteria; phylum Bacteroidota; class Bacteroidia; order Chitinophagales; family Saprospiraceae; genus JAHDCJ01. The sequence goes on along the minus strand of JBCCHF010000005.1, from coordinate 217,660 downwards.
CATCGAATGGTACGATCAACATCAAAAATCTGAAATGGAAAAACGACTTCAGCCCCATTGACGAAAATAGCACAGCGCATACCAGCCGTTTTTACTCGAAAGCTTATCTCAGACATTTAATTCATAGTAAAGAAATATTAGGCGCCCAGATAGCCAGTATCCACAACTTGTCTTTTTTCCTTTGGCTTGTGGGAGAAGCAAGGCAACATATCCTCGATGGTGATTTTGCCGAATGGAAACAAATGATGGTGCAAAATTTGGATGTAAGATTATAGGTTAACGACTTTATTCGTTACTTGACATACGATAATGCTTAAAACACTGGATAAATATATAATCAAAAAGTACCTCACTACTTTTTTCTATTGTGTAATGATCTTTTCGATCGTTGCGGTAGCTATAGATTTCAGTGAAAAAGTGGACGATTATATTGAAGACAACATTCCTATAAAGTCTTTCATCAAGGATTATTATGTCAATTACATCCCGCATATCAATGGCCTCCTTTGGCCTGTGTATGCCATGCTAACCGTTATTTTCTTTACATCGAGGATGGCCTATAACTCAGAGATCATCTCTATTTTCAATGCAGGCACCAGTTTTTACCGATTGATGTGGCCCTATTTTATTGCCGGTGCCATTGTTTCTGCCCTTCATCTTTTTGGTAATCATTTCGTCATTCCACACGCCAACAAAGGCAGGGTACATTTCGAGAATACCTACATCTGGAAATTCAATTATGAGGGTAAAACCAAAGATATCCATATGTATCTCAATGACAGCATAAAAATGTATATGCGTCGGTACAGTGTGAGAGATAGTTTGGCTTACGACTTCACATTGGAAGAGTTCGAAAACAGCAAGCTAAAATCAAAATTATTCGCTGCAAGAGCCGAGTATCAAAAAGAGGAACAAATTTGGCGACTCCGAAATTACCGGGTAAGAACAATTAGTCCGGATGGCATGTATGAAACCTTGACCTCAGGCAAGGTTCTTGATACCATGTTAAACGTAGCCCCAGGAGACCTCGAGCGGCGTGACAACATGAAAGAAACAATGACCACTCCCGAACTCGTTAAGTTTATCAACGCTGAAAAAAAGCGAGGAGCCAGGGGATTGACCGTTTTTGAAGTCGAACGTCACAGGCGTACAGCTGATGCTTTTACAGTCTTTATTCTCACCTTTATCGGAATGGCAGTAGCGTCAAGAAAGGTTAGAGGCGGTATGGGCCTTCATCTAGCAATTGGCGCTGGCCTCAGTGCTTCTTATGTCTTCTTGTCCAAATTCTCAATGACGTTTTCCACCAGTGGTAACTGGCCGCCAGCCATAGGTGTCTGGATCCCAAACATTATTTTTGTTTTCGTGATTATTGTCCTGATCGTCAGGGCGCAGAAGTAACTGACCTAAAGTTTAGACGTTCTTTGCTCAAACTACATCTAATAATTCAAATTTTCTACCCAGCACGCCTCCATCTTTTACCCCTAACCAGTTTTTCAGGATAGTAGCATAAACCCTCCTAAAGTCGATTTCATACTTAAGATCGCCATTATCAAGATCAAGGAGGTTAGGGCCTGAATTGAAAACACCTGGATTTTTCAAACCGCCACCAACTAAATACATGTTATTTGCGGTACCATGGTCTGTACCACCGGAGGCATTTTGTTTCACCCTCCGGCCAAATTCACTAAAGGTCATGACCAAGGTATCATCAATCAGGTTATGTGTGCGAAGATCATCGGTAAATGCCTTCATGGCGAGTGCATATTGCTTGAGTAAATTATCCTGCATACCACGCTGCCTGGCGTGTGTGTCAAATCCGTCAAAATTGACGTAATAAACCCTGGTATCTGTACCGGCAATTATCAGTTCGGCCACCTGTTTCAGGGTTTTACCTAGTTTGTTCCCCGGATATACAGTTTTTGTACTGAATGTCTTGGCCTGCTCATACAAATAATCGGCAGACGAGATCGTACTTGCCATAGTCCGATACAGATATGCAACATTTTCTTCATGGGCATGATCATGATGATGTGCGACCGTTTTGAGAAAAGGACTGCCTGTAGTTTTCTTCAATTGAGCAAGATTACCAACCGCAAATCCAGATGACTCTACCCCCTTCATCGATAGACTCAGCGTATCATCCATCTCAAGAGCATGATACGGATTACAGTCTTTGCAAGTCAGGTCGAGGTAACGGCCAAGCCACCCGGTACTCAGATATTCTTTAGCACCAGAAGCAGTCTGCCAGATATCCATTGATCTGAAATGGGACCTATTAGGATCAGGGTAACCAACATTATTAATGACAGAAACCAAACCATCGTCAAACAATGCTTTCATGGGTTCCATCACAGGATTAAACCCGATCTCATCGTTAAGTTTCAAGACATCTGAATCTTTTACAGCTAGTGTTGGTCTGCTTTGATAATATATATCGTTTCGATAAGGCACACATGCGTTGAGTCCATCATTACCTCCGCTCATTTGGATAATCACCAACACCTTACCCTGCTCCTTTCCCAGCCTATGTGTTCCGACATCAAATCCTTTCAGGAAAGTTGGGATAAATAATGAGCCAGATGCCAGCACTGATGCTTTAAGAAAATCTCTCCTTGTATTTTTCATTTTATGATATTTCATGATTCAAATTCAGGGTTTACGCAATCCTAAAAAGATGTACGACAATTAGATGGTCAATTAGCACATTTGATATTCTGGCAAGCTCATGAGTCTTAAGACTAGTGATGCAATAAATTTTTCCTTGCTCTCATCTGATACAAACCGTTCAAGTTTTGATGCATCAGCTACCAGTCCTGATTGGAGCAGGTATCCCGATAGTTTTGCAAACAGTACATTTTCCGGGTAACCGGAAAAAGCGTTTATGATTGGCTCAATATCGATTGTTGCCTTAATCTTCCTGTTCTTTAAATTATAAGAGCGCATTTCGGGTGCTTCTTTCAACTTGAAATTAACTTCAGTTGAATCAAACAGCCATCCTGCAAGGTTGAGTCTGACCATTAAAGTTGCATTATCGATCCATGCTTTCCCCCCAGGCCAACCTGCTACATTAGGTGGTTTCAAAAGGACCTGCCCCAGGGCCCTTTGTGTAAACAGGAGCGATCTGAAATCTTCAAATTCAAGTCCAAGTGTCCTGATCATACCACCTATGAGTTCAGCAGGAGATTTGATTTTTGATCCAATATTTTCCGAACTGTAAAACCAATCGCTTTTGAAGATGTATGCCATCAGTTGGCCGATATCATAGTTTGACCTGTAGAATCGGTCAGCCAGATCATTTACCCTGCTCACATCTATTTTCTCATTAACGAAAAACCTGTAGATCTTACCTGCTATGTATTGTGCGGTTTCTTTCCTTTCCAGGATGATATCAATGATCTGATCACCATCGAACCTGCCTGATTTACCCATAAAAGTTTTGAGCCCGTAGTCATGCCAGTTAGATCGAAAAACAAACTCTCCACGAAGGTTGGTTGTCCACCCGGTAAAGGCTCTAGCGGCCTCTTTGATATCATTTTCGGTGTAGTTGCCAATTCCTATGGTAAACAGTTCCATTAACTCACGGGCAAAATTCTCATTGGGTCTTTGCTTCTTGTTCTGTTGGTTATTCAGATATTGAATCATCATTGGATCTTTGGCTATAGCCAAAACCAGGTCTCGGAAATTGCCGAGCGCATGCTTACGGATGGTATTTTGCTGCTTGACGCTGAAATGCGGTAATTTGGAATCAGAGGCAAAGTGATCATGCCAAAACAAGGTCATTTTTTCAATAAGTGCAGGCCTGTTGGGGTCGCCCATCCGCTCAAGCCATGAAACCGACAATTTCCCTAGGGTATTGCGGTTCATTTTCTGCAACTGTTTTTTTTCCTCTTCACTTAATCTGCGTAATTCCTCCCGGGTCTGAAAGGCAGGCTTTACCTGTCCGAAAGGCTCAGGATTGACTGAGGCCTTCATCAGGTGATCAACCGTCTTATCGATGCTCCAATCATGATATATACTGAATTCCTTTGGCGAAAGACCAAAGCCTGCTCGCCAAAACAGGTGTTGTATTTTTAGTTGAGGGCTAATTATCATTTTAGAATTTATTTAGGCTATTCACTTTTTCTGGAAGTAAGACTAGAAAGGGGCGGAAAGGTTTAAAATTAGGGGTGGGGGTTATAAATATTTCTTTTTTTTGGTTCGTTTTCCCTCAACGCTACTGTCGGGATATTCTACTTGATGAAGAAAGAACCAAAAGAATCTAATTTGAAAAAGGCCTTGATTTTTTGTTTCTTTTTAATCAAGTAAAAAGAACAATAAGGATAAAAAGAAATATTAATTATTCGCTCAACGCTCTCTTATAAAAGGTAGGGAAAGAGGCACTTCCATAATGCGAGAAGTTGGTATCAAAAGAAATCGGGAATTTGTAATTCCGGATAAACCCTTCGAAAAACTCGGTTAAGGATCGCAGGTCAGCATTGCGAGAATTAGGCTTAAGGTGATAAGCTACATGTTCTACAGTTCCGTCAGTACCCCAAAAGACTTTGATCCACATTTTCGTACCGTTGATATCAAATTCAGCGTTTTCTGCGAAACTTTCGAGCGCAAGCATCATTTCCATCCATTTGCGGAAAGCCATATCCATGTCTTCGCGACAAGCTGTCAGCAAATTGGTTTTATAAATTCCGGAAAGGGCTTCAAAAGAATCCGGATCTTCGCCAATCAAAAATACTGGTGGAAATTGATCCGCAGGGTTGCTAAGAATAACGGTATCCTTATTGGAATTAATATCATTTACCGATATGGGCAATAATATACCTTTATCATTTCCCAAGATTTCTGTGAGAGGGGAAAGGGTAATTGCAATGGGAAATAATATGTAAAAAATCTTTTTCATAATAGGTGAAATACGTTGTGGCTCACCCATTTGTACATTGTCTAGTGCAACCCGAAAATACGAAAAATATATGAAAGGGCTTTTGCACAAAAGTGTTATTCTAAGTTTGTTCTTCATTACCAAAGACGCAAAAACGGTTCCAAAGGTTGTCATTATCTTAATAATGACCTTAATTTTCATTTTATTGTGTTGTAATAAATAAGTTATTGATTTTCATGAATCTTTGGTTCATGCCAAACTTCAGATACAAAAACTTAAATTTGAACAGTTAAGGCACGCCACAATTATTTTAACGAGGAAAAATTAGAATTATGCTAAAGGCGGTCATCATTGATGACGAGAAGAAAAGTTGTACGGTTTTAGCCAACCTGCTTGAAGAGTTTTGCAAGGACGTGAAAGTTTGTGCTTCCGCTCCTTCTGTTGTTGAAGGAGTAAAAGCAATTAATAGCTGTAATCCTGATGTAGTCTTCCTCGACATTGAAATGCCTCGCCAAAACGGGTTTGCGCTTTTCGATTATTACGACGAAATACCATTCAATGTAGTGTTTATAACGGCTTATGATGAATATGCAATAAAAGCATTCCGGTTTTCTGCCATCGACTACCTGCTCAAACCAGTTGATATTGAAGAATTGCAGGATGCTGTCCAAAAGGTGAATAAAAGAGTAAATACCACAGAGCTGGAAGGCAAACTTCGGGTTTTAAAGGATATCGTATCCAAACCGTTCCAAAACCTGGCGTTACCCTCTGCCGAAGGAATGGTGTTTGTGAAAGTAGACAACATTGTCTTTTGCCAGGCAGACAGCAATTACACACATGTCCATCTAATAAATAATGAGCGGATCACCGTTTCAAGGACTCTGGGGAAATTTGAAGAACTCCTTGAAGGCCTTCATTTTGCACGAATTCATCATTCATACCTTATCAATCTCAATCATATCAGCAGATATACCAAAAACAAGCAGCCCACGATTACGATGGTTAATGATGTAAATCTTAATTTATCGCAAACTTATAAAACTGATTTCCTTGAAAGGGTTTCAAGGTTATAACTGGTATGGACAATGTCAAGGCAATATTAGAAAAAGGGCATGAGCTGTTTGTTGAGCGAAAACTCGACAAGGCATTAACGCGTGCAGAATCCGCATTGGAGCTCGCTCAAAATGATGACAACTTTAAGATTGAGGCATTACTATTACTGGGCACTATTAAAGGAGTCCTTGGCAAATACAGTGGTGAACATACGCCACTTAATGATGGCTTAGGCCTGCTTGATCAGGCCATTTCCATTAACAATATCGACACCAACCCTCAAAGACATGTAGACCTCACCAACCGTAAAGGCCAGACCTTAATTGATCTTAAATCATTTGAAAAGGCTGAGCATTTTTTCCAGGAAGCCTATACGCTTTCCAAGAAAGTAGACTACCTCAAAGGTATGAATGTTGCATTAAGTGGCCTTAGTCAGATATACCTCAATCTCAACAAGTTTGATAAAGCCTTGCAATATGCAACCGAATGTAAGGAAATCACAGAGTCATCCTCAGATCCCGCTCTTCTGATCAATGTTTACATGAGCCTGGGTTATGTTTATGCCCGACGACATCGATATTCTGAGATTCTCGATTACTTTGAAAAGGTTTTAAATCTTAGTCGGCAGATTAATGATGCAGAATCAGAAATCCTTGCCCTTATGAATGTGGCAATAGCCTATTCAAGTCGCCAGGATTTTAAGAGGTCGCTCAAATATCTCCTTCAGGCTTTGGAAAAAGGAGAAGCTATCAACTTCAGATTAAGTAATGTGAAGGCGCTGGTAAATATCAGTACCATTTTTTATGTGCTTTATAATCACGAGGAAGCTCTGAAACGTTTCCACAGAATTCTTGATGACTACTTCGACATCCTTGACACCAACACCCTCACCGTTCTGTATTATAACATTGGAGACACGTATGTAAGGGCAGATCAAATCGATGATGCCCAGCAGTATTTTCAAAAATGCCTGGAAGCTGGAGAAAAAGCAGGGTATAAACAAGTCGTCGCGCTCGCTCAGACCCAGATCGCAAGAACATTTGTACACAAAAAAGAATACGATAAAGCACTTGATTTTGCTTTTAAGTCAGTAAAATTATTTGATGAGTTAGGCGAAACACAAGGCAAGCATATTGCGCTTATTACTATTGGCGATATCTTCTTTCAGAAAAAAGATTTTCAAAAATCCATATCCTACACCGAAGAAGGGCTTGAGCTGGCCAAAGAGTTCCAGGCTAAAGATGAACAGGCCAGGGCTTATTTCCAGCTTTCCGAAGTCTACAGATGCCTGGATGATTTTCAAAATGCCTACAAGTTCCATGTCTTATATGCTGAGAAACAAATCGAGCAAAACAACGTCCAGAAAGATAATCAACTCATGGACATGGAGATAAAATATGAAACCAGGGAAAAGGAGAAACAGATCGAGTTGCTGACAAAAACGAGGGAAAAGCAGGAATCAGAATTCAATGAAAAGATCAGTAGATTGAAAATGCAGGCGCTTCAGGCTCAAATGAATCCACATTTCATTTTCAACTCAATGAATGCTATTCAGCAGTTTATTACGACTAATGATTCTGAATCGGCTATGTTATACTTGTCCAGTTTTGCCCGGTTAATCAGGTTGATATTTGAATATTCCCAACGGACATCCATCAGTCTAAGCGATGAAATTGAATTTCTGAAACTTTACCTGAAACTGGAAAACCTTCGTTTTAAGAATAAAATTGAAGTTAATCTGTCTCTAAGTTCGGAGATCGATAAAGAGAACACTAAGGTGCCGCCCTTATTGGTCCAACCCCTAATAGAAAATGCCTTTAAGCATGGGCTCATGCACAAAGCTTCAGGCGGAAAGCTTGAAATCACGTTTTACCAGAAAGGTGAGATGCTGGTCTGTTCGGTTGAAGACAATGGCGTTGGTAGAACTCAGGCCAGTAAGCTTGGATCATGGCGCCCAAAGGAATATCGTTCATCAGGACTAAAGATTATCAATGAACGACTGGAATTACTGAATGGTGTGGAAAACGACACTAACAATAGTACAACAAAGCTAATGGTCACCGACCTCTTTGATGACAATGAGGAACCTTCAGGTACCCGAATTGATTTGTTTATTGAACAGGTCGAATAAGTTGACCCTCTGGATTATTATTTCCCCAAAATAGAAGAACATGATCAAAGCCATAATTATCGACGATGAAGAAAACAGCAGGATCACCCTCAATAATATGCTTGAGAACTATTGCTCTGATGTAGAAGTCATTGAAATGGCTAATTCAGTTCCTAATGGTGTAAAGGCTATTCAAAAACATGCTCCTGATGTTATTTTCCTTGATATTGAAATGCCGGTCCACAATGGTTTCGAGTTATTCGAGTTTCTGCCTGATATGAAATCAGAGGTCATCTTCACTACGGCCTATGATCAATATGCTATCAGGGCTTTCAAGTTTTCTGCGGTAGATTATCTACTCAAGCCAATAGACCTTGAAGAATTGCGATCTGCAATAGACAGGATCAAAGAGAAGAAAACCTCCACTGTGGAAAACGAAAAGTTCCAGGTACTCCAGGAAAACATTAGGTATCCTTTCAGGAAATTGGGATTACCAACTGTTGAAGGCTATACTTTTATTAAACTACAAAACATAATTCGATGCGAAGCAGATAGCAATTATACCATGTTCCATGCCTTGGATGGTGAAAAAATTCTGGTTCCAAAAACCTTAAAGGAATATGAAAATCTCCTTGAAGGCTTTAACTTTCTTCGTGTTCACAGATCGCATATCATTAATCTCGATCATATCAAAAAATATACAAAAACACGCATTCCTTCGGTTACCATGATCGACGGAGCAACAATTGCTATTTCGTTGAAAAAGAAAGACGAACTCCTGCAAAAATTGGCAGGCTTATAAAAATGTCGGCACCCAGGATATCAATTCAAACCTTTCGGCGCATTTCTGTACTTGCAGTAATATCTTTTTTCTGCCTGCATGGATTATTTTCCCAATCTTATCCGTTAAGACATTTTTCAGAACAGGATGGCCTGCCAGGTATGACTGTTTACAGCTTGCTCGAAGACCACGCTGGCTATCTCTGGCTGGCTACCAACCATGGACTTTGCAGGTATAATGGACAGCATTTTGAAAGAATTGACAGTCCTGAAATCGAAGGCTATGAAATTTTATCCTTGTCTATCGATTCGCAAAACCGTATTTGGTTTTCAAGTTTTCTCGGTCAGATATGCTATTACAGTGATGGGAAAGTAACGACATTTAATCATGAAGCCCTTGGAAAAGATATAAGCATTTTAGACATCTTTGTAGACTCCAGGGACAATATCTGGATTGGTACAAGAAATATTGTCTATCAGTTCAAAGCCACTGAAGACGGGCGCCAGTTTGAGTTGGTAAAGCAAACCGAAAACAAAACCGGGGCCACCTATTTCAATTTCACGGAAGATACACTCCAACAGATCTGGACCACAGCATTTCAAGGTGTTGGGAAAAGCCTTAACCTTTACCGTCCACAAATCACACCGGAAGATATCGTCCAATTACCAATTAATCATCCTGGTTTGCTTTATGTATCTCCTTCCGGAAAATTTTATATGTTCCAGGCTTTCCCCAATACCTCATTTTTTGAAATCACAGACAGCGTAATAAATCTGATTCACAAAGATCTGCCCAATGCATCCAGTGGTGGATCCTTGTCAATGATTGAGGACCCACAGGGAGAACTATGGCTGGCAACACGCCGGGGAGTTTTGCATTTTGATAAAAATAAAGTGGTTCAAAATCTGGATAGCCCATTGCTATATGGCATTCAGGTAAATGATTTGATTATTGACAGGGAAGGTAATTATTGGTTTGGCACCAATGGGGAAGGTCTGTATTTTATGCCTTCAAAACATATTGTCAATTACAACAAATCCAATTCCGGACTGGCGGATGATCAGATTTATAGCATCACACATGATCAATCAGGCAGACTTTGGCTTGGTATGGCAGAGGGAAAAATCAGTGTTTTCAATCATAAGGATTTTGAATCATTCTCGTTGGGTACTCAGGTTAGAACTATGTCGATGTATTTTGACGAACCGACCAATAAATTATATGCAGGAACGGATCATCGAATATTCCTGAAAAAAGGGAATCAATTTAAACCTTTGTCTTTTCGTGAATCTATCAAAAGCTTGTCAGCTGGAAATGGGGAATACTTCTGGGTGGCAACAGGAAGTAATGCTTACCAGGTTTACCCCCAAAATGATTCCCGAAAGGTTCGCTATGAAGCAAGAAGCTATGGTGTCTTTACTTCTATGGAAGGAGAAGCATGGTTAAGTACCAAAGCCGGGGTCCTGATCTTTAATGACGGGGGTCATAGAAAACTGAACTTTCCGGTAAACGGTCCTTCAAAAATGAGAGTGACAAATATCGTGCAATCTTCGGATTCCACGATTTGGATGGCCACCTATGGTCAAGGAATTTTTGCTTATAAGAATGGACAGGTAGAACAATTCACTTCAGCCGACGGATTGACCAGTAACATATGCAAAACAATGATCGCAGGCGATCCGTCTACCCTCTGGATCGGAACCGATAAAGGACTCAATAAAATGAACCTCGACACTCGGGAATTTATTGTCATTACCATATTAGACGGACTGAGTTCAAACATGATCAATACGCTTTATACTTATAACGATAATATTTATGTCGGCACTCCAAAAGGCTTGTCCGTGTTCCAAAAGTCGACCAATTTCCTGGACACACTCCCACCTTTAATCAGCATTGACCGTATAAATATTAACGAAAGAGATACCGCTATTCACCCTGAATATGTACTCCCCTATTTTCAAAATGATCTTCAAATCGACTTCAGAGGGGTAGCTTACAAGAGTGCTGATCAACTTTTATACAAATACCGCATGCTCGGATTGCATGCCGATTGGCGTGAAACACGCAGTCCTTCATTAGCTTTCCGGAGACTCGAACCCGGAAAATACAGATTTGAAGTCAAGTCAGTCAATGCCGATGGTGTGTCCAGTACATCAACAGCTGTAGCAGAATTTGAGATCAACCCCCATTTTATGGCTACTGCCTGGTTTAAAATCATCATGTTATTATCTGTAGTTGGTTTACTGTCACTTGCCATTCAGCTTTCAATATATTTTACCAGAAAAAACCAACAGCGCGAACAAGCAATAAAAGAAAAGATAGATCAATTGAGGATGCAGGCCCTGCAAGCCCAAATGAATCCACACTTTATCTTCAATGCTTTGAATGCAATTTTGCATTTGTTGTCGGTCAATGATCGAAAATCAGCTATCAAGTACCTGGCGATGTTTGCCAGGCTCATCAGGTTAATTTTCGAACATTCTAAGAAAAACAAGATTCCCCTTGACTCCGAATTTGAATTTTTAAGGCTATACCTAGAGCTTGAAAAACTCAGATTTGAGGAAAAGGTGGCGATTGAATTTTTCGTTGACGAAGCTGTAAGTCCACAAAACATAAAAATACCACCGTTGTTGATTCAGCCAATAATTGAAAATGCCTTTAAGCATGGGCTTTTGCACAAAGAAACCGAAGGTACTATCTTGATAAAATTTGAGATTGAAGGCCAATTCCTGAAATGTACAATTGAGGATAATGGTGTAGGTCGTGAAAAAGCGCGTGAGCTCGGATCATGGAGACCAAAAGACTATTTATCATCAGGGTTGAAGACTACTGAAGAGCGATTATTCCTGCTCAATAAATCTGACGAGCCAAACCGACAAAAAGTCCACATGACCGTTACCGATCTTGTTGATTCATATGGGGAATCTGCTGGCACAAGAGTCGAATTATCTATTGAGACGACCTAAGCAAACTCACCCCAATCGCACAATTCAAACAACGTTTTTTATCACAATAGTCAGATTTCAAATGAATAAGGGCTTGGGAAAGTCCAGCGCTATCTACATTGACATCCAATTGCTGCCATAGTCGCGTAATTTTATTGTTTTCAGCTTTTACTGCCTCATACCAATTAACGGCCTTTTGACGCATCTTTTCATTTGACCTTATTTTTCCATACAAAAACATAAACGGGACAACCACATTGATCAAAAGCACATCAGCGAAGCCATGCCCAATAGCACCTGTGTTCCTTTTTGCCATTTGATCAAATCGGTAATGATTGGACCAATATTCGGATATTGGCAGACTGACCCATTTCATAAAATCACCCGGTATCATTGCTGTTTCCAGGAATGAGAACAGTTTTTTCCGGGCAGCCAAAAAGGTGGCAAACCTGGCAATCCTGATTGTAGGAAAACCGGAAGGTCGCATTCTCAGAAATTTCCATGCACATGCCTTTAATGGAGTAAGTCTGTATTTTTTCTTCAAAAAAAGAAACTCCTGCTGGAGTCGTTTTGGGTATTCATCTTCAAAATCTGTCTCTAAAAATCCTGCTTGCCCAAAAAACAATGCCTCTAGCTGGAAGCCCTGACCTTGATGTTTCCGAATGATGTTCAAAGGGAGTGTTCTGGCTAACAGACCAAACTGATGTGAATTTTCTTTTAGACCAAACCCTGCCGCCAAGACTTCGTAAAATGCAGCTTCCCAATCATTTTTATGAAAATTAAGGATGTCAAGAATTTTTTTGGTTTTTGATTCCAAACGCTCTATCATTAATCTTTCCAACCATGCAGTCTTTATTACCGAATCAACCTTTTCAAAAAGTCCGGCGCAGGCAATGTCCGTTTTTTCAGACATCAAACTCCGATATTGACGAATAAGCCTGACATCTATACGATCTTTGATTTCCAGGCATGGAATAATATTTCCATCCGGCCGGAACACTTTAACATCAGCATTAAAAACAACATGCAGGATGACATTATCGTAAGCCCGGTCAAGGTTATGGTTGTGACGATACCAGTCTGAAGCGTTGATATGAATTTCAACATTACCTGCCCACAAAGTACGATCAATCCTAATTCGGGCATCATGAAAGTCGGGGCCTCCATTATGGTTGTGCGCTCCCGGATGGAGAATGGTGATATACTCTCCCTCAACAGTAGTTAATTCATCAAGACTTAAACGGCGAAACCGCCACAAATAATGCAGAAAATCTTCCTTAAATACCATTCAACCCGGTTTATCTTATTATGATTCTTTACAGGGTTGACGACGGAATGAGGAAATTCCACGGTTTTTTGAAAGATTTTTTTGACAGGCAGAAATCCGTTCAGAATTCTGAGAAGATCAGTTTCCCGGTCTTTATTACTTTTTCACTGGTTTTCAGGATATATGAATAAAACCCTTTCGGTAAATGACCACGTTCTACAATTTCAACGGGCTGGGTAAGTTGTTCAACTTGCAATACTTTCTTCCCGGTCATATCATATAGTTCGAACCGCACCTTGTTTTCTGCGATCAGGTTCAATTCGGCTTCAATAATGAACGTATGGACTACCGGGTTGGGGAAGATTCGCACATCATGCGCTTCACTTTCTATTTCTTCGCTTTCTCCGGTTTTAAAATCCGTCAGGGCGCCTTGCCCAAACAGGGAATTTGCGTACAAGAAAACAGTAAACAACAGCAGATTTTTCATGATGTTCAGGATATGAAAATGGATGTATTTATGACGTGTGTCTATCCTGAACGTTTAATTGACCAAAGAAAATATGTGAGAAAAGTTAAAATTGCAGAAAAAAGACAATTACAAAACGACGTGTTATTCCGAGGTTCGGGTTAACCTGGGTTTCGAGTTGATCATTCCGAGTAAAAGAACCCGAAACTCGGAATAAAAAATTACCTACCCTTATACCGCAACTGAGTGGTCTCTTAATGCCTGGTTCAGAGAGGTCTTTTTGTCAGTGCTTTCTTTTCGTTGTCCGATGATGAGGGCACATGAAACCTGGAACTCTCCTGCCGGGAAGTTTTTGGTATATGCACCAGGTATCACCACTGATCTTTCAGGCACGGTACCTTTCATAACAATCGGTTCTTCGCCTGTCACATCAATGATCCTTGTAGATTGTGTGAGCACTACATTCGCTCCCAGAACTGCTTCTTTTTTGACACGGACCCCTTCTACAACGATGCTCCTGGAGCCAATGAAACAATTATCTTCTATGATCACCGGGGCAGCCTGTACGGGCTCTAAAACACCCCCAATACCAACACCTCCGCTGAGATGTACATTTTTACCGATCTGTGCACAAGAACCAACTGTTGCCCAGGTATCGACCATCGTTCCGGAATCAACATAAGCCCCAATGTTGACAAAACTCGGCATCATGACAACGCCTTTCTGAATAAAAGCACCATGACGGGCAATTGCATGTGGTACTACACGCACACCTTGTGCTACATAATCTCGTTTTAAAGGAATTTTATCATGGAATTCAAATGGGCCCACCTCTATTGGTTCCATTTTTTGTATCGGGAAGTATAAGATAACCGCTTTTTTCACCCAATCATTAACGATCCAACCATTGTCTGAAGGGTTTGCAACTCGAAGTTCTCCCTTGTCAAGTTGTGCAATTACAGTTCTTATGGTTTCCTGTACTGAAGGATCTTTTAGCATTTCGCGATTCTCCCAAGCCTGTTCGATTATAGCTTTCATATTGTATTAGGTGGTTTTATTTGGGGCATTCACAACTTAATGATTGTGCCACTAAGGTGACGAATCACGAATTCCGAACGACCATTTACGCTAAATAAATTAACTTGCACTTTTTTCGTTGTGAAAGAAGGTTTGCAAAAATAGTTATTATGAAAAATCTTCTGACTGATTTAAGAAATTTATCACTTTTCTTTGCGCTAATCACTATCATAGGATGTGGTGGAGATATTGAAGTTATTAAGGAAACCTATGACTCAGGCAGCCTTAAGGCTGAATATCAACGGAAGAAAAGTGACTTCACCAAACATGGCTGGTACAAAGGCTATGATGAAGCCGGATGGCTTTATGAAGAATCTACTTACCAGGATGATGCACTGCATGGCACAAGGAAAATATACCATGAAAATGGCAATCTCAATATCCAGGAAGAATATGTGGAGGGTTATTTCCAGGGCCCATACGTCAGCTACTTTCCAAATTCAACAATGGAGATGGAAGGACAGTATCAAAACAACGCTATGGAAGGTGAATGGAAATTCTACCATGAAAATGGACAATTACATGAGGTTGTCCGTTTTAAGGGCAATGAAGAAAACGGGCCATTTATTGAATATCACCTCAACGGAAACTTAAAAGCCGAAGGCGCTTACCTGAATGGTGATTTCGAACATGGCGAATTGAAACTTTATGATGAAGACGGCGAATTGGAACGTGTCATGAATTGTGTTGAGGGCCGTTGTGAAACCACCTGGAAAAAGGAAGAAACCACAGAATAAAATTATCCTTTGAAATGATCAAAAAGAATTGGATAGCATTAGTTGCAGGGTTATTTTTCAGCCTCTCCTCCTTTGCACAAATTGGAGGTGATAATACTTATGAGTTTTTAAGCCTGCCTGTTTCTGCCAGAACAACGGCACTGGGCGGTACATTGATTTCCGTAAAAGACTATGATGCAGCTCTGGGCTTTGCCAATCCTGCTTTACTTAATCCGTCGATGCACCAGGCATTAACCTTTAGCACCAGTCTTCATCTTGCTGGTATTAACTTCGGATATGCCGGGTATGCGCATCATATTGACAAGTGGAACACAACCGTTAACGGAGGTATCCAATACATTTCTTACGGTAATTTTACTGCAGCGGATTTAAATGGTCAGGTAGTTGGCGAATTTAAGGCCAGCGAGTTTGCCATGGCTTTTGGTGGAGGTTATCAATATAGTGAGACGCTGTCTTTTGGTGCCAATGTAAAGCTGTTGTATTCTTCCCTGGAGTCTTATAATTCGTTTGGTCTGGCTTCTGACCTGGCGGTGACCTATGCTGATACCTCGAGCAAGTTTTCTGCTTCACTGGTTTTCAGGAATGCGGGTTTCCAAATCAGCCATTACACAGAAGACACCCGTGAACCACTACCCTTTGATGTTCAGGCTGCATTTTCAAAACAATTAAAATACCTTCCGCTTCGATTTACAGTGACCGCACATAATCTTCACCGCTGGGACATCAGGTACGATGATCCAAACGCTGAAGAACCAACAGCCTTGTTTGGTGACCCAACATCTACTGAAAGTGGCTTTTCCCAATTTGTCGATAATTTCTTCAGACATCTCATTTTCAGTGGAGAGCTATTACTGGGCAGGAACGAAGTGTTCCAGATAAGATTTGGCTATAATCACCTTCGCCGAGCAGAATTGAATGTTGACAATACCAGAAGTCTCGCCGGGTTTTCTGGTGGCTTTGGTTTAAAGATCAAACGATTCAGGATCGGCTATGGACTTGGCATGCATCACCTGGCAGGAGGCACCAATCATTTTACCATTTCTACAGGACTCAACGAGTTTAAGCGATAGTTTTAGGTTACCATGCAACTGGGATAACAGTTTATCCATCTTATAAATACCATTTAATGGAATTTTAAAGGATCAGAACATGGTTGCATTGGGATTTATCTATGTGGTATTTACATCACATCTATCCTACATCTTATTAGAGAAAAAAGAGGACTTTTATAAGGATAAGATGTTCTGGATGATTTTTACCGGTCTGGTTACTTCCTTGTATTTAACCGTGATGCTGTTTAAAGCATTTTAGCAACCGAAACAGTATTTCAAAGCCGGGCTGATACCAATAAAAAACTAAAATGACCTCTGCGCCTTTCCGTTTTCGGAAGGGCGTTCTCAATTTATACAAAAGTGATTAGAAATTGGAATCATCGACCTTATCGAGCCAGGCTGTGATATGACCTACCACTGAACTAATACAGCCATCTTCGAAAGGAGAAATCAGGTTTGCTTTTTCTACGAGATCAAGGAAGCTTTCGCTACCGCCTACCTTGCACAATCTCAGGTAGTCGTTCCAGGCAGATTCGTGGTTTTCCATATCCTTTTTCCAGAACTGGAGCGCACAAATCAATGCTAGGGTGTAGTCGATATAATAAAAAGGCATTTCGAAAATATGGCGCTGACGTTGCCAGAACCCTCCTTTAGCGAGGAATTCATTATCGCCATAATCTCGATGGGGCAAATACTTTTTCTCAATTTCTGACCAGGCGGCATTGCGCTCTTCGTTTGAAGCATGTGGATTTTCGTAAACAAAGTGCTGGAATTCGTCAACTGCTACTCCGTAAGGCAAAAAGAAAAGGCTTGAGTTAAGGTGGCCAAATTGATATTTTTCTGCCTCGTCACCAAAAAACAGGTGCATCCACGGCCAGGTGAAATATTCCATACTCATAGCATGGATCTCACAGGCTTCAAAAGTGGGCCAGTTGTATTCGTTAATGCCGATGTCACGGCTACAATACACCTGGAATGCATGGCCGGCCTCGTGGGTCAGCACATCGATATCACCGCTGGTACCGTTGAAATTGGAAAAAATGAAAGGGGCTTTGTACTTGCCGATAAAAGAGCAATAACCTCCCGGAGCCTTGCCGTTTTTAGCAACCAGGTCCAAGAGGTTATTGTCGATCATGAATTCAAAAAACTGGTTTGTTTCCTCCGAAAGCTCAGCGTACATGGTTCGAGCATTGTTGAGTATCCACTCTGTTGAACCTTGTGGCTCTGGATTGCCGTTTTTGAATAACAAATCTTCGTCATAATACTTCAGGGCAGGAAGGTCGAGCCTTTCGGCCTGGCGTTTCCTTAGTTTAGTTGCTATAGGAACAATGTGCTCTCGCACCTGTTCTCTAAATTTTGCAACCATCCCTGGTGTATAGTCTGAACGAAGCATTCGAGCATAGCCCATTTCAATGAAATTCCTGTAGCCCAGCTTACGTGCCATGCTATGGCGCACTTTGACCATGTTCTCAAATATACCCTCGATTGGAGCCGCATTCTGCTGGTAGAAGCCCCATTTGGCTTCTGCAGCATTTTTCCGGGTTAGGCGGACCTTGGAAATTTCGTAAGGGTGTATCGAGGAAAGGTTAAATTCTTTCCCCTCGAACATGATCTTTGCTGCTGCCGTACGCTTGACGTACTCGCTCTTCAGTTGGTTTTCCTCTCTTAGATTCTCAAGTAATTCTGGCTTAAACGTTTTAAGGCTTAATTCGGCAATCACAAAAAGTTGTTTACCAAATTTTTCTTCTAACTGATTCCGAAATTCTGAGTCAACAAGAGCGGCGTAGAACCGGGTTGTTAAATCATTGAAAATGGGCAACTGCTGATCGAAAAAACTATTTTCTTCTTCGTAATATTTATCATTAGTATCTATGGTGTGCCGGATAACGCAAATATTGTGCATTGAATCAAATTCGCACCTCAGATCACTAATTGCATTGAAAGCATCAATCTGCTCTTCCGCAGACTTCGCTCCAGAGAAGCGTTTTAACTTTAGGTCAAAATCATTATAAAAGTCCTTTATCGAAGGACGTTCGTACTCAAATTTATTAAACTTCATCTCCTAACCTGTGGGGTTGTTATAGCTTTTCAGGTTAAAAATAAGCACCTATATTCCAAGTTTTAGCCATGTTTTTTTATTAACCTTACTCTTTCAATCGTGAAAATAAATTTATACTTTGCGCCGTTCTGAACCTGTAAACCAATTATTTGTTTAACACTGGCAATGGATTCAATTACTCAGATCACCCTTGGAGCAGCAGTAGGAGAAATGGTGCTCGGCAAAAAAATCGGTAACCGGGCCATGCTTTGGGGAGGCATAGCAGGTACTATTCCTGACCTTGATGTCATTGGCAATTTCTTCATGACTGAAGTTGATGCCATTGCTTTCCATCGGGGCATTACCCACTCCATAGCATTTGCTGTGGCAACTGCCCCTGTTTTTGGATGGCTGGTTCACAAGTTTTATAAAAATAAGATTGACCGTAACCCATGGTACAAAGGCAGTATGTCCGGATTATTCGGAATCCTTTACCTTTTTTTGTTGTACTCGACTGTCTTAAAACCTTTATTCGAAGGCGGAGGTATTGGTGCTCGTCCTGTAATTATCATAATTCTGATAGGCGCAATTCTGGGTGTTCGATCGTATCGGTATTTTGCAACTAATCAAAGTGATCTTGGCGAACAAGCCAGTTGGAAAGAGTGGTCATGGTTGTTTTTCTGGGGATTACTTACCCATACTTTACTGGATTGCTTCACAACTTATGGCACCCAGCTTTTCCAACCATTCTCAGATTTCAGGGTGGCCTTTTGTAATATCTCTGTGGCCGACCCAACCTATACCATTCCATTCCTGGTGTTTATTCTTGGCGCAGCGTGGATGAAAAGAGGCTCTAAAGCAAGGTCCGTCTTATTATGGCTGGGCGTTGGTATAAGCAGTTTGTATATGGCTTTTACCATCTACAACAAATCTCATGTCAATGCAGCTTTTGTTAAAACACTTAAAGAGAAAAATCTTAAGTATTCCAGGTATATGACCTCTCCTTCAATTTTCAATAATATTCTTTGGACTGGTATAGCTGAATCTGATGGTTATTATTATTATGGCGCTTATTCCATTTTCGACGAAGAACCATTCATGCAGATTGACACCATCAGGAAAAATGATGCCCTACTGGAACAATTTGGAGAAAACCGGGATGAGATTGAAATGCTCAAATGGTTTACCAATGACTATTACGTGGTCGAAAAAAACAAGGACGGATACATTGTGCTTAATGATCTTAGGTTTGGGGTGGTTAATGGCATGGAAGAAATTCCACTTGAAAACATAGAAAAAAATTACGTATTCAAATTTCGAATCAAGGAAAATGATAATCTATTATCTGTCAATGAAATCAGGGAACGTCCGGATGATATTGCCGGAGAATTATCCAAACTCTGGAATCGTATGATGGGTTTTGAAAAAAGGCCATCTCAAGTTTCAAAATAAGCAACTTGAGACGGCTATTCTTTAAGGGATGTGATTTAATCCCATGATATGGCTACGTAGCTCTACTGAAAATCTTGATTCTTTCAACTTGTCGAACACACTTGATGGCAGTTTTCTGACAATTTCAGGAAAATCACGTCGTTCGATATTCAACAACTTATAAAGATTCTCTTTTGGATTGGCTTTGGCCAATTCAATCTCAAGATCAGTGAACTTACGCCCTGTCATTTGTTCCAAAACTTCCTTGTTTTCAAAAAAGATAGATTCCAATTCAGGTCTCAAAAGGAATATTTTGAATTGATTTTCAGGCGCAGCCCTTCTCAGGTAATTTTTAATAAAGTAGTACCTGTTGTTGTATTCGGTTTTTTTCATGCTATCGGCATCGGCAACAATAACAACGTTATTATCTTTGCCAGCCAACAAGGCTACCGCCATAGACAACAAAGAGGAGTACCCACTCCCTGCTTTAATTTTTACTTTTTCCAGTGCTGCGGCAGGTAATAATTTCCTGATCAAGTTAGCATCCTGGGGGTTTTCGGTCACGATATAATTTGCTCCTTCTTTCATAGATCAAGATCATTCAGGTTTACGCTTGCAAAGCCGGTTTCGACAAAAGCTCTGAACTTTGCGTCCAAACCTTTACAAATATCTCTATTATTCAAAGAGAATTCTACCTCATTTGGTTCCCAAAGCAGAATAGTTTGTGGTCCGGTATAGTCAGCAAGGATAATAGCGGGCTCTGTAAATCCACTTGTACTGAACACAGAACCTATTACAGAAGCAGGTCTCCTGAGCATCTGATTACGCATTTTGGCAATCGGGCTAAAGTCAACCCAATGTCCTGGAGAATAGTCCTTACACTCGATCAAGCACGATAAACTTTTCCAGAATACAACACCATCCAATTGTTCGATGACTTCGTCGTGCATCCTAACGGAAAAAGGGTATCGCACCTCTGCCCCACTGAGTTCAAACATTCTCAGAATCAGGTATTCGAATGCCTTACCAGGTGGCCAGCCAGGGGTCTCTCGATCTTTGATGGCCAGCCAAAACGCGTCCAATTCAGTCCAGCCGAATTGTTCGATCCTTTTTTGGTATTCTCTTTCCTTTGACACAATTCTATGAGTTGACAGTTGATACTTGTCCGTTGATAACTATTATTGACAGATAATACCACAAAATAGGAAAATGTAAAAGATTGGGAATAACTGAGAGGAAAACCTTATTTGGTGATTGTTTCCTTGGCCAATGTCATGGGAATGGAAATACACTTTTTCTCCATGTAGGTCATAATGCGTTCTAAAAGTGCTTTATCAGAATCATTGAGTTGATTGATCTCCGACTTAAATACTTTTTCCATGGCTTTAGCCTTAACCGCTTTTACCTGGCGGGGAACATCACTCATGGCTTTGGCGATCTGTCGCTGCTCGAATATGGTTTCAAATGATGATACCTCTTGTTTTAGAATTTGTCTCACACATTCTGCTTCTGATTCTCTGAAAGCGAGATTGGCTTTGGCCAGGGTTCTCAAATCCTCAAGTTGGATATAATGCATCTTAAACTGTTCAACAGCTTCAGCCGCTACATTATTGGGTAATGCCAGGTCTATAACCGTTTTTGCTGTCTGCTCATTATTCAATAAAGCCTTGTAGATTTCAGGTGTAATAACCGGGTCAGTCGCCCCGGTGCACACAATTAATACATCGAAGCCCCCCTGGTAAGATGACAGAGCATCAAGGCCGTAGGCTTTTCCTTCAAACAGGGCTGCTAGGTCTTTTGCTTTATGCACACTTCTGTTAAACACCGTGATATTAGTAAACTCTCTTTTCTTCAGGAATTTACAAACCAGTTCCATAGTTTGTCCAGCACCTACGAGAACGAAACGAGCGTTGGTGTCTTGTACCCTTTGACGCAGTTTTTGCATGGCTAGTGAAACTACAGAAAGTGGTTTTTCGCCAATCCTGGTCACCGCGTACACTTTTTTGGCTGTCTCAACAGTGATGCGCATAAGGAGACGGATATTATCTCCTGTCAGTCTCATGGCTTTATTCTTTTCGTATGCTTCACGCATTTGGCGTAGAATCTCCCGCTCACCAATGACAAGGGAATCGATAGATGAAGCCACTTTAAACATATGCATTACAGCTTCCTCACCTTCGAGATAAGCACAATTACCAAGCGCCAGTTCAATTTTACTTTCCGATAAGGAGGGATACAGACAATTAAAGAAGGAACGAAGGGTATGCTCTGAATAATTATGTTTGCTGGTAAAAAGGAATAGGATCCTGTTGCAGGTATTTAAATAGTACAGCTCATCTAAACCGAAGACAGCTTTCAGGTTGGTCAGGGTCGATTCAACACTTGAAGCTCCTTCATTTAGTACAAATGAAGCGAGATCGTGTATCCTCATATGCCTATGAGTGAGTGTTATGACACGGTAGTCCCTTAAATTGGCCATTCCTTTCATGCTACGCAAATGTAAAACTGGTTAGTTAATTAAACATCATTTTTATGCCACATCGTTTACCAAACCTCTTATTTGGAATTATTCTATCTAAAAAATCGCTTTTCGCTAAAAGCTGATTCAATATAATGTGATAATCCTCAGAGGTCAATATCAAATGCGTCAACGTACGATCTCACTGTGTTCAATCGGTAAAATCTTGAGTTGAGTAAAATGAAGGAGGCATCTTCAACTACATTTATAGGAATTAAGCTAAGAATTTCTGTTATCATTTAGATGCGGTTAGTTTATCAAACTTGCGGTCGGAATCTCATTTTTATGAAAAAATATTACAAATGATAATCTCTTTGGGGTCCAATTAACAGAAAAACAGGTGAATATCGATCATCAAAATTGACGACTTAAATGTCACAAATCTCCATTTCCTGTACAAAAAGGAAAATACCTTTCCCCTTTTTTGTATATTTAAATATACCTGACGCACATTAAGAAGATTTGAATGCCAAGCTTCTTGATCGTTGGCATAACCTAAACAAATAATTAACCGACCCAAACTAATGACTAATAGGTACTTGTTACTCCTGTTTGCCTTTTTCCTTTTCTGCCTTCCGGCAAATGCCCAATTTGGAACGGGAGGATCGAAAGGCGCTAAAGCAGTCAAAGACACAGAGCTGATCGTTGTCCTTGGCTATGGGGCCGATTATAATACGGCCATTAAAGAGGCGATTACCAAATACTGGACTTTCACCAAATACAAATTCATTACCGGATCAGAATATAAAAAGTATTGTGATGACCCCAGGTACTCTTTATTACTAATGTTCACGTTGAAGGATTTTGCCTTTGTCGATGAAGAATATGATGATATCGGCATTGTATTAGGTGGCAAATGCAGATATAGCCCTTATGAAATGCTGGCTTATGCCAATATGCATGTCATGAACGGTTCGTACTATCGTGCTGAATGCGTGCGTGCGGTCCAGTTTATGCAGAATTTTCTCGAGATGGCGATGAACGAATCATTCCCAAGTGACAACTACAAAGCCATTTACTCTAAGTACAATAAAAGCCACAGCCAGCTTGGAGACAAGCAACTTGTCTTACAGGAAGAAGATTTGCTCGAAGAGTATAGTACCCTTGCGGAAGTTAAGAAGCTCTACACCCATAAAGTCCGTTTTGGCGGCCAATCTGAAGTAGATCAGGCAACCCTTGAGCAGGACGAAAACTTTGTCTACACCAAATTGATCTTCGATGTTCATGGCTATAAGTACCGATGTGCCATCCAGGCCAAGGATTCCAAGATCCTTTACGCCATTGAAACCCAAAACAGGGAAGTAATTTTAATGGGAAAGCGTACACTTAGGGAGTTGGATGATGTCAACAACAAACGTAACCACAATAAATTTTTCCTTGGCTTCTAAAGGCTTACTTGCCTTTTACTCTGTTCTTCCCTGCTTTTGCTTTTCCGTGCAGGCTGTTTTTGTACTCATCAGGACGCATCGACAGGCATTGATCGAAGTAATCCAGAGCCAGGTCGTATTCTCCCGCAGATTCTTTAAGAATACCCATTTGCAAGGCAGCATTACAGGCGAAATAATAGGGTTGGTCCTTACCTAATTCAATGGTTAGATCATAATATTTTTTGGCATCAGCCTTATGATTCATTTTATGGTATATTCTGCCAAAGCGATAATAATATTCAATCTTCTCCCGGTTATTGGTAAAATCTGAGACCGTTTTCACAGAGAGTACCTTTTCAGCTTTATCATAATACCCACCGTCAAAGAAAAGTCGAGCTTTTAATAAAGTTTTGTTGGGAACAGGCCCATAAATGGCTTCTTTGTAGGCTTTTTTATCTTCATCAGAAATGGCTTCTCCATACTGCCTGCAATTTGCCATTTGATTTTTATAACTGCTTTCACTATTGAACAATAATTCATACCAGGCCAGTTTCTGGTAAGCCTCCTTGATATAATTCTGACCTTTAAAATTATTCACATACCGTTTCAGATAGACGTCAGCATCTTTATCCATACGGTACAATTTCGCCAGGCCCAACATATAGTCGAGGTAGTGAAAAGGATGGTATTGACTCCCAACCGGGCGATTCTGTAGAGTAACTATGGCTTCATCATTCCGGCCAATCTGCATTTGCATATTGGCCATCGCAAAACAGGCTAATGGGTTATTTCTGGTATCGAGGTTCCCATTGCGCAAAACACTCCATGCTTCTTCAGTCTGGTTGCCTACATGAAGCATCAGGAAGGCATACATGACCAGTGTCTCTTCTTCGAAAATGAAGTCGTTTTTTCGGGCATAAAGCATGACTTCATTTAATTCTCCAATGCCTTGTTCAATAGTGCCGGTCACACCAACAAATTTGGCCAATTTGCGGTATTTATCCGGAATAGTTTCAATAAGCGCATGCAAGACACCCAGGCTTTTCTTGGTCGCAATAAAGTCTGGGAATTTAGCCTCGTTGGATTCGAGATGCTTAAAGGCTTTTCTGATCTCGAGGGCAGCCTGGAAGTTTTGCTCAAACTTTAACCTCAACAGTGCCCAGTGCAATTTGACTTCTGCCTGCATGTAGAGGTAGTAAGGTGAAGACCTATCTCCTGATTTGATGATCGAAAGTCGTTTATCCTTGTTAGGCAGCAGTCTTTCAAATTCTGCGAAATCTTCATTGATGAACACCCTGAAGAAATCGAGGTAATCTTCTACAAAATATATGGTGATATTATCAGGATCAATCTTTTTTTCGAGGGAAAGGATATTAGCAGCTTCGTCAAAGCGAAGGCTGAACACCTTCTCGTAGGCATCTCTGACATTGGGGGTAAACTCATACCGCTTTTGGCCGAAAGCTATTGTGCTGAAAAGCATCAGAAACAATAAAGCAGCAGTGAGTTGTAGTTTTTGGTACATTGGCAATAAATAGATGATGCCAGGGGCCTATAAAAGTAAGCCCCGGATAACTGATATCCAGGGCTTCAAAAGTTATACCATAAAGTCTTTTACTTTGGTGGCTGGGTCGCTAGGCTTCTTCCTGGACACCTGCTACTGAAGGATCCACAAGGATTCTTCCGCAGTGCTCGCAAGCAATAATCTTTTTGTGTTGTGCAATCTCAAGTTGGATCTGAGGAGGAATTTTGTTGAAACAACCGCCACATGAATTTCTTTCAACTGTTGCCACAGCCAGTCCATTACGATAAGCGCCACGAATCTTGTCATATGCTTTCAGGAGGCGGTCTTCAATACTTTTGCGGGCTTTGTCTGACTTCTTGCGTAGGGATGACTCCTCTTTATCAGTATCTTTAATGATCTTTTCAAGTTCTACTTTCTTGAGTTCCAGGTCGCCTTCTTTTCTGTTTTTAGCATCTTTGGCAGTTCCCAGCAACTCTTTTTTCTCATCAACCATGACCTGACTCGCTTTAACTTTCTTTTCTGAAAGCTGGATTTCAAGGCGCTGGAGTTCGATTTCTTTCATGAGAGCATCGTATTCACGATTATTCTTCACATTATCCTGCTGGGCGTTGTATTTGTCAATCAATGCTTCAGCTTGCTTGCCATTAAGTTTATGGCGGCTCATTTCTCCTTCGTATTCGCTGATAGAATTTTCGAGATTGGTGACCCTGGTACTCAAACCTTCGAGTTCATCTTCAAGATCCTGAACTTCCATCGGCAATTCACCTTTCAAGACTTGAATGTCATCAATCTTTGAATCAATTTGCTGCAGGTCATACAGCGCCTGCAATTTTTCTGCAATTGTTAATTCTTTTGCCATTTTTACTATTGTTGAATTGTTGTCGCTCCCTTAGGTCGCTTTATTGACGGCACCTTTGGTGCTATTGTATTTTAAAAGTAGCTGACCGGATTTGTGTTCACCTCGGTCAAACGAACTGCAAAGGTACTAAATTTTTCCCTTATCAATTCCTCAAATAACTGGATGGTAAATTGCTCACTTTCAAAGTGTCCGATGTCGGCAATTATGATTTTTCCATCTGCATCAAAAAACTCGTGGTATTTATAATCTGAGGTAATAAATATCTGGGCACCTTCCCTGATAGCATGTTTCAAAAGAAATCCACCTGCACCACCGCAAACTGCCACTTTTGAAATCGGTTTTCCCAGCAGTTGGGTATGTTTTACCACGCTGGCCTGCATCCTGTCTTTAAGCAGTTGGAGGAAGGCTTTCTCCTTCATTGGTTGTTCCAATGTTCCGATCATTCCCGAACCGATGACCCTGGCAGGATCTTCATCAACACCTGGTTCATTTTTTGGTAACAAAATATGTTTATTGGTGAGACCAAGTCTTTCTGATATCTTGGCATTCACACCATTATATACATTATCAAGATTGGTATGCGCAGCATAAATGGCAATATCATTTTTGATCGCCTTCATAACCGTCCTTTCGACATAATTACTACCATTAAACCGCTTTAAACCAAAAAACACAATTGGATGATGAGCGATGACAAGATTACAGCCTTTTTCAATAGCTTCGTCGATAACCGCTTCGGTAGAATCGAGACAAAGTAATACCCCATTTAGCATTTCTGAGGGATTACCTACAATTAATCCTGCATTGTCATAGCTTTCCTGGTAAACAGGTGGGGCTATTGATTCAAGATGGCTGATCAGATCCTTTATTTTCATTTTTTGAGTTATTTGTTAGTTGGTCGTCAGTTGATATTGACTATTCCGCCTTCTGAAAGGTCAAAATAACACTGCTGCAATTGTCATAAAAAAGCAAGAAAAGTTGATTTTTCCAACTTGCCTTAAACCCAGTCGCCAGATCTAAGTCACATAATACAAATCACAAGAATTTTGCTAGGTGCTTGTTCAGATTTTTTCCTTTGGCGCGGGTTTACTAAATCTACAGCTAAAAACAAATTTCCAGCAAGCCCTAAAATTTTCTTTGACCGGGAAGGCGATTCTTCCCGGGTGGCTGTTTAGTGTTCACTCTAAAATCAAATATCATGAAAAAGATGCTTTTGCTAATGGTTTTTCATCTAATAATAACAAGTCTTTTTGCACAATCAACCAATTCTCCGGTAAGAACTATTGAACAAGTTATCAGTCATTCCGGCAAGGATATTCTTATTGATCTCAAATGTAATGTCGAAACCAAAACATGGGAAGGCAACAAGATTAAGCTGATCATCGAAATCGAATATAATAACCAAAAAACATCGTTGATCAAAGAATTGGCCAGGATGGAAAGATATGATATCAAGGTTGTTGAAAATGACTATTTCACGATTGTTTCAATGCCTAACATCCATGAAATTGTAAAAATCAATAATGTCTATCTTGATGAAACCCTCAATATAAAACTAATGGTGCCTCAAGCTTTAGGTAACAAGGTTTGCTTCCTCGAAGACCTGGAGTATGATCTGGCCGGATTTTAAATTAAAAAAGGGAAACAACACAATTGCTGTTTCCCTTTTTTCTTTTGTAAGAAATTGTTTGTCTAGCCAGAGGTATAGCCTTGCACCAACAACGCAATTTCGTTATTCAATATCTCCACAAACCCATTTTGGATAGAGAACGTTGTGCTTTTGCCATCCTCAGCTGTGTATTTGACATTACCAGCCTGGAGCAAGGACACCATTGGTGCGTGATTGTTCAATACTTCGAACTCTCCGACCACACCAGGAACCTTTATTGCTTTGATTTCGCCAGTGAAGATCTCTTCCTCGGGTGTTAATATTGTTAATTTCATTTTCTTTTTTTTCGTTGCCTAAAAGGCAGTGACTATCGATAAGTTTCAAGCTAAAAATTAAGCTGTAGCTTCTTCTAGCATTTTCTTACCTTTTTCGATAGCGTCGTCGATATTTCCAACAAGGTTGAAAGCAGCCTCCGGATACTCATCAACTTCTCCATCGAGGATCATTCTAAATCCGCGAATAGTTTCTTCGATTGGCACGAGTACGCCTTCAAGACCTGTAAACTGCTCAGCTACGTGGAACGGCTGTGAGAGGAAACGGGCAACACGACGTGCGCGGTGAACAACCAACTTGTCTTCCTCAGAAAGCTCTTCCATACCAAGGATTGCAATGATGTCCTGAAGCTCGTTATATCGCTGAAGAATATTTTTCACTTCCTGTGCAATACCATAGTGCTCATCACCAAGGATTTTTGGCTCCATAATACGTGAAGTAGAATCCAGTGGATCTACCGCAGGATAGATACCTAATGAAGCAATTTTACGACTCAATACTGTAGTAGCATCAAGGTGAGCAAACGTTGTAGCAGGTGCCGGGTCAGTCAAGTCATCCGCAGGCACGTAAACTGCCTGTACAGAAGTAATCGAACCACGTTTTGTAGAAGTAATTCTTTCCTGCATGATACCCATCTCGGTAGCCAGTGTTGGCTGGTAACCTACCGCTGAAGGCATACGACCCAGAAGCGCTGACACCTCAGAACCGGCCTGTGTAAAACGGAAAATATTATCAATAAAGAACAGGATATCACGTCCGCCAGCAGGATCATCTTTGTCACCATCACGGAAGTACTCGGCGATAGTCAATCCTGAAAGTGCTACACGTGCACGAGCACCAGGAGGTTCGTTCATCTGTCCGAACACCAAGGTAGCCTGTGATTTTTCAAGCTCTTTGCGGTCAACCTTTGAAAGGTCCCATCCGCCTGCTTCCATACTTTCGATGAATTCTTCACCATATTTAATAACGTTAGCTTCGATCATCTCGCGAAGCAAGTCATTTCCTTCACGAGTACGCTCACCAACACCAGCGAATACTGAAATTCCTTCATATCCCTTTGCAATGTTGTTGATCAGTTCCATGATAAGAACTGTTTTTCCTACACCAGCACCACCAAAGAGACCAATCTTTCCACCTTTTGGATAAGGCTCGATAAGATCGATTACTTTAATACCTGTATAAAGCACTTCTGTTTCTACTGAAAGATCTTCGTAGCGAGGTGGTTTGCGGTGAATCGGGTAGGCGTTATCTCCTTTTTCGACATCACCAATACCATCAATAGCCTCTCCTACTACATTAAACAGGCGACCTTTAATAGCATCACCAACTGGCATGGTGATCGGTTCGCCAAGATCGCGAACTTCCATTCCACGGGTAAGACCATCTGTTGCATCCATCGCAATAGTACGGACACTGTCTTCACCTAGGTGACGCTGGGTTTCGAGGATAAGTTTTGAGCCATCTTCTCTTACAACCTCAAGTGCGTTGAGGATTTCTGGAAGGGCATCATGTTCTGGAAAACTAACATCGACAACCGCGCCGATAATCTGCTTGATATGACCTAATTTTTTTGACATAGAAAGTATGCTTTGTTACCGGTTTTAAAACTTCTTTTTAAAATCGCTGCAAAGATAGTTGTTCTACATTAATAAACCAACGGAATTTAGTTTTTTTGCTGGTCGTGGCTGCCACAAAGTTTTAATGGCTAAATGTTTTTTATTACTATCTTGCCTCCTCTTCACAAATTGTTCTGTTATATCGTAACAAATCAAGTGTGTTATTGTTAATTTTCTCCCTGAAAAATCAAGGTCCGGCGGGGCAAAACGATAAAGCAATATTAACAGAACCCAACAGGGTGTCAATTCATAAAATAAATGTCAAATCCTAAGCAGCGAAAGAAAGGAAATTCAAAAAAATCGAAAAAGAGACAGCCACAATCGGTAAGCTTCAAGCAACGCATACAGACCGAATGGGAAAGTCGCAAGCCTGTTCTAATGTTTTGGGGAGGATTTGCAGGTTTGGTCTTGTTATTTTTTGTTTTCACGGCATCCAATTTTTATGTAGACTATATCTTTCAACCGGTTGTAGAAGCTTTTGCCTGGGCGGGCAGCGGCGTTTTAAATTTATTAGGGCAAGGTACTACTGCGAGAGCTGAAGTGGTTTCTTCCAGTTTTTTCTCCATTAATATTAGTAAAGGTTGCGATGGCCTTGCACCTATTGCTCTGTTGGTTTCCGGCATCCTTATATATCCCAGTAAATGGAAATATAAGTGGCCTGCGCTAATTGCTGGTCCAGCTATTCTTATTTTTTTAAACCTGATCCGTATTATTAGCCTGTTTCTGATCGGGGCTTATGTGCCAAAATTATTTGATGTGATGCACGTAGAGGTCTGGCAGGCTATTTTCATCATTATTGCCGTGGTACTCTGGTTGATCTGGCTTAATTGGGTCATGAAAAAACTAAAGGCTGAGAAAGCTGCTGTTTCAACTGACAGCTGATTGCTTAAATCTAACATCTAGAAACCATGCTCCGTTCCCCTAAAAAGCTGTTCATCTACTTCGGCTTGTTCATTGGTATATATATTGGAATGATCTTTTTAGTGCGTGGAACTGGGTTGGATACAGCTTATCGCTCCTTCTTCTGCAGCTATCAGATGGCTTGGTTTAATGCTTTTGGTGATGATGAAGTGGAAATGACGATCACACCTCAACCTTATGCACTGTTTGAAGGCTCTGACATTACCTTCACGTTTATGAATAAGGCTGAAAAAGCGCATGCAATCCGAGACGCTCAGGCTCGCGGCTTAACCAATGTTAGTGTAAAAACGGCTAACTGGGGCCTTAATACATGGCTTTATGCGGTAATGCCTTTACTTTTCTTTATCGCTCTACTCATCGCTACACCAGTTCCCTGGAAAAGACGTGTCATAACATTCATAGTTGGTATAACTATATTGCATCTTTACTTTTGTATGCGCCTTAACCTTGAACTGGGTGAACAGGTTGCTTTCTCAGATTTTTTATCCACAAAACCGGTTTCAGATTTCAGTCGAACGACCTGGGATTTCATGCACAGGGTGTTGAATCTTGAGTTTAACTACTTTGTAGGAGTCGTGGTTTGGTTGGTTTTTACATTTAGGAAGAAAGATTTTAGAGGGTTTTTAAAATAAATTCCTTAATTTCATGATTAAACCTACCTAATAAAATTTTCCTTAATCAAAATCCCTTTTTGAGAAAGGGATCAATATTTTTTTGCAATCCAATTATTTTTGAAACAATGAAAAAACCACTATATTTAGGGCAACCTACCCGCCTCATTTATTATTCCCTTTTTAGTATAAGTTAGACTTAAAAATCAAAACTTTACATAGATTTTTTTTATTAATTCAATTAATCTAAATACATTAAACCAATTTTTCCTACTTTATTAATTAAATGAGTTACCAAAATATCACTTAATCATGAAACTAAACTTTACTTCCTTTTACAGGAAATCTCAGGTAATTGTCAAGGCTTTTGGGCTTTCAATGCTTTTTGTTGCTTTTATTTGTGCAACTGGTTTTGCCCAATCCACTAAAGCACCTGCCAGTCTAAGCGCAGCTGTAGATGCAGCTCCAACTGCAAAATCTATTACTACTCTTGAAAATAGCATTGGTACTGCTAATCTTCCAAAACAAATCGAGCGTCCTTATATGAACTACAAAGGGATTGCTGATGAAAACAAGGCCCAGGTCGCATGGTTATCTGCAGATCCTGCTGCTGCTAGAGTTTATCTTACTGAGATAATATCAATACTCAATGATAATTCTATTACAGCCAACTCATCTAAGCAAGTTCAAGACTGGTACAAAGCTTACAAAAAGGAATACCATTTTGTCAATAACGTACTGAATTCAAGAGGGCAATAGTAATATATACTATTTCACCAAAGAATTTTTAATTACAAAACTAATTACACTATAATAAAACCGATTCCTCTAAAATATTTACTATGAAAAATAGAACAACCCTCTCCAGTATATTTTTAGGCCTGGCTATGCTACTGTTTAGCTTGCCTTCTGCATTTGCGCAGAACTGTCCTAATACACTAGCTGACTCAGGGCAATCGTTTCCTCCTGCAGGAGGAACAGTAACCATAACCAATGGTACTTATGCAACAATGGCTGTTACAGCCGGAAACATTTATTCCTTTGCAACCTGCGGAGGTGCAGCTTTTGACACCATGCTTGACATCTATGATGATGCTACCGGCACAGGTATTGCTGGTAATGATGATGCTTGTGGGCTTCAATCCACAGTTACCGTTCAAGCTTCTGCAGACGGAACCTGGCGCATCTTATTATATGAATTTTTCTGTAACGATGATCCGATTTTCGGAACTGCAGACATCACGGCTACAGTTACGCTTCCTCCTCCTCCTCCAGCTCTTTGCCCAGACCCAAGTGTCTTAGTGCAAGCGCCTAACCAAGTAGGTAATGGCCCAGGTGGTACAATTGCTGCAACTAGTGATGCAAATCCTGGCTTCCAGGTCTTTGATGACTTTGTAGCTTCTTCTACTTCCGTTTCCTCTATTTCATGGTGGGGAGTGTACGTAGATTTTAATGCTGGAACAATTCCTTGTGGCCCTGGTACAGGAGATGATTTTACCATCAGCTATCACACTGATGGCGGAGGTGGTCCTGATGTAGAAATTGCATCTTTTTCAGTTTCGCCAGCTTCTGGCCCTACTGGTATTGTGATACCGATCATTGGTGGTCTTGATGAATATGGTTATCAAGGAACTCACGCTCCTGTAACTTTGACAGTAGGTGACACTTACTGGGTGTCTGTTCAAAATAATTCGGCAACTGATTGTTTCTGGCTATGGTCAACTGCGCCTCCTGGTACTGGTGCCGGATTCCAAATTGGTGGCGGTGGTGCTACTACATACGACCTTGCCTTATGCCTAGGTGGAGCGACAGATGTACCAGTTCCTACAATGGGCGAATGGGGATTAATCTTCCTGACTTTAATCACCTTGACTTTCGGTGCTGTATTCATGACAGCTCGCAGACGTCAATTGGCTGGAGCAGGTGGTAATATCACTATTGGAAGTACTTTCCGCAATATGCCTTTCGAAGCTGCTGCTTACGGAAGAATATTGTTGATTACTCTCGGCCTTGTATCACTCGGCTTCGCCATTGCTGTCGTTGCATTCGGCTACAGCCTTACCAATGCAGACATCCCAGGTATCCTGATTTGTACTCCTGTATTGGCTTACTTACTGTTCCTATTGAAAAAATAAAGGCTTGATGCTCAGTTAAGAGCAGCATAGCAAAAAATAAGAGCCTGGCTGTTTACAGTCAGGCTTTTTTTATACCCAAAATCAAATGGTTTGGGTATATTGAGCTCATTATGTCGAAACCAAAAAAGAAACGAACAAAATCCAAATCCGGGAAGACGGTTTCTTCTAAACCTACATTTTCTGAAAGGCTAAAATCCGGTTGGCAGGAGCGCAAGGACTTCATTCTTTTTGTGGTCGGCGTTTTGGGCTTACTGGGAGGCTTTTTCTGGCTTTCAGCCTGGTCTTTTTACCTTGACTATATATTCACGCCAGTGACTCACTTTTACGCCATGGCCTCTACTTTTATTCTCAACCTTTTCGGAATGGGCATAACTGTCAATGGAGAAATGATGGTGAACCCTGCATTTCAAATGAGCATTGCAAAAGGTTGTGATGGCATTGCACCGATCATCCTCCTGATAGCTGGTGTTCTCATGTTTCCAAGTAAATGGAAGTATAAATGGCGCGGCATCATTTATGGTACTCTGGCCTTAATATTACTCAATCAGATTAGGATTGTTTCTCTATTCCTTTTTGGCGTTTATACGCCAAATTTGTTTGATATTATGCATGTGGAAGTCTGGCAAGCTTTGTTCATAGCAACTGCCATTTTATTATGGCTTACATGGCTGATCTGGGCCAACAACCAAGAGTTAAAAGTCGCAGAATCCTCAGCAAAAATCGAAACCAATGATACCCACTAAGTCCATTCTAAAATTTTTCGGGTTATTCCTTGCTGTTTATATCGCATTGATGGTTTTTAGTTCACTTACAGGAATCCATCACGCATACAGAAGTGTTTTTGCTAATTATTGCACCTCATGGTATAACACATTTGGTAATAGCGAGATTCTGTTTCAGTTTGAAAGCAAACCCAAAGTCGGTCATGACGCCTTGGACCTGGGCATATATTTCGTTAATCACGAAATGCTTGCAGCAGCCAAAGAAGATGCCAAGCGTAAAGGCATTAAGGAATATTCGGCAAGGCGTGCTGAGTGGGGGCTTAATAGTTGGTTATTCGGCTTTCTGCCCAGTCTTTTTCTGACAAGTCTTATCTTAGTCAGCCCCATTAGTTGGCGACGAAAAGGTATCGCTTTTATCGTCGGACTAATCGTATTCCACTTTTATCTTACGCTCCGGCTCCATCTCGAGTTTTCTGAACAAATCTCATTACATGATTGGCTATCAACCAAGTCCGGGGAAGGTGGATTTACAAAATTTGTGAAACGCTTTCTCTACATAGAGTTTAACTATATCATGGCTTTTTTAGTCTGGATTGCAGTCACCTTCCGAAAAGCGGACTTCGATGGATGGATGAAGGCTTTGCAGCTGAAGGCTTAAATTCAAGGTTTAATAAATGGACATAAGCGTTTGTTAATCGAAAATTAACGTGCATTAGTTTATGATTTTAGTTGATTATTCTTAACTTTAAATAAGATTAAGGTCTTTGACCAAAATCCACCAACCAACCTACCAGACAACTACTACTTTTACAAAGCAATAAATCTTTGATCCTCAGAATATTAAACTTACTATTGATTATGAAAAAGCTTGTTTTACTCGCTCTATGCTTTTCTTTCGCTTTCGCCAGCTATGGCCAGATTATTAATGAATTCCACTACGACAACGCTGGCGGTGATGTAGGAGAATTTGTAGAGGTATATGTTGCTGGTCCTGTATTTCCAGCCAATATTTCTGACTACGAAGTGGTCAGATATAATGGTTCTAACGGATCAGTATACGGTACTAACACCTTAGGCAACAATTTCGGAACTGATGCCTGTAACAATCGTTATTACGTAATTGAATACCCTGCAAACGGTCTTCAAAACGGATCACCTGACGGGCTTGCTCTCGTTGACGATGGTGGTACCTTGATTCAATTCATCAGCTACGAAGGAAGTTTCATGGCAACCGCAGGTCCTGCTGTTGGTGCTGGAATGAGTACTGATGTTGGTGTAAGTGAAACCGGTGGATCACCTGTAGGTGGTTCTATCGAATGGACAGGCGTATCTTGGGCAATTAACTTAGGTCCTGATACTCGCGGAGCAGAGAATGCTAATGTTGATCCAGGATCAGCATGTGTACCTGGTGCTGCTGTACCAACACTTGGTGAGTGGGGATTGATCATCCTCTTCCTTTTGATCTTGAATATCGGTACTGTATTCTTCATTCGTCGCCGTAATATCCTAGCTGGACAAACAGCTTAATTAATGAAGCTATCAGATCAAATTCCTTTTGACCGAGCAGCATTTGGCAAAATATTGATGATTACATTTGCCTTAGTTGTTATTGGATTTGGAATCGCGATCGTTGCTTTTGGATATCAACTGACAAATGCCGATATACCAGGTATTTTAATTTCAACGCCTCTATTAGCTTATTTGCTCCACCTCCTTGGTTTTGGAGGAGCCAAACCCGAATAGAGAGCAGACATAAGAATAATTAGCCTAGTCTGGATCAGACTAGGTTCAAACTGAGTCGCAGTATCTATTGTTCAGATACTGCGATTTTTTTTGTCTATTTCATACAAGATAAATTAGCATCTTTGCTTTAGTATATTTGAAATAGCTTTCACTTAAAGCTGTAATTCGAATACAGCTATTTAAGAGCAAGACTTTTATCCTGTGAATAGTAAAAGTAAAAATCGCTATTGTCCAAACTGCTACTATCCACTTGAGCAGAAATCCGAATTTTGCGGTAACTGTGGACAAAAATTTACGACTGGCAAAGTATCGGTTTATGCAGTGTTCAGGGAATTTCTAAACAACTTGGTCGCACTGGACTCAGTGGTATTACGCAGTATGCCGCTATTACTCTTCAAACCAGGTCAACTCACCCTCGAATTTTTTAAAGGGAAACACAAAAAATATGTAAGCCCAGTTAGGTTATTCCTATTTTCTTCCCTAGTCTTCTTTGCGACATTGACTTTTTATACCGGAGGGTTCAGTTCTCTGCGTGGTGAATTCCTGGAAAGCACCAAAAAAAGGCTTGAGCGACGAAAAGCCCATAACGCTATGGTGGCTGACATTGACTCTACTGTTATTAATCTGAAGAAAAAGATACCAAACACCTCTTCAAGGAACGAAATAGACTCCGCTTTCAAGCGATTTCAACCTTTAAGTATTTCTGACACCATGCCTATATTCAATTTAAAGATGACCACGAGTGATGGGGAAGAGTTCAAAGTTGCTTTCGAAGACTTGTTCTCGCTAAACCCTGATGAGATTATCGAAAAATATGAAATGGCTCCCCGAAACAACTTTGAAAGGGCGGCGTACCGAAAACTGATAAAGATCCAGCAAGATGGCGGAAGCTTTATAGTCTATATGTTTAGCAGGCTCAGCTGGTTGATCTTTATTCTGGTACCAATTTTTGCCATGGTAATGAAGTTTTTGTACGTCCGCAGGAAACGCTATTATATTGAGCATTTGATTTTCGGACTCCACTTCCATGCCTTTATGTTTTTTGTGGGGATTTTGATGTTTATATTAATCCCGATCAATGTCGCAGTTTTTACACCAATTCTGAGCGTCATTATTTGTATTTACCTGTTTATGGCTATGCGGCGATACTATCAACAAGGATTTTGGAAAACGCTTTTCAAATACAGTATTCTTTGCTTTAGTTTTATTTTTGTGGTTACCTTTGCATCTGTTATCCTGCTCTTTATTGGAGCAGCTCTTTTTTAAGCAAAGTTTATGGTACCTTTTTTCCTGACGTTAATCATTGTGGCATTTTTCGGCCTTTTGTTTATTAACCTCTATTTCAGGGCGAAGGTACTTAAGGTTTATCGAAGATTGGCCAACAGCGGGACCTCCATCAAAGCTGTTCATATTTTTGATAAGAAAAAACTGGAGGAAGAAGTGTTGATTCACCACCCCGAATACAAAGACGATATCCTGACTTTCGTCAATAATATCCGCTATTCGGTAAGACTGGCTTCCGGACTGATCCTCCTGATCACCCTGTTTACAGCCATCCTCATGTTTTTTGGAGATAATTAGACGTCGGAACAGGTAATGAACAGTTTTGATTTTCAGAAAAATGTATCGTTAAAGACGCTAAACTCCTTTGGCATCGAAGTCAGGGCAGAGCTTTTTTACGCCGCCAGATCAATAGACGCCTTACTGGAAGTCCTCAAAAATACTACCCCGTCTTTAATCCTTGGAGGCGGAAGTAACATCCTTTTCACTAAAAACGTCGATGGTCTTGTCCTCCAAAACTGTATTCCCGGAAGGGAAATAATTGAAGATAATGGTCAACAAACGATTGTGAAACTGGGCAGCGGGGAAAACTGGCATGAATGTGTTTTATGGAGCCTCAGCGAAGGGCTAAGCGGTCTTGAAAACCTGTCACTCATTCCCGGGTGTATTGGAGCAGCTCCGATCCAAAATATTGGAGCATATGGTGTGGAACTCAAAGACCTCCTCGTGTCACTTGAAGCAGTGCATATCCGCAGCGGTGAAATACACACCTTTATTAAAAAGGACTGCAAATTTGGTTACCGCGATAGCATTTTCAAAAACAGGATGAAGGGCCAATATTGCATTACGTCGATTACCCTGAAGCTCTCACGAACTCCAAATCTAAATATTTCGTATGGGGCCATTCAGCAAACACTGGAGGCAATGAACCTGTCGGAAGTTACTCCAAAAGCCATTAGTGATGCCGTTATCGCGATCAGAAGCAGCAAATTGCCTGATCCCTCTGAGCTAGGTAATGCCGGCAGCTTTTTTAAAAATCCCATAATCCCAGACACACAATTTCGGGAGTTAAGAAAACGGTTCGCCAACATCGTAAGCTATCCTCAACAGGACGGTAAAGTGAAAGTGCCAGCAGGGTGGCTCATTGAACAATGCGGCTGGAAAGGAAAAAGGGTAGGCAACACGGGCGCACATGCCATGCAAGCCCTGGTCTTGGTCAATTATGGAGACGCAACAGGACAAGAAATCAGAGACCTGGCGTGGGAGATTGCCAAATCAGTCTACGCGAAATTTGGCATCCTGCTCATTCCAGAGGTGAATGTCTTCTGAATCGATTGGCTCAAATTCGCAACCAGATTATTGACATTCTGCCATCCCTAAGTTGCTGAAAACTGCCTTTCCGGAAAGTTGAATACTTGCAAACATCAATGAGGTTTCATATATTAGTCCCGGAGTTATTCCAACTCTTTCTAATTTCTATTCTGCCCATTTAAGTCTGAAATTGATTTCAGTCGTATTCATTAACCAAAATTGAATAGCGGCCAGAAATTTCAATGCATTGCTTAATCTACATGTATTATCGACTCAAATACTACGGGCAAAAGTGTATCATTTTTACAGCATTCTTTGACGATTTCCAATTGTTTTAAAGCTGGAGTTTATTCCTGCTTACTAATTAGTTCAGTTTTTCAATTTGACACCCCAAAAGCCGAAAGGTCTGCTTTTTTGTGTGGTGTTACTAAGAAAAAACAGATCGCTATGCGCAAACTTTACTATCCTGTTTTATGGCTTGCCCTCTTTCATTTTTTTATACCTTCCGGCAATGCCCAAAACGATTATATAGTTGACCAAACCGGTGTTTTTGCACCTGTTGCAGGTTCGGGTTCACAGGTTTTCCTGTATGATGACGAATTAAGTGGTGCTCTTCCAATAGGGTTTACTTTTACTTTTTTCGGTAATGATTATACAGACTTCCATATCTCCTCAAATGGTTTTATCACCTTTGATGATTCTGGAATAGATGGCTGTTGTGAAGGGGAACCAATACCTGACAATTCTAACGGTTACGCCCCAGACAACTTTATCGCCTTTGCGTGGGGTGATCTAAGTCCTGGATATGCTGGTGAAACTATTGAATATTTCACAACAGGGATTGCCCCCAATCGACAATTGGTTATGAATTTCATTGATGTACCCCATTGTTGTTATTATACGGATTTGGTTACTACTCAGGTCATTTTATTCGAAACAACGAATGCCATTGAGATCCATACAACCACCAAGCCTGATGCCGGGCAGTTTCAGACTATGGGTATCGAAAATGAAGATGGCACCATTGGATTTCCT
This sequence comes from Bacteroidota bacterium, assembly GCA_039028895.1. Classification (GTDB taxonomy): domain Bacteria; phylum Bacteroidota; class Bacteroidia; order Chitinophagales; family Saprospiraceae; genus JAHDCJ01. The sequence continues at coordinate 178,244 of JBCCHF010000005.1, read as the reverse complement.
GTTCCTGGGAGAAATGGTGAGACCTGGTCGGCAACCAATGATTTTGTGAGATTCTCACTGCCATCAGATGACCCAGACGATGCAGGGGTCCAATCACTCGCTCAGGATATTTGCGCAGGTACCCAGGATATCATTGTCTCCATCCGAAATTTTGGGAATAATATCATTAACAATTTGGATGTAGAATGGGAGTTTGAAGGTATCCCTCAAACCGCTGTCAACTGGACCACCCCTCTTGATACACTGGGAGGCATGGGCACCTCAACAGCCAATGTCACCCTTGGCAGTCAGACCTTCGTACTTGGACAATCATATTCGCTTAAAGCATGGACGTCCATGCCAAATGGTAATGCTGATCCCAACAATATCAACGATACTTTGGACATCACCATCATGCCAGCTCTTAATGGATCTTTCACCATTGGTGGGTTAAGCCCAGATTATGCCAATTTCAACGACGCTGTAACCGCTATTTCGAGCTTCGGCGTATGCGGACCAGTAACCTTTAACGTCCGAAATGGTGTATATAACGAACAGGTAATTATTGGAAATATCCCGGGTGCTTCTGCTATCAATACCATAACTTTTCAAAGCGAAACCGGAGACAGTTCTGCCGTATCACTGGAATTCTTATCCACGAATCCGGGAATCAATTACACGCTCCAACTCAATAATGCCGACCACATTAATTTCCACCAATTAAGTTTTAAAGCTTTAGGCAATGTTTACGGGCACGCTTTGCATATCAATTCTCAAAGTAACTTCAACACGTTTACCAATAATATTATCCAGGGAAACCAGGTGATTTCCCCTGCCACCGATCTTGCCGTTATTTTTGTTTCAGGATCAGGTATTGGGAATAACACCTTTAACAATAATCGTATCCTGAATGGTTCGTTCGGCATCATGGTCCAGGAATTTAGTTGGGATATTGCTTTTGCGCCAGACATTTCGGTTACCAATAATGAAGTTACAGGATTTTGGCAGCGCGGCGGTTCGTTTTTCGGGTTGAGTGATCTCCTCATTTCCGGAAATGAATTTTCATCGCCTACTGGAAATTCAGGTGGCATGGGCGTTAGAGTTTGGAACGGGGAAGATGTAACCTTCACAAAAAACCGTATTGATCTACCCAATGGTGGTACAGGAGTAGAGATTAGTGAAATCTTTGAAGACCTGTTCGGAGCGTTTGTAGTCAATAATTTCATCTATGTTGCAGGAGCTTCTGGTACAGGTATGCGTTTGTCAATGAATGATCTTGTTCAAACCTATTACAACAGCATTCACATTACTTCGACTGATCTTTCCTCAACCGCATTCTTTCACCAAAATTCCGGCATTGACATTGGGAACAATATTTTTTCAAATACAGGGGGAGGCCTAGCCGCTAACCTCATTCTTTCCAACCTTGAATCTGCCGACTATAATAACTATTTCAGTACAGGAGCTTTTGTGATAAAAGAAAATAGTGTCGACTATACTATAGACGCCTGGCAGTCTTTTTCAGGCCTGGATGCTAATTCTTTTGACCTGGACCCGCTTTTCGGAGCTGACCCTGATCTTCATGACCCCAACGCCGTGCTGAATGGGCTTGGTTTTCCTATTCCAGGTATTGTCTCAGACGACATTGATGGTGATTTACGTGACGCTCTTACGCCTGATATGGGCGCGGACGAGTTTACTCCTCAAGCACTTGATGCAACTGTTTTGGAACTCGTTGACCCCTCTGTTCCTTTCCCTCCGGGTAATACAGATGTAAAAGTCGCTATCAGAAATGCCGGGCTTACAACGATCAACACTTTTGACGTAGGATGGGCGCTGAATGGGGTTTTCCAGCCGCTTGTCCCCTACTCCGGGAGTCTTGTTAGCCAGGATACTGTACAGGTAGTACTTGGCCCGAATAATTTTCTACCTGGTCTGAGTTATGATATTACGGCCTGGGTGGAAAATGCCAATATGATGCAGCCTGACGCCAACCCGCTTAATGATACTTTAGTTTCGAATAATCTGGTGCCTTCGTTAGCTGGCACATATACCATAGGTGGCGCATCTCCCGACTATACCACATTTAATGAAGCGGTTAATGCACTTACCACTTTTGGCGTTGCAGGTCCGGTCACCTTTAATGTCAGGCCGGCTACTTACGCAGAACTTATTTTAATCACCCCGATTTTAGGCGCTAACTGTACAAATAAGGTAACCTTCCAGTCTGAATCCGGTAATCCTGCAGACGTGGTGATTTCCGCAACAGGAAGCCCTGCTCAAAATTATACCTTGTTTATTGATGGTGCAGATGGCCTTATATTTAAGGATATCACCATAGAAAACTTAGATTTTGTGCACGGGCGGGTCGTTGTTATGGAAAATGGTGCTTCGTGCAATCGCTTTGAGAACTGTATCCTCAGAAATCAGATCAATAACACCCATGGCGATGCGGTAAATATCGTATCCTCACAAACACTGAGTGTCGGTAATCCTTCAAATGATGACAACGAGTTTATTGGTAATTTCTTTGAAGGAGGAAGCTCTGCTATCAGCCATGATGGATCTGTCGGTAATCCTGCATCAGGGTTCATCATTACAGACAATATCTTCTCGCAACAGGCTCGGGCCGGTATCGACCTTTCTTCCGTTTCTCATCCTCATGTATCAGGTAATACGATTAATTCGACCATGGATAATGTCTTTTATGGCATTTTCATGGAATTCTGTGATAGTACATTTGAGATTACCAAAAACCAGATCGGTATTCTGGAAACATTCCAGGGCATATTCGTCAATAACTCAGAAGTCTCCACTATTGAAAGAGGTTTGATCGCCAATAACTTTATCAGTATTGATCTCGATCAGAGCGTATTAGGTGCAGAAGGATTACAGATTACCAACTCAGAAAACATTGATGTCTTTTACAACAGTGTTAATATTGAAGGTATATCAAACCCTACAACTCGAGCATTTTTCACCAGCAGTACCATAAACCTTACCTTAAGGAATAACATTTTCACCAATTTTGCGGAGGGTGTAGCTGTCAGTGTTGAACCTGACGATAATTTCGACGCTGATTTCAATAATCTTTATACCACAGGGGCGAACCTGGGTATCTGGAATGGCACTAATCAAACAGACTTCATTGCCTATCAGGCCGCTTCTGGTCATGAAGCCAATTCTTTGAGTGCCGTCGTTTTTTATTCAGATGTCTTTGACCTTCACACTACTACCGTAGCCCTTGATGGCGTGGGCACACCGCTTACAGCAGTAACCGACGACATTGACGGACAACCTAGAGACGCCATCAATCCTGACATTGGTGCTGATGAATTCAGTCCACCACAGGAAGATGTATCGTTAGTTGATATCACTTCTCCTGTCATGGTTTTCCCGGAAGGGAATAACCCCATTCAGGTACACCTGGTTAATAACGGCACTACTGATCTCACCTCCGTGGATCTAGATTGGTCGATTAATGGACTGGCCCAACCTCAATTCAACTGGTCTGGCACTCTTGGCCCAGGTGGAGAAATCACGAATCTCGAGCTGGGAACATTTGATTTTGAACTGGAAACACCTTATGATATTGAAGTCATTGCCATAAATCCAAATGGGATGCCTGATGGCAATATGACCAACGATACAGTTTCTGTTGAAGATCTTTACGCAGGGTTAATTGGCGATTATACCCTCGGAGGCATTACACCGGATTTCCCGACGTTTGGCAATGCTGTAAACGCGATGACACTTGGTGGTGTAGCCGGAGCTGTCAATATAAATATCAGATCCGGGACTTATAATGAACAGGTAGTTATTCCCGAGATTCCTGGCTCATCTGCTACCAATTGGGTAACGTTCCAATCAGAGGCTGGTGACAGCACTCTGGTCATTCTTGAATTTACAAGTAATACCACGGATCCTTATGTTGTCCGACTTGATGGTGCCGACCAATTCACCTTTCGGGAAATGACGATTCGCAATCTTGGAACAACGAATGGTCTTGCTATTGAAATACAGAACCAATCCGATAATATCACGATTGCAAATAATATCCTTACCGGAATAGCGCCGACTAATGACTTTTCAAATCAGTCGGTAATCAGGTCGCAAATTGGTCCTAACACCAATACGATAATCCGTAACAACAAGATCGAAAACGGATCCAATGGCATCCAACTTCTTGGAACTTCCTTTAATAACCAAACCGGTACCGTCATTGAAAATAATGAATTGATCGGTCAGATTTTTGCAGGTATTGAGTTGGCATATAATGATGCTGCCTTTATTTCAGGCAATATCATTACTACAGGCACTGCAAGCCAGACCGTAGTGGGCATCGACCTGGTCAACTGCGACCTTGGGGTTCAAGTTATTGGTAATCAAATTATCTCCAATGTTTATGGTTTGCGACTTCAATTTTGCAATGGTTTGACCAATGACCAGGGCTTGATCGCCAATAATTTTATTGCTGTCGGAGAACTCAATGCTGTAAACGCTCGTGGTATTTGGATTCAAAACAGTGATGATCAAAACATTTATTATAACTCCGTTCGATCATTAAAAACCACTGCTGGAACCAATATCTGCTTCCACGTTGAGAATGGAGCGAATGACATTTACTTGTTGAACAATATATTTGCCAATACAGGAACCGGGATTGCGATTGACGATGAAGATGGGGACCAAATCATCCAATCTGATCATAATAATCTATTCTCAAATGGTGACAATCTAACATCTTTCAATGGACAGGTCCAAATTAACCTGGCCCAATGGCAAGCGGTGTCAGGATTTGACGCCAATTCCATATCTGTCGATCCGAATTTTGTTAGTAATTCTGACCTTCATATCCAAAACGGATTATTAGTAGGCCAAGCTATGCCAATTCCCGAAATCCCTGCGGATATTGATGGCGATATCAGGGATGGTCTCACTCCGGATATAGGGGCCGACGAGTACACCCCGGTTATCGGGCTTGATGCTGGTATTTCAGGTATCATCGATCCATCTGTCATTTTCCCGGAAGGGCTAAACAATGTAGTTGTAAGACTTTTTAACTACGGTTCGATTACGCTAAACTCGGTGACCATTAACTGGGACGTTAATTCAAGTTTACAAACACCCTTTGCATGGTCAGGCACATTAAATCCAGGAGAATTTGTCGATGTAACACTTGGGACTTATGAATTCGAGGCAGGCATTAATTACACAATTACAGCTTCCACTTCAGGGCCAAATGCTGGTACTGATCTCAACAGCACCAATAATCAAGTGGTAGAAACGGAAATCTGGGCAGGCTTGTCAGGCATATATACTATTAGCTCCGGGATACCCGATTTCCTGTCAATTGAGGCTGCGTTGACTGCACTGGCCAAAGGAGGGGTAACCGGACCAGTAATCTTCAATATTGGGTCAGCAACTTATACCTTATCTGATGGTATGATGATAAATCCTGTTTTGGGAAGTTCCTTAACCAATACCGTAACCTGGCAATCAGAAACAGGTGACAGCACAGATGTGGTTATTGAATTCAGCTCTACAGCTATCCAGTCAATACCCGTCTTGACACTCAACGCAACAAAATTCATGCATTTTAAAAACCTGAGCTTAAGTTCCACAAGTACAGAATACGGTGTAGTGGTCAGCATGTTAGATGGCACAAAGGAGGTAAGCTTCGAAAACTGTGTTCTTGAAAGTCTGCCCACCACCATAAATAGCCAGACTACCAGAGCAATTATGGTCAAGTCTAATGCAAGAGCAGACAACGTGACAATTACCAACAACCACTTCAAAGGAGGAACCCATGGTATGTACTATTGGGGTACATTTTCAAATGCCAGCTTAATTGATACCGGGCTGGTGGTAACTGGTAACCTGTTTGAAGATCATTATGTATCAGGAGCTGAAATTCGATTACAATCAGGTATTCAGTTCAATAATAACACCTATACAAGCAGCAATACCCATAGCACTGCCATAGGATTTGAGTTCAATAATTTAAGGAATTACTTTGATCATGGTCTCAGCATATCAGGCAACCAGGTCGACATGAATGGTGGACAGCACGCCATGACCCTTGAACAAGTCAATGGTTCTACCAATGTCGAGGCGCTGATATCAAATAATTTCCTGCATATCTCTGATGGTAATCGGGCAGTTGAAATAATTGGTGGGACACGCCAAAAATTCTACCATAATAACGTCCATATGTCGGGTAGCTCAAATCTGGCTTCCAGGGCAATGTATGTGGGTAACGTCTCAAGTGGCATTATCAATATCGTCAACAATAATTTCGTTAACTCGGCTGATGGTTTTGCCTTGTATACTAATTTTCTAGGCATCCCTTCATCCGGAATTTTTGATTATAACAACTATTTCAGTTCCGGGGCAACGCTGATGGCTTACCAGGATGCAGGCACTGACTTTGCAGGTTGGCAAGGCACCAGTGGATTTGATGCTAATGGATTAAATCTAGACCCGCTTTATACATCAGACAGTGATCTGCATGTATCTCAAATCGGTATTGACAGCATGGGAACACCGCTACCAGAAGTAGGCTTCGATTTTGATGGACAACCGCGTAATCCGACCCATCCTGATATTGGTGCCGACGAATTTGGTGATTTTGTGGCTGATGTCGGTATCACTGCACTCATCGCTCCTGTAAGCGGATGTGATCTTTCGGCAGATGAAGACGTGACCGTAACTATCACCAACTTTAGCGGAGAGTCTCAGACCGGCTTTGATGTGGCATATACTATCGATGGCAATGGCGAGGTGATTGAAAATGTCGGGGCACTGAATATCCCGGCAGGTGGTTCGCTTGATTATACTTTTACGGCGAAAGCCAATTTAATCGCTTATGCAGATTATACTTTCGAGGCATATACTCTTCTTGCAGGTGATGCTGTTACCGGAAATGACACCTTATCCAACCAGGTAGTCACCAATGGTATGGCACTTGGTGGAGCTCCTACCAACATGATCCCTGCCGATGGCACTACAGACCTTGAGCTCCCCGTCAATTTCTCTTGGGCTCCTGTGGCTAACGCAACATCTTATGACGTTTACGTCTGGGAAGCAGGCAATTCACAACCCGGAACCGCAACTTATCCTGGACTGACAGTTATTAATTTTGATGAGTTCTCTCTTGCTTATGGAACGCAATATCAATGGGTCGTTCATGCTGTGAATGCCTGCGAGGAAATTCCGGGCCCCGTTCAAACATTTACCATTATTGAAAGGCCAGACCTCATAATTTCCAATCTGAATTTCCCGGCAACTGCTTTTTCAGGGGAAGAGGTACAAGTCTCTTTCCAAGTCGACAACATCGACGAAGGTGCGACGGGCATGACAACCTGGGGAGACCGCGTATACTTGTCGGCTGATGATGAATATCAGCCTGGGCTAGATGATTCTTTTGGCTCCAGTCTCAATGTCACGGCATTAAATGGGTTCGAATCTTATTTGCAAATGGTCACGCTTACCATTCCGCAAGGATTCATTGGTACCTTCTATCTGATCGTTCGAACTGATGATGGCGGATATGTAAATGAATCTGACGAAGACAATAATTTACTCATATCTGCCACACAAATTACCATTAACCTGACTCCGCCGCCTGATCTACAGGTGACGAGTGTGCTAACTCCTGCTACGGCCTTTTCAGGAATGGATATCTCAGTAAACTGGACCGTTGAAAACAATGGTACCGGAGCAACGGAATCAAACACCTGGATTGACAAAGTCTATATTTCCTCGGATGAGAATTTTATTTTGGGCAATGCCACAGAGCTTGGATCATTTATTCATTCTGGAGGTTTGTTATCCATGGAAAATTATGCTGAAAACCAGACATTAACCTTACCACTGGGCATTGATGGCACCTACTATATTTATGTTTCCACTGATGCCAATATGAACATTTACGAGCATGTATTTGATCAAAATAACGTTACCCGAAACGATTCGATCAACATTATCCTCACACCACCAACTGACCTTGCAATTATCAATTCTAATCTTCCGGCAACGGCAAGTACAAAAGAGTCTATCACTGTTGACTGGGTTGTTGAAAACCAGGGCGGATCTCCTCCAAATAACCCGAGCTGGAACGACAGGATCTACATTAGTGATAATCCGGTTTTCGGTGCAGGTGACATGCAGATTCGTGCTACAGCATTTCAAAGTCCGATTTTGAATCCTACTGACACGTATAACGAGCTTATCCAATTCTCGCTACCCGATGATATTGCAGGTAACTATTATTTACACCTTTCCGTGGATGATGATAATAGCGTTTTTGAATTTACTTTTGAAGACAATAACATCGTCACCCAACCAATTACCATAAACGCCCCTGATCTGGCAGTCTTTGTTGTAAACGCACCAATAGGCGTCACTTCGGGAGAACCATTTTTGATTGATTGGGATGTTGAGAATATCGGCCTTGGCGATAAAGTTTTCGAAGCCTGGTCTGACGGCATTTATATTTCCACCAACCCGGTGTTTAACATTTCGAATTCCACATTCCTGTCTTCCAAAGTCACTGGAAACGAGATCGAATCTGGAAATACATTGAATGTACAACAAAGTATTACGATACCAGACGGGTTTAGTGGCAACTATTGGTTACATCTTGTTTGTGACCAGTTCAACAGTATTTTCGAGGATGGCAGCGAGGCCAACAATATCAAATCCATCCCGATCTCTGTTACCCTGGGTCCTGCAGCTGATCTGGCGGTGAGTGAAGTCATTGTACCTGATACAGCAACAGCAGGTTTTCAATTTCCAATTCCCATAAGTTTTTCTATTACCAATGATGGAGCAGATGATGCTGAAGGTTCAAACTGGGTGGATCAGGTTTACCTGACAGACAGTCCGGTTTGGCCGGGGGTTGGCAATGCTATATTGCTTAAATCGTTTACCCGAGAGCAGCCACTTATGCCATTGGACACTTATTCTATTTCCACTGAGGTAATTCTGCCCCCATTGCCGCCTGGCGTAGATGTCAACATTTGTTACATCTACATTGCTACTGACCTGACTGATAATATTTTTGAAAATGGCATGAATGCCAACAACATTCTCCGTGGTGATTCCATCTTTGTCAATTACCCTATACCTGACCTGGCTGTTACTGACCTCTTCGGACCGACTACAGCTTTCACGGGAGAAGACATTCAGCTTGACTGGACAGTAGAAAACCTGGCCAACGATTCAATCCTTTTCAATTATGATTATTGGTATGATGGTATCTTCATTTCTGATGATGCCATTTGGGATGCATCCGATGAATTTATCATCGACTTGCAGATATATCTATCCGATTGGCCAAATACCAATACTTATTCGACATCCCGATCAGTTACCTTACCAGAAAATATCGATGGTAACAAATTTCTATTGCTGGTTACCGATTATTCCATATTTAATGAAGATGATCCTGACATGCAGAATAATGTTATGGCTCATCCAATCAATATTCAATTAACACCGCCAAGAGATCTGCAAGTCACTGCTTTGACAGTTCCGCCAACAGCGACTTCAGGGCAACCATTTCAGGTCATATGGACAGTTCAAAATACTGGTTCAGGTCCTACCCTTTCAGGCAACTGGATTGACAGAATCTACTTATCAGATGATTTATTTGTGGATAGTGAAGATGAAATTCTGGGTAGTGTCGCATTTTCCGGAAACCTGATGCCAGGTGAAAGTTATACAGACACGACAGCCGTTTTTACATCTGCCGGCGCGACTGGGAACTATGTATTGTTATTGAAAACAGATGCCAACAGTGTAGAATATGAACACATGGCAGAGGATAATAATGTGGCCAATGGTACATTAGCACTTACCCAGCCGCCTCCTTCAGACCTGGTTGTCGGAGATATTACTGTACCAGTGATGGGCTTGGTGAACAGTCCGGTTACGATTGACTGGGACGTGCAAAATGAAGGCCTCAACCCCGCTTCGGGTATAAAGAGTGACGCCATTTACTTCTCTACTGACACTGTTTGGGATATTAATGATGTCTTGTTTGAGGTACAGGGGAATATGGTGAGCCTACCTGTTGGCGGGACGCAGAGTTATACTTTCACTGGCAACCTCCCAGGACTACCTTTAGGCGATTATCACGTAATCACCAGAACCGATGTGCTCAATAACATTTTCGAAGCTAATGAAACCAATAATACCAGTGCTTCCATTGGAAAAATGACTGTGGATGTACCTGAATTGCCACTGGAAGTTTGGGTACCAAACACACTCAACAACGATGTAGGCCTTTATTACAGGCTCGAAATACCAGATTCGTTAAGCGGCGAAACACTATTGGTGGAACTGGAAGCCGATTCTCTATTCGGTGCTAATGAATTATACATGAGTTATGAGGAAATCCCTACTAGGTCAGATTTTGACTTCAATCAGGATGACCTCATCATGGGCGACCAGACTTTGATCGTACCTGCGTTGCAGTCCGGCACTTATTACCTGCTCATTTATGGTCAAACTCCAATTGCAGACGACCAGGCAATTGAAGTAAGAGCCAGACGACTTGATTTTGAGGTCTTTTCCGTCAATGCTAATGAAGGTGGTAATACCGGCCAGATCACGGTATTGGTCAAAGGGGCTAAATTCAGCTTTGGCATGTTCGGAAAAATCGAAGATCCGGTGCTGGGAACCATCTTCTCAAGTAATGTAATTTTTATTGACCCGAGTAAAGCCTTTGTCACCTTCGACCTCAATGGCTCAGAAGCCGGCATTTATGATATTTTTATGGTTAAACCAGATGGGGCACAAGCAGGCATCGATGATGGATTCACCATTGTCGAAGGTGCTGACTTTACGCTCCTCGTAGATATCCAACATCCGCCAAATGCCCGTTTTAACCGGACTGTCGCAGTGACCATTGCCTATACCAATGCCGGGAATGTAGATATTCCATCTCCAAATCGATTCCTCAAGAGTCTTGTTGGTGCTGCCCTGGCCTTTGATCCTGACCTATTATTCCTGAATCTTCAGGACTTGCATCTTGAATTCGAAGAACCTAATGGTCCTCCTGACATCCTGAGACCTGGAGCGGTAAGTGCCATTACGGTTTACACCAAAGCACGTGCACCAGATGATCGACTGCGTTTCAAAATTCTGAATTAAATCGCATCACTTAAGATTCTTATTTCAGTTTCAAATCGCAAATCAACCAATAATGAATACCAGATTTTTTATAAAATATTGTTCCATCCTGCTTGTAGCACTTAGCTTGTCCGCCTATTCCTTCGGACAGATGGGTGCCGACGCAGGAGACGATCAGGTCACATGCGCCGGAGATATGATAACCCTTGGTGGTAGCCCCACTTATCCTGAGTCCGGTGCTTCATTTACCTGGACAGCAAGCTTTGGCCCTACACCTGCACCTGTCGCTAATCCGATGGTCACCATTCCGGAAACGGGTGCTCCGCAGGAAATTACCTATACCGTCATGATCAGAACCTCATCAGGATTTGAATGCGAAGATGAAGTGGTGGTTACCGTTGTTTCAATTACACAACCAACATTTTCACCTTCCTTCTATGTTTTGGGCGATGGTGCCATGGTGACCCCAACAGCCATGATCACTCCACCAGAGAGGATGATCACCTGGTCGATTTCAGACGACCCGGCAGGAACCGGCTGCATGATCGATCCGATGACAGGGGTGGTTTCTGGATGTATGACAGCTGGTACGATCACTGTAAGAGCTGCCGACTCAGAAGACAGTGAGTGCTACATGGAATCCGAGCTTTGCGTCAACGACGAAGTTTGTTGTGTGGCTAATGGTAACCGGAGTTGGGGGCCAATCTCAGTTACCATTCCCACAGAAGTGAATTCTATGAATGCCGATGCCGATGGCTATTGTGAATTTTCCACAGCAGCAGAGATTACGATCGGAATGGAAGACATTTTCAATTTCAGTGGCTCACTAACCGGCGTTAACATTTCCTGGAAAGAAAAAAACCCACTTGATTTTAAGGAAATCACTATCGAATGGACCGGCAGCCAGGTGTTGGGTACTTTTGGTGTAATTGAGGGTTCGCTGACCAATGTCAGTCTGACCATCGATGCATCAGGTACCATAAGCGGTATGGCGACATTTGCCATCAATCAGGTTACTGAAGCAAGTTTGGGAGGCGTGGTCATCCTTAAGCCAGGTCTCAGTGGCAATGTCACTTATACCTATAGCGGTAGTGGCCTGGGCGGATCATGGAATTTCGAATCTATCGCTGGCTTCCTTGCGGAAATTCGGGTCGGTGGCACCCCTATTGGCAATGTCGTCGGATCTTCATTCGATGCAAACGGAGCAATGAGTGCCTCATTTATTGCCCTTCCTGCAACTTACATGGCCAATAATTTCACCGTTACCATGGAAACGCTGAACCTCGACTTCGACCTGCAGATCGGGACGAGTATGGAAGTGGATTTCACCGGAGGAACAGGCCAGGTTAAATTATCCAATATGCAATTCCTGGAAGGGGAAATAACGTTGGGGCTCACCTACGACGGAAGTGGATTTACAGCCACCTCAACGTTGAGTGGTGTCATGGCCTTTCAATCAACTTTATCAGGAACGGTTGAAGCAGATTTTAATGAGGAATTTATGCTTACCCGGGTAAGTGGTAATGATATCTCTGTCACCTTCTCACAATTTGATCCTGGCACCATTAACAATATCGAATTTGAGATCCAAAACGGGCAGTTAACCCAATTTGCATTTAGCATACCTTCTATCAAATACAATTCTATTGAATTCAATATCGCCTCTGTAGTATTCAATAATGGCGATCTCAATATTACCGCCTCTCTCACACTTCCCACATTGATGGTGAATGTCACCGATTTCAAAATGGACAATATGGGAACGATCACTATTGGACAGGCTGAAGCCTCCGTCAATTCCGGACCAGTCAATGCTAATATCAATATTAGCTATGACGGTATGGTGTTTATGGGCGGCTTCAGCGGTTCATTTGGTGGCATCGGCAGCATGAGTGGGACTGCAAATTTTGGTGCTGCCGCTGACTTTAATTTTGGTCATTTCACCTTTAGCATTGCTTCCTCAGGAGTAGGAATACCGCTGGGGGGCTTGAGAATAACAGGTGTTGCAGGTGAGTTTGGTTACAACTGGGAAGCAGGAGGCTCCTCTCAGTCCAACAACTGTAGCAGCAGCGGCGATCCACCGCCCGGAACACCCACGCAGGGTGCTATTACAATTGGGTTTGGGATAACGGTCAGGGATGCAAGTGGGGAACTGATAGAAGCCTGTGGCTATCTTCAAACTTCCATTGCATCCGCAACAACAATTTCATTGGATTTGGCGGTCAATATTCTTGCAGATTCGCCTCATTATTTTTCTGGTACAGCTGGAATAAATTATACCCTGGGTTCTTCCAATGTAAGTGGTAATCTCAGTTCTCAGTTTCAAATTCCACCTGGTAGTGGCAATATCCTCGACCTCAATTCAAGTATCAATTTCGCGGTCAATGGACTTACCTGGACTGCTGGCGGAACTGGAGACGGGACACTATTCGACGTCGTCAATCTGGATGGCGGATTTAGCGTTTCCGGCAACTTTAATAACGGTAATTTTTCCGGCTCTGCAAACGGAACAGCTACTTATAGTAACAACTTTACCTACTCGTGGCCTTCCGGACCATTTGATGATTGCGGGTACAGTGTTTTCTATATCAGCGGTTCGCTGGCAGTAAACATCAACGGGATGATTTCGGCAACAGTTAACCAGGATGGTGTCCAAGGGGCTATTAGTATTGATGTGGATGGCTCAGTGACCATATTCGTAGCCTGGCCATGTGTCTGGTGCTTGTCTTGCCCCAGTACATCTGTGGTCAATTTTGACGGTGATCTTTCTCTGGAAAAGACAGGTAGCCAAACCAGGCTACACGGCACGTTGAGCTATTTCGCAGGCACCATCGATTGCGACCCTGATGACCCTTCCAATTGCGAACCACCAGAGGAATCAGAGACCGGATCAGTAGATTTCACTTTGTAGAACAAGCACAGTACTAACTTCTGAATAGCATAATATGAAAAGCGCTTTCAAAATATTAACAATACTCATCTTCAGCGTGTGGCTGGGAATTCCGGCAAACGGTCAGTCATCCGGATCAGACTTGCAGGTTAACCTGACTGGTACGATTCGTTCCAACTCTGTACTGCTGTACTGGGATGTATATGGTTGGTCATTTGACCTTTACGGGTTCAATATCAAAAGAAAGGCTGCTGGAGCTGAAGAATGGGATCTGCTCAACCAAATGCCGATCAGCCCTGAGTTTTCGCCTATGAAAAACTGGTCATTACAAGGATTGAACCAGTCTCAGATTAATCAGTATATGGCTGATTATGGTGGCTTTTTACAGTCAATGAATATGAATGCGGAACAATCCCTGTCATCATTACAGCAAAACAATGGCATTCTCACTGGTGACCGTTTGTCTATGCATAACGACTTTGGATTGGCACTCACCATGGGGTTTGGATACATTGACAACAATTATGTCGCAGGTGCTCAATTTGAATATGCCATTTTCTTTGTCAGAATGGATGGTAGTGAAGTTGAAACACCATTGTCAATCCTTAAGCTTTCCAATCTCATGGAATCCAATACGCAGCTTGATGCCAATATCAGTTTCGTGCTGGCCGGAGATGCAATCAGGGTGGAATGGACAGTTGATCGTCCGGCTGCCGCCAGAAAAGGACTGGTAGGCTATAATCTCTATCGAAATGGTGCGCTTATCACCCCAACCCCTGTAGCCCCACTGAGGCGTGAAGGCAATACCAATTTCTATGCGTTTATCGACGTCGATGCCAATAACCGACAAAATAATGCTTACGAGGTAAAACCGGTCAATGCTTTCCAGGAAGAACTTGGTATTTCAACACAACCTTATCGGGCAGATGATCACCTTCCGATGAAAAAGATGGTAATCGGTAAGCCGGAAATGGATGGGGATGTCAACGTCAGAATTACGTGGGATCCAAAAACCATCGACAAGCGGATCAAAAAACTGACCCTACAAAGAAAATTACAGGATGTTAATGATTTTGAAGAACTGGCAAGCGATCTGAACAAATCCAAAGGTAGTTTTATCGATGACACGCCATTGATCTACGGTAAAGTGTATCAATATGCACTTGTCGGAATTGATCACCTTGAAAGATCATGGTCCTCAAATATTGAAACCATTCTCTACATGGGGCTTGTTCCCCCTGCCCCACTCACCGGACTGGAAGGCGATTTTTTCCAGGAAGCTTCTCAATATGGTATTATGCTTAGCTGGGATCCTCCTTCCGGAAACGGCCCAAGGCCTACTGGTTACAAGATCCTAACTGACGAACTAAGAGCCGAGAGGATGTTGGAATCTAACCAGGGACTTGCCACCGAAAACCAGGCTAAATATTACCTCATGGGGGAAACCGGAAGAAAAATTTCCGTTAAGGTTATTCCAATGACAGCCAATGGTGCTGAAGGTGAAGGTATGACCATAGAAGTGCATATACCAATCCAGAAAATGCCTTCAGTCAACGCTTTCACTGCAAAACTTCAACCCGACAACAGCGTGATCTTCACCTGGGAATACGAAGCGATCACCGACTTGAAAGGATTTGAGCTCTTTCAGAATGATCAGAAAGTGGCAGGAAGAGAAAAGATGGGTACTTCCTCTAGAACTTACACATTGCCTAAAGCTAAAGCCAACCAGAATGGGTTTGCAAAATTTGAACTCAGAGCCATCGGTCAAGGCATATACTCGAAAAAGACACTTGCCAAAACCCTGAAACTCCATAAAATCAGCGACTTGGCTGGTGTGAAAGCCCCTACTGGACTTAAGTCAAAACTTGTCAGGAAGGACGGTAAGCTATTCGCCGAACTAACATGGGCCGCAACCGATCTGGCAGGTACAGGTATTAAAGGCTATGCGCTGTTCGCCGACTACAAGAGAGAAGGATCAGTTTTCAGGCTGAGTTCTATTCCAATGGTCAAGGGTAACTCCTTCCTCTACGAGTTACCTGATAACCAAAGGCAACAATACACGATTAGGGTAGCCCCTGTAGATACCAACAACCAACTCGGACCGTATGCCGAGACGATTTTGAAATTATCCAATTAGACAAACAGAAGCTCATTTCGAATGAAAACAGCATACTTTTACAATCGTTTGTTAAGCAGGTTTTTCGGACTTGCAATCTTGCTGGCCTATAGCACCTCAACGGTCCATGCCATAGACATTCAGGTGGTTAATGAAGTGACCTGTACAGGTGAAAACGCCGGCATGAATGGTAAATTGCGAATAACTGGCATTGCCAGTCACCCGGTACCCATCATGAATATTCAATGGTCTAACGGTGAGTCAGGACCAGGAAAAACAGAAATAGACATGCTCATGCCGGGCACCTACACTGTAGTGGTTACTGATCAGGGTGGTTGTACGGCCTCGGCAATGAAACAACTCATTTCCGATGCTCAGGTCAGTATTGAAGGTGGTGGCGAGCGCGCAGTTTGTCCAGAAGATGAGCAAAAAGCAAAACTGACAGCAGTCATCTCGGGAGGTTGTCTTGGTTGTACTTATTCATGGTCAAATGGTGGTAGCGGCCCTTCAATTACCGTGACCACAAATGGGTCCTATTCTGTTACGGTCACCACTGCTGGTGGGGCCTGCATGGAGACCGATCAAACAACCGTAACTTTCGTTCCTCAGACAGATTGTGATGACCCTGATTTTGAAATTCCAATCCCACATGCTGTTGATCCTAATGATATCACAGGTCCTCCAGGTTATGATTCTACAAGGTGGGTTTCTGTAAATGACCGACTCGAATACAAAGTGCGGTATGAAAATGACCCTGTTTTTGCGACAGCGCCAGCACAAGTTGTCAAAATCGACGTTCCTATTGATGATGACCTGAATCCTTTTTCATTCAGAGTAGGCAATCTAGGCTTCGGAAGCTTCACTGTTGATGTACCCCAGGATCAGACCTTCTTTACGACTCAGGTCGATGCTGTTGATTCACTCGGGGTATTGGTTAATATAACCGCGGGAGTCGATATTACAGAAAATAAATACTTCTGGATCTTTGAATCTATCGATCCTGTAACCGGACTTCCGCCTGATCCGTTATTAGGTTTCCTTCCGGTAAACGATACGATTGACAGGTTGGCTGATACACTGGCTTCTCCCGGGGAAGGCTATGTGACTTTCAGCGCTATTCCAAAATCAAATTCAATTACTGGTGATACCATCTTTGCGCAGGCATCTATCATTTTTGACGTCAACGATCCACTACTGACCAATATCGAGTTCAACACCATTGATGCTGATAATCCGGTGAGTAGCATGATCCCAACTTTCCTGACTACCGACTCATCCGCTTTTGATCTTTCATGGATGGGCTCCGACATCGGATCGGGAGTGGCTGGTTATGCCTTATGGGTTTCACAGAATAATGGCCCCTACGAACTTTGGACGGATACCCTTACGGGCAATTCGGTGACGTTCCAGGGCATCAACGGTACCACTTATGACTTCTATACCATTGCTACTGACAATGTGGGGAATATTGAGGATGACAAAGATACTCCCGAGGAATCAATCGTCGTTGATGGCGTGCTTGAAATCGAAAACCCAATTGGTGGGGAGATATTCTGTGCATATGACACCATTCCTATCGCCTGGAATTCGGAAGGCATTCAACTTGTAGATCTTTCCTATTCTACGGACGGTGGGGTCAATTTTGAGTTATTCGCCGACAGCCTTGATGCCTCGACTGGCACTTATAACTGGCCAATTCCTCCTGAAATTCCAGATGGTGACTTTCTTATTCAGATCATTACAACAGGCGGTTTTATTGCCGACACCAGTGATGCAACTTTTGGTATTCATCCGATCATTATTAATCTGGGTGATGATTTTGAAGTTTGCCGTGAAGAGAATGTGACACTTGGAGGTGCTCCGGCTACAGGAGGCTTCGGTAACCTGACATTTAGTTGGACTTCCGATGAAGGATTTACAGCTAACACCGCCAATCCGTCGCACGCACCCCAGTTTTCCGACAGGTATTATTTAACCATTTCTGATGAAGCTGGCTGTATTTCACGTGATACGGTTGAGGGTATTGTAAATCGTCTTCCTGCCATTTCCATTAGCAAAACACATGTAACCTGCGCGGGAAGTCCTGAAGGTTCGATTGAGCTAACGCTTGCAAGCGGAACTCCACCTTATGACGGTTTATGGAACGATGGCAATTCGGACCTGATCAGAAATAATCTTGTTGCAGACACTTACACAGTAAGCGTTACCGATGATAAAGGCTGCCAAAAGGTTCAGGATATTCTGATCTTTGACCTGAATCCATTTACCCTTGACGCTGGTGATGATTTCGTTTTATGCGTTGGTGACACAGTTGCTCTTGGTGGGGCCCCTACCCTTTTGGGAGGCGCTCCTCCGCATTCTATCCAGTGGTTCCCGGCAACGGGTCTTGATGATGCCAGCATCACTAACCCAAATACCTTCACAGATGTAGATAGGCAATACGTATTGACAGTCATGGATTCGCTGAATTGTATTTTCCTCGACACGATCAATGTTACCGTAAGAGACAAGCCAGTCATTAATCCAGTTGTAACGGAAATTCTTTGTGGTGATGAGGCAGAAGGCGCCATTGATCTCGCTATTTCTAGTGGTGAAATGCCTTTCAATATTTCGTGGAATGATGGTTCAAACCTCGAAAACCGGACAGACTTAGCAGATGGTTATTACGCTGCAACAGTAACTGATGCCAATAGTTGTTTAGCAACAAGCGAGTTTCTTCTTGAAGAACCTGCCCCCTATGTGATCAGCGCAGGTGATGACAAAAACATTTGCT
This sequence comes from Bacteroidota bacterium, assembly GCA_039028895.1. GTDB lineage: Bacteria > Bacteroidota > Bacteroidia > Chitinophagales > Saprospiraceae > JAHDCJ01. The sequence continues at coordinate 159,347 of JBCCHF010000005.1, read as the reverse complement.
TTGGAGATTCCGTCACACTAGGGGTTGGCGTGGATGCTGCTATAATCAATATGGTCAATTTCCAATGGACACCTAACTACAATATGGACGACGATCAAGTATTAACCCCAATCGTAAACCCTGAAGTTGATACTATGTACATCCTCACAACTGTAGATACAATAGGGTGTATGAAAACCGATTCCGTTTTGGTTAACCTTAACGATGGTGTTACAGTAGATGCTTCGATTTCCCAACCCAGTTGTAATACAGGTGACGATGGTGTAATTGCATTAACCATTTCTGCTGGCACACCGCCATACAACGTAATCTGGTCAGATGGCTCAACAGACGCTAATCGGAGCGGGCTAACGCCTGGCACTTATGCCGTTACGGTAACGGACTCAAGTCCTGGTGCTAATCCTTGCGAATTTGAAACTTCCTATTTGCTTGAAGAAGCTGCTGACCTGGTCGTAAACTTTGGACCTGATCCGGCCATATGTGAAGGTGAATCAGTCGTACTAAACGGCATGGTTACCAACCTGAATGCTACTTACAATTGGTCCCCCGCTTTAAGTCTCGACTTTACAGATATTGCCAATCCTACTGCAACCCCTTTGACGAATACTCAATATTATGTTACCGTAACAGATCTCGTTGGTGGATGCATTGTTGAAGATTCGGTTATGGTCACCATTAATCCATTACCCATAATTGATGCTGGTTTGGACCAAACAATTTGTGCTGACGAATCGGCAATGCTTCAGGCAATGGGAGGCTTGACCTATATGTGGTCACCCAGTGAGGGTCTGGATCAAACAGACATTGCTAATCCAACCGCAAATCCGTCTGACACGACAACCTATATCGTCATTGGAACCGACGCCAACAACTGTTCATCGTCTGCCAATGTAACCGTAAATGTCAATTCATTACCGACATTATCGATTGATGGTTTGCAATCAGACTATTGTGCGAACGATGGTCTGGTCACCCTTGCCGGCACACCGATTGGAGGATCATTTACCCTTGACGGGAATGGCGTTATGAGCTTTGACCCATCCATGCTAAGCCTTGGCATGCATACAATAGAATATGCCTACACGGATGTCAATAACTGCTCAAACACCATTTCACAGAACATCAATATCCTAAGCTTTCCAAATATCGAGTTAGGTAATGACACTACCATTTTCGTTGGTGAATCTGTGATTCTGGATGCTACAATTCCGGGAGGAATCTATGAATGGTCAGATATAACTGATGGCGCGACACTTACCGTCACGCAATCAGGTACTTATTCAGTGACTGTAACCAATGCCAACAACTGTGTAGCTATTGATATGATCGTGGTAAATGTTAATTCCAACATTGCATTGAATGCAATGGAAGACAATCCGGTCATTTGTAATGGCGAAGCCAACGGTCAGGCTACCATCACAGCCAATGGTGGTGTAGCGCCTTACACCTACCTCTGGGATAACGGGGAAACATCAGCTACTGCAACAATGCTTTCTGGCGGAAGCCACAGTTTTACAGTCGTTGATTCTGAAGGTTTTAACGCAATGGGTAGTGTGATCATCAACGAACCACAAGCGCTTACAGCGATGGCAACTGCTAACCAGAATGTTCTTTGTAATGGCGAAATGACCGGCCAAGCTACGGCAATGCCAATGGGCGGTACCGGAAACTACACTTTCACATGGGATAACGGGGAAACAACTCAAACAGCAACCCTGTTGGATGCTGGTCAACATGTTGTTTCGATAACTGATGCCAATGGCTGTATTACCCAAGCTAGTGTTAGCATTACTGAACCTGTCGTTCTAAATTTAACAACAACGGAAGATCAATCGGTAACTTGTTTTGGTAATGGTGACGGTTTTGCCACTGCTTTCCCAACAGGAGGAACTATACCCTACACTTTTCTCTGGGATAATGGGTTGACCGATCAATCTATTGGCAATCTTAGCGGAGGCACCTATGTAGTTACTCTGACTGATGCTAACGGTTGCACAACCACTTCCTCTGTTACCATCCAGGAATCGGGGTCAACACTTGTTGCAAATGCAGTCTTAGAAAGCCTTGTCCTGTGTAATGGTGAATCCAATGGTCAAGCAACGGCTTCTGCATCAGGCGGAACTGCGGGGTACACCTTTTTATGGGATAATGGGGAAACCACCGCTACAGCGGTTGCTCTGAATGCCGGAGATCATACTGTCTCCATTACTGATGCTTTCGGATGTTTGGCCACCAAGACAATAAATATTACAGAACCAGTAGCCCTTTCTTCCACTGTATCGGAGGACCTCGCTGTTGCTTGTAATGGTGAATCAAATGGTCAGGCAACTATCATTCCTTCGGGAGGTACCATGCCTTACACGTATCTGTGGGATAACGGTGAAACCAATCAGACTGCTATAATGCTGGATGCAGGTGACCATACTGTTTCCTTAACTGATGCCAATGGCTGTTTAACAGAAGGGATGGTAACTATTGCCGAACCTGAACTTATAATAGCCTCTGCTACGGCTGATGCTGATGTACTTTGTAACGGTTCGTCTAACGGTATTGCCACAGCTTCTTCAACAGGAGGTACAGGCGCATACACTTTCTTGTGGGATAATGGCGAAACTGACGCTATGGCGGTTATGCTGGATGCTGGTGATCATACAGTTACCATAACTGATGGGAATGGGTGTTTATCTGCAGCATCGATAACAATCAATGAACCAGATCAGTTGGTAATTATGGCTGAAGAAGACCAAAGTGTACTTTGTAATGGTGAATCCAATGGACAAGCCACTGTCTCACTGACAGGCGGCACAGCACCATTCACTTATGCCTGGGATAATGGGGAAACCGATCCCACAGCCACTGGTCTTAATTCAGGACTCCATGCTGTTACGGTCGTTGATATTAATGGGTGTACCGAAAATACTACAGTGGAGATAACAGCCCCTGAAACTCTAATTGCCAGCATAGTGTCAACAGACGATACCGGATCGGGTAATGGAACAGCAGCAGTTATTCCTTTTGGTGGCACTCCACCATACAGTTATGAATGGGACACTGATCCGGTGCAAACTGATTCGCTGATCACAGGTTTGGACGCCGGTCTTTACACTGCCACCTTGACCGATGCCAATGGCTGTACTGTAGTCGAATCTGTTGAAGTTTTCTTATTGATTGGGGTTGACAACCTTGCGGAAGTATCCAGTTTCGATATTTTTCCGAATCCCGTTCAGGACATATTGAACATTGATATCAAATTGCACGATTTGCATAATGTCAGAACAGAGATCTACGATGATACAGGCAGACTGATTGAAGAGGTAGCAGATGAAGGTCTTTTGGAAAGGCTTTACCAATTAGACGTAGGTGGTTATGCTGCTGGCGTGTACCTGGTAAAGCTGACCATTGAAGGGAAAGTCGTTGGTGAGCAGTTTGTTGTTATTAAGCGATAAAGATTGTTAAATTTTTTACCGCGAAGGGTCGCTAAGTCTTTCTCAGATTTACACAGAGAATTTTTGTGTGAGTTTGCGATAGACTTAGCGATCCTTTGTGGCATAATAACTAGCTTCTTCAAAAATGAACTCTGCACCTCTGCGTTTAAATATTTATCTATCTTACCAGCAGACAATTTTGGAATTTCACCAAAAAAGTTATATAATTGCATTAAAATAATGACAAACGGCCATGAGCCTTTTCAGTACAACCACAGGGGTGACAACTTATGTTGATGTGATTTTGCCTTTGGCAATTCCGAAGTTGTACACTTACACTGTACCAGATGAATTCAAGGTTAAGGCTCAACGCGGGGTAAGAGTTGAAGTTCAATTTGGACGCAACAAGATTTATTCTGCACTGATCTACAAGACACATGAAGATCAGCCTGCCTATTCTTCAAAGCCAATAATTTCCATATTAGATAGTCAGCCAATCGTCAATGATTTTCAGCTAAAACTTTGGGATTGGATGTCCTCATATTACTGCTGTACCAAAGGAGAAGTCATGCACGCGGCATTCCCCGCTGGTTTGAAACTGGCTTCCGAGACGAGAATATTACTGAGTCCCGATTTCAATGATGACTTTACAGGGCTTTCTGATAAAGAATATTTGGTTACTGAAGCGCTTACGCTTCAAAATGAATTGAGCATTGATGATATTCAAAAGATCTTAAATCAGAAAACGGTTTACCCGATAATCAATTCACTCCTTGTTAAAGAAGTTATTCTGGTCAAAGAAGAACTCAAAACCAAATTCCGTCCAAGGACAGTAAGCTGTGTACGATTAGCCGAACCTTATCGCTCTGATCCCGAAACCCTGAAATCTGCATTTGAAGCGATTGGAACAAGAGCCATCAAGCAAGTGAGTACACTCATGGCCTTCATCCAGCTTTCACGAATAAAAGAACGGATAACCAAAAAGGACCTGACAGAAACTGTAGATACTAATCAAAACATCATCAAGAACCTACAAAAGAAAGGTATTTTTGAAATCTATGATGTTGAGGTAAGTCGTATCGGGAAGTATGAAGACGAGATAATCGGTAAATTTGAACTTTCCGCCCAGCAAGCCAAGGCACTCATTGAAACCAAAGCCAACCTTGAAGAAAGGAATGTTTGTCTCATACATGGCGTTACCGGAAGTGGTAAAACAGAACTTTACATCGAGCTCATCCAGGAAGTTATCAATAGTGGAAAGCAAGTTCTTTACCTGTTGCCAGAAATTGCACTGACTGCGCAGATCATCAACCGATTGCAGAAGGTTTTTGGCGATGACATCGCGGTTTACCATTCAAAACTTAACAATAATGAGCGGGTAGAAATCTGGCATCTTACCCATGCCGGAAAACCAATTATTCTAGGCGCTCGTTCAGCTTTGTTTTTACCCTTCAAGGATATTGGGCTCATTGTTATTGATGAAGAACATGATCCTTCTTACAAACAACAAGACCCTGCGCCAAGGTATAACGGGAGGGATTGCGCAATTTTCCTGGCCCACTTGCATGGTGCCAAGGTGGTACTGGGCACTGCCACCCCATCGGTCGAAACTTACTCAAATGCCAAAAACGGCAAATACGGTCTTGTTGAAATGACTTCAAGGTTCGGAGGTATACAAATGCCCGAGATCGAAATTATTAACACAGCCGAAGAAGTCAGGAAAAAAAAGATGAAGTCCCACTTCACCTCAAGGCTGCTGGAAGAGCTTGAAGCAGCACTTGAAAGGGGTGAGCAAGCCATCCTCTTTCAAAACAGGAGAGGTTATGCCCCTACCATGCGCTGCGAAACCTGTGGATGGAATGCCATGTGCATCAATTGTGATGTAAGTCTAACCTACCACAAATATACCAGCAATCTACGCTGTCATTATTGCGGGTATCAGACCAAACAGCCAACAACTTGTGCGGCTTGTGGCTCGCACGAGCTCAAAATCCAGGGGTTCGGAACTGAAAAAATAGAAGATGAACTTAAGATTTTCTTACCAGATGCCAAGGTCGGCCGAATGGATTGGGACACCGTCAGAGGAAAACATGGGCACCAAAAGATCATCCACAATTTCGAAGAAAAAAGAATTGACATCTTGGTAGGCACCCAAATGGTAACCAAAGGACTTGACTTCGACAATGTAGGAATAGTCGGTGTGCTTAGTGCCGATCATCTTTTACATTTCCCTGATTTCCGCGCCTCTGAACGCGCTTTTCAATTACTAACCCAGGTTAGTGGGCGTGCCGGCCGAAAACATAAAAGAGGCAAAGTCTTAATCCAAGCCTATAACCCAGGACATCATGTTTTGGCAGATGTATTGAATAATGATTTTGCCAATTTCTTCGAAAAGGAAAACCAGGAACGCCAAAGTTTCTTGTATCCACCTTATATGCGATTGATCAAGATTACTCTAAAACACAAGAAAAAACAGATTGTCGATGAAGGTGTACGTCATTTCGCCAGAGATTTGAAGGAAAAACTGGGAAATCGCGTGCTTGGTCCGGCAGAACCCGGCGTTTCAAGAGTTAGAAGCTATTATCTCATGGATATCCTGTTAAAACTCGAACGTAAAAAGGAGTTGCTTGCTTACGCAAAAAAAGTAATCAAGGATGCAGAGATCAACCTTTATGGCAGAAAAGGAATGTCTTCCATAAAGATCAATGTCGATGTTGACCCTTATTAGGCGTGTTTTTTGTTTTCATCAATATTGACTAATTTCAATATGTCATTCTAATTCCCACAAAACCAAGTCATAACCCCATGTGCAAACTATTCAGAAACCTCTTTGGAGGAAGACGCAGACCACAGCCCGAACCTCAACCAGATCCGGCAATAGATAATACCGACCCGGTTATCCCAGACCCTCAACCGGATCCTCCACCAGTAGTAGATCCAGTTCCTCAACAACCGAGTGTTAAGGATGGAGAATTTGCAGTAAAAGCCGCTAACCTTGCTGATTTACCTTTAGAAGTCGGCCTGCCTTACCTCATTAATGATGATGATATTACCGGATACGGAGAGGTAGATTATGAAAGCATCGCTGAACATCACGGCATGCACAAGATCAGCCTCAGAGCTTTTAATCCTGAAACAGTGCATAATGCAGGTGACATGCTTTACATTCCGTCGAAAGACGAACTCTGTTTCATGGCATATTTCAAGCATCATGGAAACCTGGCTGATGCCATAAATGGGTATGAAAACCTTCCTGCAACACCAAACAGGGTTTTGTTATACGCAGCTCGATACAGAGCTTCTGGAGAATTGGGTAAAGCCTATGGCACCAGTTCGCTGGAATTCATAACACCCAATAATAATTTAGTTGGTGCATTTGAAAGTAAGTCCAAAGAAATCAATGGCCAACGCGAATACAGGGTCAACTGGGGTGCTAACCTATGGAAGTGCAATATTTTCACACATGACTGTGTATTCCATAGCGGCCATTTGCCCGATGTTATGGCCAACCAGCATTATATCACTGCCGGCAGTCTGCAACGTTCAAATCGTTATAAGCAATTAACCATTGACGAAGTGACTCCGGGCTGTATTGCCCAATTGTACAATGGCAGTGGCTCCAATTCATCACATAATATGATCCTGGTTTCGTTTATTATGAGAGAAAAAATCCACGGCGAAGAACATGGAGAACGCTGGAGTTTTGAAGCGCTTGGCGCAGAAAGCGACCGTTGTGCAGCCTCCATCAGGCATCATGTTGTTAGCACAGATACTACCGAAGATTTCTACGAGGTATTGACTGATCGCGATTTTTCCGGAAGGAAGTATATCAGGTTTTTTAAACCCCTGTATAAGCGAGACCTCCCCTAACCCCTCCTTCAGAAGGGCGCGACTTAAAGTGAAAGGTGCTACCTCCCCTAACCCCTCCTTCAAGAGGGGAACGACTTAGAGCGAAAGGTGCTACCTCCCCTAGCCCCTCCTCCAGGAGGGGAACGACTTAGAGCGAATGGTGCTACCTCCCCTAGCCCCTCCTCTAGGAGGGGGACGACTTAGAGCGAGGTGCTACCTCCCCTAACCCCTCCCACAGGAGGGGGACGACTTAGAGCGAATGGTGCTACCTCCCCTAACCCCTCCTTCAAGAGGGGAACGACTTAGAGCGAATGGTGCTACCTCCCCTAGCCCCTCCTCCAGGAGGGGGACGACTTAGAGCGAATGGTGCTACCTCCCCTAGCCCCTCCTCCAGGAGGGGGACGACTTAAAGTGAAAGGTTCCTTCTCCTGGAGGAGAAGGTTAGGATGAGGTGGCTAATGACTCTAATAAGCCCTGGCAAACAATACTCTTTGCTTGGAAGGCTTACCAGTAAGGATACATTTTCCATCTTCCAATGGCTGGTCAACCGGAATACAGCGAATAGTGGCTTTGCTCTTTTCCTTAATGGCCAGTTCGGTTTCCGTTGTACCATCCCAATGAGCTTCGATAAACCCACCCTTTGAATCAAGTACTGAGATGAAATCGTCCCAGCTATCAACTTTGGTCGTGCGTTCAGCACGAAAATCCAATGCTCTTTGCAATAGGTTATTCTGAATTTCATCAAGCAGATCAGCGATATAATTACCGATACCGTCCATTGGCTGACTAGTCTTTTCTTTGGTATCACGACGAGCAACTTCCACTACGCCGTTAGCGATATCTCGTTTACCGATTCCCAGGCGGACAGGTATACCTTTCATCTCATTTTCTGCAAATTTAAAGCCTGGACGTTTCTTGTCGTCATCATCATATTTGACTGAAATGCCTTTGTCTTTAAGTTCACGAATGATCTTGTCGGCTACTTCTCCGATTTCAGGACTTGGCTTTGGAATTGGTACGATCACTACTTGAGTAGGTGCTAATTTTGGAGGGATGATCAGGCCATCATCATCAGAGTGTGTCATGATCAATCCGCCCATCAGTCTTGTAGATACACCCCAGGAAGTGGCCCAGACGTACTCTTCCTTGTTCTCTTTGGTCAGATATTTTACATCAAATGCTTTCGCAAAATTCTGACCAAGGAAATGAGAAGTTCCAGCCTGAAGCGCTTTAGCATCCTGCATGAGGGCTTCAATAGTATACGTATCAACAGCACCAGCAAAACGCTCATTAGCTGTTTTTACACCTTTAATGACAGGCATAGCCATATATTGCTCTGCAAAATCGGCATATACATTTAGGATCTTTAGCGTTTCTTCTACAGCTTCTTCACTTGTAGCATGAGCAGTATGCCCTTCCTGCCAAAGGAATTCAGCAGTTCTTAAGAACAACCTTGTACGCATTTCCCAACGGACCACATTAGCCCACTGATTTACCAAAATAGGCAGATCGCGGTAGGAATTAATCCAGTCTTTATAGGTGTTCCAGATGATAGTTTCTGAAGTTGGTCTAACGATCAATTCTTCTTCCAGTCTTGCATCAGGATCAACAACAACCCCTCCTCCGTTTGGATCATTCATCAGCCTGTGGTGAGTAACAACTGCACATTCTTTAGCAAAACCTTCAACATGTTCTGCTTCGCGACTTAGGAAACTTTTTGGGATAAAAAGCGGGAAGTAGGCGTTGACATGACCGGTTTCTTTAAACATTTTATCTAACTGGCCCTGCATCTTTTCCCATATTGCAAATCCAGTAGGTTTGATGACCATACATCCTCTAACCGCTGAATGATCAGCCAAACCAGCTTTTTTTACGATGTCGGTGTACCATTTTGAGTAATCCTCTTCCCTTGGTGTTATGTGTTTTGCCATTGAACGAAATTGGTATATTATTTGTTATTTTTCTGGTGCGGGACTTTAACATTTACAGCTAAAAAATCCTGCCCAAAATTTAGTATTTTTGTTTACTTACGCTTTTTTAGGGCGAATAGTGCCCCAAGAGGCCACAAATTTAAAAATTAAACGATTTACTTTTAAGAGAGTCGAGTAAATACACTTTTAAAATTTAATTCCGCATGAAAAAATCAGCTTATTATTTACTAGTCGTATTTTTCATCAGCGTCACATCGATGGCTTTCGGCCAATATGATGATGTCTATTATGATCCTGCAGATGATAATTACTCAACAGTAAATTATGACAGTGATGATTACTCATTCGAATCATCATATGAGTATGATGACGAGTATGATTCATCATACGACATTGACGATTACGATTATTACTATTCTTCAAGGATTCGCCGTTTCAATCGTTCTTATTCAGGATTTGGTTACTTTGATCCTTGCTATGTAGATCGCTTTTATTATGATTCATATGCCCCGGGTGGCCTCTCGATCTATATCAATTATGGCACACCATATTGGGGTTACAGGCCAAGCAGAATTTTCAGACCATCGTCTTCATTCTGGGCAAGGCCATATCGGACTACCTATGTAGTGTACAACGATCCATTCTACAATCCTTATAATTCCTGGAACAACTCATGGGGTAACACCTATTATACCAACAACAATTTCTATGGTTCTGGTTGGGGTTCCAATAGCTGGGGTTCAGGGTGGGGCTCAAACGCTTACAGCAATGTTTATTGTCCTCCTGGAAGCTATGGTTACTATGCCACCACAACACTCCCAAGTGGTAACACTTACTACGGCTCCAACAATGATAACTATAACACTGGCAGCTATAATCCTGGCAATAACAACAATAACGGTTCAATTGGCAGCACAGGTGCTAACACTGGCAAAGTAAAGCCAACATCCCGTACCGACGTTACTGACAGGAACGACAGTCGCGGTGATTACAATAATAACCAGACCCTAAATAACAAGCCTGCAAGAAAGCCTGGCTACACATCAGGGAAAGGAACCTATTCAAGCACCAAGCCGAATAGAACCAACACCTCAAAGCCTGCTTACACGAAGCCTTCATATCGTTCACCTTCTGCTACTACGCCTTCACGGACAACTAAGCCTAGTTATTCTTCTTCTTCAAGAAGTAATAATAATATCTATAAGCCTAACCGTAACGCGACAACTAAGCCATCGAAGCCTAGTTACACTAAGCCTAGCTACAAGAAGCCTTCAACGCCTAGCTACACCAAGCCAAGGACAACGACTACACCTAGCAGGTCTTATAACACGCCAAGCCCTAGCCGCAATACTTACAAAGCTCCTACGCAAAGAAGTAATAGCAGCTATAAGGCTCCAACCAGAAGTTCAAGTCCGGTAAGAAGTACCACAACTCCTTCAAGATCGACTAACACTTCAAAAAGAGGCAACTAATAACAGGAATCATCCTGCTTAAAGAATAAATTCATGGGCGGAATCATCATTTGATTTCGCCCATTTTTATTTTTACAACATGATAAGACTCTTTTCAATCTTTCTTGCTTTCAGCCTTGCAGTCGATATCCATGGGCAAACAGCAGCAGATGTCCTCAGGTACTCCCGAACATTTGTTGGCGGTACTGCCCGTACTATGGCCGTAGGTGGTGCTTTTGGCGCTTTGGGTGCTGACTTTGCCATGTTGTCTGTAAATCCTGCTGGGCTTGGTGTCTATAGAAGCTCTGAATTTTCAATTACACCTGGTTACCAGTTTCAACGCATAGAAACGGTCAGAGGTGGTGAACCATTCAACAATTCATTTTCGAAATTTAACCTGAATAGTGCTGGTGTCGTATTTGACAACCTTTCAAATTCTGAGGAATCAGCATTAAAAGCTCTCAATTTTGCCGTAGGGTTCAACCGATTAGCCATTTTCGATGGCGAATTTGTTACTTCCGAAGCCTCAGCACGAAGTCTCCTCGAACGCTTCCTTGTATTTACTAACGATGGTAACGCGGGTCTTTTTGGCAGCCAATTGGCCCTGGATACAGATCTCATTTTCCCTATTGACCCTATGTCTGCCAATTGTCCTTGCACTATTGACATTCTTGAAGGGGATTTAGTCCAAAAGAATCTTGATTTCTTTTCCAAAGGCGCAATCGATGAAATTGTGCTTTCTGCAGGGCTCAATTACGATCATCGACTATACGTAGGAGCCACTATTGGTATTCCGATCATCAATTATGAACAAAGAACTACCTATACTGAAACCGACGATAATGCACAGATTCCTTTTTTCAATAGTTTGCGATTTGAAGAGGAGTTTTCAACGACCGGTGCAGGCGCTAATTTAAAACTGGGTTTCATTTATAGAGTTAACAGAAAGATCAGAGCAGGGCTTGCGGTGCACACCCCAACAGTTTATACATTGACTGATGATTTCAGGGCCAGCATGGAAAGTTCAATAACCTACAATGAAGGAGATCCGCCAACTATTGCCTCATCATCATCACCAATTGGTGAATATGGCTACGATGTAAAAACGCCATGGAAAGTTATAGCAAGCGGTGTCCTAATTTTGAGAAAAATAGGTTTCATCAGCCTTGATGTCGAATGGGTCAATTATGGTAACGCCAAGCTGAGAGTCGATCTTGAGACCTATCCAGACGATTTGCCTTTTGAAGAAAGTGTGAATACTGCGGTAAACGCAACTTATAGACATACTTTTAACGTAAGAGCCGGTATCGAGCATACCATAAAACTTTTTAGGTTTAGAGGGGGGTACGCATTTTATAGTCAACCTTACAGATCTTCTGTAAATGACTTTTCTGCTCACTTGCATCGCTTCAGCGCAGGACTCGGTTATCGGCAAAAAGTTTTTGCTATTGATCTTACCCTTATTCAGGAAATGACTGACGATATATTTGTTAAATACGAGATCCCTGGTTCAAATTATCAGTATACAAGTGATCTGGGTATTTCCAAAATGCATGTATTAGCATCATTATCATTTAAGTTTTGAAAGTGTTGGTTATTTTTGTAGACGCAAACTGACCTTCAGCAAAGAATTGAGAAACAAAAGGAATAATACAATGATTTTCTTTTGCCTGGGACTTTTCCTATGCAGTGTCTCGATATTTGCTCAAACCGATTCCATTCCCGAAACACAGTATCGACCCATTGAAGACAATCAAATTATTGGTACCAAGTGGAAATATACCCATACTTACCACGAACCCAACAAATTGATTGTCCATAAGGCGAATCAGTCATACGAATATTTCCTTCACCTGAAATATGACTATACTTCTGAAACCTATTTAAACGGTTCCCGCATTAATGGCAAATGGAATCTGAATGAAGAAAAGAATCAACTCTATTATGCATTCAGGAATAATCACTGGTGGAAGATCCGAGAGTTATCCGGCGATAAAATGGTTCTTGAATTCACCTTAAATAATGTCGTCTTTCAATATCATTACGTACAGGTCGACACCGACAATGCCCCATTTGTACCCAAGCCAGATGAACTCCCCGAAGTTGAAGTAGAAGAAACTGTCAGCACCACTACCACTTCATCTGTTTCAAATTTCTCTAAATCAAAAACAAGGAAATTACTGCGAAAAGAACGGAAAGCTGCCAAAAAACAGATGCGTAAGGATAAGAAAGACGCCAAATTTAAAATGGCTCCTGAGCCAGAACAAATTGAAATTGCATTGATCGGTGGTGGATTTTACGGTGGTGTTGACCCTGTCATCAAAAATTATATCGAGATTAAACCTACAGGTCGGTTAATAAAAGAGTTTGAGAGTCTCAACAGCGGCTTGATAAAAACCAAAAAGAACCTTGACCGGAATGAAATGGAAAACCTGATGGCTTTTGTCGAATCCAAAGACTTCTTTTCTATGGAAAATTTTTATGATTGTAGTTCAAAAGAATGTCAGTTCAGGAAAACAAAAGCCCCATTGCCTATTCCTTTAAGATTATCCATCAGGTACGGCGATAAACGCAAAGTCATTACCATCAGTATTTGGGGAGTCGATAAAAATGCCGTAAAATACGTTAACTACCCAGAATCCCTTGACCTGATAATAGACAATATTTCTAAACTCGCTGAAATGTAAACGTCATGCATTATTATTCACTTGGCAAAGTGCCAAACAAAAGACATACACAATTCCGAAAAGATAATGGTGAACTTTACCACGAAGAGCTCTTTTCAACTGAAGGCTTTTCTGATAACTATTCAATACTCTACCATTGTAATGCACCAACACAAATCAAACAGGTTGATGATCCATTTTCTGTAAAAGCAAAAGTAATTTCAGACAGGCAACTAAAACCAAGGAGCCTAATGGGTTTTCAGGTTGCCCCGGAAGCAGATTATATCAAAAGTCGTAAACCGGTATTGGTCAATAACGATTGTGCGCTCATTCTTTCAGCGCCAACGAAAAGCATGGATGAATACTACTTTAAAAATGCAGATGCCGATGAATGCATCTTTATTCATAAAGGAAAAGGGGTTTTGAAAACTATGTATGGTAACTTGCCATTTGAATATGGTGATTATGTTGTCATTCCACGGGGAACCACTTACCAACTGCAATTTGAAGACAGCGACAATAGATTGTTCATTGTCGAGTCATATAGCCCGATCGTAACGCCTAGACGGTATCGTAACCAGTTTGGCCAATTGATGGAACATTCCCCATTTTGTGAACGTGATATCAGGAAACCTCAGGAACTGGAGTATTTCGACAAACAGGGTGATTTCCTCTTTTATATCAAAAAAGAAGACATGGTATATCCTTATACTTATCAAAACCACCCTTTCGATGTGGTTGGTTGGGATGGCTATGTTTATCCATATGCTTTTTCAATTCATAATTTTGAACCGATTACTGGACGCGTCCATCAACCACCTCCAGTACATCAGACCTTTGCCTCAAGAGGCTTCGTGATCTGTTCTTTTGTACCACGTCTTTACGATTATCATCCTTTAGCGATTCCTGCACCTTATAATCATAGTAATATTGACAGCGACGAGGTATTGTACTACGTTGATGGCGACTTCATGAGCAGGAAACATGTTGAGAAAGGCATGATTTCATTGCACCCCGGAGGCATCCCTCATGGACCTCACCCAGGGACAGTAGAGAAAAGTATTGGTGCGAAAGCGACTCACGAATTGGCGGTAATGGTTGATACTTTCAAGCCATTGCTGATGACAGAGCATGCAGCTAGTATTGAGGATGAATCATATTATCTGAGTTGGCTAGGACATTAGACTTGGGTTTGGGTTCACGTAAAGAGCGCAAAGGTGGCACAAAAGACACATTTTTTTTGTGGGTATCCTCGATTTTAGCTTTTGGAATTATTCTTTTTTCGATACCAGCGAAAAGCCAGGTTATTTTTTCACCTTCTGCTGTGACAAGCCTTTCCTACACTGGTTTTAACTTTAGCTTGGGTGTAACGGCTGAGAAAGATAAATTTTCTATCTATGTCGGCCCAAAACTGACTTTGTCTGATAGTTACCTGGTAACTGATGGACCTTTTGGTTTTTCCAGTAGCTTTTTTTTCTTTCCAAATGGGCGGGATAGAAAGTTCAGCAGTTTTATCAATTTCGACTATCAGGTCAATTTCCAGAAGGCTTTTTGTCCAACCGGTACTTGTTCGCGAAAAACCAACTTTACTCATGAATACAATTTGGGCTATGGTTTCGTTTACCAGGTGAAACGTGTAGGACTGATGAATGCCATTAACATTGGACGGTATTCAGAAAATTTTTACAACCAACTCACACAGCAAAGATTTAAGAACAGCGGATATAACACATTGATAAAAATCGGGGTGATCGTCAACGTTCAAAAGCAGGATGCAGGTGAATAATTCATTCAAATTAATGGCTGTTTTGATTGTTGCTATTCTGTTTTTTGCTTGCCGCAAAATAGATTTAGGCAATATCCAAAACCTCAACGATGGGCAAGTCATGGTTATTGGTCACGGTGGTTCAGGGTTTCCAGAATTCAGCAACCAATTACCTGCTAACTCATGGACCTCCATCGAAAGGGCGCTTGAAGGCCTGAATGCCAATGCAGTAGACATTGACGTACAATTATCAGCTGATCACCAACTCATTCTTTATCATGATGGGAGGCTTGAATCACAAACTGATTGTTATGGCTGCATTCCGGAAACGGAAAGTGAGACCATCATTAGTTGTTGTTATCGTAATAACTTTTCAAATAATATCACCGATCATCATGCTGTAATTCTCCTTGAGGACTTACTTGAACATTATGCTGAAAGTCCTTTCACGTTTTTGTTAGACCTCAAACCTTTCGGTCAATGTACTGAGGATATTATAGTGGATTTGGATACCTTTGCAACTGTTTTGACAGACCTGGTTGTGCGATTAAAAATGGAAGATCGGATTATCTTCAACAGTTTTTTTGTTGATCTTCTTGCCAAACTCAAAGCATTAAACCCCGGTTTCAGAGTTTTTAAAGACGGCGTGAATTTTGATGAGAATTTTTCCGAAGCAACAACTATTGGTTTTAACGGGATCACCATGAGCAATCTTGACATTGATGAAGATCAGGTCAGTCAGGCCCATGACGCAGGACTTTGGGTCATACTCTATAGCGTAAAAGAAAGGTTTGGCACTGCTGATGCTTTACGCAAAAACCCTGATGGTATCATCACAGACAATATTGAGTTACTTCAAAATTTTCTTGATTGAGCATGTCTGTTTTTTCCAAAATCAACTTCACAACCCACTAATTATAAACAATGAAAAGATCATTAATCATTTTGACTATCCTCCTGGCTTTCGGTTGTAAAAAATCGGTAGTTGAACGAAATTGCTGTACCGATCCGCCATTTTCATATTTCCTGAACAATGTAGCTTTTGCTGTACCGAACTTCTTTTCTCCTAATGGCGATGGCGTTAATGACACTTTTGGCCCTTTGGTCAACAATAATGTCATTTCCTACGAATTCAAAGTCGTTGACACCAATCAAACCCTTTGGGAAGGCACTGGTGACGCCAATGCCGGTTTACAAGCGGGACATTGGAACGGTCGATTCAACGGAGAAGTGCAAGAAGGTATCTTCGGTTGGGAGATCATTGTTTATACGATAAATGAAGACACCCTCGACTTTCGTGGCCAGGTTTGCTGTATTTCTGATACTGATGCATATTGTGTAAGAAATGAGCAAAGCTGTATCACTGCCAACCAATTAGACGGCATAGATTTTAACCAAAACTTCGACAATGGCGAATTGCTTTGTGGCGAATAAAATCCAATGAATTACCTTACTGTAGAAAATATCAGTAAAGCCTACGGCGACAACGAGCTATTTGAAAACCTTTCGTTTACAATCAGCAAAGGCACCAAGGTAGCTTTTGTTGCAAAAAACGGAACAGGGAAAACGACTTTGCTAAAAATCGTTGCTGGTATTGAGGCTTCCGATGGTCCCACTGCCAGAATTCTACTTCACAAAGACGTCAAACTCGGATATCTTGACCAAAGCCCTTCTTTCTTCCCAGGTCAAACCGTTCTTGACGCAGTTTTTGATGCAGAAAATGCAGCCATCAAAGCTATCAGGGAGTACGAATCTGCAATGCTCCACCCCAATGACCAGGAAAGACTGCAGAAAGCCCTGGAAAGAATGGATGTCCTTAAAGCCTGGGACTATGAAGTGAGGATTAAGCAAATCCTGTCCAAGCTTAGTATTGATAATTTTGAGCAAAACGTTGACACGCTTTCCGGCGGACAGCAAAAACGACTGGCACTGGCGAGGGTATTGATTAACGAACCCGACTTCCTGATTCTGGATGAGCCGACCAACCACCTTGATCTTGCTATGATCGAATGGTTGGAAGAATATCTAAGTCGGTCTAAGCTCACCCTATTTATGGTCACTCACGATCGCTACTTCCTTGAACGCGTCTGTGACAGGATCATCGAATTGGACCGTGGTCAACTTTACAAATACAAAGGCAATTACTCGTATTTCCTCGAAAAGAAAACAGTACGACAGGAGCAATTGGCTCGAGAAGTTTATCGCGCTAAAAGCCTTTTGAAATACGAATTGGAGTGGATGCGCCGCATGCCCAAAGCCAGAGAAACCAAAGCCAAAGCCCGGATAGAAGCGTTTTACGACCTTAAGGAAAAAGCTTCCCAACAGGTTGGGGAAGATGAACTCCATATTCCGATAAAATACACCCGGCTGGGCAGCAAGATCCTCGAGATGCACAACGTCTCAAAGCGATACGGCGACCTCCTGCTTATCGATAAATTCAACTATAAGTTCAAAAAAAATGACCGGGTTGGTATCGTTGGAAAGAATGGAACAGGAAAAACGACCTTTTTAAGATTATTACTTGAACAGGAAAGTACCGATACCGGAAAAATCGTTTTAGGTTCAACAGTCCAGTTCGGCTATTATTCTCAGGATGGCATCAACCTTAAGGAAGATCAGAAAGTCATTGATGTCGTTCGTGAAGTAGCTGAATTTATTCAAGGTGAAAAAGGACGTAAGATCACCGCCGCTACTTTACTCGAACGCTTCCTTTTTCCAAGAAATATGCACTATACCTATGTGCGCAAGTTGAGTGGTGGGGAAAAAAGACGACTATATCTTTTGACCATCTTAATGACCAACCCTAATTTCCTGATCCTTGATGAGCCGACCAACGACCTAGACATTATTACACTGAATGTGTTAGAGGAATTCCTGCTTCAATTCCAGGGATGTCTGGTCATTGTATCGCACGATAGATACTTCATGGACAAACTGGTGGATCATGTGTTTGCCTTCGAGGGAAATGGTTCGATCCGCGACTATCCGGGCAACTATACAGCTTATCGCGACTTCCAAATTGAAAAAACCCAGGAAAGCCGCTCCGCCGAAAAGCCAAAGCAGGAAAAAGTAAACAAGCGGCAAATTCAGAAAAATGCGAACAGCGGCCTCAGCCACGAAGAACGCAAAGAGTTCAGACGCCTTGAACGTGAGATCGCCAAACTGGAAGAAAAAAAGACGGCCCTTTCCGCAAAGTTCAATGACCCATCTTTGGATCACGAAGCAATCACAGAGCTTTCAAAAGAACTTGGGGAAATTACCAAACAACTAGAGGTCAAAGAAGATCGCTGGTTGGAATTGGCAGAATTAGAGTAAAGTCGTAATTTGCCTTTTGCAAATTGCCTTACCCTATGACGAAGAAAAAAAGAAGCACCAAAACCAAAAAGAAGAAAGTTTCCAAAAAGGTGATTAAGTCCACGCCTTTATGGAAAGACCGGACCATTCAGATGATCCTTGTAGGTCTGGCCGTTATCACCTTTATTACCTTCTTCCCATCTTTAGATAATGGTTTTACCAATTGGGATGACCAGGATTATGTAAAAGACAATCCATACATCATTAATCTTAACGGAGCAAGTATCAAGGCCATGTTCTCGCAGGCCATTGCTTCGAATTATCATCCGCTAACGATTCTCAGCTTGGCATTTAATTATCAAATGACGGTACTAGATGCTTCTTCTTATCACTGGACCAATCTTATACTTCATATCCTTAATACAGGCTTAGTCTTCTTTTTCGTATATCTCTTCTCTGGTAAGAAATGGGAAGGAGCATTCGTTGTAGCATTGCTTTTCGCTATACATCCGATGCACGTTGAATCTGTGGCCTGGGTGGCAGAACGCAAAGATGTTTTGTACACTGCATTTTTCCTTGGCGGAATGATTCTCTACCTCCGTTATCTTGATGACAAGAAGGTCAAAACCATGGTTTGGGTTGGGGTACTATTCCTGCTATCATTATGGTCTAAACCAACAGCAGTAACATTTCCTGTAGTATTAATCCTGATTGACTTCATTAAAGGACGTAACATAATGGTGTTAAAACCATGGCTTGAAAAATTACCGTTTTTCATTCTGTCCATCATTTTTGGTTTGATTACCATTAACATTCAATCCGGATCAGCAATTGGTGGACTGGAAGATTATACGCTCTGGCAACGCGTCATGTTTGCTTCTTACGGAGTCTATGCTTACATCGCTAAGTTGTTCGTTCCCATAGGACTTTCCACGTTCCATCCCTATCCAGTGATTGACCAGATCCCGGTTATCTTTATGGCCGCGCCATTCATTGTTTTGGTGCTTGTTGCTGGTGTATTTTACGCTTTGAGATTTACAAAAATCATTGCGTTCGGCTTTGCTTTTTACCTCGTTAAGATCGCCTTGACCTTGCAGTTTGTGCAAGTTGGTAGTGCGATTATTTCTGAACGATATACTTATATGGCATACATCGGGTTGTTTATGATACTCGGTGCAGGAATCGATTATTTATTATCACAAAAAGACCCGAAATACGATATCCGCAAAAAAGCAGCTATAGGTGTTATTGGTCTTGCTTCAGTTGTTTTTGCATTCCTGTCCTTCAAACAATCTGATGTTTGGCAGGACAGCGGGACACTCTGGAACAATGTTATCAAAGTATACCCCAATGCATCCACTCCGTATAACAACCTCGGAAATTACCTCATGGATGAACTACAGGATTTTGAAGGAGCGCATGCTAATCTGACAAAAGCCGTTGAGCTTAATCCTAAATACTACAAAGCCTATATCGCAAGGGGCCAGGTCTACAGAAGGACAAAACGATACCAGGAAGCCCTGAATGACTATAATTATGCAATAAGCTTGAAACCTGAATTTTCTGATGCCTACAATAATCGGGGTAATATCTATTTCGAAATGGGTCAGGATGATAATGCATTAGCGGATTATGCCAAAGTAGCACAAATCGAACCTAACGAACCAAAAGCATATGGAAACAGTGGAGCAATTTATGCCCGGAAAGCACAGCTTTCAAGCGACTCCAACCAACGTAATCAGAATTTCCAGCTTGCCCTTGAAAACCTGAATAGAGGGATACAACTCAATCCAGGCTATGCTGACGCTTTGATGAATCGTGGAGTTGTTCACTCTGCTTTGGGAGACCCCAATGCGGCCATCAAAGACTTTACCGCTAATCAGCGAATTTCGAAGCCTAATCACCTGGTTTTGTACTGGAGGGGTTTGGAATACCAGAAACTGAATCAGCACCAGCAAGCGCTAAACGATTTTAATCAAGCCATTGCGTTAAATCCAAACGAGAAAGGATATTACAGGGGAAGAGCAGCCACACATTCTGCATTAGGTAATGCCGCTGCCGCTGCGGAAGATCAGGCCAGAGGTCAGTAAAATATTAGTATGCGGGAACTTCTCAGAGAGACCCGCTATAATGTCAAAGTGTCTTTCCTCCAGTTTGGGTTTGAATTTAATATTGGTGTCGTAAATCTAGTCAACTCCACCAATTGACGTCTCATCCTTCTTACCTCCCAATTCAGCCCAAGGAATAGACTCCTTTTGCTTTATGCCCCTTAATGCCCTCCATTTATCAACAAGAGCTTGGTAATTTGAAGTGAGCCAAAAGACAATAACAACAAAATTGATGAATCCAAAAAAGGTTAATGCCATATCGATGCTGAAGATCAGCTTTTCCATTTCCCGCGATTCTTCGGTATACCGGAAAGCAGTTCCTTCATATTCCACCTCCATCCTGTACCATTCCCTGTTAAGCTTTATTTCTCTTACGAGTAAAAAGATCATAAAGCAGATTGAAAGGGTAAACGCAATCCACATCAATATAGCCTTAGGCTTCATGACAACTGATCATCAATCGACTTGGTTACCTTCGACTTCACCTTCCCCGTATGCAATGTCGTTTTATTTTCGATAAGCATGATCCTGCATTCTTCATCGGAAGACACCCTGTGGTTAACGCCTTTGGGTACGATATACAAATCACCGGCATTCATCACAAAGGGCTTCTTCCCTTCTTCCTCAAACAAAAGACTGCCTTCTACGATATAAAAAAGCTCGTCTTCATTTTCATGATTATGCCATGGCACATCCTGACCTTTGATCTTGGCAACCTTAACATATACATCATTTATTTCTCCAATAACTTTAGGTGAGAAATAGTCTTTTACGTCTTTGAACTTTTCCTTAAGATTCATAACATCAATTTAATGAAAAATAGCCTTATTTTTGTGCTAAATATAAAAAAGCAATATGGACACAATGATCAAAACCCAGCCCGATGTCGCAAAAGACCTGCTTCCGCTTAAAGGCACTGATTATGTTGAATTCTATGTAGGAAATGCCAAGCAGTCAGCATTTTACTATCAGTATTGTTTTGGCTTCAAACTCATCGCTTATTGCGGACCGGAAACTGGTGTATCTGATCGTGCATCGTACGTTCTCCAACAAGACAAGGTGCGTTTTGTTTTGACCACCGCATTACAACCAGATCATCCAATATCTGAGCATGTCAAACTACACGGAGATGGTGTTAAAGTTTTAGCACTATGGGTCGATGATGCTACACAATCTTTCAAAACCACAGTAGAAAGAGGTGCAGAACCTGTTCAGGAACCAACTACTATCGAAGATGAATTCGGTAAAGTCGTTACCGCTTCTATCAAAACCTATGGTGAAACCATCCATACCTTCGTAGAAAGAACCAACTACAACGGCCCTTTCATGCCTGGTTACGTTGCCAAGGAAGGCATTAATGTTGACCCGGTCGGACTGATGTTTGTTGATCACTGTGTCGGAAATGTTGAACTGGGCGCCATGAACAAATGGGTAAAGTTCTATCAGGACGTTATGGGCTTCAAATTGCTGATCACTTTCGATGATAAAGATATCTCAACTGAATACACAGCCCTGATGAGTAAGGTGGTTTCAAATGGTAATGGGTATATTAAATTCCCTATTAACGAGCCGGCAAAAGGACTGAAAAAGTCACAGATTGAAGAATATCTGGACTTTTATAAAACAGGTGGTGTTCAACATATTGCCCTGGCAACAGACGATATTATTAAAACTGTCGGAACACTTCGCAAAAATGGCGTTGACTTCCTTTACGTGCCAGACAATTACTACGAAGATGTACTTGACCGGGTCGGACATATTGACGAAGACCTGGAAGAATTGAAAGAACTCAACATCCTGATCGACAGAGATGACGAAGGCTATCTACTCCAAATCTTCACCAAACCCGTACAGGATCGACCAACCGTATTTTACGAGATCATCCAGCGCAAAGGTGCCAAGTCATTCGGAAAAGGTAATTTCAAAGCCCTATTCGAAGCCATCGAGCGCGAACAAGCAATCAGAGGTACTTTATAAATTAATCCGTCAAATTCGAGTTCTAGCGGGGGACTCTCGCAGAAAACCCTGTGTAAATTAAGGTAACGTAGGGTCTGCCGAAATGGACCCTGCTTGGGCAAAGCGGTTTCATCAGCTACGCGGTTCTCTCAATTGAATGCCAACTGGTCCCTACTGCTTACCCAGATCTTTCGTTCATAGTTCGTTTTTAAATCAAAAAAATGAACAATCACAAACTTCAATGTAATTGAAAAAAACCAAAATCATAATCGGCACTCGTGGCAGCAAACTCGCTTTGTGGCAAGCCAATTTTACCAAAACGAAGTTGGAAGCCCTCGGTGTTGAAGTCGAACTCAAGATCATCAAGACCAAAGGTGACAAAATTCAGCACTTGAGCTTCGACAAGATAGAAGGGAAAGGCTTTTTCACAAAAGAACTGGAGTCCGCTCTGCTTATGGGAGAGATTGATATGGCCGTGCACTCCATGAAAGACATGCCTACTACTAGTGCTGAAGGACTGGTTTTGACTGCAGTCTCTTACAGGGAAGATCCCGCTGACTGGCTGATCATCAGGAAAGATCGATTCGTAAAAGGAAAATTGTTGGGTATCTCTGACACTGCAATTGTTGGGACTTCCTCCGCAAGGCGTAAAGCCCAGATGCGAGACTTTAAGCCAGACATTCAGCTGAAAGACATTCGCGGGAATGTGCCAACTCGCCTCGACAAATTGCGTAAAGGTGATTTCGACGCAATACTTCTGGCAGCAGCTGGTCTCACAAGGCTGCAAATGAATCTAAGCGAATTCGAGGTGATCAAGTTAAACCCTAAAGAGTTTGTACCAGCTCCTGCTCAGGGTGTTTTGGCCTACCAGACCGCAAAAGACGATATTTCGACACGACGCTTGCTGAAAAACCTGCATCATTCCGACGTTTCATTAGTGACAAATGTTGAGCGCAAAGTGCTCAAGATTATGGAAGGTGGCTGTCATATGCCGCTTGGTGTATATTGCGAATATGATGCCGTCAGGAAGTTTAAAGTATGGGCAGCCATGGCCCAAACATGGGAAAGTCCGGTGAAATTTGTACATCTTGCCTCTTCAACCCATTTCGAATTGGCTGAAAAGGTTGTTTCCGCACTTAAAGATGGTGCATCGAAAAGTCTTCATTCATGAATACTTCAGTTTTCATAAGTCGTGATTTACCCCCTGATTCCCCCTTTCGGGGAATGCTGGCATCGAGAGGATGTACAGTTAGTGGAAATTCATTAATTACCATAAACCCCGAACCTTTTGAGCTCGTACCTACAGCCAACTGGATCTTTTTCTACAGCAAAAACGGAGTCGAGCATTTTTACAGCCAACTTGACGAGGACCAAAAACGAAAATTACCAGTCAGAGTAGCCACCTTAGGCAGTGCAACCGCAAAAGCGCTTGACAAATGGGCCATTCCACCCACCTTTATCGGAAACGGAGACCCATTGGAAACAGCGGAAATGTTTGTCGAGATCGCCATAGGCCAGCATGTCCTTTTCCCTCAGGCCAGGCAATCAAGACAATCTGTACAATCCATCCTCGAGGAGCATATCCTCCCGATTAGTCTGGTGGTTTATTCCAATAAGAAAAAAGCGGAAGTCCCTAAACAAAATGAAACCTGCCTGGTATTTACCAGCCCACTTAACGCCCAATCATATTTTGACAAACATAATATCGACAGCCATCAGAAAGTAATTGCCATCGGAAAGACCACCGGATCAGCGCTTGCCGACCTTGGTCTCAGTGATTATGTAGTTTCTAAAAGCCCAAAGGAAGATATTCTGGCAGAAACAGTGGCACAATTACTGCTTTAGGAATTGACGGAAGCTCAAATTTTCCCTAATTTCCTGTATAAATTCAAGAAAGTTCGAAAACCCCACTAACATGAATTCACTTGTCTCCAGGGCTGTGCTGGCCTTTGTCATCTCTTTTTTCTCAATCCATACATTCGCCCAGAATTTCTCAACCGGGCTTAAGCTTGCCAACCCCGACCAATTGCTCGGTATTCCGCTGGCCTCTACGCCTTTCTCAGGAAATTCGCTGAAGACCAAAGTCGACCTGTCACCTAATATGCCTGCGCCAGGCTCTCAAGGCAACCAAAATTCTTGTGTAGGTTGGGCAATTGCCTACAGCATAAAAAGCTACCAGGAAAAAATAGAAGAAGGCAATAACTTCTACGACTATAGTGGTAATGTCCGCGCTGAAGCTGTTTTTAGTCCCGCATACATTTACAACCAGGTCAACCAGGGTCAGGATGGTGGGTGTTATATCGTTGATGCCCTCAATGTAGTTTCTCAACAAGGCGTGGTTACTTGGGCCGATATGCCCTACAACGAAAAAGATTACCTAACCAAACCAACTCAAACGCATAAAAACAAAGCAAAACGTTACCGCATCGACTTTTACCGACAGGTCAATGTCAGAGATGTCAAGGAAGTAAAAGCACAGTTACAGGCAGGATACCCTGTAATCATAGGCGCGCGGATCGACCAGGGTTTTGCAGAAGACGGGATGAACAACCCCAAATACATCTGGACTCATATGCGCGGAAATCAACTCGGCGGTCATGCTATGACACTTGTAGGATATGATGATAGTAAAAGTGCTTTCAAAGTGATGAATTCATGGGGCAGTCGATGGGGAAGCAAAGGATATGGATGGATCAGCTACAATATTTTCTCCAATGTTGTAAGTGAAGGTTACGTCTTAAAAGATGCGATCAACGGCCCAGGACCTACGGATAACCCTATAGTAGACAATCCTAATAATGAACTTACCGACCCCGATGATTTGTTCGATAATAACACTGACAATACCACTAACTGGCTGGACGAATACGTTGATATCAAACCAACCGATTACCTGACTACTCAGTTCCTGGTCAATAATGTGCAACACAATATTGTTGACTATAATTTTCAACTTGGACAAAACGGTATGCGTTTTGACGGCTCAGTCAACATTCCTGCAGGTTTTGGATGGAATTACCAGGTTGTGATCTATATCTACGCAGATGATGGTTATGGCAATCCCGGGCAACAAATCGCCAGCCTGGACCCTAGTTTTTCAGACATTGGCGGGTTTTCAGCTGCTTTCACCCAAAGAGCGTCCATTCCAAGAGGGCAGGCTATTAACGCTTATTGGACGGCCTCTCTTCCCTACCAATCACTATACGTGTACCGGGGTCAATATAATATTTACGGTCAATATGTGCCATACCAATCCAATCTGATCGCACAGCCGGTTTTATACGTCGATGATTTCATCGTTCAATATGGAACGCCTTATCGTTTTTGGGTTAAACTATAGGGTTGCTTATCCATTGTCATTACTCGTTCGTGCTTTGTGCAGTCTTGTTTGCAAAAATGACCCTGTCAGGTCAATGATATTCTTCCTCCTTTTCTAAAATTTCAAAAATGGTAAAACTATGGATTTGTTATTTATAGTTATTTTCAAAAAGTAGGCGCCAACAGGTAAAAACTTGATATCTATTATTTGGCTTTCGCCGGAATGGGGAGGGCCGAATAAAGCTGTGCCTGCTAAACTTCCGGTCTTATCAATTATTTCAAGCTGTATACTTTCCAAAATGCCATTTTCATGGGAATGGATAACCAGATATTCAGATGCAGGGTTCGGGAAAATAATTAAATCCAGGTCAAAAGGTTGAATGGTTTCCACCGAAGTGGTGGTCGAATATCGTCCAATAAATCCATCATAGCCCCCAGAAGAAGTTACATCCTGGTCATCAAGGGCCGCTGCATTCTCAAAAATGCCTGCAAAAGCGATATCACCGGAAGGAAAGATGGCACATTCCACCCCCAAACCAAAGTCTTCTCCTGATAACTGATCTCCCTGTTGGAGATTACCCTGCAAATCGAAGACTCCCACAAAACCATCAGTAACGATCGGATCAGCAACCAAGACTGTACCATCAAGATCAGAAATACCCCTAAAATACCCGCCGACAATTATCCTGGTGGGGTCTACTGCAATACTCTGTCCGTATTCATCGTCGGTTCCGCCATAGGCTCTTGACCATTCTACGCCACCTTCACTATTAATTTTTGTAATGAATAAATGCTCATTAAACCCTGGAGATTGCACTTCCTCACTGTCAAACTTCAATACGCCTATAAAATTTCCGGTAAGGAAAATATCACCTGCGGGGTTAACAGCAATGGCATTACAGTTATCGCTGTGGACACCTCCTCCCCTGATCGCCCATAACTCATTCCCCTCGGCATCATACTTCAGCAGAAAGACATCATTATCAATAGTAGCGGTTGACAAGGTCTCATCAGCAAATACCAATGCCCCTTCAAAACTCCCGCCAACATAAACATTCCCGGAAGGGTCAACACCAACAGAACTCCCCCTTACATCTCTTAGGGACCCGGTCCTTCCAGCCCATTCAAGATTACCCAAAGGATCAAATTTGATGGTAAAAACATTGGAGTTACTTTCTGCAACGAGGATTTCGTTATCAATAAACAAGGTATCTGAAAAATAACCGATAAGAATAATATTCCCCTCGGCATCACACACCATGTCATTTACCACTTTCAACCCCCCTCCATCAATGCTTTTTGCCCAGGAAGCGGACCCCGTATCGTTATATTTTGCAAGATATATTGCACTATTTGATCCTTGATTCCTCGTGATGGTAAGGTTGCCGAAATCCGCTTCGTCCCAATATCTACCAGCAATGTAGGCGTTGCCCTGGTCGTCTGTTGCTACGCCTCCATTGGAATCGTCGTCAGTGCTTCCGGCTCTAATGAGCCATTCTAACACGCCTGAATTATCTAGCTTGCCCAGGTAAACATCACGATCTCCAATGCTTGTAACAGTGTATCCATCTTTAGTGACAGTACCCCGGAAAGTTCCTGACACCCAGGAAGATCCGCTGGATTCGACTGACAAGCCATTGAGGTCATCACCCATTGGCCCTCCAAGGTTTGACAGCCATTGCCATCCCTGCCCAATAACGGTCATCGGCATTCCGGCAAGGAAAAAGAAAAGAAGGCCAATTGCCAACTCCCTCATTGTCATGTAATTGACACAGTTGGTTAAGCTAGATGAGGGTATCGACATCATTGATCTTTTTTTTACCTTCGTTTGTTAATTTTACAGCATGAAGTTACTAATTCATATAACGCTTTACGTTTCAGCATTGTTGCTGTTTTCCTGTAATGGCGAGACTCCTGTCACCGATAATCCTGAACAGCCCGAAGTGGTTCAGCCAGGCGATGGAATTTTGGGGAGCACCCCAGCTTTACAAGCCATTACCAATAAGATCAAAAATGATGATCAAAACGCTCAGTTATATTTTGAGAGAGCAGAACTACTGTACGAATATGATCATTACGCATTTGCCATCGCTGACCTCAATAAGGCCATAGAACTGGATCCTGAGCCCTACGAGTATTACCATTTACTGGCCGATGCCTATCTCGACAACCTTGAATCCGAGAGTGCATTGAAAATCATGGAATCTGTCGTCAGAAGAGACACCACTCGCATAGCCTCCATGCTCAAATACTCAGAATTTCAGATGATCCTCAAACAATATGATGCGTCGATGGGTACAGTTTCAAAAATTCTTTCCCTGGATCGCACCAATCCTGATGCTTTCTATTTGCTTGGGATGAATTATAAAGAAAGGGGTGACACCGCCAGAGCAATTAACAGTTTTCAAAATGCCGTTGACGAAGACCCCTATTATATCGATGCCTATCGCAACTTGGCAAATTTACTCGATAATATGGGTAGCCCATTGGCCGTGCAGTATTTCGATAATGTATTACAGATTGATTCAACTGATATGGATGGCCTTTTCGGAAAAGGGTGGTTTCACCACCAACGCGATAATCTCGAAGAAGCGAAAATCTGGTACGAAAAAGCCGCAGCGCTTTATCCTCATAATCCTGACATTCATTTCAATAATGGTTACTTGCATATGGAACTTAAGGATATTGAAACCGCCCTTAAGAAATTTGACCTTTCGGTAAAGGTTGAGCCAACCTATGCTAAGGGCTACTATTACCGGGGGCTCATGGCGGAGATGCTCGGTCAAACTGAAAATGCCATTAACGATTTCGAGCAGGCATTGGCCCTTGTGCCCGGTTACGATAAGGCAAGAGAAGGACTCGAAAGGCTTGGTCAAAATCCGAACTAATGAAGCTTGCTATTCCTCTTTTTTCATTTCTGTTGATTTCAAATCTTGTCATGAGCCAAACCACGGACAATCCATTGCTTACTTATGATGATAAAGGCCAATTAACACTGACAGTGGAAGGTGCTACTCACTTTGCCAAGTTGGCGTTGAAATGTATCGACCAGGAGTACCCCAACAAACTTAACCAGACACTCCAGGATGCTACTTACCTGAAATCACCTAAAGAGCTTCACCCGGCATTTTTCGGCTGCTTTGACTGGCACTCTGCTGTCCATGGCACATGGATGTTGTTAAGACTTATGAAATCTTATCCCGAATTACCCGAGTCGAACCAGATCAGGGAAGTGCTGAACCGGAAATTGACCGCTGAGAACCTGGCGATCGAAGCGGCCTATTTCGACATGGGCGGCACGAAATCATGGGAACGGATGTACGGATGGAGCTGGTTGTTGAAACTGGCAGAAGAAGTCCATACCTGGGACGATCCGGATGGTCGAAAAATTGATAAAAATCTGCAGCCATTGACCCAGAAGATCATTGATCGCTACATTGAATTTCTTCCAAAGCAAACTTATCCGGTTAGAACAGGAGTCCATCCGAATACAGCCTTTGGGCTGTCTTATGCCCTTGACTTTGCCAACACAACCGACCACCATGAGTTGAAGTCATTAATCGAACAAAGAGCAAAAGACTATTACCTTGAGGACACAAATTGTCCGGCCAACTGGGAACCAAGCGGAGAAGATTTCCTTTCACCATGCCTGGAAGAGGCCAACCTGATGAGAAGAATCCTTAAAGGGAAAACCTTTGAAGTATGGTACAAGAAGTTTCTTCCAAATAAAAAGCTTGATGCTTTGATCGAGCCGGCCAGTGTTTCTGACAGAACGGATGGAAAGATCGTTCACCTCGATGGTTTAAATCTCAGCCGTGCCTGGTGCTTATACGGATTGGCCAATTCAATTACTTCAAAATCGCGAAAGGCAAAACTATTGGAAATGGCCAATCGTCATATCGAAATTACCCTTCCCAATATTGCCGATGGCAATTACGAGGGAGAGCATTGGCTCGCTTCATTTGCTGTATATGCCCTTTCAGCCAGATAAGATTCATATTACTGAACTAATTTTTCGATAGTTGAGTTATCTCATTAATTCGAAAGTGGGTGTGCTAAAAAATTTATAATTTAGCCGACCCAAAAATTCTTTTTTGAAAACTGTATTTAGCGCAGAGAAAAAATGACACAGTAATTTGTAATACTGAGTCTTAATATCTCTGCGTTTGAACATTAAAATACTTAATTGACGAATGATCAATATTACTCTTCCCGATGGTTCTGTCCGCCAATATGAACAAGGGGTAACGTCTATGGATGTTGCAAAATCTATTTCAGAAGGACTGGCCCGTAACGTACTTTCCGCAAAGGTTGATGGCGAGGTTTGGGATGCCGATCGCCCAATTCATAACGACGCAAGTGTTCAACTCTTGACATGGCGTGATGATGAAGGGAAATCAACCTTCTGGCATTCGTCGGCTCACTTGATGGCCGAGGCACTTGAGGCGATTTATCCGGGTATCAAATTTGCTATTGGACCGCCGATTGCTAATGGCTTTTACTACGATATCGACATTGCAGAACACAAGATATCTTCTGACGATTTCCCAAAGATCGAAGCAAAGATGAAAGAACTGGCCCGCCAAAAAAGTCAGTTCGAAAGAAAAGAAATCTCAAAAGGGGATGCGCTCGCTTACTTTAGGGATAAAGGAGATGAGTACAAGGTTGAACTTCTTGAAGATCTTGAAGACGGTACGATCACATTTTACACACAGGGTAATTTTACAGATCTCTGTCGAGGCCCACACATCCCAAATACCGGCCCGATTAAAGCCATAAAGCTGCTCAATGTTGCCGGAGCTTACTGGAAAGGAGATGAAAACCGCCAGCAACTCACAAGGATTTACGGGATCACCTTCCCCAAACAAAAAGAGCTAACCGAGTATCTCGAGATGCTCGAAGAAGCAAAAAAGCGAGACCACCGTAAGCTTGGTGCAGAGCTCGAGTTATTTATGTTTTCCGAAAGAGTTGGAGCAGGGCTGCCTATTTGGTTACCAAAAGGAGCTGCGTTAAGACATCGACTCGAAAATTTTCTAAAAGAAGAACAGTTAAAACGAGGTTACATTCCTGTAATTACTCCGCATATCGGAAAAAAGGAATTGTACGAAACATCAGGTCACTATGAGAAATATGGAGAGGATAGTTTCAAGCCGATTCATACCCCCAAAGAAGGTGAAGAATTTCTCCTGAAACCGATGAACTGCCCGCATCACTGTGAGGTTTTTGCACACAGACCACACTCCTATAAAGAGCTACCAATTAGGATTGCTGAATTTGGTACTGTATATCGGTATGAACAAAGTGGCGAATTGCACGGTCTTTCAAGAGTCCGAAGCTTTACCCAGGATGACGGTCATATATTCTGT
The DNA here is from genome assembly GCA_039028895.1 of Bacteroidota bacterium. GTDB lineage: Bacteria > Bacteroidota > Bacteroidia > Chitinophagales > Saprospiraceae > JAHDCJ01. Next base: position 128,218 of record JBCCHF010000005.1, on the reverse strand, counting down.
ACAACTGATCAGTTAAAAACTGAATTCCTTGAAGTGCTCGACCTAACTCAGCAAGTTCTTGCAAAAATGGGTTTTGATGAATTTACCGCACAGATTTCACTTCGTGACCCCGATAATCCTTCGAAATATATTGGGTCCGACGAAAATTGGGACGCTGCTGAAAAAGCGATTATTGAAGCCACTTCGGAAGTTGGTCTTGATACCGTAACCGAACTTGGAGAAGCCGCTTTCTATGGTCCTAAACTAGACTTTATGGTTAAGGATGCACTTGGCCGTTCATGGCAATTGGGAACCATCCAGGTGGATTATAACCTTCCGGAAAGGTTTGACCTGACTTACATTGGGGCAGACAACCAGCCACACAGGCCGGTCATGATCCACAGAGCACCATTTGGTTCTATGGAGCGCTTTATAAGTGTATTGATCGAACATTGTGCGGGTAAATTCCCGTTGTGGTTAGCCCCTGAGCAATTTGCCATTTTGCCAATTAGTGAAAAGTATAACGACTATGCAAAAGGGGTTAAGCTAGAATTGGCAGCCTCTGATATTCGCGGCATTGTTGATGATCGTGATGAGAAAGTAGGCCGGAAGATTCGTGATGCGGAGGTAAAAAAGATACCATTCATGCTCATTGTTGGGGAAAAAGAACGCGACTCAGGTCAAATCGCAGTCCGTATACAAGGGCAAGGCGACATCGGAACGATGTCACCTGCCGAATTTGCTACTTTTTTCAAAGAAAAGGCCGGAGCCTGATTATCTCACGACAGCGATTTTCTTCCTGACCGGAAGGATATCATCACTTTCAAACTCGATAACTAATTGATACATGCCAGCAGCTAATTGCTGAACCGGGATGCTTACCTCATTTTGTAACAAGCCTGGATTTTCAAATACCAATTGACCTACATTATTGAATACTCTGAGGTCATACTGACGGTTCAATCCATTGAAATTGATATTTATCGCATTGCTAGCCGGGTTCGGATATGCAACAACGAATTGGCTTACATCTTCTCTTACATCCTCAACGGAGGTGAGTGTGCCACATAAAACTTCATTATGGAAAAATAAGGCCGTTGCATCTCTGTACTCTTCATAGGTCTCTGCTGAAAAATTACCATGACCACCACCTTCTACAGAAATGAAATGAGAAGGAACACCAACTTCGTTAGCACGTTGATTGATAACAAAACTTCCTTCCATTGAAATGATGGGGATGCAAAAGCCAAATAAGCAAACATTGGCAAAATCAACACCATACGGAACGATCTCATCTTCCGTACCGTGAAGACTACTTACAGGAGCATCACCCATTCCTAGCCAGTCTGCATCGTTGAGTGCACCAAAGTAATTAACGACACCTTGTGTTTCAGAAGAATAAGCAAGTGTAGCGTCGTTCGAATTTCCTTCGAATCCGCCTTGAGCATTGATTTCGTCAAGGATATACTGTGGCAACACATCATTTGCATCAAAATAGGCGGCGTGTAACCCTACAATTGCGCCTGCTGATACGCCACCAATAAAAATATAATCAGGGTCAATCCGGTATGGATTACCATTGTCAGCATCAAAACGTAATTGCCTGACAGCAGCTTTCATATCGCTTACCGCACCTACAACTACTTCCAGCATATCCAACGAATCAGGAAGAGGCACCAATGGTGCATCATAAATCCTGTAGTCAATTGCCACTGTGACGAACCCTTTACGGGCGTATTCGCGGCAATATACTTCTACGGTGCTTCTGTCGCCACCGATAAAACTGCCACCAAAAGCCAGTACAATTACTGGTCTTTGGGACAAACCATCGCCATCTGGTTCATAAATGTCCATCATAAGGTCTACATCAGTCCCATTGACCGTAGTATTCTGACCAAACTGAACAACAGAAGCCGGACTATCCGCAGTAAAGATGTCATTTACATACCGATTGCCATTATCACAACCCATTTGTGGAAACGCCTGGCTATAAACAGCAGAGGTGAAGAAAATTGATATTAACAAAGAAAGAGTGGAGGATAAAATTTTGACTTTCATATGCATGCATTTAAAATATTGTCTAAGATAAACAATCCCTGCTGGATTTCAGAAATGTTATGATATCCAGGGAAATGCCTATTTATTAAGGCTAACCAAAATAATTTGGGATTGTTTAATGAGTTGGCAAGGCTATTCGTTAGTTTCCTTCATTTCCGTATACCTGAGGTCTGTACTAAACTTCTCCGGAAACTTACCTTGTATGTCTTTATAAAAGGCCATAATCTTGCTTAGGTCGGCATCCATATCCCCGGAAGGATGAAGGAAGCCTCCTACACCGGCGATCTTTTTTTTATAATCAAGATAACCGAAGCAAATAGGCACATCGCCACCTTTAGCTACATAATAAAAGCCTGTTTTCCATTCTGTCCTCAAAGATCGGGTACCTTCAGGAGTTACCATCACGGCCAATTCGTCGTTATCTTCAAAAAGCCTGATCATGGCGTCTGTTTGGCTAGCTCGCTTTTCTCCGGGTTTTCGCGGGGAGCGGTCTATCGCAATGGCGCCAAGGTATAACATTAAAGATTTGAAGGGGAACCGGACAAACTCTTTTTTAACGGTATACTTTACAGGAATGCCCAGAATCTGAAAAGCTGCCCTGGCAAAAACAAAGTCCCAGTTTGAGGTGTGTGGTGAGGCAATCATCACACACCTGTTGGCTTCTTTTGGCACGTCAGGGCCTACTTTCCAGCCGTATAACCAAAAAATAAATTTGGCCAATAAGTTTAACATAGCCTATAGTTCAGAGTGGTGAAAGCGTTTCCGCTTAACTACTCACGCTGTCTGCGTACATTTCGGTATGCATGGGTTCTCCTACGGTCCTTTTCGTTCTGACACTCCTGGAATATAGTGAAAGGTTTTTGTCGAAAATAAACTGTAAAAGCAGCTTTGTCCATGATTTATGATAATAGAGAGTTTCATAAAATTCTGGAGCCATAGCTCTCACTTTTGGCAAATTACTCCAAGGAACTGAAGGAAAGTCGTGATGCTCATTATGGTAACCAATGTTAAATTGGATTTTATTCAACGGACCATAATAATCATAAGTTTCTTGAGGAGGCTTAATCAGGTAATGCTCCTGTATCCAACGGGCACCGACAGGATGAAGGCCAATAGATGTAAAGAAGGACAAAGCCAGGTAACCCAGGGCCGCCCAGCCAAAGAAATATACAATTGCTGCATTAAAAACGATGCATACAAAAAGATTGAAAATCGTCCAGTTATCTACAAGCTTCATTTCTTTGATCCTTGGAGGACGAATGGCCTGGAATATTGGGAAAAATGCAAGCCATAGTGCTTTACGCCACCAGATATTTTTTACCATTTTGGCTTCCCAATGACTGGCTATATCAGCATCGTGATAATACTGTCCCTGATGAGAGTGGTGCTTCATATGATATCTGCGGAAACCTATTGATGTTGGAATGGTGTTCGGCAAGTCACATAAAAGACCAGCAAAAATGTTGTAGATTCTTTTTTTGAAAATCAGGTTATGGGTACACTCATGTGTTAATACGAATAAAGCATGATTCGCAAATGCGCCTACCGTATAGGCAGCAATTAAAATAACCCACCAAGGTTGGCTACTGACTAACCAAGCCATAGTAACCTGCAAAGAGACGATCAGAATAATGTAAACGAAAGTTGTTGGATTGCGCACCATCAACTTTGAGATATCAGGATATTTTTTTAAAATCGCCTTTACCCGGGTGACATGAGGATTGATAGCTTCAGAATGTTGGAGGTAACCTTTTGTTATCGATTCCATCAAACGAGGATTTAGTTAAATAATGCCCAAAGATACAAAAAACACCTGTCCCCTATTTTATTTAAAATCGTTTTAAATTGGCAGAATAATATTCTTAAAGAATCCCAACTTTATCAAATGGAATATGGACCGTTCGTAAGTCTTTGGTTCTGTTGTCTATGTCAACAGATCCGTTCTCAAGCCTAAGTACACCTCGTGGACAAACAGCAGCACAAATACCACAACCGACACAAGACGAACGGACAATATCCTGCCCTTTCTGGGCATAGGCCCTTACATCAATACCCATTTCACAATACGTAGAGCAGTTACCACAGGAAATACATTGACCGCCATTGACCGTTATCCGGAAACGGGAAAAGAATTTTTGCTGTAATCCAAGAATAGCGGCCATCGGGCAACCAAAACGACACCAAACCCTGCTCCCCATGAGCGGGTAAAAGCCGACGCCTATAACACCCGCAAATAAAGCTCCGATTATTAAACCATACCACTTTGTCAATTCATAAGTATTAATAATAAAAATATTACTACCGCCTGTAATCATCGCCAGTATTGTGAACCCGGCGATAACCCCGGCAATAATAAGGATGGCATTCCTGATCTTATAATCAAGTCCTGTCATTTTATCGCGGTAAACCCATGTACCACCTGCAAGCAGAGCCATGCAGGCAATTACAAAAATGGCAAATGCTGTATGCGAAATCATTAGGTTTTCACCTGTATTTTTGAGAAAAACATACAAAATTGCAATTGTAACAACAGTAACTGCGACCAAAACACTGTAAATAATCCAACGCTCAAACTTCCATGCTGTTAATGACTTATCAGACAGATGTCTGAAAGGGTCGCCTGCAGTTTCTGCTAAACCACCGCAACCACAAACCCAGGAGCAATACCAGCGCTTTCCATAAAAATAGGTCAACACAGGAGAGATAATAAACATCATTGCCAAGCCCCAAATCAGCATAAACATCCCAATACTACCATTCTGGATCATGCCCTGAATACTCCAGTCATGGAAGAAATAATAGTTCAATGGCCACATATTTTTAAAGTCATTGTAGGGCAAGCTCATCCTTAAGAGAAATTCTGGCAAAAGCCAGGCAAATCCTAATTGGAAGAACATCACTGAAATCGTCCTTATGATCTGGTAGCGATTATGCCGATACTTCGCGATGAATTTAAAGCCAAGCCCAACTATTGCAATTGTATAAAGCGTTCCATACACAAACCATTGACTGGCTGGTTGATTTTTGAACAACTGGCTTAAAGGATCAAACAAAGCAACAAGCCCTGAATTGGCAGCACCACTTCCCTCGACATCGTAACCCAGATATTGAGGAGCCCAGTATAATAAACAGTAGAAACCCGTAAGGAAAACCCCTAACACCCAGCCTGCAACACCCCAGTTGATAAGACTCCTGAACCAAATATGGTTGTTTTTTATACCTGCAGTCGAATCCATATAAGTATATCCATAAACCACAGCTCCAAGAATGAGGAGCAAAGAGGATACACCAAGCCAAAAGCCGGGATTTGGTAAATCAACCCCAAACCAGGCAAGAAAGAGAACCAACAAACCGAGTCCTGCAATGCCAAGACCCAACTTCTGTTTGCCATCAAGAGGTATATCAGGATTTGCTATCGATAAACTATGATCTGTATTATTATTCATGTTCGAAAGGATTAAAAGCTAAGATTTGATTTGGGAAAGGAAACGAAAAACGGCATTGGCACTGCGTTTTTGCTTCGATTTGAGATTGGTGTCATTATCTTTGTTATAAGCATTGATCAACTCGGGTTCGTACTGATCGTAAAATTCCGGATCAAAATTGGCAAGACTCAGATTCTCCAGTACGGTTTCCACATGTGTCTTTTCTGACAACCACTTTTCACAAACTTCATGTCGGTACCTGATGCCCATAAGGTTAAATCCAGCTATCGATCGGTCTGCTTTGTCATAAACAAGCCTGATAGAGGCTCTCCCCTCTGGATGCTCCCAATAGATCGTGTCTAAATACTCAGGCATTTTAGCTGGAACAGTGCCATAGACCTGGTATTCAATATCAAAAAACTTGGCTGAGTTAAACCATATACCTGGTTCATATTCTATGGGTTTACCACAAATGGTATAGGCTACAGTCTCTCCCATCATACGCCCAACGTACCAAACGGCCTCAATAGGTCGCCGCCCTGCAGGTGGCTCTCGCAACTGTGCACAATCACCGATAGCATACACGTCTTTTATATTGGTTTCGAGATATTTATTGACGAGAATCCCTTTCTGCATCTCAAGACCCGAGTCTTGAAGGAACCCAATATTAGGACTCACCCCCGGGGTAAGGCCTACAAACTGACACGGAATCTCTTCGCCTGTTTCTTTAGCGGTGGCAGCACGCACTCTTCCGTTCTTATCTGGCAGGATTTCACCTAGATTTACCCCTAACCGGAGGTCTATATGATTTTCGAGAATATGTCGGTTGATCATAGCTGATTCCTCGGCAGGCAACACTCCATTCCAGAAACTTTTTTCTCTTACGAGGAATGTAACCGGGATATGCCTTGAATGAAACATCTCAGCCATCTCAATACCTATCAGTCCGCCACCAACAATAACAGCGTGTTTAAGGCCTTCACTATACCGCTCCATTCCCTCCAGGTCTTGCAGGGAATACAACCCCTGTACCCCTTCCAAATCCTGACCGGGCCAACCAAATTTATTGGGTTTGGATCCTACAGCCAATACGAGTTTATCATATTTCAGCCCGCCATATTCCGTAAGGTTAAGTGTTTTGTTGTCAAAATCTATCGAGGTGACATAATCCTTCATCAACTCAATCCTGTTCTTTTTCCAAAACCAGTCCTCATAGGGCTTGATATCCTTATATCGCATATGGCCCATATAAACATACATCAGTGCTGTACGCGAAAAGAAATGTTCGGTCTCAGCCGAAATAACCGTGATCTTATGATCGCTTAATTTACGTATGTACCTGGCTGTGGTAATGCCACTGATACCATTTCCAAGAATCACAATATGCATAACGGGTGTAATTTTTATCCAAAAGTAGGGCCAACAAATAACAGAACTATCACATAATACTAATAAAAAGATTTCAATGATATTGAATTAATCACGAGCTTCTGCCTATGAAAATCAAAAACTCTGGTCATTGTCGATAAACTGACAAATTGGGAATAGGTCATTCCATACTTTAGCTTTCGCAAAAAGTGGCGATTGTTTGTTCAAAAATTGATTAATATTGGGCCAAATATTTTGAACCTATGTCAGAAAAGAACTATTATAATCCTGATGATCTCAAAAAGTTTGGGAAAATCACCGAGTTTCAAGAAGAACTTGGCAATAAATTTTTCGAATACTATAATGCCGTTTTCCGCGAAAGTGCTTTAACCGAAAGGGAAAAAGCCCTGATTGCCCTGGCAGTTGCCCATTCTGAACAATGTCCGTATTGTATCGATGCATACACTTCAGCTTGTCTCTCAAAAGGTGCAGATGAAGAGCAAATGATGGAGGCCGTTCATGTAGCAGCAGCTATTAAAGGCGGAGCAGCACTGGTTCATGGTGTGCAAATGATGAACCAGGCAAAAAAATTAATGATGTAAGCCGTAGTTTGCTTTCCAATACCCGTCCATCCCCAGGCGAGAAATGAAGCGCATCTACGAAACGCCAAACATAATGTCAATAAAGCAGCGCACAAAATCCCTTAAATCTCGCGAAAGCGAGCTCGCTTCAACGTTTTACCAACTTAAAGTACTGAATGGGAAAGAACTCGTTGATGACCAGTTTCCACTATTCACCGGTAAACTAAAAGACTTGGGTTACGAAAACCTGAGACCATCAGGTATATCAATTTTTCAGGTTAATGTAGGAAAAATGTGCAACCAGACTTGCGCACATTGCCACGTCGATGCAGGCCCGGACAGGAAGGAGATTATGACAAAAGAGACACTCCAACAATGTCTTGAGGTCATTAAGCACCCATCCATACATACTGTTGACATCACCGGCGGTGCCCCGGAAATGAATCCACACTTCAGATGGTTTGTTGAGGAGATTTCCAAAATGAATAAAAAGGTTATTAACAGGTGCAATCTCACGATCATTGTCGCCAACCCAAAATATTATGATCTGCCAGAATTTTTCGCCAAGCACAAGGTGAATGTCGTATCCTCCCTCCCCTATTTCAGCAAAACCCGTACTGACAGTCAGCGCGGTGACGGCGTATTCGAAGATTCGATCAAAGCCTTGAAAATGCTGAATGCAGTTGGGTATGGCCAGGAAGGCAGTGACCTGCAGCTCGATCTGGTCTACAATCCTTCAGGTGCATTTCTCCCAGCTGGCCAGGAAAGCCTGGAAAATGAATTCAAACGTCAATTAAAGCGACGTTTTGATATCGACTTTAACAGCCTATATGTCATTACCAATATCCCAATCAGTCGCTTTCTTGAATACCTGCTTGATAGTGGCAATTACGAAGACTACATGACTGAATTGGTCAATGCTTTTAATCCGGCTACCGTCGATGCGCTCATGTGCAGAAACACAATTTCTGTAGGATGGGACGGTTACCTTTTCGATTGTGACTTCAACCAAATGTTGGATCTGAAAGTACAACCTCACTCAACTAACCATGTTAGCACCTTTGACATGGAAACCCTGAATCAAAGAAATATTATTTTAAACCAACATTGCTATGGCTGTACAGCAGGTGCAGGCTCAAGCTGTGGTGGCGAACTAACGTAATAATTATTTATTTCGCATTCCGTTTTTTTGCCTTCGACCTTTAACAATTAGTACTGAATATTAAACCCCGGTTAACACGTTTCAAAAGTTCTAAAATCGATCAATAATGTCATATCTCGAAACAACAAAAGATGTTTATAAAAAAGCAGCGGAAACGCCCGACATAGGCCTTTGCTGTACAACTTCGCCGGTGTGGGCACTTCCCGGGCTTGACATTCCGGAAAAAATGCTGGAAATGAATTATGGCTGTGGCACAACTGTCCATCCTCGTGATCTGGTAAATGATCCGGTGATTTTGTATGTAGGTGTTGGTGGAGGTATGGAAGTACTTCAATTTTCCTATTTCAGCCGCCAGGAAGGAGGTGTTATCGGGGTGGATGTAGTCGATGAAATGCTTGAAGCCTGCAATCAAAATTTGTTTGAAGCTGAATCCCGCAACCCATGGTTTAGCCGAAATTTTGTTGAACTGAAAAAAGGTTCTGCTCTCGATTTGCCGATGAAAGACAACTCTGTTGATGTAGCAGCTCAGAACTGTCTGTTCAATATTTTTGAAATGGACGACCTCAAACAGGCCCTAAAAGAAATGTACCGCGTTTTGAAACCGCATGGCCGCCTTGTACTTTCAGATCCAGTCTGTGAACAACCAATCCCCGATCATTTAAGACAAAACGAAACCCTGAGAGCCATCTGTATAAGTGGTTCAATTCCACTACAGGATTATATTGATATGATCACAGAAATTGGCTTCGGCACCGTAGAAATTCGCGCAAAGCGGCCCTATCGTTTACTCACACCAAATCGTTATGAAGTAGATACTCCGATTTATATCGAATCCGTTGAAGTTTGCGCTATCAAGGATCCAATGCCAGAGGACGGACCCTGTGTTTTCACCGGGAAAGCAGCCATCTACTTTGGTGATGATGACTATTTTGACGACGACAAAGGGCATACTTTGATGCTCAACCAACCACTTGCTGTATGTGATAAAACTGCCGATGCGCTGGCAAATCTTGGCAGGTCAGATATTATGATAACCCCGTCAACATATTTCTATGACGGCGGAGGCTGTTGCTAACAGCCTCTGGTTACACTACAATATTCTTGGCAAAAATCCGTATATTACATAAGCATGTGGCCGAGATGAAACAGAAAAATTAAGGCCACTGACTATTTTTATAGTCATAGGGTTTCTTAAGTGACACTTTCCGTCAGGGAGGTGTCACTTTTTTATTGAAGAAATGTTGAAGGGATTTACCTAGTCGGTATCCGATTTGTTGATATTAATTGTCATATCCCGTCCCGATACGTTTTCTCCCTGTATATTAATGGTCCCACCAAGATTAACGATACCTGCATCCTGAATATTTTCAATATTAAAGATCTGGTTTTCAATGGCTTTTAATTTTTCCACCTTTTCTTCCAGTTCTGACTTGAATGAGTCATCCTCTTCCAATAACTCTTCAATTTTCCACTCCAGAACGGCCAGTGTTTTTTCTTCAAGGGGCGCAGACTCCACCTTCGAAACCAGTTTTTCTTCAGCTTTCATTTGGAAAATGGGTTTGATCCAAGACCAAAGACCCTTTACTTCCTTGTCGAAAGTTTCAACAAGTTCTTTTTTTGCATGCTCTGCGATCTTTGATTTGCCAAAGGCTTTAAGGATGTATCCAGCCGCCGAAGCAGCAAGTGTTGTCAGACTCATAGGGTTAAGATTTGATGGATAATAAATATAACGACTATTGCGGACTTTTTATGAGCGAGTTAGACTTCCAAAAATCGCGTTAAACTCAAACTCAAAGCGCAAATTCAAATTCAATGAGAGATTAGAGGCTGGACATCACCATAATCTAGTTGGATTACGTCTTTTGGATTTTAATTTCATCCATCAACTAAGTCAGCCCTGTCCTTGATTTTGAGTTTGAATTTCATCTTACATCCAGGTCTCCTTCATCCCAAAAATTACATTTGAATTTCGGCCAAATTCCCAAAACCGGATTGATACTCATTTTCCTATTGTAATTGGATTTCCTTCCGTACCTTTACCCTTCAAATTTAGCAGATGATTGCCTATATCAAGGGAGAAATTACGTTCAAAAATCCGGCGTATGTTATAGTTGAGGCAGGAGGTATAGGGTATCATATAAATATCAGTCTGCATACGTACAGCAAAATCGAAAGCATGGAAAGGGTCAAGCTACTGACCTACTTTCATGTAAAAGAAGATAGTCAAACCCTTTACGGGTTTGAAAGCCCGGAGGAACGCAACCTTTTCGTATACCTTATTTCCGTTTCAGGAATAGGTCCGAATACCGCTAGAGTACTGCTTTCTTCCCTAAAGCCAGAAGAGGCCAGGTCGGCAATAATCAGCGAAGACGTACGTGTGATCAGCAGCGTAAAAGGCATTGGCCCTAAAACTGCGAAAAGACTGATTATTGAGTTAAAAGACAAGTTGATCAAGGACTCGGGCGAAGAAACTTCATCAGTTCCCTCAGCAATGGGCAGCCATTCTATCAGGGAAGAAGCGTTATCCGCATTACTTGCGTTAGGGTTTAATAGGATTCGCATCCAGAAGGCCCTTAACAAAGTGTTAAATGAATCATCTGGAATAACGGACGTTGAAGTTTTAATTAAGTTAGCATTGAAGAATTTATCCTAAAACGTTAAGATTCACGTTCCACAGCGGTGAGATACAACCATTTTTTCGGTAACATACTCATTATAATACGGAACCTATTCCTGATGACGACCTATCGCCTATGACCAAAATCTACTCCTGTTAAAAAAAGGTAAATTGGGGCACCTGAAATTCCCCTGTCAGTTAAACTTCCCGAACTCGCTTCGGGGCAACTCAAATCTAATTGTAATTGGAGCATTCCGGTTACCCGGAATAATCATAATTCATGGCTAGCTATGAAGATAAAGGGATACTATTTTTTGTTATTGTTACTGTCTGTTGGCTTTATTCAAAACGCCGTAGCGGAGAAAGGGTTTAGTTACAACCTAGAGAGTCCATACTTTCTGGAAGCAGAATCATTCTTTAACGAAGGCGATACGCTACCTCCGATCTCTGATCGTGATGGAGACTTTATTAACAACCAGGGTAATAACCCGTTCGACCTTAATGATCCTCCTGCGATCGAGAAAGAAGTAACTTATGACCCTGAAACCGGACAGTACATCATCACCGAACGAATCGGTGGCAATTACTTCAGGGCGCCGACCTATATGTCTTTCGACGAATATGTCGAATGGCAGGCGCAACAACAACAACGCAATTTCTTCAACCAGATGGCATCTGATGCCGATCTCGGGCCTTCCGGAAAGGACCCTATTGAACGATATGAGTCTAACATCAAAAGCTCATTGATCGATCGCCTCTTTGGTGGAACAACCGTTGATATCCGTCCAAGTGGTAATATCGACCTGACATTTGGTGCCGATTTTCAAAGAGTTGATAACCCGATCCTTACAGAACAACAAAGGAAACAGGGAGGATTCGACTTCGACATGGCCATTCAGATGGACGTGATCGGAAAAATCGGAGAGAAACTTCAACTTTCTACCAACTACAACACGCAAGCAACATTCGATTTCGAAAACCAGGTAAAACTTGAGTTTGGCGGAACCGAAGATGATATTCTCCAAAAAATTGAAGCTGGTAACGTCAGCCTGCCGCTGAGAAGTTCTCTCATACAGGGAAGCCAAAGTCTTTTTGGATTGCGGACTGATCTGAAATTTGGTCGTCTTAATGTTTCTACCATTGTTTCTCAAAAGAAATCAAAGCGAAACAATGTCCAGATCCAGGGCGGAACACAGCAGCAAACCTTTGAAGTTACTGCTGATGATTATGATGAAAATCGTCACTTCTTCCTTTCACATTATAACCGCGACAATTTCGAAAGGGCCCAGTTAAACCTGCCACAGATCAATACTGTGTTCAGAATTACCAAACTCGAAGTATGGATTACCAATACAAGAAATGCCACAGAGGGCGTAAGAGATATTGTTGCACTCGCTGACCTTGGTGAGCCACAAAGAGTACAAAACACCTCAATCATAGTCCCTTCAGTTCCAAGATTCCCTGATATTACAGGCACTCAGGGATTACCTGACAACGATGCCAACTCGCAGTTTGACGATGTAATGGAAACGCAAGGTACAAGAGATCTCGACAACGCGGTTTCCAGCCTTCAGGGCCAATTGAACTATACCCAGATCGAAGATTTTGAGAAAGTAAGAGCACGTTTGTTATCACCCTCAGAATACAACTTCCACCCTGAACTTGGCTACATTTCACTTAATGTGAATCTTCAACCAGAAGACGTTCTCGGTGTTGCCTTCGAATATACCTATAACGGTGAAGTCCATCAGGTAGGTGAGTTTACCAATGATGTGCCGATCAGTCCTGATACACTCAACGTACTTTACGTCAAATTGCTGAAGAGTACAACTGCCAATGTCGGCCTTCCGATGTGGGACCTGATGATGAAAAACGTTTACGGTATTGGTGCATTCCAGGTAAACCAACAAGATTTCAAACTGGATATCTTTTACCAGGATGCCGGTGGTGGAGAAAAACGTTTTATTCCTAAGGGTTCAGTAAATGGTACGCCATTGATCAGCCTTTTCAACCTTGACAATCTCAACAGTTATAATGATCCGATATCCGATGGTGTCTTTGATTTTGTACCAGGCATCACAATTAATCCGAGAAACGGTAGAGTAATCTTCCCGATATTAGAACCATTCGGATCACATCTTGAAGCACAATTCGACGATCCTGATGTTGCTCGCGAATTTGTGTATCAACAATTATACGATTCAACAATTACAATAGCCCGTGAGTATCCGGAGTTTAATCGCTTCTTAATTCGTGGTAGCTATAAATCATCCATATCTTCAGAAATTTCTCTTGGCTCCTTCAATATTCCAAGAGGATCGGTTAATGTCAGCGCCGGCGGACAACAACTGATCGAAGGCCGTGACTACGAAGTGGATTACAACATTGGAAGGGTGCGAATACTTAATGAATCCATTTTAAACTCCGGCATTCCAGTCAACGTATCTTTTGAGGACAATACACTTTTTGGCTTCCAAACCAAAACATTGTACGGGATGCGACTCGACTATACCATCAGTGAAAACTTCAACATTGGAGGGACATTCATGAAGCTGCACGAACGACCATTTACCCAAAAGGTAAATATTGGAGATGACCCTATTTCCAATAGCGTTTACGGGCTCGATGTGCAATATTCAACGGAAGCACCATGGCTGACAAAAGCCATTGACAAATTGCCGCTAATACAGACGAAGGCACCATCAAACATTTCGTTTACCGCGGAAGGTGCTGCCCTCAGGCCAGGTCACTCCAAGGCCATTAACAATAGGGGCGACGAGAAAGGCGGTATCGTTTACCTCGATGACTTTGAGGGTAGTTCAACCAATTTCGATTTGCGTACCCCATCTACCTCGTGGATTATGGCCAGTACGCCAAGAAACCCAAGATTCCCTGAAGCAGACTCAATCAGTAGCCTGGTTTATGGTATCAACAGGGCTAAATTAGCCTGGTATCGCATCGATCCTATTGTAAGAAGCGGTGGAGCAGCGTCAGACCCGTACACAAGGGCTTTTTCTCAACGCGATGTATTCCGTAATCTCGAAAGTCAAAATATCCAGAATACCGGATTATTCACCTTCGATATGGCCTATTTCCCGAAAGAAAGAGGTTCATACAACTTTGATGGCCCTCCGGGTACAATCGATGTAGTAGGTACTGGCGACAACTATGGTATCGATCAGGATGGTGATCTCCTTCAGCCTGAAAATCGCTGGGGAGGTATCATGCGATCATTAGAGACGAATGACTTTGAAGCAGCCAATATCGAGTTCGTAGAATTCTGGATGCTCAGTCCATTCCAGGATCGCGTTGACGAATCCGGAGCTACAATTCCTAACGTTACCAGCGATGGAAAACTCTACATCAATCTGGGTTCAGTTTCTGAAGATATTCTTCGCGATTCAAGGAAATTCTTCGAAAATGGTTTGCCTAATCTGACCTCGGAAGCGCCGACAGATACGACTGTCTGGTCAAGAATTCCAAGGGTTCAGGCTGTGACCAATGCTTTCGACAATGACCCAGCAGTACGTGAGATCCAGGATGTTGGATTGGATGGATTTGACAACCTTGGTGAGGTAGAGCAATTCCAGGATTATCTTGATGTAATGAACAGCTACATCACTGATCCTGATGTGTTGGCCGAGATTAATGCTGACCCATCTAACGATGATTACTACTACCACAGCAATGAAACTCGTTTTGGCCCAATTGATGCACCCAACTCTCCAACGATTATTGATCGATACAAATTCTTTAATCACTCACAGGGTAACTCATTGGGTGAAAACACCTCATACACCAACTTACCTGACTCTGAAGACCTCAATCGGGATAACACCTTAAGTGAAACCGAGTCATTCTACGAATATGAGATTCCAATCGAACGTGATCCGTTGTCACCTGACCAGATGCAATTCAACCAGTTTGTTGTTGACTCAGTCGAATCAACAGGCGGTGTTTGGTACCAGATAAAAGTGCCAATTGATCAATTTACTTCCAAGCATGGTGGTATCCAGGACTTTCGTTCTATCCGTTTCATCAGGATGTATATGACCGAATTTGATGATGAGATCATCCTTCGTTTTGCTCGTCTTCAACTTGTAAGAAACCAATGGAGAAGATACACCCGTGATCTTGTAGAGCCAGGTGTTGGTGGCGGCGGTGAAATGGAACCGACAACATTCGATGTTACAGCGGTTAATATTGAGGAAAACTCTGCCCGACAACCCTTCCCCTACGTCCTTCCGGCAGGGATACAACGGGAAACAGCACTTGGGGCCTTTCCTAATGCCCTGCAAAACGAACAATCACTCTCGCTCGATGTGTGTGGCCTCGATTATCAGGAGGCCAAAGGCATATATAAATTGCTCAACTTTGATTTCCGAAGGTATCAGCGAATGAAGATGTTTGTCCATGCCGAATCTCCTGAAGATCTTGAGCCTGGCAATCTTGTCATCTTTATGCGTCTGGGTAGTGACTTTGAGCGAAATTATTATGAATACGAAATTCCTCTTGTGATGAGTGAGCCTTTGCTTGGCACCGAATCACTAGACGAAATAACCGCAGCTGTCTGGCGCGAAGAAAACTCGTTCGACTTCCCTCTCGAATTGTTCAGAGATGTCAAAGTGGAAAGAAATGCATCAGGTGTATCCTCGACCGGTCCATATTCAACAGTGGATCCGGAAGACCCTGAGAATACGGTAAGAGTATTGGGTAATCCAGACCTCGGACTTGTTAAGGGGGTCATGATTGGTATCAGAAACCGTGATGAGACTCAATTCCCGCATTGTGCGGAAGTTTGGGTCAACGAGCTAAGACTGACCGGACTTGACGAAAGAGGTGGTACAGCAGGACTTGCCCGCCTTGATGTTACACTTGCCGACTTTGGTAATTTTACCGTGTCTGGAAATTATACCAGTATCGGCTGGGGAGGACTTGAAGAACGTGTTGACCAAAGAGCTAAGGAAGAAGTGGTACAATATGATTTTGCTACCAATCTTGAATTGGGTAAACTGCTACCAAAGAATGCCAAGATTCGCATACCTTTCTATGCTCAATATTCAAATACCATAAAAACACCTGAATTTGACCCGTATGACCTTGATATTCCGCTTAAGCAAAAAATTGAGGCGGCAGAAAACCAGGCTACACGGGACTCCTTAAGAGAACAAGCTGTTGATTATACCTCAATCAGAAGTTTTAACTTTACCAATGTCAGGAAGGACAGAACCAATCCACAACGTAAACCAATGTTCTGGGATATTGAGAACTTCAGCCTGACCTATGCTTATTCGCATACCGTTAAAAGAGATCCAACCATTCAAAGAAATAGTGTAAAAGATTATCGTGGATCAATTGACTATGGATGGTCACCGGGCCTCAAGCCAATCGAGCCATTCAAAAAACTGATTAAGAGCAAGAGTAAATGGTTTGGAGCTGTTAAAGACTTTAGCTTCAGTCCTTTACCAAGTTCGTTCACTTTCCGTACGGAAATGAACAGGCAATTTGGAAAGGTCACCTATCGTTTTGCAGACCCAAGCAACAGCACCTACTTTGACAAACGCTTCTTCTGGGATCGCTCTTATGGCCTGAATTGGAACCTCACCGGAAATCTTACTTTCAGCTATAATGCTGTTAATAATTCGGTTATCGATGAACCGGAAGGGCCTAATGACGAAGTAGCCAAGCAGATCATCTGGGATAATATCAAGGATTTTGGTCGCACCAAAAACTTTAACCAGAATGTTTCTGTCAATTACCAACTACCAACCAGGAAAATTCCATTCCTTGACTGGACTCAGGTGCGTGCATCCTACAGTGGTAATTACACCTGGTCAGCAGCTAGTTTGAATGTGGATACCCTCGGTAATGTTATTCAAAACGGACAGACACGTCAGATCAATGGTGATCTTGACTTTACCAAATTGTATAACAAGTCGAAATACCTGAGGAAGATCAATAGCAAATCAAGAAGTGGTGGCAATTCGCGAGATCGCGGTGGAAACATCGACAATGGCAGAGACAACTCCAACCCGCGTGGTAGAGGTGGCCTGAACGATCCAAGAGGTGGCAGTAAGGAAGACTTCAACAAGAAGGATAGTAACGACAAGAATCCCAGGGATAAAGGTAAAGGTAATGATAAAGGAGGACCTAACGGACTGGAAGACAGCCCTGAGTTAGCCAATCAGGATGGCAAAGGGGGTAAAAAGTCCAAGGAAGACAAGAAGAAAAAAGAACGTGAGCCATCAATTGCCGAACGTATTATCCTAAGACCCTTGATGACAGTCCGAAAAGCAAGATTCTCCTTCTCAGAGAATATTAGTTCTGTTGTTCCAGGCTTTATGCCTTCTCCACGTTTCTTTGGATTAAGTGACGGATTTAATGCTCCTGGTTTAGGATATGCTTTTGGATTCCAACAACCAAAACGGGATTACCTTGATGAAGCAGCGGCCAATGGCTGGATCACCACAAACGTTTTCCAAAATCAACAGGTATTTGACAACTATTCACAAACCTATGATGCCAAAGTAACTTTGGAGCCATTCAAGGATTTCAGAGTAGAATTAAATGCTAATCGCTCGTATACTGAAAACCATTCTGAGTACTTCAAGGTAACTACTCCAGGAGGTGATTTCCAACACCTCAATGCACTTGATGCTGGTAGTCTCACCATGACTTTCTTCAGCCTTGGGACGCTATTCGAGAAAACGGATGCAGAAACGATATCGGAAACATTCCAAACCTTTGAAAATAACCGTGAAATCATCTCACAACGATGGGGAGCCCTTAATCCTAGATCTGACGGACAACATGCAGAAGATGGTTCCGGGTATACAGAAGGTTACGGTCGTTTCCAGCAGGATGTATTGATTCCTGCTTTCCTTTCGGCTTATACCAATAATGATCCGAACACCTACAAGTTGAATGTATTCAAGATCTTACCGAAGCCTAACTGGAGGTTGACCTATAACGGTTTGAGCAAGATCAAAGGGTTAGATAAAATATTTCAAAGTTTCAGTCTGACACACGGCTATACTTCAACGTTAACGCTAAATCGGTATGCTACTGACCTCGATTTTGATCCTCAATACAACGAGTTCAATGAAAACACTTTCAACTATTTCTCACCGTTTGAGATTCCGGATCTTGTAATTTCAGAGCAATTCTCACCATTGATCGGCCTTGATGTAAAATTTGCGAATGAACTTACCGCCAGAATTGACATCAAGAAGAGTCGGACACTTGCACTTAACCTTACTGATTACCAGTTAATTGAGACAAAGCGTGACGAGATCACAATTGGAATGGGTTACCGGATCAAAGCTTTTAAGCTGCCGTTCAACTTAAGCAAAAAAGCACCCACAGAGGAGAATGATCTGAATATCAATTTCGACTTTTCACTAAGTGACGATAAAACCGTCAATCACCTGCTTGACCAGGAACAGGCAGTTCCGACAAGGGGGTCACGCTCCATCAGAATTTCGCCTTCGATTGATTACACCGTAAATGAAAGAGTAAATGTTAGAATCTTCTTTGACCGTAGCCGCACTATTCCAGCGACTTCGGCATCATTCCCTATTACCAATACCCAGGCTGGGGTAACGATCAGGTTCTCATTGACACAATAACGCTTACATTGCACATAAGTTAAATGATAAGACAGGGTTCCTTATTTGGTTCCCTGTTTTTTTTACCCAGGATCCTCTTCGAGAGACCGTGCCAGCACATTTGAAGAGGTTAGTGAGCTATTTTTTCATTAAACCATACTACCGGGGTCTACAGTAAATGGACCCTGTCTAATAAAAGTCAAAAAATGATAATTCTAAATTGACTTTGCATACATCAGTACCCCGAAAAATTCCCTATTTTTGGCTTGTCGTCTTGTCGGCAGATTTTTTTCATCCGTCATACACCAAAACCGGAACTATTAGCATCTAACAAAACAAGCGCTAACTCCGGAAATTGATTTGATGAAATAACTACCGACCACCGGCACCGATTTATGATTTTAAATTATGCCCAAAAAGTGGTTCCATGAACGTACCTGAAGACTTAAAATACACACAAGAACACGAGTGGATTAAAATTGAAAACGGAACAGCCCTCGTTGGCATCACCGATTACGCACAAGGCGAACTTGGTGATATTGTTTATGTTGAAATTGAAACTGAAGGACAGGAAGTTGCCAAAGATGAAGTTTTTGGCAGCGTTGAAGCTGTAAAGACAGTATCTGACCTGTATATGCCACTTAGCGGCACTGTTGAAGAGATTAACTCAAAACTTGAAGATGATCCAGATCTCGTCAATTCTGACCCTTACGGAGAAGGATGGATGGTGAAGATCAGCCTGAGCGACCCTTCAGAAGTCGACAGCTTGCTTGATGCAGAAAGCTACAAGGGGCTTATCAGCTAATGTGGAGTTTTCTTCCGGCCTTATTATGGGGTTTATTGATCTTGACTTTATCTGTCATGCCAGGTTCCCCAATGGCACCCTTCAAGTTTAGCGACCTTTTCCAGCCGGACAAGGTAGGACATCTGATTTTCTATGGCGTCTTTGTATCGCTAATATTCAGAGGAATAACTGTTAACTCAGGCGGACAAAAAATCAGATCATCTGTTATTGTTGCTGTGCTAAGTTTCGCAATTGGATACGGCTTTTTGTTAGAAGTCATCCAATTTCAGTTTTTAACAGATAGATATTTTGACATTCTCGATATTATTGCTAATATTATCGGCTGTTTTATAGGACTAACCAGTTTACATTTCCTTGTAAAATAAAACTTAAAAAATGGAAGCTATTACCTCCACCCAATTTGTGATTTTTTTCGCGCTTTTAGCCGCGGGAATACTGGGTGTTATTTTTGGCAAAAAGTTCTTAATGAACAAGGCACGGAATTCCGACCTGGCTTCAAAGTATGCCGACGATCCGAAATACCGTTATGCAAAAAAGTATCCTGAAGCTGACGCTTTCGGTAATAGCCCGATGTACTTGCGCATCGGTATTATCAGTGCCTTATTGCTAACCATGTTTGCCTTTGCGTGGACAACTTATGACAAAGCGGTGTACATCCCTACCGATATCGAGTTACCAGAAGATATTGAGATGGAGCCACCGCGTACTGCTGAGCCACCTCCGCCACCGCCACCTCCGCCACCTCCAGTAATTGAAGAGGTACCAGAGGAAGAGGTTGAAGAAGAAATTGAATTCGAAGACATGACCGTTGAAGAAGAAACGGTTGTAGAAGCACCACCAGAGCCAGTGGAAGAAGAGAAACCACCTCCACCACCTCCACCAGAAGAGCCTGAGGAAGAAGATTCTGAAGAGATTTTTACCATCGTGCAGCAAATGCCACGTTTCCCAGGTTGTGAAGATATTGGAGGTTCTGATGATGATAAGAAGAAATGTGCCGAGAAGAAAATGCTTGAGTACATTTACAAGAATATCAAATATCCTAGCATCGCCCGTGAAAACGGTATCGAAGGTATGGCCGTTGTCAGCTTCGTTGTTGACAAAAAAGGCAAGATCACCGATCCTAAGGTTGTTCGTGATCCAGGAGGAGGATGCGGAAAAGAAGCACTCCGTATCGTCCAGTCCATGCCAACATGGACTCCCGGAAAGCAGCGTAACCGTCCTGTAAAGGTACAGTTCAACCTGCCGGTCCGATTCAAGCTGGAAAACTAGATGGTTTTCCGAAAAGGATAAACAAAACATTGAAATGGCTGTTCCCAAAAAGAGCAGCCATTTTTTGTCTCCATTGGTTACTGTTATAAATTCCTTAAATTTCGAATAGGGTATAGTTTTTGTCGGCTTTGTAATAACTTAGTGTACTTATGACTCGTATATTCTCTCTTCTCTTACTGGCAATATTGTTGCCCGCTTTCGCGATGGCACAACAAAATGAAGCTAATTTAGCTCAGCAGTATTTCATCAATGGTGAATATGAAAAATCTGCAGCCTTGTACCAAAAACTTGCCGATAGAAGTCCGCATAACTATTATTACTTCTCAAGATATATCAATTCGTTACTACAACTTGAGGACTATACAACCGCAGAAAAATCGATCAAAAAAAGGATGAAAAGCTATCCCAAACAGGGCCAGCTCTACGTCGAATACGGCAATCTGCTTGAAAAACAGTTTCGATCAGCTGAAGCTGATGAAGAATTCAAAAAGGCGATCAAATTGCTTCCGGCAGACCGCAACAAAATCACACAACTCGCCAATTCGTTTCGCAACCTTGCCAAATACGATCTCGCCATTGAGACCTACGATAAAGGTTCAAAAGTCCTCAAAGAAAAGTTCATTTTTTCTTATCAGATCGGTGACCTGTATAGGAGGAAGGGCGATGTGCCCAATATGATCAAAAACTACCTTGACGACCTGTCGATCAATACAAGGCGGATGACAACGATCCAAACCTATTTCCAACGGTATCTGACAGATGAAGACTTTGATGTTCTAAAACAACAACTTTATGATCGTATTCAAACGGATGCCAATTCAGTTGTATATCCTGAGTTACTGACCTGGTTGTTTATCCAGCGTAAAGACTTTAGAAATGCATTCCGACAGGTAAAAGCACTCGACAGGAGGCTGCAAGAAAATGGGGCTAGGGTTTTCAAGT
Organism: Bacteroidota bacterium; assembly: GCA_039028895.1. GTDB lineage: Bacteria > Bacteroidota > Bacteroidia > Chitinophagales > Saprospiraceae > JAHDCJ01. The sequence goes on along the minus strand of JBCCHF010000005.1, from coordinate 106,405 downwards.
TTGCAGGAGATTCTGAAAAGGAAGGCGATTACGACACAGCCATTAATGCTTATAACTACATCATTGATGATAAGGGGCCTACCTGCACCTACTATCTCGAGGCAAAAAGGAAATTATTAAGTACGAAAAAAATAAAACTCGTTGAAGGTTTTACCTATACCAACGATGATCTGTCTGTCTTGCAGGGAGAGTATGAAGCTTTTCTTACTGAATTTGGCCAAAACAAATCTTCCGCAGGAATCATCAGGGAACTGGCACAACTACATGCATTTTATCTGAATGACCTCGACAAAGCCGTTACCTTGCTTGAAAAAATGATTGCCCTACCAGGCGTACATCGGTATATTCGCGCCGAATCGAAACTTGACCTGGGTGACTATTATCTGATGAAAGATGAGATTTGGGAAGCCACCCTATTATACTCACAGGTAGACAAAGATTTTAAAGATGATATGTTAGGTGAAGAGGCGCGTTACCGCAATGCCCGTCTCTCCTACTATCATGGCGATTTTGAATGGGCACAGGCACAACTCTCCGTTCTAAAAGCCTCAACTTCCGAATTGATCTCCAACGACGCCATCGATCTGTCAGTTTTTATCATGGATCACTGGGGGTTGGACACTTCTGCAACTGCTATGGAGATGTTTTCGGAAGCCGATCTTCTAAATTTTCAAAATCGTTTCGATGAGTCATTCATCAAACTCGATTCTATTACCGTCATCTTTCCTGATCACCAGCTTGAGGATGATATCTTTTATGTCAAATCGCAAATGCTGTACAAGCTTCGCAGGTTTGACGAATCAGCCGAAATGCTACAACTCATTATCGACAACCATAGTGACGGCATTCGGGCTGACAATGCGCTATTCGATCTGGCAAAACTAAACGAGAATCAACTCGATCAGCCAACTAAAGCCAAAGAGCTTTATGGTCGTATCCTAAAAGAACATTCGGGAAGTACACTCACAGTTGAGGCCCGAAAACGATTCAGGATTTTGCGGGGGGATGATGTGCAATGATCGGTTGACGGTTGACGGTTGACGGTTGACGGTTGACGGTTGACGGTTGACGGTTGACGGTTGACGGTAGGTAACTATCAGCATACAGCAACTATTAGTCTTTTTTCCTGATATTTAATTTTTTCCGAAACAAGCTGGTTAGGTTTTTCTGATTTGGGGTACAAAGTTACGTCAGCCACAAAATGGCGGCTTTTACCTTAACTTGAAAAAATCTTAGTCGTGAAAAATCTAATCTTCAAATCAGCTCTATTTTTCTTTTTCTCTGTAATGATCCTCTCTGGTTGTGAGAAGGATCCTTTAACCGCACCCGGCGGGAATGTTTTCCAGGACCTCGGTCCTTCCTTTAACATTGACAAATTCGAACAGAATCTCCAGGAAGCCCTGGACGGGAATGTTACTGGGTACACTTACTCTATCTCCAAAAATGGTGTAAAATATACCGATGGTGCCAATGGCCACGCTGTTGTACCTGATGCTAATGGACGTGGAGGAATCGATCAGTCACCTGATAAAAGAATGACAATCGCCAGTATCAGTAAAACCATGACTGCTATTGCCTTCTACAAAGTATGTGAAGAAGTGGGTATGGTCGTTGAGACGCCAATCAAATGGTATATCCCGCAAAGTTGGGATGTGCATGAAACTATGGAAGATGTAACTTTCGGTGATCTGCTTCGCCATGAAAGCGGTATCCGTGAAGGTGGAAGCTCCTACACCTCACTTCGTGAAATCGTAGAAACTGGTGTCAATCCAGCACATAAAGGCAATAATTATTACCTCAATGCCAATTATGCATTCTTTAGGGTTATCATTCCTCATATCCTTCATTATTCAGACATGTATGAGATTAAGGATGATCACGACCTTCTGGAAACAGAAACTGCTGATATCTTCCGCGAGTATATGCAAGATGAAGTATTCAGCCCTATTTCTGTCAATAACGTGAAATGGACACCAGACAACACCAACCCGACCTTATGCTACAATTATGATGATGAGTCAGATCCATGGTTAACAGGCGACTATAACCTAACGGCTGGGCCTTACGGTTTGTATCTTTCTGCAAATAATGTCCTTAATGCTTTCGCTCATGCGAAGTATGACAATGACTACCTTGCTCCTCAATACCGTGACCTACTCCTTAATGAAGGTATGGGTACGAAAAAGAAATATGGAGATCATGGTCTCTACCCTTCACACGGCGGTGATTGGAAAAGTGGCGGACGTGGTATGACAGGTCTGGTAATGAGCTTCCCGAACAATGTTGAAGCATCCCTGTTGATCAATTGCCGCAACGGCGATATCTCCAATAAGTACACAGTAATGATCGAGGCATTTGATAATGCTTGGGAGTAGTCGTTGACGAATAAGAAAATAAAAAGTGTCAGGCTTAACAGAAGTTTGGCACTTTTCTGTTTTTCGAACAATCGGTAACCCAATAAGTAAGGCGAAGGCAACAACAACGGAGACTGAAAGGAGCAAAAACAGTAAGCAATTGCAAGGAGCGACAACAATAGAACTGAATTCCCTAACTTGCCAAAAATTACTACTAAAATGATACTCTACAACGTTACAATAAAACTTGATGATGCCATAAAAGCTGATTGGCTCGAATGGATGCAATCTGTTCACATACCCGACGTAATGGCGACTGGACTATTCAAAGAATACAAACTAAGCCGCCTCATAGGCGATGAAGATGAATACGGAACCACTTTCGCCATCCAATACCTTTGTGGCAGTATGGATGATTTTGAGACCTACCAGGCCAGCCACGCAGCTGCGTTACAAGCCGATCACACAGAACGCTATAAAGGAAAATTTGGCGCTTTCAGGACGTTGCTCGAGGTGTTGAGTGCTTCTTGATTTTATTTTAAACGCAGAGGCTCGGAGAACCAGAGAGAATATATTTCGAACTTAGCGACTTTAGTCGCCTAGCCAAATAATTATTCTTTGCGCCTCTGAGTGAAAAAATATTTACATCGAATATCAAAATTTCAAAATCTTCTCTACATACCTGCCCTTTTCCGAAAGGAGATGTAAGAAATAAACCCCTTGAGGCAAGCCTCCAAGATCAATAGAAGTTTCGCCTTCCGTCATTCGTTGATGAACCACCCTGCCAGTATAATCCATCATTATCACTTCGGCACCATTCAATTCACCACCAAGATGTACGCGACCAGTTGTCGGATTTGGGAAAACAGTTATATCCCATTCATTATTTCCTTCCGGAATGAATACACCGACGAGTAGTTCGCTAACCATTACACTTTCAGTGGTATTGGTAATGATTGGAGGGTTTTGATCGAAATAGATGCCTGCTGAATTTGTGATTAAAGTATTCTCATCAAGGCCATCATTACCGCGAATCAGGTAGGTTACATAGCCTTGGCTACCTTCAAAGTTAGTTGTACTGTCTGGTAAAAAGATGTTTGGGAAATGGAAACTCAGGAATTGATCATCCTCAATAGTTGTTTGTAAAATATCATAGTGACTACTGCCTAAAACCCTAAAGCTTGAAACATCGAGATTTGCGTCAAGCGTATCCCGGATCGTTACATCATAGGCGTAATCGTTGCCGGTGTTTTGGAATCGGATCGTGTAAATAAGGTCCTCACCAAACAAGGTTAAGTTGCCAGATCGATTTGGGAAAACCAATTTATCATTTGGGTCGTAAGAACACAGGATTGGGGTAATATAAGCGTCATTATCTGTTGCCTGCACCCCGTTTTCATCCTGAAAGTCAATGGTGGAGTAGAACGCCAGGGTTTCCCCCGGTAAAAATTCTGGTGGACCAGGAACATCAAATCCAAATTCATTGGATAAAGAATGTCCAGGAAAGAGATCCTCAAAAAACCAGCCTACAGTATATGGAGGTATCAGGGTATCAGGTTGTACTTCGAAAACGATATTCGATACATCATCATCAAGCGTTAACCAGGCCGTCCCTGATGCTATTGTGGAACCAACGTTTTTGACTAATAAATCGAAAGTTACAAATTCATTACACCTGGCCGGAGGTCCGCTTACCATTGAAACTAAACCTGACTCCAGGGTTGAGGGAAAAAGTCCAAAACAGGCCTGCCCTTCCTGGGATACTTCATTCAAAGTAATTGTAAATGAAGCACTATCTGAAGTTAATTGCCAATTTGGCGTATTTGTTGAGTTGTAGGATATGGAGTAAGTCCCCGGTCCAAATGGATAAAAAGTGCTGGCGCCAGTTAATGGAAATGTTATGCCAGGAGTAGGACTAACAATAGCGCTGGCATCAGGATAAACTGGCTCACCTTGGTCCTGCAGTCCATCTTGGTTGAGATCATAGAAAAGTTTGTAATCTATCGTGTACAAAAGGATATTTTCTGCATCGCATTCAGAAAGCACTTCACTTTCAGAACTACAGCCAGAAGCATTGTTATTGATATTGGCATTGTTTCCGATTGCCAGGTAATTGCATAAGAATTGACTTGTACATGTTGACAATATTGGATTGTCTGAAATTGTAATGGATGAAATTTCCTGAAAAGGGTAATTAAACAAACCTGAGATATCAGCCAAACTCGCGTTATCTGACAAAACTACATTTCCATTTATGTAGTTTAATTCATTTAAAAATATGAGTGACTCAAGGCTATCATTATTCGTAATTGATAAGTTTCCACCAATAGAATCTAATTGGTAGAACCCATTGACAACTTTTAGTTTATCATTATTATTCAAAGACAAATACCCACCAATAGCCTTTATATTTTCAAAGGCATTCATTGTTTGTAAATCTGCCCCTCCATTAAACTGTAAATATTCTCCAACATATTCGAGATTGTTAAAGCCTGTAATATCATCAATCTGCCCATCCAATTTTAAAAAACCTCCTACGTTGACAAGATTACTAAAGCCCTCAATCGAGTGAAGATTTACATGGTCTGAAATGTCTAAATAACCACCTACATAAGACAAGTTGTTAAAGCCTTCTAGTTCAAAGAATGTTTCCACCCCGTTTATAACCATATATCCACCAACTGTATCAAGAGCAGTCATTCCAGACCAGTCGTACAAAACATCATTGTAATTTATATTCAGATAGTCTCCAATGAAATTGAGATTACCGAGACCATCAAGACTTGTTAAAAAGTCGTTATCTATTACATCTATAGTTCCACCAACCGAGGTAAGGCCCTGAAACCCATCAAAACTTGTAATATCCAGACTTGAAACTTTCAAATTACCACCAATTGTTTCAAGGTTTTCTAGTCCTGTCAAGCTGGTTTGGTCGAGGTTCCAAATAATTTCAACATCTCCAGGAACTTCCGTTATTCCAGACAATCCTGTAAGGTTAACAAGGTCAGGATTCGCTTCAATAATTAGATCACCGCCTAATATACTGAGGCTGTTTAGGCCCGCTAACGACTGAATGTCTGCACAGTTATTGATCCTGAAGATGTCACCAACGGATTGCAGCGCGCCTAAACCTGCCAGACTAGTAGGGCCATCAATTTCAATCATGGAAAACGCCTCTCCTATTGAAGTCAGGTTGTCTAGACCATTTAAGCTTGTAAGGTTGTTTATTCTGGAAATTACACAATGGCTTCCTATAGTTTCCAGGTTGGCCAATGCTGAGAAACTTGTAATCAGGTTATTATCAGTAACTCTAAATTGCCCGCCTACTGATTGTAAACTATTCAAACCTTGTAAACTGGTAAGCGCATAATTTTCATCAATATCAAGCTTCTCGCCAACAGTTGTCAGATTATTTAATCCAGTAAGATTATTGAGTGAGAAATTATTGTCAATAAACACTTCCCCTGGGATTGAGGTTATGCCTTCTAAACCGCCTAGATTGACAATATTATAATTATCCCTGATATGTAAAAAGTCTCCAATAGAAGTAAGATTATTCATCCCACTTAAATTTTGAAGGGAAAAATTGGAAAAAACCACAAGCCACCCACCAATCGAAGAAAGATTGGTTAATCCACTGAAATTGGTTATTGACTGATTTGATACTATGGACAATGAACCATCTACTGAAATCAAGTTACTCAGACCGAGCAAATTAGTAATCGAGCTATTAAGTGTAATGTCAAAATCTCCACCTACTGTCGTAAGTGATGCCAGTCCTCCTAAAGATGTAAGATTGTCATTGTCCATAATATCCACACTTCCACCAACAGTTGTTATATTATGTAAACCATTTAGACTGGTGAGGTTATAACTTTCCCTTACAACAAGATTGCCACCAACAGCGGTAATCTGACTCAAGCCTGCGAGGCTAGGGTTGGTATTGGCTCCCATGTCTATGATTAGATAACCCGTTATTTCAGTACAATCAGGATAATTGGTTGCAAAATTGTTAATCTGCGATTGAGAAGAAACCAAAAGCCCGTTTGAGAAACAGGTTTGTCCGGTGAGGTTCAATGCGAAGAATACCATGCAAATACTCGAAAGGAACAACCCTTTTAGCAATTTCATAATTTAATCGTTTAGTATAAAAAATACTTACATCGAATATCAAAACTTCAACACTTTCTCCACATACCTCCCCTTTTCCGAAAGGAGATGTAAGAAATATAGTCCCTGAGGCAAGCCACCAAGATCAACAGTAGTTTCTCTATTCGTTGTTCGCTGATGGACCACCCGACCAGTATTATCCATAATGATAACTTCGACACCATTCAGTTCACCACTCAAATGTAAGCGGCCAGTGGTCGGATTCGGAAAAACAGAGATATCCCATTCATTATCCCCCTCCGGAAAAAATACGCCGACAGGCAATTCGCTGACCATTAGATTCTCAGTCGTGTTGGTGATAATCGGTGGATTTTGGTCAAAATAGATGCCGGCTGAATTGGTAATTAAAGTGTTTTCCGCCAGGCCTTCTTTACCCCGTATCAGGTAAGTAACATAACCCTGGCTGCCCTCCAGATTAGTAGTACTGTCAGGCAGGAAAATATATGGGAAATTAAACGTCAGGTATTGATCATCGACAATTGTAGTTTCCAGTTTTTCATAATGACTACTGCCCAAAACCGAGAAAGTTGAAACATCAAGATTTGAGTCCAATGTGTCTCTGATCGTAACATGATAGGCATAATCATTACCAGTATTCTGAAATCTGATCGTGTAAATGATATCTTCTTCAAAAAGAGTAAAATTATTATTGCGCGAAGGGTGAACCAGCTTGTCATTCGGATCATAAGAACAGCGTACTTCCGGCTCATATGCAAAGGTGCCTGATGCTTGTGTACCATTGACATCTTCAAACAACGCGTTCGTCAGAAACTGCAATTCACCACCCACCTCAAAGTCTGGAGGGCCAGGAATACCAAGTGCAATCTGCCAGTTCATGACATGTCCAGGAGCCAATTCTTCGAAAAACCAACCAACCTGGTTTGGAGGTACAATAGTGTCAGGCTGGTCAATATAGGTTGTGCTTGTAATATTTTCATCAATGGTTAGCCAAACGGTTCCATCTGCAATAGTTGTACCCGGATTTTTAACATTCACATCAAAAACCACCTCCTCAAGGCACCTTGCGTTACCACTTGCAGCTGAAGTGACGATTCTAGAAAGCGACGTAGTAGGAAAGACACCAAAACAAACCGTATCCCTGGTATTAAAAGAGTTGAGTAAAATCTGGTAAGAAGATGGTGTTGTTAACTGCCACCCTGGTGCTGAAGATTGGTTAAATGTTATATCATAGCTCCCATCCTCCATTGTAAAATAAGACGAGCTTCCGTTAACCGGAAAAGCTACACCAATATCGTCCGAAAAACTGGCATTGGCATCCGGATAGATCGGTTCTCCCGGGTCTTGTTCACCATCCTGATCAAGGTCATAAAAGATCTTATAGACTAAAAGATATATGCCATGATCACCAGAAAGGCAACCATTCAATATCTCCATGGCGCTATTACAGCCAGAGACATTCATAGATATTTCAGGATTGCCAGCAGAGATCAGGAGGTTACATAAACCAGGGTAGACACATGTGGATAATGAACCATTATTCTCAATCCTAATATTCGGGCCACCGACATAATACACATTACTCAATGGATTGAAATCGGTCAATAACGGGTTATGGATAATATTAATGACCCCATCATTAGACGTCAGGTTATTTAGTCCTGTAAGATCAGTTAGAGAATTATTGGTACTAATTCCCAGTCCTGAAATAGAGGTAAGACTTTCCAACCCCGAAAAATTGACAATGTCATCGCACCATAAAACTGCCAGGTCTTCATGTACCGTGGTAATGTTATTTAATCCTTCCAGGTTTAAAAGTGCATCAGAGTCGGATATTAATAACCTTCCATTAACTTCTGTCAAACTTTCCAAACCATGAAGAGACTCAAGGTCTTGATTAAGTCTTAGTCTGACATCTCCACCTACGAATGTCAGATTTTCCAAACCCTCTATATTTGTGAGACCGCTATTCTGATTAATTTCTAAAAATCCGCCAATTGAGGTAAGGTTTTGTAGACCATTTAGATTATCTAAGCCCTCATTAAATTCTATCAAAAGGTTACCTCCTATTGTAGTCAGGTTATCAAGACCAGTAAGTGTTGAAAGACCGTCATGATAAGAAATCTCCAGATCTCCTTGAATTTCAGTAATATCCGATAATCCCCAAAGGTTACTGATTTGTGAAGTTGGAACGGTCTGAGTAATAGTAAGATTTCCCAAAATAATGGTACATCCCGGATTGTTGGCTGAAAAACCACTCACCAATCCAGATGAATTCAGCGTAGTATTACCCGGAAGACAAGTTTGCCCAACGACAGTATGAATACTCAGTAAAACAGCAATGCTCAAAAGGAATAATCCTTTTAGTACTTTCATAATTAAAGCGATTAGAGTTGAATAAATCCTTAAGAGTCTTCTAGGTATGCAGTTCAAATATATCAGAAATTGGCTATAACTGGAAGGAAATGGAAAAGTGTTTTTCTATTTCGGCAGGGACATACGCATATTAAAGCGTAAAGAATCAAAGGTTTTTTTATTGGTCTGAGTGTCTAAAGTCTTTAAGTCAGAAAAAAAATATTCTCTGCCTCTCCGCGCCTCTGCGTTTAAAATTACTTACATGAAATTACTCCTGGAAAAAAACTCGCTTAACCCGACCACTGATCCCCGTCAACACCTCATAAGGAATCGTCCCAAGGGCATCGGCCAGTTCCTGTATAGGCAGATCCTTCCCGAAAATGACAACCTCATCACCCTCACGAGCATCAGGTACGCCACTCAGATCTATCATCGTCATATCCATACATACATTACCGACGACGGGTACTTTTTGTCCCCTGACCAGTACTCTGCCAATGCCGTTGCTTAAGCGTCTTGGAAAACCATCTCCATAACCAATGGATATCGTACCAATCCGCAAAGTATCGGTGGCACGACCAGCTCGATTATAGCCAATAGACTCACCTTTTTCGACAGTCTTGATTTGAGAAAGGGTGGCTTTAAGTGTGGTAACGGGCAAGAGATCATCCTGTATTGTACCGCTGCTATCGATACCATACAAGCCAATGCCCAGACGTACCATATCCATCTGTTGATTAGGAAAACGGACAATGCCTCCTGAATTTAAGATATGTTTTATCGGGGTGTACCCCAATGTTGAAGACAATTTAGCAGATAAGTCCCCAAACAAGTCAATTTGCTGCTGAGTGAACGCATCATGATCAGCAATGTCACTTGCTGCAAGATGAGAAAAGACCGAAGCTACTTTGATCAGAGAAAGACCATTGAGCATTTCGGCCAGCGCTTTAATCTCATTTGGCTCGAAGCCAAGTCGATGCATCCCCGTTTCAAGCTTGATGTGGATAGGGTAAGGATCATTGACCATTTGTTTTTCCAGCTGATCGGCAAATGCCTGTAAGAGATCAAAAGAATAGATCTCTGGTTCAAGGTCATGGCGAATCATTGTCTCCAGGCTGGCTTCTTCCGGATTAAGCACCATGATCGGCAATTTAATACCAGCTTTCCTGAGGTCAACGCCTTCATCTGCATACGCGACTGCCAGGTAATCGGCTTTCATAAACTCAAGTAACCTTGCAACTTCGTGGCCGCCACTTCCATAAGCAGAAGCTTTAACCATCACCATGATTTTGGTCCACGGAATGATATAGCGCTGATAGATCTGAAAGTTATGGGAAAGTGCATTTAGATCCACCTCGAGTACCGTCTTGTGCGCTTTCATCTCAAGTCGCGAAGCAATATCCTCAAAATGGAAAATTCGCGCTCCCTTGAGTAAAATGCTCGCATCCCGGAAACGGAACAAACTCAATTGAGATAAAAAGGCTTCCGTCGTCGGGAAATAATGAAACTTGATATGATTGGGCAAATAATCGCCAATGATCCTGATCTGTTCTCCAATGGCAATTAATTGATCTACTCCCTTATTTTCCAACATCTCACGCACCTCAAGATACAATAACCCAGGGCGCACTCCTGACTGAAGGATATCTGAAAGAATCACAACTTTCGAGTTTTTGGAATGATGACGATCAAAAAAGTCAAGCGCTATTCTCAGCGAATCCAGATCGGCACTATAACTGTCATTAATCAGCGTGCAATTGTTGAAAGCGGCTTTCATTTCCAGTCGAAGCGCAACAGGCTGTAAGATTTCCATCCTTTCGGCAATAACTTCAGATTGGTAGCCTCTTTGCAATAGGTACGCACAACAATGCATTGCATTTTCAATACTGGCATCATCGGAAAAAGGAATGGTGAAAGAAAACTCAGTACCATTAAAGACGCAGACCAGTTTGGTATGAAAAGCCTTCCCAACCTTAAAAACACCGCTTTCCTTAAGGCGTAAATCCGCCTCACCTTGTTTTGACCAGGTAAAGGTCGAGAACCCTTTTTGTTCTACTGCTGCACTGATTGCAGGATAGTCACGGCAATAGATTAGTTTTTCGACACCGGGGAAAAGTTGCATTTTTTCTTCTACTTTCTCTTCAGTGTCCCTAAAACCATTGTCGTGAGCTGAACCGATATTGGTGAATATGCCAATTGTAGGTTGAACAATATCTGCCAGGTTTTGCATTTCTCCTACTTTCGAAATACCCGCTTCGAAAATTCCAAGATTATGGTCTTCTGCTATTTCCCAAACGGAAAGCGGCACGCCAAGTTGTGAGTTATAACTTTTCGGACTCCTGACAATATTGAAATCGTCTTTAAGCAGGTGGTACAACCATTCTTTTACAATCGTTTTCCCGTTACTGCCTGTTATGCCTATGATCGGAATGTCAAATTGGGTACGGTGATAAGCGACCAGTTTATGGAGCGCCTCAAGTGTATCATCGACTTTGACAAAATTGGCTTCCGCCAGAAATCCGGCATTCACTTCTTTGCTGACCAGGAAGTTTCTTACCCCCTTTTCGTATACATCTTCAATGAAATCATGGCCATCTCGTCTTTCGCCAACAATAGCAATAAACATCGACTTACCGGGATTGAAGATGAGTCGAGAGTCATATTGCAAATGCCTGATTTCACTTTCGTGAATTTTGCTATTCAGAAAGCTGGCATTGAGAATTTTAACGATAGATTGAATATTATAAGACATGATATTTTAACCCTAATTGGCATACAAACACACATAAGGAGACTATCAGACAACAATTTAGCCAATATCTCATCTTAAATGCCAGCAAATGTCTGATATGGTAAAAAAAATTGGGCTAAAGGTCAAAACCAATATCTTTCCGGTAGTTTTTGCCTTCAAACCCGATCATTTTGGCATTTAACCTGGACGTTTCAAGCGCTGCTTTGAAGTCTTCCCCATAAGAGGTAATAGCAATAACGCGCCCCCCGTTGGTAACGACTTGACCATCATGTTCTTTGGTTCCTGCATGAAAGAGCAAACTTCCAGACACAGATTCAAACCCGGTCATTACTTTACCTTTTTCATAGGCTTCAGGGTAACCTTGTGACACCAACATAATAGTAGCTGCGGCATTTTTTGAAATACTGATTGCCTTATCGGAAAGGGTTTCATCGGCCACTGCGGTCAATAACTCAACCAGGTCATTTTCTAATCGGGGGATGACAACCTCGGTTTCGGGATCACCCATCCTGCAATTGTATTCAATGACATATGGTTCGCCGTTGACCCTGATCAGGCCGAAGAAAATAAAGCCTTTGTAAACAATGTTCCGCTTTTGCAAGCCCAAAATGGTTGGTTTGACAACCTGGTCCTCTACCTTTTGCATCAGGCGATCATCTACAAATGAAACCGGGCTAACAGCACCCATGCCACCTGTATTCAATCCGGTATCACCTTCACCAATCCGCTTGTAGTCTTTTGCAACTGGCAGGAGTTTGTATGATTTACCATCCGTAACAACGAACACTGAAAACTCTATGCCGTCAAGAAATTCTTCGATGATCACTTTAGAACTGGCAGCTCCGAATTTACCATCCAGCATTTTTCTAAGTTCTTCCTGGGCCTCGGTGATATCGTCAATAATCAAAACGCCCTTTCCTGCTGCAAGTCCGTCAGCTTTTAACACGATTGGTGTTGGCTGCGTCGCGATGTATGCCACCCCATCTTCTACATTATCGGCTGTAAATTCGCGGTAAGCGGCAGTTGGAATATTGAATTCAGACATAAATTCTTTAGCATAAGCTTTACTTCCCTCTAATTGGGCGCCTTCCTGCGAAGGTCCGATCACCCTAATATGTGCTAACTCAGCATTCCCATGAAAATGGTCATAAATTCCTCGCACAAGTGGTTCTTCAGGGCCTACTATGACCATGCCTACTTCATTTTCAAGGCAAAACTTCCCCACCGTTTCAAATTCTTTTAAATCCAGGGCGACATTGGTCCCGACCTGTCCTGTACCAGCATTTCCAGGTGCGATATATAAATTGTCGCATTGTGTGCTTTGTGTTGTTTTCCAGGCCAGGGTATGTTCGCGGCCACCGCTGCCAATGATGAGGATATTCATTATTTCTTATTCTGAGTTAATTATTCCGGGTTGAAAAGATTTGGCAAAGATAGTTAAAGCGAAGGTTTCAAATAAGGGAGATTTACACTTTTTGTTATCTGGTGTTTTCCTGTTACTTTTAATTGTTTCCTCAAAAAACCATCACGTTGACAAAAGAAAAAAAAGTATTTGACGGGATTTCTGATCGTGCCAATCAATTGCTTATCGGCGATGAAAATCATCATGTCGATTTCAAACGCAGTCCCAAAGGGGTAACCTCTGAAGATATGGTGGCTTTCGCCAATTCTGAGCACGGTGGCACGCTGTTACTTGGTGTGGATGAAGAGAAGGATGAAATCGGGCGACAAACGGGGCAAATTGTAGGCTGTGAGGTTAGCGACGATATGAAATTACTGCTTACCTCGCGTGCATTTTCCTGTTTCCCACCTGTCGATATTTCCATTTATATTGAAAATAATGCAACGCTTCCTTTTTACCGGGTAGAAATTCCTTCAGGGAAAAACAAACCCTATTGTACAAGTGGCGGTACCTACAAAATCCGCGATGACGGCAGAAATAAAGTCCTCCGTCCAAATGAATTGCTCACTTTGTTCATTCACCATGAATCCGCAGACTTCTTCAAACGTTTCAAGGAAGTCAGCGAATACACCCACGATCCGCGACATTCTGAAGATATGGAAAAGGTAAAACAGGAGATCGCCATGCTTCAGAAGAAGGTTGATGAGATTTTGGGGAGATTAAGTTAATCAGCAATCAGCGGGTAAGGAAATGGGTATTTTGAATGCTTCAAAATATTCCGCTTATTCACTTTCAACAAATTCTCAGATTGCAGATTGAGTATTGCCAAATGCAAGAACCCATTGCCTAATCTCCCAAATCCCCCTATCTTTGCACTCCAATGGCAACGCCTCGTACAGTAGCATTTTACACATTAGGCTGTAAGCTTAATTATTCTGAAACTTCTTCTATCGGTCGACTTTTCGAAGACGCTGGTTATGCAGAAGTCAAGTTTCGGGACGGGGCTGATATCTATGTGATCAATACCTGCTCTGTTACTGATTTTGCTGATCGCAAATGCAGGAAGGTGGTCCGCCAGGCACTTGGTCATTCACCACATGCTTTTGTTGTGGTTATTGGTTGTTATGCCCAGCTAAAGCCAGAAGAGATCGCTAATATTCCTGGGGTAGACCTCGTTTTGGGAGCCGCTGAGAAATTCAGGATCCTTGATTTTATTGATGAACTGGTTAAAGCACCCGGAAAAGGGATGGTGCAGGCTGGTGAAGTTACCGAAGCCAATGAATTTGTCAATTCATTTTCTTTCGGTGATCGTACACGTTCTTTCCTGAAAGTACAGGATGGTTGTAACTACAATTGTTCATTCTGTACAATACCTCTTGCGCGGGGTGCCAGTCGCAGTGATACCATTGATAATGCTGTCGCCAATGCGCAGAAAATTGCTAACATGGGCGTCCGTGAGATCGTGCTGACAGGGGTGAATCTTGGTGATTTTGGCAATGGCACTGAAGTTATCGAAGGTTTGCGCCCCAAGAAAGAAGCCTTGTTCATTGATTTGATCAAAGCACTTGATGAAGTGGATGGCATTGATCGTTTCAGAATTTCTTCAATTGAACCCAATCTTCTTACGGAGGAAATTATTGCCTTTGTTGCTTCATCAAAAAGATTCGTTCCGCATTTCCATGTTCCTCTGCAATCCGGTAACAACAAGCAATTGGCCAAGATGCGTCGCAGGTATAGACGAGAACTGTACCAGCAACGTGTAGAGTGGATCAAAGCCATTATGCCACATTGCTGCATAGGTGTGGATGTTATCGTCGGTTTCCCTGGCGAGTCTGAAGAAGACTTTTTGGAGACTTACCGTTTCATTAACGAATTGGATGTTTCCTACTTGCATGTATTTACCTATTCGGAAAGACCAAATACGCTTGCAGCTAAAATGGATGGAACTGTTCCGGTTCATGAGCGCCGTAATCGAAATGAAATGTTAAGGATTTTATCAGAAAAGAAGCGTCGGCATTTCTACGAGCAGTTCGTTGGTACCAGTCGTCCGGTTCTCTTTGAAAAAAGCAAAACGAAAGGCATGATGTCAGGATTTTCAGACAATTACATCAAAGTTGAATTGCCACTGGAAGCCAACCTGTTAAACACCATAGGATCGGTTAATCTTGAAAGTATCCTTCCGGGAGGAGAAATGGCAGTTTCACTTGTTAACATTACGGTAGTATAATACATGACGAATAAAGTTATGTTAACACCTCCTTTTTTGTCAATATTGTATTTACATTAATTTACTTTGGTATAAACTAAGTACTTGAATTGTCAATATAATATTAACCCTCATTCTCTTACTTCCTCCTTTTGGTTTTTTACATTTGTACTCATTAGAATTTAAATCTGCAGTATGTATCCTGATTTTTCATACCTATTCCATGATTTTTTCGGTTCAGAAATTGGCAACTGGGCCTCTATAATTAAAACTTTTGGGTTTTTCCTTGCCTTAGCTTTTATCGTTGCAGGAATCATCGTATCGGCCGAACTCAAAAGGAAGGAGGATGAAGGACTTCTCAAGCCTTCAAAAATCAAGATCGTTACAGGTGACCCGCCTACTATTAAAGAAATCATCACCAATGGGTTGATCGGTTTTGTACTTGGATTCAAGATTCCATACGTTTTTCTCAACTTCGATGAATTCAAGGCTGATGCCGCGCGTACACTAATGTCGGGCAAAGGCACTATGATTTGGGGACTTGTGGGAGCAGCAGCATTTGCCGGCTATAGGTACTGGGAGAAAAAACGCAACCAACTGGATAAGCCCAAGATCACAGAACAAACCGTTCATCCGCATGAAAGAACAGGAGATCTTATAATAGCAGCTGCCATTTCGGGTATTGTGGGCGCCAAGATTTTTGCCATTATTGAACCTAGCTATTTCAAGCAATTTCTACAAGATCCCATTGGGACTTTCTTTTCAGGAAGCGGACTCGCTGTTCTTGGTGGTTTAATCCTGGCCTCCATAGTAGTAGGTTGGTACGCAAAAAAAATGGGCATTCCTTTATTTCACGTAATGGATGTTGCGGCACCGGCAATTATGATTGCATATGGAATTGGTCGCCAGGGTTGTCACTTTTCAGGAGATGGTGACTGGGGTGTCGCCAACCAACTGGACAAACCTTTTTCATGGCTGCCAGACTGGCTTTGGGCATACCACTACCCAAGAAATATCGCCCAGGAATGTGAATCTGTAACGTTTCACCAGGAGATACTTAATGAAGGTTGTAACTTCCTCGAGACCTCTTATCTTATTACGCCTGTATGGCCAACTTCTGTTTACGAAACCATTTTGGCGTTCATGCTTTTCGGAATCCTGTGGGCATTACGGAAACGCATAAAAGTAGCTGGAGTGCTTTTCTTTATCTACCTTATGATGAACGGTATGGAACGTTTTCTGATCGAATTTGCCAGGATCAATGATCGCTATAGCGTATTGGGCATGCAGTTAACCCAGGCACAAATGATCTCGATATTAATGACCATTATCGGAGCAACCGCTGTTTATTACCTCATCAAAAGACATAAAGCCGACAAGCCACTAATTTACTAACTCCGTCTGGCTCCCTCCGAAGGTTAGAGAGGGGGTAGAAGGTGAATCAAAAAAAGCCGCTCAGAACTAAATCCGAAGCGGCTTTCAAAATTTTCAGGTGAATTTCCTAAGCATCCAAATTTGGAATTCTTAATACCTGTCCTGGATAGATCAGGTTAGGATCAGTTAACATTGGCTTGTTAGCTTCGAAAATTACTGGGTATTTCATTGGATCACCGTAGTGAGCCTTTGCAATCTTACTCAATGAATCTCCTTTCTGTACAGTATAGAAAGTAGCTTCTAAAGGTGCTTCTTCAACAACTTCGATATGGTCTTCAACTTCGGCAACGCCTTCTACATTACCCAATGTAAGGATAACTTTTTCGCGATCAGCCTGTGATTTGGCAGAACCGGAAACGGTTACCTTCTCGCCTTCAACCTGTACATCGAGATAATCGATATCAAGTCCCATACTTTCAACTAAAGCGGTTAATGTGGTAGCTCTCTGCTTGTTAAGCATCTCGTCCATCATTCCACCTGTATTTTCAGTGGTTTCTGTTTCTTTTTCTTTTTTGCGGAAAATCTTGGATCCAGCATTTTTTAGGAATGAAAATAAACCCATGTTACAAACGTAGTTTTAAAAGGTAAAAAATAATAAATTCAATTTTATGACGGCAAATTTCGGTAAGGTCACTTTTGGACCGAAATATTAGAGGAAAGATTTATAATTGATCGTCTAATGTTCAGAAAAATACGAAAAATATTGATAGTTCTCAGCGATTTCATCCAAAACCTCAAACAGGGGTTCAGGCTCCAGATAAGTCACCAGCTTTGACCGATATGCCTTGATCCCGGGTAACCTTCTGAAGTAGTTGGCATAGTGCCTTCTCATCTCGAGAATTCCCAATCGCTCTCCTTTCCATTCAAGGGAATGTTTTAGATGTTGTCGGGCCGCTTCTACCCGCTCAGCAACTGTGGGTTCAGGTATAGTTTCACCTGTTTTGAAATAATGTTTGATCTGGTTGAAAATCCAAGGGTTACCAATGCTGGCTCTACCTATCATAATGCCATCAACACCGTAACGACTGCGGTACTCAGCTGCTTTTTGAGGAGAATCGATATCTCCATTCCCAAAAATGGGAATATGGATCCTTGGATTTTCTTTGATCTTGCCGATCAAAGTCCAGTCTGCCTCGCCTTTATACATTTGCTTGCGCGTTCTTCCATGGATAGCGAGGGCTTTAATGCCTACATCCTGGAGTCGTTCAGCAACTTCTTCGATGTACTTGGTTTTGTCATCCCATCCAAGTCTTGTTTTTACCGTTACCGGAAGGTCTGTTGAATCGACAATAGTCTTGGTCAGTTCCACCATCCGTGGAATGTCTTGCAGAATGCCTGCTCCTGCCATTTTACATACCACCTTTTTCACCGGACAGCCAAAATTGATATCGAGCACCTCTGGTTTAGCTTCTTCAACGATTTCGGCAGCACGGCGCATGGAGTCCAGTTCAGCCCCAAATATCTGAATACCGATAGGTCGCTCATAATCGTAAATGTCGAGTTTTTGGACTGATTTGTGAGCATCCCTGATAAGGCCTTCGACCGAAATAAATTCGGTATACATCATATCTGCCCCATGCTGTTTGCACAGTGCTCTGAAAGGCGGATCGCTAACATCTTCCATCGGCGCAAGCAGTAGCGGGAATTCCCCAAGATCTGTATCAGCAATTTTGACCATTTAGTCTAAATGTGTATTGAATTCTAAAGTTTAACCGACCTGCAAGCCAATTAGTTCGTTATCTTTGGTGCGAATTTACAAAAATCAGACCACAGGATGATACCTGCCGACAGTCCATTACGAAAGACCGTTCTTTTTGACTGGTTTATACTTTGCCTGGCTTTATTGGTTAGTTTCATCGTCGGAGCATTAGTGCTTCAGACTATGCTCCCATTGCTAGGTGTTGGCGAACTGTCAGAGACTATGGCTGATTTTGGCCCTGATTCTGACAAGGAAACCATTTCTGCGGTAAGAATCATTCAACTGATTGGCCAGTTTTTCATGTTCCTGTTTCCTGCGATCCTGTTTGTCAGTTTCCTGTATGCCTACAAACCTTTAGGCTACTTACATTTAAACAAAAATATCAAGTGGCAGAATATTTTTTTGGGAACGGTATTGATCATTGGTGCCTTTCCTTTCAGTCAATTCCTGTTTTGGTTGAACCAACAACTCCCCTTACCAGCTTATTTTACGGAAGTAGAAGAAAGTGCAGCCTTGATAACCCAGGGACTATTAAAAATGGATACACCCGGAGAGTTGTTGATGAACCTTCTGGTGATTGCCGTCCTACCTGCCTTAGGTGAGGAATTCCTTTTCAGAGGTATTTTGCAGAATCTATTTGCCAAAATGGGGATGAAGGTTCATGCGCTGATCTGGACAGCAGCCTTTCTGTTCAGTGCCATGCATATGCAATTTGCCGGATTTTTGCCCCGTTTTTTTCTAGGCGCGATATTGGGATATATGGTGTATTGGACCGGAAGTCTTTGGGTGCCGATTATTGCGCACTTTTTCAATAATGCCTGCCAGGTTTTTGCTCAATATCTTTATGCCAAAGAAGTTTCAGACCTCGATCTGGAAAAAATTGATGGTGTGCCCTGGTATGTCACCATAATTTCTGCATTAATAATTATCAGCATTTCTAGCATCCTTATCAAGTCCAATAGGGATATTCAAATTGATTATTCCAAGGAAAGGATAGAACCTGAGATCAAGAAGCATGTCGATCAAGATATAGAAGAAGAATGAAAGGATTAGGCACAAGGCTGTTAACAGGTGTTGTCTTTGTTGTTGCAGTGGTTTTAGCTACATATGCGCACCCTATATCATTTGCCATATTATTTTTCATGGTTACTGCCCTTTGCTTGTGGGAATTCTATGCGATCGTATTGACAAAAGATGCTGGTAAAGTAGACAATTCACGTAAAATACTGGCGATGATTACCGGTCTTTTACCTTACACGGTAATTGCTACTTCTCTTCTTTCGGGCCAAATACTCTATAAAGGCCTGGCCCTAACACTGGCGAGTCTTGTTGCCTGGACTTTCCTGCTTTTGGTTTTTGAGTTATTTGCAAAAGCTGAAAATCCTTTTACTCATTTCGGGAATATTTTACTTGGTGCCTTTTACATTGGGGTACCATTTGCATTATTGGGGGTTATTGGGCTTTATGAAGGTTTTCATCCTTTTCTAATCCTGGGCATGTTACTATTAACCTGGGTCAATGATTCTTTCGCTTACCTGACAGGCTCCCTTTTCGGGAAAACTCCGTTAATCCCGAGAATTTCTCCCAAGAAGACCAGGGAAGGATCCCTGGGAGGTATATTATTCACGTTGCTGGGCGGTTATCTTCTGTCTTTAATCTTTTCAGAATACACACTTGAGAATTGGATGGTTATTAGTGTCTTGATTGCCATTTTCAGTTCACTCGGAGATCTTGTGGAGTCTATGTTAAAAAGGAGCTACACCGTCAAGGATTCTGGTGGATTACTACCCGGTCACGGAGGCTTTCTAGATCGTTTTGACGGATTTATTTTTATGGTGCCTTTCGTTTTTCTTTACCTGGTTATGCAATAAATAAAAAAATCCGCTGTCTTTACGTGTAGCCGACAGTTTGGAAGCATACAGAAGTTTACTTTTAATGTTGTACGGATTTTGCGGACATCAAATAGAGTTCGATTATCCAAACATTTTGCATCTTGTATAAATTAAAAATGAACATTGGATAGTTTTTTTTGTTTAGTTTTGCGTCTCAATTGATATATTTTCAATTTTGAAAACACTAACAAATCCAAACTTTTATTCGTGATTTCGTTTAAAATACACAAGGAAGGACTTAAGATCATTATTGTTTCCTTCTTTATCCTGCTTGCAGGAAATTTATTGATAACCCTGGTCGCACCGTATAACAATACGCTGCAATGGGTGGGATTAAGCATCTCAATTGTTCTTTTTTTATTGATCGTACAGTTTTTTCGCAATCCAAACCGCGAGGTTCAGGTAGCTGATAACAACTTGGTTTATGCACCAGCAGACGGCAAGATTGTTGTTATTGAAGAAGTAAAGGAAGTTGAATATTTTGGTGACAACCGCATACAGGTTTCGATCTTTATGTCTCCGACCAATGTTCATGTCAATCGCAATCCAATTAGCGGGAAGGTCAATTATTTCAAATACCATCCTGGCAAGTACCTGGTCGCCTGGCATCCGAAATCTTCAACAGAGAATGAAAGGACAACAGTGGTCATTGGAGATGGAGAAGTTGAGATCCTTTTAAGGCAGATTGCAGGTGCCCTTGCCAAACGGATTGTAAACTATCTTGACGAAGGTCAGGAAGTGAAGCAAGGAAAAGACTTTGGTTTCATAAAATTTGGCTCCAGGGTTGACCTTTTCCTTCCGGTAACGGCAAAAATTAAAGTTGACCTTAACCAGAAGGTAAAAGGAAATCGCACAATTATTGCAGAGCTTTAACTTTTAAAAGCGGGTTAATAAAAAGTTAAAGCTTATATTTGGTACGCTAAAACCCGCACTCAGTACGTATTTTCATCAGGAATTAAACCCTGATATGATAATTTAATTACTAAGGTTTCATTTCATTAACTATTAAACACAAAACCATGAAGAAATTACTCCTTTTAGTTGCTATGTTCGCGTTTGTTGGTACAGCTGCAGTTCAAGCTCAGTGTAGCAAAAGTGCTAAGACATCAACCACTGAAGTTAAAGCCGAAAAAGCTGAAGCTATCCAAGTTGTAGACGGCCAAGTTGAGAAGAAAGCTGCTTGTACAAAAGCTGAAAAAGTTGCTTGCACAAAAGCTACCAAAACTGCTTCAAAAGCTGCTTGCACATCAAAGAAAGCTACTACCAGCATGGCAAGTGAAGAGGGTACTTACAACAAAGCTGCGTCTTCATCAGCTGCTGCAAAAGTTGTAAACTCCGAGAAGAAAGCTGCTTGCACAAAAGCTACCAAAACTGCTTCAAAAGCTGCTTGCACAAAAGCTCAAAAAGCTGCTTGTACTTCAAAGAAAGCTCAAACTACTACTGCTGTAGAAGAAGCTCCTGCGAAGTTGGTTAACAACGAAAACGAGCAATAATCAGGTTTTATCCTGTAAAACGATAAAAGCCTTTCCGGAGAACCGGAAAGGCTTTTTTATTTTCAGCAAGTATTAATAAGTAGTTTAGATTTTATCAATCTGGCCAACCGCGGCAAATTCCAAACAAACTTTAAACTTCTGTTCTTTGGACCTTAGGGATCGTAAATAAGATTGTGGTGCCTTGTCCAAGAGTTGAGTTCACCCAGATCTCGCCACCATGCTGTTCAACAATTTTCTTACATAAGGCTAAACCGATACCAGTCCCTTCAAATTCGCTTTTCGTATGTAATCGCTTGAAGAGTAAAAATATCCGCTCGAAGAACTGACTTTCAATGCCAATACCGTTGTCAGCAACTGAAAATTCCCACTTTGGCCCTGCGTCTCGCGCCGAAATCCTGATTACCGGATCTACTTCAGGCTTCCTGAATTTTATGGCATTTGAAACGAGGTTTTGGAACACCTGGCTCAGCTTTGTTTTGTTACCTCTGATAAAACCTGGAAGCTGACCAATATCGATCGTTACCCGATATTCTCTAATACTGTTAGCAAGGTTCCGCTGCATAAGAAACATTAACTTAGTCAAATCAACATCTGTAGTCTTTTTCTTTTGCGACTTTACTCTGGAATACATCAATAAGTCACCAATCAACTGGTTCATATCTTTTGCTCCTCCAACTATAAAATCTATGTACTCCTGACCCCGGCTCTCAAGTTCGTCTTTATATTCTTTTTCTAGTAATTGAGCAAAATTACACACGGTTCTAACCGGTTCCTTAAGGTCATGCGAGGCTATATATGCGAAGTTTTCCAGCAATAGATTAGAATCGATATACTTCTCGAGTTTTTCATTCTTACTTTCAAGTTCCTGCTGGGTATTTTTAAGGTTTGTTATATCAATAGCATAAACCAAAACCCCTGTTACTTTTCCATCCTGATCATAGTAAGGCATTTTATCTGTTCTTATCCACCTGGTTCCATCTGCGAACTGAATAAGCTCTACAATGCCTAATTTTGGTTTCCCTGAAGCTATCACTTCTAGGTCCTCCTGGTGGTATCTTTCAGCTTCTTCCGGATAAAGTTCCCTTACATTTTTGCCTTCCATTTCCTCCACTGTAATGCCTAGCGTATCAGCAGCCCGCTTGTTACATCGTATAACGTTGTTATTCGCATCTTTATAAATGAAGAATGCAGGAATTCCGTCCAACATTTTTTGCTGTTCATAGTAGATTCTCTGCCGTTCTTCCTCTGCTTTTTTACTAGTGGTAATATCCCTAATTACACCAATTGAGTATTTAAAATTATCATCCTGGTCCCAAACCACTGTTGCTGAAATAGCAACCCAAATGGTATGACCTTTTTTGTGGATGTACCGTTTTTGATACTCATATAGGCTAGTGGCGCCCTGAGCAATTTGCCTTTCAAATATCTGGTCGCCAATCAACTTATCTTCAGGGTGGGTAATATCTGCGAAAAATTTATCAGAAAGCTCGTTTTCTGTATATCCCAGCATTTTGCAAAAAGCAGCATTGACTTTATCAATCTTTGCATCTGCATCTCTAACCGCAACGGGAATTGGGTTATTCTCGAACATGCCCCGGAATTTTGATTCTCTTTCTTCAATTAAAGACAATGCCTCGTGGCGTTGGAGCTCACCTGAAAGACGACTGGCAAAAATCTGAAGAATGTTTTCGGCAAAACTGTTATCAGCAAACGCTTTATTATCCAGAATGCTAATAATCCCAATTACTTCGTTTTCTGCATCAAAAATTGGTATTCCCAAGTAGGCGACACTTTTCAACTTTTTAATGTCTTCATCATCAGGAAAGAGTTTATCCAGGTTTTTCTGGAAAAGAAGCATTTTTTTCTCCTTAAGCACCTTTTCACATCGTGACCCGCACAATGGATATTCAAAACGGTCCAAAATTTTCCCGTTTTGGTAAACTGATTTACAGCGAACTACATCTTTCTCAAAATCGGGAACTCCAAAATAGACGTAAGGAACGTCGAGGATATTCGCAATACCTTTTACAAGGTGATTATAGAATTCCTGGTAACTGGCTTCAGGAACACTTTGGTAGATCTTTGCAACTGCATCATCCATTTTCTTCTTATCAGTGATATCCATATGCATGAATAGCGCTGACTTGGTTTCACCAGACACATTACGCGAAAAGACCCTGGCCCGCTGATGAATCCATCTCTCATGGCCATTTCCATTCTTAATCAGGAAAATAAAATCAACAATGTCGCTGTCAGAAGCCTGTCTGACTTTTTCAGTTAGTTCCTCAAAATCAACATGCGCCTTACCGGGAAGGACAATCTTATTAAAGAATGATGAGAAGCCCTCCCCTTCACCTATTGACCATCCAAAATAATTATTCCCCTGGTTTCCATAGAGCAGTTTATCGGCCTCAAGGTCAACGACACCAATGAAATCAGGAATTATTTCAGCGATATTTTTATTGAGATAATTACTCTTCTGGATCTCCTCTTCTGCTTCTCTTTGTTTTGAAATATCTTCGATAAAGCCTATCAGGTAATTATTTCCGTCAATTTCAATAATAAAACGTGTTGTCCGACACCAAACGGGCGTTTCTTCTGAACTGATGTACTGTTTGAAAGTTGAGAAGGAGTTGATCTCGCCGTCGATCAATTGCCGGGTGAGCTTTTGCTTTTCTTCGAAATCTTCAAAAAAGGTAATATCATTTAACGGTTTCCCGATCAGTTCCGAAGCAGGAAAACCAAGTATCTCCCCAAATTTCAAATTGGCATAAGCGATTTTACCAGTTTGGATATCTTTGACCGCAATACCAAAAGGGCTCATTTCAAATAACATCCTGAATCGCTTCTCACTTCTTTCAAGCGCCTGCTCGGTTTTTTGTTTTTCAGAAGCATCAATACAGGTGATCACAAAAAACTCAAGGTTGCTGTCTTTATCGAAATGACCTTTAATATCGGTTTGGGCAATGAACTTGTCACCGTCCTTTCGCTGGAATGTCTTATAGGCTTTTAATTGGTGATGCTCAGCTTTTTTTACACGACTAAGAATAGATTCGAAAGAATTGACATTATCCTCATGTAGAAAATCAAAAAATTTATG
Organism: Bacteroidota bacterium; assembly: GCA_039028895.1. GTDB lineage: Bacteria > Bacteroidota > Bacteroidia > Chitinophagales > Saprospiraceae > JAHDCJ01. The sequence goes on along the minus strand of JBCCHF010000005.1, from coordinate 81,590 downwards.
TTTTAGCACCTCATCCCGAGAATAGCCGATGAGTGAGCAAAAGGCATTATTGACCATGTTGATATTACCGCTTGGATTAACAAGAGCAATACCGCTTGGACTGTCCTCAAAAACGGACAATAAAAAGGCATCCTTTTGATCAAGCGTACTTTTCAAATGGTCTTGGTTTATCTGTCAGGTTCTCTCTTGATAATTTTATTAAAACACAAGAGTTAGTTGAAGAGGGGTTTCTCTAAATTACAGAAATTCAGTTAGAAATCACTATTCATAAAAAAAAGAGCACAGCGAATAGTCACTGTACTCTTCATTATTTTGATCATTGATTTTTATCAATTGAAAGAGGTTTTACCCTTTCGCAGCTGCATAACGGCTACTGACCTCTTTCCAGTTGATAACACTAAAGAAAGCAGAAACGTAATCTGGTCTGCGGTTTTGATAGTTCAGGTAATAAGCGTGTTCCCAAACATCAAGACCGAGGATAGGTGTTCCATTTTCGTCAGCTACATCCATCAAGGGGTTATCCTGGTTAGGTGTTGAAGTAACAGCGAGTGAGCCATCTTCCTTAACGATCAACCAGGCCCATCCTGAGCCGAAACGCGTTTTAGCAGCATTGCCAAAAGCTTCTTTAAATGCATCAAAAGATCCGAAGGTGCTGTTTATCGCATCACCTAATTCTCCATCAGGTGTTCCTCCTCCATCCGGAGACATAACTTTCCAGAATAGATCGTGGTTGTAGTAACCACCGCCATTATTACGGATAGCCGCTGAAACGGGTGATCTCAAGAGTGATTCGATGGAAAGGCCGTCGATGCGGGTCCCTTCTATAGCAGCATTAAGTTTTTTTGTATATCCGGCATGATGTTTCCCGTGGTGGATTTCCATAGTACGGGCATCAATATGAGGCTCTAAAGCATCATAATCATAAGGTAAAGCGGGCAATTCAAAGGCCATAGCGTTATTTTTTTTGGTTAAAATATTGAGGTTAATTACTGTGTATTTAACAGCCGCAAAGATAAAAAGTTTTATCCATTTAACAGCCTACTTTGCTTCAGGAAGGTTGGCAGGCTTGACTTCCGATTTTTTCCGGTTCAAAAGGTCCATATTGACCAGAACCGCCATATTTATAAAGAAGAATGCACCGACCTTGTCCGTCTCAATAAGGTCATTTATTATCAAAAACGTGTAAATGGCAATAGATGACATCAAGACAGCCATTATTATAGATTGCCGTTCTTTGTCTTCGGTATTATTGTATACCCTTTCTCCAACAATTAAAATTATAAAAACCAGCCCCAGGAAGATCAAAAAACCCGGTAAACCCTGGTCAACAAGAACCATAAAATAATAATTATGGATGCCCGACCTTTCTGGGTTATCACTGACATAGGTCAAAAACCTTTTTACCGTGTATGGGGCATATGAATTGTAAAAATTACCCGGCCCAAATCCTGTCAGCCAGCCATCTCGCACCATATGACCTGCTGCCACCCAACGGTATGCGCGCTCCATGGTTGAGATATCTTCAAAATTATAGGTCGCTTCAAGCAGATCATCAAACTGATGGTGCGTAATAGCCTTGTTATAATCAGGCGCAAATTCAAGGTAATTGTTGTCGTGCACCATATAAGCGACCCCCACGATCAAGCCTGCCACAGAAAGCGCCAAGACGTATTTTACTACCCTAAACTTGAAAACAAGATAACTACCGAAGGCAATGACAAGGGCGACATATGCAGCCCGCGTATATGACAAATAAATGGCGATTACAAAAATGAACAGGCTGATATTTAAAATCCACCTTATGGTAGACCCTTTTTCATACCACGTTCGCGCCCAGAAGATGAACGGAGCAAAAAGAGTTAGTAACGCAGCGTAGTTCACATGATTCCTAAACATGGGCTTCATAGAATCGTGAACCAGTTCAAACGAGAAACCATTCAGATACTGCCTGAAAAGGGTAAACAAAACCGCAAGAATCAATGGTATGAAGATCCACCAGAACAATTTTTTAAAGTCCTTTACAGTCCTTATGATCAGTCCTGTCATAAACACAAAAACCACCACATACCAAATCTTCGCCAAAAAGAATTTAATCGAAACTAAAAAGACACTGGCATTAACGACAGACACTATCGTCCACCCCAAATGAAGAAAAAGCACTAGCATTATTGGATGTCGGAAAAAAGCGGCCTGGTCAGAATCGGACTTTCCGAGTGCATATAAAAAATACACCAACATCAGTCCGATAATTAAAGGTTCAGTTGGCAGGTCTGTTCCCAGTCCTCCGGGAAAATAATACTCAATTGAAATCGGGATACAAGCCAGCAATAAAAAATAGATGGCTCTGAAATCGACAATCGTCTGGAAGGTCAGCAACACAGCAAACGGGGCCCCAAGCAACAAGGGTTGACGCGTAATGATCGCTAAAAAAACAGACAATGCCACTACCCCGGTATATCCAATATACCAGTTTCTTGCTCCTGTCGTTATGGACAGCTTATCAGCCATTGATGATTTCCTTCCAGTTAACGTCACGGTAGTTATGGAAAAGCAGAACACCGATGATGCTAAAAATAAAGGCCACAAAACAGGCACTGATCACAATCAGAGACCTGACCGGCCTAGATTTTGATTCAGGAACCATCACAGGCTCAACAATTACCAGAGAAGATATTTTCGAGTTAAATGCAGTCAGTAACTGGCTATAGCGTTCCTGCTGGCTGTTGAGCGTATGCGTTTTTTGCTGTTGCACCTTTTCAAGCTGACGAACTAATTCAAGACCTTCGTTAAATCTTGTTAAGTTAAAACTGCTTGAGTCATTGGGACTGGTTAGTTTTTCCAATTTCGACTCAAGTGCCTGAACTGACGCAGCAAGATATATGATAGAATCTCGCTTTACGCCCCTGGTATTTTGTAGTTGAGTCAGTTTTCCCTTCTTAAAGGCGAGCTCGGTTTCGGTTTCCAACACCATTGAGGGCAGTGTTTCACTCATCGCCCCGATATCATAAATACCATATTTCGTCCGCATTCTGGTAAGGCTATCTGTTAATGTATTAACCTGAACGGCACGACCTTCAATATCTTTTTCTAAGGTGGCAAGAATATTCCTCTGGTTAGCAGAAATAAGGTTTTTAAACATCGTATCAACCTCACTTACAACACCTTGTAATACTTGTGCTGCAAAATTGGGGTCTGTATCTTCAAATGACATCTCGACAGCATCACGCGCATTCTTTTGCACATTAAACGCTTCATAAAACTTTTTCCTGACCTTCAGTCCAGCTTTCTTTTTATCAGGTTCAACTTCATAATGTTCATACAAGCCAAAATTATTGACAATACGATCAGCCATGGCGGTAGAATTGGTAATTGAGAGTATCTGATCCAGCTCATTTTTACCACCAAAGTAGTAGAGTTCGTCATCATATCCGCCATAGAGTTTTTTGGCTGAAGACATGTAGGGGTTAGAAGGAAAAAACTCTGTGCTGGCCTTATAATAATTTTGCATCAAAAGGGTGATCACAACAGCACCTACTGCAGTAATACCGCAAGTGTATATGATGTATTTTCTCCACTTATAAAGTATTTTCAGGGTATCGAGGAGGCTTTCTTTGTGGTCCATAAGTACGGAATTTGAACGACAAAGGTAGTAATTTACCGTAAGTTGGAGATTCTGGAAATTAATATTAACGCCCTAGGCTTTGGATTACCCCGTCTTCAAAAATCCCTTGATGGTTTTAACCTCTACCATTCTGGTAAAAATGGCAAGCAGCGAACATAAGGAAGTCCCAATAATTAATGATATCATCCAATTTAAAGGCAAATAAACAGAACAAGCGTACATGATGAAAAAAGTACCTGCGGCATAAACCAGAACCCCGATAATATGCTTGGTTTTTGCCTTTAAATCAAATGTTCTTGAAACGATTATTATTTGGGCTACAGCCAATGCAGATTGCGTAAAAAGTGTTGCCGCAGCAGCTCCAAATGCCTTGTATTTTGCAATCAGCACAATATTTAAGATCACGTTGACCAAAACTCCGATAAAGGAAATTATGTTTAGAGCTTTCAAATTCCCTGAAGCCGTTAACAAAGTCCCGAATATATAACTGGTGCCGACAGCAATGAATGAAAACATGAGGCATCCAAGAATACTACCCCAGTAGGCATCAGCTTCCACATAAAGCAGGGCCATGATCTCATCACGAAAGAAAAAACAAAAAGCACTAACCAAAAGTGTTCCTGTAAGGATTAATTTAAAACTGAACCATACCAGGTCACTAACTGCTTCTCCTAACTTTATCATTCGAGAAAACATGGGCAGCAATAAGCCGGCAAACAAAAAACCAATCATATTACTGGCATCTAGCAATCGGTATGCAGCAGCATAGATGCCGGTTTCTTCAGGACCATCAGGTAATAACCGCTCAATCATAACCTGATCGATGCGAGTGTAAATACTCATCAGGAAAATAACCAGCGCATAGGGATAACTCTTTTTGAGGATCATCCTCATATACGTGAAATCAAGCCGAAAACGGATATGCTCAAGATGGGGACTCAGCAGTACCAAAGCCACAATAGCCGTCAGTCCGAATGAAACCGTCTGAGCATATACAAACCATTCTATCCTGAAACTATCTGCAAACATTGGCGACCAAAGCAGTACAGAACAAATAACGATCATCAAAAATTTGTCAAGGGCCGAAATAATACTGTCCTTTCGAAACATTTGTAATCCTGAAATATTTGAGCGCAAATAGAAGATCAGCGATACCAGCACCTGGTTCAAAACAAGAAATGATAATATCGAAAAACGAAAGCCATCATAACCAAGAAACCAGCCGACCCCAAATACCAGGACCGTGTAAACCAGGCCCAAACAACATTTGAGCACTACAATATGCGGGAAATACTTTGACACCAGATGATGGTGCATCGCGATATTCCTATTGTTGTAATTTTGGATGCCAAAGTCATTGATAATTTGCATCAGGTAAGCTAGGCTCAGCAATGCCGCATAAATACCGTAAGTCTCCGAACCTACAGTATTCTGAACGGTTCTGTCGATCCCGAAAATGTAAAATGGTTTGATCAGTAAATTGATCGAAACCAGGAATACCGCATTTATGAAGAATTCTCGTTTCAATTGTGGAATGGGATTAAAGTGTCACTTGTCTCCGATGCAATGAAGACCAGGAAAAGTAAAATTACCATTAATGCTAAATCAGGTGAGTAAATTGGCATTTATTTTCAATATCCCTGATCCCTCTGATTTTATTGTCGGGTTCGTCTTCCAAATTCGCAAAAAACAGGAGGAATAGGAATAATTGTGCTATCATTGCCGGAAAATAAGCCTAAAGCCATACGATGAAAATAGCAGTCAATACGCGGTTTTTATTGAAAAACAAGCTTGAAGGCATTGGGCGATTCACTGCTGAATCCATGAAACGCCTGGTCAAAGCACACCCCGAAGTAGAATTTTTATTCTTTTTCGACAGACCGTATGATGAATCTTTCATCTTTGCAGAAAACGTTACCCCGGTTGTATTGTTTCCGCCAGCGAGGCATCCTTTCCTGTTTTATTGGTGGTTTGAATTTTCGGTAACCCGGGCACTCCGAAAGTATAAAGCTGATTATTTTATTTCTACTGATGGTTTTCTTTCATTACGAACTACCGTTAAGACATTACTGGTCATTCATGATATCGCATTTAAGCATTACCCCGACCAGGTAAGGTTCTGGGAAAGCAAGTATTACAACTATTTCATGCACCGATTTTTTAAAAAGGCCGATCGGTTGATCACTGTTTCAGAATATTCCAAATCCGATCTTGTTAAGCACTACAATATCAATCCCGATAAAATTGACATTGCCTATAATGCTGGTGATAAAGTGTTTCAACCGTTACCGGAAAGCGAACAACAGTCCGTTAGAAATAAGTTCTCAAATGGATGCCCCTATTTCCTTTATGTCGGCTCTGTGCATCCCCGGAAAAATATTGTACGCTTGCTACAGGCTTTCGATCAATTCAAGTCTCAAAATTCGAATGACTGCAAATTGGTAGTTGTTGGTAGGATGGCGTGGCAAACCGGAAGGGTCCATGAAACGGTTAAAACCCTTGAGTTTAAAGACGAAATCATTTTTCTTGACTATCTTGGTGGTGAGGACTTAGCTAATGTCATGGCAGCGGCGTACACCCTTGTTTACGTTTCTATACTTGAAGGCTTTGGCATTCCGATCCTCGAAGCGATGCATGCAGAAGTGCCTGTAATAACTTCAAACGTGTCTTCAATGCCAGAAGTGGCAGGAGAAGCCGCTTTGCTGGCCGATCCGTTTTCAGTACCTTCAATCGCAGAAAAGCTTGAAGAAATCTGGCAAAATGAGCCCTTAAGACAAAAGCTCATCGTTGCCGGAAAGACACAAAGACAAAAGTTCAATTGGGAGTCAACAGCCGAAAGACTATGGGCCTCAATCGAAAAAATGAAATAAGCGTTCGCCTGAAAAGCAAATAAGAGACCAAAAGAGAAAGTCAGGTAAAACGCATAATTTTAGATATTTTGGCAGATCCTCCTTCCGGAAACACTTGTTGCCAGATCACCCCCCAACCTGATCGAAGCAACATTAAGAGTGGCTATGGTAATGAGGTAGCTGTTATTTATAATCCAGAACGATCCTCAACTACAGACCATGAAAGTCCTCTGTAAGCAATTCCTTCAATCCCTGCTTGGGTTTGATTTCTACCTCTTCGTTTTTGCCATCTTTAAGATCAAAACTTTCAGGTGGGACAGCAAAGAAAAAGACTTTTTCCACTTCCTTGACATGATGGATGAAAACAGCAATGTGCTGGATATTGGCTCCAATATTGGCATTACCACTGTCCACCTTTCCCGGAAGGTAAAAAAAGGCATGGTCTACTCTTTTGAGCCCTTACCGCCAAACTTCAAGACACTTAAAAAGATCGTTCGCTATTTCGAGTGCCCAAATGTGAGACTCTATGACTTTGCAGTAGGTAACGAAGAGTCAGAAGTTGAAATGGTCCTCCCGGAGGTAGATAAGGTACAAATGCAAGGCCTTGGGCACGTCGTCCACGAAGCTCTACCGGATTTTAACGAAGGTAAACGGTACAAAACCGAAATTCACAAAGTTGATTCACTGGAATTCATTCACGATAAAAAGATAGATGGCATCAAGCTCGATGTCGAGAACTTTGAATATTTTGTCCTCCAGGGCAGTCGTGAATTGCTAATGCGCGACAAGCCAGTCATCTACGCCGAACTTTGGGAAAATGAAAACAGGATCCAATGCTTCAAACTTATGACCGAGTTAGGTTACGATATCAAGGTATGTGATAACGGCAACCTTGTCAGATTTGAGCAAGACAAGCACTCCCACCAGAATTTCTTCTTTATCGCGCGATAAAATTTAGTGAAGGTATTTGTTTTCAGCGCTCTAATTATTCAAGCCCCAGTCATACTCATTATAAGTCACCTTAGTGCCGGGTTTGACTTTAACATCTGAGTATTTGTTGATATAACTTATCAAATCACCAAAATCTACGGCATACCATTCGAAGATCTTTGACAACTTAACTGAGTTGCTTTCGATCTGGTTAAAGGCAGTATTATTGATAAATTTTTTGGTTTGTGACTCGAGATAACTTTCGAGGTTTGAGGCTGTCCAGGCACGATTCAGTAACGGAGGACATGACTTTGCTGCACAGTTGACGGCAAAGTGAATACGCGCATCATTGAACTTTGGCCTGATAACCGCATTCTCAACTTCATCCAATGTATATGATTTTCCATTTACTTCTATCCATCTTACATTCCATGGTTTACCACCATGTAATTTAGTAATGCTTGATACCGGGTAATTATCTACAATCATCTTTACCGTAAAGGCATTGTAAACGTTAATCCAGTATGCCAGTTGTGCGGAGCGACTGCCAGAAGGCGGGTTGGTTTTTAACAAATCAAGATACTCGTCTAGCTTTGCTACATCGTTTTTGAATCCGCTATAATTAACTTTTCCTGTAGAACTGACATATTTCCTGGTCAGGTTATCCCAAATGTCATGAGAGAAAGGCGGAGGTGCCGACTTCTCCTCTATTGGTTCTTCTACAACTTCAGGTTTGGTTTCCGGGGTCTTTACTTCTGCTGGTTCTTCTGGAGTGACTGGTGCTTCTAACTCCTCTACTTCAGCTATTTCTTCAACTGGCGCAGGACCTGGTGTCTCTACTACTTCTTCTAATGGCGCAGGTGCTGCTGGTTTTTCCTTTACCGGCGATGTATTGACTAATTTTTCGGTGTTGGTATTTTCCACTTCCTCTTCCATCCTTTCGTCAGACTCAGGAGTAACGGGTTCTGTTGGTTCCTCTTCTTTAATCGTATTGGCAATCACCGTAGGTTCAACATTTTCAATGTTGATCTTTTCAGGTTCATTAGTATTTATTGTGGTAGCCTGATCAGGCTGATTTTTGCATGCCACGAATAGAAGACCTGCAAAAACGAGGAGAAAAATTGTTTGAATTTTCATAGTCTTTAGATTTATATGAGTATCGGAAAACAATACCTTTTTAGGTTGCTTTGTAAAACATTTATAATCAGGTAATCAACTTCAATACCAATTGTTCATTCCGGTAAACGGTAAAATGGAAATTGTTAGCTGTATGACATAAAAATTTGCCTGCTGGTGCAGAAACTTCATTGCGAAGACACCTCATTCGTTACTTCACCCCTGTTTCCGTTTGTTAACTCAAACCCAATAAACAGCCCTAAAATGATATACTCAAAGGCTACAATCCAAAAAATTTCCTGGTATGACTCGAAGCTGTAGTTAATATACGTGAAAATAATCAGTACGGACCACAGAATTGGATATTTGTACCTGGTAAAAATACATAAGAAGATAATCGAGCTCAGATACCAGGGATGAACTGTTGTGGACAACAATAGGAAAATCGACATGGCCAACATCCAGTGCATAGGCAAGTCTCTAACTTTCTCCACTTTCCCGAAAAGGGCTTTCAAAAAAATGATGAGTGCTGTAATCCCTCCCAATAAAGGACCAAGCATTTGGATAATATTGTATCCTGCAGTTTGATAACCAATCCACCGCAAGATGTAATAAACACTGGCATTAAATTCAAATTTTCGGAAATATAACTCCACAGAAGACAAGAAATTTTGAAGGAATACATGATTCAAAACCGGACTAAACAGACACAAAACCACTACCCCTGTAGTGAGGCAATATTGAATACTGCGTTTCCAGCCCAATGTCTTGATCAGAAATGGCAGAAACATTAATGGTAATAACTTGGTACTAATGGCAAATCCCATAGCCACAGCCGAAAAGATAGGTTTATCGTTGACCAGCCACCAGATGGCCAGTGCAACGAAAAAGATCATTACAATTTCGAAGTGAAGGTTGTTATATGTTTCAAGAATGATGAGAGGGTTAAGCGCATAAAGCAATACTGTTTTGGGCGGGAGTTTAAATCGAACACAAAGTTTGTATGCCAGTAAGATAGTACCTGCTTCAGCCAACACGAAAGTCAGCTTCATGATAGTCACTGAACCTAAGATGTCAAACGGAAAACTAAAGGCAGCCAGGGCAAACACCAGTTGATTGACCGGAGGATAAACAGAAAAATAGCCTTTGGAATTCAGCGACTGGTAAAGATCACTACCCCCGGCACCCAAATCAACAATAGACTGATTTTCAATTAATTCAGTAGGCAAATACAGGTATGGATTAATACCGTTACAAGCCAATCTGCCATCCCAGATGAACCGAAAAAAATCATCAGAAAGGTTCGGCATAGCCGTGATCATCAACAAGCGGGTCAATATTGCAACGCCTATAAAGAACTTAGTCTCATTTTCCGTTTTCACGGAAGACCAAACCAGCATATAAAATGCAAAAAAGATTCCAAAACAGCCAAGTATAAGGGAAAAGTCAGGTTGTTCGACCGAACGAGAAAAGTACCAGGCAATCAGGATGATAGGCAAGCCTGACAAATAAATTAACCAATTGCCAGACTGTCTTTTCATTTCCTGTAAAAGGTTTTAAAATTACCTCCTAAGCCTCAGGTGCCTGACAGAATAATAACAAATGGCACCAAACCCAAAAGCGAGCATTAGATGATACACAAAAAACGCATAGGTCCCGGTTGTTGTTGGTCCATACACAGCAGCTACCAGGAAATAAAGCGCCAACAAACCTTCCATTATCGTTACCCAACTGATCTTACCTTCCAAGTATTTGCGTTGCTTAAAGGTATCGCTAAGCCCCTTGATATTAAATTTTGGGGTACGAATAAATGCAGACTTCTTACCCAGGTACCCCTGGATCACTGCAATCGTATTGTGTAAAGACAATCCCATTGACAATGACAGGAACATCGGAAACAGAAAGATAAACTTGAATAACGTTTTGAAGTAGCCATCATCTCCTCTTGATGCCTGGACGTTAGCCACATAGTAGACCGAGACCAACGCCACAATAGCCAGGTAGAAAACAGCGCCATAAGTAAAGTTGATCGATAAATCTTCGATATAAAACATGATGGGTACACTGAGAATTGCGGTAAGCAGCACTGAGATAAATATGCTACTTCCCATTAAATGAACGGTACCATGTACTTTTTGCCTGAGCGGAATTTTAGCTTTCCAGATGGTTGGCAACATCTTTTTGGCGGTTTCAGCACCACCCTTCGTCCATCTGAATTGTTGAGATTTCAAGCCGTTCATTTCCGACGGCAATTCAGCGGGAGACCCGACATCTTCGAGGTAAGCGATCCGCCACCCTTTAAGTTGAGCCCGGTAACTTAGGTCGAGGTCTTCTGTTAGTGTATCTGCTTCCCAGCCTCCTGCATCTTCTATAGTCTTGCGTCGCCAGACACCTGCGGTACCATTAAACTGTAACAAACAGTCACCAGAGAAACGGCCTTTTTGTTCAACTGTGAAGTGGACATCAAGTTGCATGGCCTGAAGGCGTGTTAACAGCGAATAGTCTTTATTAATATGCTCCCAGCGTGTTTGTACAACCCCAATTTTGGGGTCTTTGAAGTAGCCAATGGTTTTTCTTAAAAAATCAGGATACGGCAGAAAATCAGCATCAAAAATGGCAATAAACTCACCTCGTGCCTGGTCCATACCTTCCTTCAAGGCACCTGCCTTATACCCTACTCTGTTGGTGCGATGGATATAATCGATCTGGTATCCTTTTGATTTGTATTCATCTACTTTGGCTTTGGCTATTCTGGTGGTTTCATCTGTGGAGTCATCAAGCACATGGATCTCAAATCGGTCACGGGGATAATTGAAATTGGCGATATTTTCAATGAGCCGTTCGACCACATACATCTCATTAAAAATCGGCAACTGGACGGTAACAAAAGGTAATTCATCTGAATCCGTATCCGCCACTTCGACTGGTTCTTTCGGTAAATTACTACCATTCTTTTTGTAGTAGTACAGCAAGTGACTTTGCATAAGGCAATATACTGTGATATACACCAAACCAAGGAAATACACCACAAATATTATTACCGAAAAAGTATCCATATCCATTTAAATCTACAACAGTTTAAAGATGGTCCACAATATTTTATGACCGGCCAGTATGGTGCCTTTTACCGTGCCGGAAACTTTCGATTTACCGATCCGCTTCCTGTAGGTGACTGGTACTTCGCAACATTTCATTTTCATTTTGGCTGCCTTCACCTGCATTTCAACAGTCCAGCCATAGGTTTTATCCTGCATGTCAATTTCCATCAACTTATCGTACCGGATGGCCCTGAAAGGACCCAAATCGGTAAATTGATAATTGTAAAATAGCTTGATCAGGTTTGTAGCCAACCAATTACCAAAAACCTGTTGAGGTGTCATGGATCCTCTCTCCAGGTCGCCAAGTGCTCTTGATCCGATCACAAGATCTGCTCCCTGTTCAATAATTGGTTTTACGATTTCATGTGCTTCTTCCGGATAATCGGAGTAATCGGCATCAATGAACAAAACGATATCAGGGCGATCTTCCTCAGACTTTTGTTTCAAGTAATCAATACCCTTTAAACAGGCATGTCCATAGCCTTTTTGTGGTTCGTCAAGCACTGTAGCTCCTGACTCAGTTGCAACTTCAGCTGTTTTATCAGTACTCCCATTATTGCAGACAATAATTTCCCTGACAAGATCTTTTGGCAAGTCGGCGACTACTTTATCCACTGCATTCTCTTCATTAAATGCAGGTATGATCACATCGATATTAGGCTTCTTATTTTGCATTTGGCCAGGGAAATATCCTAATCCTCAGAAATAAAGCCCGAATTTACATCAAAAAAAGGAGTGATTGCGTGACGTTCGGGAATTTGTAGGGTCATAATTTCTCCTTGTCAGAATTCGGACAATCCTTGGATGTGTTTATTACCTTTGGTCTATGTCTTCAAATCCTTTCAAAATACTTATTGCCGGCATGGGCGGTGTTGGTGGTTATTATGGTGGTCTTCTTGCTCATCATTATAGCCCAGTTCCTGAAGTTGAGGTGTATTTTTTGGCCAGGGGCGAACATCAAAAAGCCATCCGGCAAAATGGCTTACATCTGGTTTGCCATAAAGGGGATTTTCTCGTCCACCCTGACCAGGTAACGGACAGACCTGCTGAGCTGGGATTTTGCGATTTGGTCATCTATTGTGTCAAAAGCTATCACCTGGAGTCTGTTACGAATCAGGTGGCAACTAATATCGGCGATAAAACTGTGGTCTTAACGCTTCTTAACGGCATAAATACTGCTGACAAGCTTAAAGCACTATTGCCGCAAAGCGAAGTCATGAAAGGTTTCGTTTATGTGAATTCTCATCGGATGGGGCCCGGGGAAATTCATCAAAGAGGCATTGATCCATTGCTTAATTTTGGGCCATTTGATAAACAGTTAGCCCCTGTTCACAAAAGAATAGAGCAAATATTTGACAATGCTGGAATAAGTGTAAAGTTACATGAGGACATCCATCCACCGATGTGGGAAAAATTCATTCTGGTTGGCTCAACAGCCAGCCTGACAGCGTTTTATGGTGAAGGCGTCAGAGAGATTAGTAAATATCCCGATTTCGGACAAATCGTTTACGAGATATATAACCTGGCAAGCGCAAAAGGGATAGCATTAGCTGGCGATCTTCCAGAAAAATTGATACATAAGATCAAAAATTTCAAACCGGGCGTCAAAAGTTCAATGCAAATTGACTTCGAATCAGGCCGACAGACAGAGTTAGAATTGTTTACTGGCTATGTTGTCAAAGAATCTGAAAGGCTTGGTCTCGAAGCTCCCTTCGCCAACAAGTATTATACAGCATTAAAGCAGCGGTTAAACGGATAATTCTTTCACGAAAGGCAAAAAAAAGGGGAGAAAAATCTCCCCCTCCTCATGACTTGTATATCTTAATTTCTTTTGAGGTGAATTCCAAAAAAGAGATCAATGTCTGAATTTAGGCTACCGTAAGATCTACGACCTCAGCTTCTGGAGCGTTACTCTGAACGGATTTGATACCGTTTTCCATACCAGATTTTGAAGCATACATTTGGCTTGAACCAATGATCTGCTTGTTGGTAGAAAGAAGATTGAAGTGCAATTTGCCATTCTTCGCTTCTTTACGCTCGAAACAGTTGTCATCTCCACAGTTTTTCTGAACAGAAGCAATACCATTTTTAGCGCTTGCTTTGCTGGCATAACCCTGGCTGCTCAAAATAACCTGGCCATTTTTAGCTTTGAGATTGAAGTAGAATTTCTCGTTTTTGTCACTCTGGAAAATCTCGAATTTCATTAGATAATATTTTGATTAACAATTAAGATTGCAAAAATACTGAATTTGCGTTAAGCATTACAATAATATGAGACGGCAGATTAGGTGAAAAGTCTCTCTTTTGAACAAAAAAATTTCAATTTTATTCACGCAAACACAGACTTTATTGTCAAAACCGACCCGTTTATCAAAAATTTAAGGCAAAAAAAGGTCTTGAGTGCTCAATATGCTAACTTTGAATATTGGGTTTTTGACGTTTCCGGTAAAGGGAGGCGATATAACAAAGTTAACTAACTAATGAATATTGCGGCAGCAAAAAAGGCACTAAAACAATATTTCGGTTATGAAAGCTTCCGCCCTTTGCAGGAAGCAATAATTAACCAGGTATATGCTAATAAGGACATCCTTGTGCTAATGCCTACAGGAGGCGGAAAATCCATCTGTTATCAATTGCCCGCTGTGACGCTAAAGGGTACTTGTATCGTCGTTTCTCCGCTTATTGCCCTGATGAAAGACCAGGTCGAAGGTCTGAATGCCATCGGTATTAGGGCTGCCTTTCTAAACAGCACACAAAGCTACGACCAACAGCTCGCCATTGAACGAGAGCTCCAGGCTGGGGAACTCAAACTATTATACGTTTCTCCTGAGAAACTGATGACTGATGGCTTCTTCAACTTCCTTTCGAGATTGGAGATTAGTATGATTGCTGTAGATGAGGCCCATTGCGTTTCAGAATGGGGACATGACTTCAGACCGGAATATGCACAACTTGACCGACTTAAAAGAACGTTCACTGGCAAACCGATAATTGCCCTTACCGCCACAGCAGACAAGGTTACCCGGAAAGATATTATCAAGCAACTGGGATTGGAACAACCGGAAACATTCATTGCCTCATTTGATAGGCCAAACCTGGGACTTACAGTTCTTCCCGGGCGGGATCGATTTCGTTTGATCAAGAGCTTTGTTCAGCAAAGACCTGGCACCTCCGGCATTATATATTGCAATACCCGTAAAAGCACCGAACAGTTGTCAGAAAAGCTTCGCAATGCAGGTATTACTGCTGCCGCGTACCATGCAGGAATGACAGACGTTCAAAGAAGTCGGACCCAGGAGGCTTTTATTAATGACCAGGTTCCGATCATCTGTGCTACCATTGCATTCGGGATGGGCATTGATAAATCAAATGTCAGGTGGATCATCCACTATAACCTGCCCAAAAACATCGAGAGCTTCTACCAGCAGATCGGCAGGGCGGGCCGTGATGGCGTTAATTCAGAAACTTTGTTGTTCTATAGTTTTGCTGACGTAATGCTTCAGAGACAGTTTATTGAAGAAAGCAGTCAAAAGGATCTGTTGATGGCCAAACTGGATCGCATGATGCAATACGCCGATGCTTTAATCTGTCGACGCAAGATCCTGCTCAGTTATTTTAACGAACACCTCGATAACGATTGTGGCAATTGTGATGTATGCGAGAATCCACCCGAGCATTTTGACGGCACAGTCATAGCACAAAAAGCCTTGTCAGCAATTTTCAGGCTTAAAGAATCCGTGGGTCTGAACCTCCTGGTCGATGTATTGAGAGGTTCTGGAAGAGCCGAAATTATGAGGAGAGGCTTTAACAAGATCAAAACCTATGGAGCAGGCAGAAATCATAGTAATTACGATTGGCAACAATTCCTGCTCCAAATGCTCAATCTCGGGCTTATTGAATTAGCTTATGACGATAATTACACGCTGAAACTTACCGAAGCCAGCCAAGAAGTACTATTCAAAGGCAAAAAAGTCAAATTGGTTAAACTGGCCTCCATCAAAGAAAAGATCGAACAACGTGTAGCAAAAGCAAAACCAAAGACGAAAAAGGAATTAGTCAAGGACGAACTTTTCGAAATCCTCCGGGCATTGCGGAAAGAACTTGCTGCTCAGCGCAGAGTGCCTCCCTACCGCGTCTTCTCCGATGCCACTTTAATGGAAATGGCTGCCGAAAAACCAGTAACCAGGGCATCCATGCTCCAAATATCTGGTGTGGGAGAGACCAAACTTCAGCAATATGCCGATCACTTCATTGCTAAAATCCTGGATTACCTTTCCGAAAAGGAACAAAAAGGAGAAAAAGTATCGGGCTCAACACTAAGCGTCACGCTTGATTATTATAAAAAAGGATTTACGCCAGAAAAAATAGCAACACAGCGCAATATCAAAATTGCGACCATCTTCGAACATCTGCACAAACTTTACCAGTCAGGAGAAGATATTGAGGTCCATAAATTTATTTCCGAGCAGGAGCTCCGGCAAATAGCACATGCAGTAAAAGCCACCCAAAACAACTCTAAGTTGAAAGACCTTTACGATGACCTCAACCAGGAAATTCCTTATCATAAGTTGCGGTTTGCATTGAGTTACCTGAAAAATAATCCGGTTACCTGATTATATCGACGATTATGTGGTTGGCTTTTCAAAACTTTCTTAAGGTATAGGATATACTGACCAGAAGGATTTGAAAATTCCCAAAACTTGTAGCGTCTTGTATACATTTCTTCAATTCAACTCAATAAATAGTATATTCACTTCATAGATATCCTAATTATCTACCTTGCTCTATGCAACGAAGAATACCGCCTAATAACTAACCATACTATGTCCGATAAAGAAAAATCTCCAGCAACTTTAGGTTTTAAAGATGTTATTGCACTAGAAAAAGCCTACCTCTCCGAAAGAAGAAAAAAGCTGGACAACGGAGAATACAAAGCAGAAATTGACAATTGGTTTGGGATTGCTTTGTCTGGAGGAGGCATCCGTTCAGCTACAGTCAACCTTGGTTTTTTGCGTTGCCTGAATGAACACGGCCTGCTATCCAAAGCTGATTATATTTCGACGGTATCGGGTGGAGGATATACAGGTTCCTACATCCAGGCCACACTGAAAAATGCGGCTGATCTAAATAGCGAGAATAACACCCCTGATAAACCCTCTTCATCCCCCTTTGATGCGCTGTTTACTGACGAAAGGATTGGCCATCTGAAGGCGAAAGGCAACTATATGACACCTGGTCTTGGTTTTACAAAAAAATGGAACCAACTGCTCTTGGTCGTCACCTATTTATCAAGCTTGATCATGAGTTGGATCGGGCCATTGATTGCCATAATATCTGCTTATTTGTTTACCAGAGTTATTGCCAATAATTTTGACAAGACGGAAGCTTATTGGGCTATGCCTTTTAATGTGATGCTGCTCGATATTACTATGTATGGGCTAGGAGCATTGATCGTTATTCACTTTATCCTGAACCTGGTTTATAATTATTCACTTGATATTTCACTCTTTATGGACAAACTCAAGGGGTGGTTTCTCATGATGGTCTTTGTGGCTATTTTTATCTTTTTCTGTTACATTCTCGTTATTCAGTTTGAAGAGGAGAATCTTGGTTTTAACAAACTGGAGTTACTGGCCCTTGGTGTGATTGTATTGCTTTGTTTTACAGGTCTTTTTGCCAATCCGAATGCGACCAGCCTACATCGCTATTACCGGAAACGCCTTGCTGACTCTTATCTTGAGTCTGGAGGTACATTCAAGAATGTAGAGCTGCATAAACTTTCTGACATTAATGGAAAAACTACTGATTATTGTGCCCCTTACCCATTGATCAATACCTGCCTTAATCTTCAGGGTGGACAGACTGATGACTCTTTCCAGGGTGCCAAAAGCGGCGATTATTTCCTGCTATCCCCATTTTATTGTGGCTCAAAGCTGACAGGATATCTCAAGACTTCAAAAAACAATTTTTATAAAAAGATGACCCTTCCGACAGCAATGGCTATTTCTGCGGCTGCGGTTAACCCTGGCATGGGACTTTATTCGAGCCCCATTCTAAGTATTATGACCACCCTGTTCAATTTCAGACTTGGGTTTTGGGTATTAAGTCCAAAACGGATCCAGCAAGAAGCCGACCTGGTTGGTTTTAACAAAAAAGCAGTCAAAAAGGAACTCTCAACACCTTCTGTCATCGAGCGCATTGCCGAACTAAAGAAACTAAAGGAATCAGGAAAATTGTCTGTGGAAGATGAAAAAGAACTCAATCGACATAAAAGGTCAAAAGAACTGCTCGAAGTCGCAAGTAGTAATCCTTTAGTTCTTTGGGGCAGAAAACTGGTCTGGTGGCCAAAATATTTCTTCTACGAATTACTATCGGGCATCAATACTAAACATCGGATGCTCAATATCTCTGACGGCGGGCACATCGAAAACCTTGCTGTTTATGAATTACTGAGGAGACGGTGTAAATTGATCATCGCTATCGATGCTGGCGCAGACCCCAATTCTGAGTTTATTGACCTGCATAACCTCGTGGTACGCGCCAGGAACGAACTAGGTATTCAATTAAAATTCAGAAAAGATCAAATTCCTGAGGAAGTGATCAAACCAAAACAATCACATGGTTTCTCCCGTACTCATTTTGCAGTTGCAGATATTATCCAATTGACAGAAAAACGGGGTACCAAAGGTAAGGTCGGAACTTTCGTTTACGTAAAATCCTCAGTCACTGCCCCTGGTAAGAAAAAAGATATTAGCCGACAGGTCAAAAGCTACCAGTATAAAACCTATCATGCTGATTTCCCACATGAGTCAACTGCTGACCAGTTTTTCGATGAAGCACAATGGGAAGCCTATTACTATCTGGGGTACTTCATCGGTAAAGATGTATTAATGGGGAGAAATCATGATGAAGATTTTGATTCCCCGCCCACCTCCATTGATGACCTTTATAATTTCTACCAAAATTATAAACACACTGATCCGATTTACGATGATCCGGAAGACCAGGAAGACTTCATGACAGAAGAAAAATTCAAAGAGTTTATGGAAACCAAAGGCGAAGACATGGATTATGCAGTCGAGCAAAAAGTTATCCAGGAAAAAATCGACTTAGCCAAGGAAGTGATCATTAAGAAGCAATAAATCCCTTTTGGGTTACCCCAAATAAAAAGGTCCGAAATCTAACTTCATAGTTTTCGGACCACCCAAAAATAGCTGGCATCTGGTAAAAACTTAACATTTAGCATTTAGTCACATCAATTCACTCAATAAAGGCTATCGAAGATTTATTGGAAAGATAAAACCATCCCTTTTGATCTGAAAATCAAAATAAGGCCATAACGTAGAAGTCTAGCACCAATTTTCAGCTTTAACTATTGATATCCCTGGGCTTGGAGGTGAAACAGTTCTGCATATTTCCCTTGCCTTTGTAATAACTCTTCATGGCTTCCTAATTCTTTTAATCTACCATTTTCAAGGAAAAGAATGCGGTCTGCCATACGTACTGTAGAAAATCTGTGGGAAATCAATACGGCAGTTTTTCCATCAATGAGATCCGCAAATCTGAGAAATACTTCATGTTCTGCCCTGGCATCGAGGGAGGAAGTTGGCTCGTCGAGAATGAGCAACTGTGCATCGCGCATATAGGCCCGGGCCAAAGCTATTTTCTGCCATTGCCCACCTGATAATTCAACACCTTCAGCAAACCTTTTGCCTAGTATTTGGTCGTATTGACCAGGCAAATGTTCAATGACGAGGTTGGCCAAACTTTTATGAGCGGCGTCTTTAATACGCGGATCATCTTCGATATTGTCAATACCACCAATGGCAATATTCTCGAAGGCTTTCATCTGGAATCGAACATAATCCTGGAATATAACACCTACTGCCAGTCTTAAATCGGCAAGATCGTATTCTTTAATATCTATTCCATCGAGGAGAATCCGGCCTTCTGTCGGTTCGTATAGTCGGGCCAGTAACTTTACAAGTGTTGTCTTGCCGGCACCATTTTCACCTACAAGTGCTAATTTCTCACCAGCATTCAGATGAAAAGAAAGATCTTTTATCACCCACTGATCACTATTGAAGTATTTGAAGCCAACATTTTCAAATGTGAAGCCTTCCTTTATCGGGTTGGGTACTTTTAATTTCTTCCCACCAGTGCCGATCTTTGCCTTCAGGTCAAAAAAGTCAAACAGATCCTGAAGATAAAGTGCTCCCTCAGCAATCTTTGAAAAACGATTCATAATGCCCTGTAGCATATTACGCATCCTGTTAAAGGATCCTGCGAGAAAAGTCAATGTCCCCACGGTGATTAATCCATTGACTGTTTGAAGAATAATAAAAACATAAGCTCCGTAATAAGACATGGTACCAAGTAAGGACAGAAAGCTCCCCCACCCTGCTCTTTTGATACTTAAGGTCTTATTCGCATCATAATAACTATCAGAAATACGCTTGAAACGCTGAGCCAGGAAATCTGAAAGCTGGAATATTTTTATCTCTTTCGCCGTCTGGTCACTAGCCCCGATATAGCGTAGATAATCCAGTTCGCGACGCTCAGGGGTCCATCCCCTTGTTAGTGAATAAGTACGTTGGTTGAAATGCGTTTCTCCCAGGAATGATGGAATAACCGCTACGATCAAAATAAGGATGAGCCAAGGATTAAAAGCTATAAGCCCAATCGCCAGGAAACCAATGGTTATGATGTCCTGCAATTGGGAAAGGACTTGGGTCATCAGTATTGTTCGACCCGTTGTCTGCCGACGTGCCCGTTCCAACTTATCGTAAAAATTAGCATCCTCAAACTGGTATAGATCAAGCGTAGCAGCCTGTCGGATCAGCTGGACCGAAGTCTTATTCGAAAAAAGATCGCCCAACAAACTGTCCAATAAGGTTAACCCCCGACTCAAAACATCGGACAAGCCAGCAAGAGCAAGTTCAATAGCCACCATTGTCCACAGGTAGGTTTGAGTGGCATTTGGATCATCGTTAATAAGGCCGATAATTTCATCGATAATTTCCTTTCCAACGTACAGGATGGCCAGTGGTAAGGCCGACTTAATGATCCTTAGGATGATATTCATAAGGAACATACCCTTACTGACCTCCCATATCATACTGAAAAACCTTGGGAGGTGTTTGAGTGCGCCAAACTGCTCTTTTACAGAGGTCTTTTTCTCAATTGCCATGTTAGATCAACACCTTTTAATGAATTGAGGTTCAAAAGTGGTTAACAAATGTGGCCAAGATAGGATATTGATTTGTATTCATTGAATTTTAAAGGTTTACAACTATTTCACCTTGCCAGAGAAAGTGGATTTTGATATTACCACTAACCACGAATGGGTAACTCAAGACTTTGGTATTGGAGCGCGTAATGGCGTTTACCATACCAACATCGATTTCAGGTTTTGAAACTTATATCTAAAAACAAAAAAAAGCCACGCATGGAAATGCGTGGCTTTTTAATTCTGCAAAATCAGAAATGACTTCCATCATTTCCAATCTTACTTAATCCTGATCAATTTTCAGATACTGGACGAGGGAATTCCATGTGGACTACGTCACCAGGACGGTCAACATTGATTTCACCAAACTTGCCAGTACGACGAAGGTCAACCCAACGGTGACCAAGACCATATAGGGAATATCTTCTCTGGTGAATAACTTCATTTAGTAGTGAAGCATCGTCTGTAGCACCAAGGTAGTTACCAAGGCCGGCCGCATTTCTTACACGGTTAATACCAGCAAGCACTTCGTTAACATCTGAGCCAATCTGCGCTTCAGCGTAGATCAAAATCAATTCCTCATTATTAATAATTGGGAATGATTCAGTGTCAGATCCAAACATCTGTACTTGTGTGTCACCTGAAAGATCAGCCAAAGAAACAGGAACTGAGATCGCACCTGGATCATAAGGAGTTGTCTTGGATGTTACACGAAGGTCACCTGCTTCTGCGTCAGCAATAACATCAGGGTGAACAGTGAACAAATCCTGATTAGGCACATAAAACATTGGGTTACGAATATCGTTACCGCCTGTTCCGTAAGCGTGGCTTGCACCAGTACTTAGGTCACCATTAATATTGAAGAATGAGCCGGCAATAGCTGTGACAGCACCTGCTTTGTCTCCCTGGTACAGCTTAACGCGAGCTGCAATCGCTCTGTTGAACTGGCGGAAAGTAGCTGGGGTGTTAAAACCGGCAAACCCACTGGAGAGATCGAAGACGAACTCAGTCCCACCATTGGTAAGGTTGGTAGCAGCGTCATCCAGTAATTCAGAAATACTAACCAAACTGGCAGTATAATCAAGGAAACCACCAAGCGCATCCGGATCTCTTACTGCATCGGCAGGACGGATACCGTTTGAGAATTGGTGATTAACACAAAGTAATAATGCGTATGCTTGCATAGTTTTAGCATAACCCTGAATTGCGCTTTCCTGCTCAGCTGACAAACCAGCATTTGCATTTTCAGTAGCAATTCTCAGAGTCCAGGCATTACGTATTGCACGGTACCGTGCAGCAAAAGTACGAGTGGTCAGGAAACCGTTGTTGTCAAGTACAGCGCCCTGTTCTCCTAACAATTCACCAGTAAAACGTGGGTCAATACCATTCAGGTCCCAGTATTCGCGGCCAACAATACTTACACTTTGAATATAAAACTCAAGGTCAACCCTCATAACTGATTCAAGTCCCTGGGCAAGCAGCCTGATATCAGCCAGTGTTGCACCATTTTCAAGACTTTCCAGCGTCGGACCATTCGGGTTTTCGATAAACTCGATATCACAGGAGGTCGCCGTGAGCATGAATACTGCCAAAAGGCAGCAAGTGATATAATTGAATATTGATTTCATAATTTCTTTTTTTAGTTAATTGTTGTTGGTTGCTTGTTGTTGGTCGATCTTATCAACCAGCAACTATCAACAGTCAACCAGATTAAAAAGTAGCTGAAAGATGGAAGTTCAACGTTTTTGCTGCTGGGAATGGCGTTACCTCAATGGTATTAGCCAAAACGTTATTACCGAAGTTAGAAACTTCAGGATCATAACTGTTGTAGTCAAAAATATTGATCAGGTTAGTACCTGAAACACCAACTTTCATTGACGCCTTGTCATTGAAGACAGATCTTGGAATAGTATAATACAATCCAATCTCACGTAGACGAAGGTATCCAGCATCTTCAACCCAAGGTCCGGTATCACCGGCAAACCATGAATTCAGACGGAAGTCACCATTTCCTGTTGTACCCTCTGGGTCAAGCGTGATATCATCATAATCCCACGTAGTACCTGCAAGGTCATAAAGCAATGTACTGAGGTTTACACCATCACCACCTTTTTTCCAATGGAAAAGGAATGACAATTCAAAACCTTCAACTGAAATAGAGTTAGGAAATGACATGTTGAAATCAGCTTCAGCATCACCGTAAACACGGAAACCGTCGCCATCAGGATCAAGGTCTGAGCAATCTGCTGTTGCACAATCACTAGGATTTAGTGTACCTACGATCTGAGTAGCTGATTGTCCTTCCTGGATTCTGTACTGACCGAGACTTGCTGCAAATCCACCAAGGTTGAATGCAGGAATGTCAAGACGAGTAATCTCAGATTTATTTTTCCAGAAGTTAACACCTGTGTTCCAGGTAACTTTTCCTTTAACAGGAGTAGCATTAAGTCCGATCTCAACACCATTGTTACGAAGAGCACCGGCATTTACAACTTTACGGGTGTATCCTGTAGAAGTTGGAATCTGCTGTCTTAACAGTAGATCATCAATAGTCTTGATGTAATAAGTGAAATCAAGATTCACACGGCCATCAAGGAAACCAAGGTCAACACCAAATTCAGTCTCACTCTGACGCTCAGGCTCAACAGTTGTGTTACCAAGAAGGGTCACCGCCTGTAGACCAGAGCTGGTACCGATCAATGTACCTGATAATGCATTGAAACGATCTGGGAAGTTCGCGAAACGACCCGCCTGACCATATGCAAAACGTAGTTTAACCTGATTCAATACATCAACTGTCCAGAAGTCAAATTCGTGGAGGTTGAAAGCGATATTCGCTTTTGGGTACCAGTACAGTTTGTTCTGGTCTCCATTGTTTGAAGATTTGTCAGCACGGACACCAACTGTGAAGATTAAACGATCTTTCCAGTTGACTTCTTCCTGTACGAAGAAACCTTTATCCTTCTGTGGCTCCCTGTTCTGGAAACCGGATACATTAGCTGCTTGGTCAACATTGGTCTGAGAACCGTTTAGACCGGTAGCTGTAGTAATAACTGTATTCTGGTTAAAGTCTTCCTGTGTCACACCCAGCTGAGTACGGAAGGATAAGCCTTCTGAAGTAAAGTAAGAGTGTACAAGGATAGCAGACATATTCACGTTGGTATTCTCAGTACTACCGGAAATAGCAACACCACCAAGTGTTCCAGGGTCACGGTAGAAAGACAATTCCTGTGGGAAAATACTGGTAGTTCTGAGCAAGTACTGATCCATACCTGCACGTAGTACCATTTTCAGATTCTGCTGGTCATTTGAGAATAAACGAACATTAGCAGTAGCACCACCAATGAAACGGTTGATTGACTCACGGTTTGTGGTGATCGCAACAGTCTCAAGAACGTTAGAACCTACACGTGGGTTAGCTGGGTAAACACCATCAGCATCAGCTTCCAACACATCCCATGGACGTGTAAAGGCAAGTCCATATCCTACTGTGGCATTGGTATTACCGTTGTTAAAGAAACCACGATCTGCATGTGAATTAATGTAATTGGTGGTTACATAAATGTCTAGCCAGTCATTGAATTTGTGACCAACATTTACACGAGCAGAAGCTTTTTGGTAACCAGTGTTGTCAACGATACCATCATCATTCTTGTAAGTAGCACCTACAAAGAAGTTGGTTTTCTCGTTTCCACCTGAAATGTTCAGGCGAGAAGTTGACAGTATTCCGGTGTTATCAAAAAGAGCAGCTTCGTAGTCAACGAAAGGATTGGCATCAAACTCAAGAGCAACAGCCTCACTGTACTGGTTAACAACAGTAGCACGGTCCCAATCACGAGTACCTAACAACCTGGTTGGCTGTACAATACCAATTGCTTGTGAAAAGGTTACTTTGGTAGCTCCAGCTTGTCCTTTCTTGGTAGTGATGATTACCACACCACCTGCAGCACGAGAACCATAAATAGCAGCAGCAGATGCACCTTTCAGGATTTCGATTGATTCAATATCTTCTGGGTCGATATCGGCAATCCTGTTTGAGGCATCATCCTGGTTGGTTGAGGTATTTCCACCACCAGCAGCTTCAGAAACGATGTTTGTACCTGATGTAATTGAAGAGTTGTCTACATAGACACCATCAACAATATAAAGAGGTTGTTGGTCACCAAAAACGGAAGTTACACCACGCAGCTTCACACTGATTCCTCCTCCAGGTGCACCTGAGTTAGAACGGATCTCAGCACCTTTGAACTTTCCGTAAAGCGCACCATCCATAGTTGATTGGGTGGTAACACCAGTAAGTTCCTTGGAAGAAATCGAGGCAACTGAGTTAGCAAGGTTAGATCTTTTGACACTAGAGGCAAGTCCGGTAACAACAATCTCATCCAACTGTGTAGCGCCTTCAGTCATTACTACGGCAGCAGAAGGGGAACCAGAAGAAACCGTAGTTTCCTGGCCTTCATAACCTACGTAAGAAAATACAAGAACTGCAGAATTGCCAGGTACATTGAGGGAGAACTCCCCATCAAGATTAGTAACCGTACCAAGACTGGTGTTCTTTACAGCAACAGATACACCGATCAAAGGAACATCCTTCTCATCAGTCACCGTACCTGTAGCAGTAAATTGCGCAGCAGCGAAGCCTGTCAACAACAGGAAAACAACGAGCGTACCGCATAATTTTGTAACTAAATGCTTCATCATAAATTACGGGTTAAATTAATAAATTGAGGAAAGGCCTAAATCCACTCCTCTTTTCATAAAGATTCAAAAATTAAGCTATAACAATTATCTTGAATAACATTCGAAATTATCAAAATAATTAGAACCAAAACTGCGAGAGATTGATACTACGGGAAGGTTGCGGGCCCGTATAAAGACAGGTTGCAATATAATCCAATTCATTTTATCATACAACTCAAATTACAAATGCACCCATATGTATCTGATTATCAACTACTAATAAAACAACATGCCGATCCCGAAAAAGCAGTAAAAATGCAAAAATACATGCGTGATCTGTTTAACTACTACGGAATTAAGGCCCCCGAGCTAAGACAATTGCAGCGACAATACCGACATGAGAGCGGTTTTCCAGAAAAAAAAGACTTATTTGGCATTGTCAAAGATTGCTGGAAATTACCCCAGCGCGAGTTTCAGTATTTCGGACAAGAGTTGATGGAAAAATTTTCTAAAAAGCCAGACCCTGGCTTTTTAGACATTTATGAGTATATGATCACGAACAAGTCGTGGTGGGATACCGTGGATTTCATTGCTGCTAAACTCGTAGGGAATTATTTTAAGCAATTCCCCAACCTCATCAGCGATACCAATGAACAATGGCTGGAAAGTGGGGATATATGGTTGCAAAGGACAACCCTGCTGTTCCAACTCAAATATAAAACGAAAACCGATATAGAATTGCTGTCTGCTAACATCATGAGGCTAAAATCCTCGAAAGAATTTTTTATCAGGAAAGCCATCGGTTGGTTATTAAGGGAATATTCAAAAACCAATGCCTCTTTTGTCAGAGATTTTGTTACAAAACATGAATTGGCCCCTTTAAGTGAACGAGAAGCACTGAAATGGCTTAACGCAAAGTCAAAATAAAACCACGCCTCCTATGAAAAGAATTGATGCTCTCGACCTTCTAAGAGGATTGATAATGATTTTAATGGCAATAGACCATGCCAGCTTTTTTGTTGGCAGGGTACATTATGCAGAAAACTGGGGTGTCGACCTCATTCCTTATGACGGACCAGAGTGGTTTTTGACCCGTTTCGTTTCGCATCTGTGTGCCCCCGGGTTTTTCCTGCTTATGGGTATGGGTATGATTTTCTTCACGGAAAGCCGATTAAAAGCTGGTTGGAGCCTGAAAAAAATCCGGAATTTTTTCCTTAAAAGAGGGCTTTTACTAATCCTCCTGCAATTTTTTCTTGAAGGTCCTGCTTGGATAGTCGGTCAAATTACCGTCGCAGAAGGTGCGATGCCAGTACACCTTGAGCCTGGTACCGGAACACCTGGCTTCTTCATTATGGCAGTGCTTTTTAGTCTTGGTATGAGCATGATCATTGGTGCTTTATTATTGAACATTCCAACCTGGGCCTTGCTATTCATTACGCTTCTCGGTATATCAGTTACTACCTTTGCAGTAACGTCAAGAGTTGATCCGCACCAGCCCATTTCGTTTTTAGAGTCCTTTTTCCTTCTACCTGGCATCAGTCCTTATTCTTTCTGTAAATACCCGGTGCTACCTTGGTTGGGGATTACCACTGCTGGCATGGCCCTGTCGCGATTATTCCTTAAGGATGTAAAAAAAGCGATTAACTTTTCTTTCCTTATTGGAATAGGATTGATCATTGGATTTGTGCTACTTCGCTGTTTTATCCCTCTGACCAACTTCGAAGAACCTTCCCCTTCCAACTGGATCGACTTTTTGACGGTAATCAAATATCCGGCTAGTCCGGCATATATTTGTTTGACAATTGGGGTCAACCTTATCTTGCTAAAACTATTCACCCTTATTCCGGAAGGAAGATGGCAAACACCTTTATTGATATTCGGCAAAACAGCCTTCTTCTTTTATATCCTCCACCTATATATCTATATGCTCTTTGGTTTGTCATTCCCGGAAGGTTCAGGTATTGGACTCATGTATCTTTTCTGGTTCCTGGGACTAGTTTTGCTTTTCTTTGCCTGCAGAAAATATTTGGCTTTCAAGAAAACTAAACCTATTGAGTCAGTTTGGCGTTTTTTTTGAACGTATTTGTCACATTACCTGGCAGAATGTAAATGTCCATTGCATTCTGATCAATGTCTCTTTATATTCGCAACGCATGAAGCATATTGCTGTCCTATTTTTGATTTTATTGAACTGGAATGGTCTTTTGGCGCAAAGTCAGGTTGACAACTATGCCCGCTCCATTCTGGACACCCTTTGTGGGTCGGCAATGGGAGGCCGAGGATATGTTAATAGTGGCGAACTAATGGCAGCAGAATTTATTGCCGCAGAATTTAAAACCCTACAACTCGACCATTTCGACACAAGCTTTTTCCAGAAGTTTTCAATAACAGCGAATACCCTTCCCGGAACAGTAAAACTAAGTATTGGCAAACAAGAGCTTGAACCTGGCAAAGACTTCCTGGTTGATGCTGATGCCCCTACCCTTACCGGAAATTTTCCGGTTATTCCGCTTTCCAGGGCTACTGTTGAAGATCAAATCACTTTTTCAATGATGGTTACCCAAACTCCGGCAAGCATATTGCTCATTGACGAAGCAGAATTTGATCTTTCCAAAAACGAAGACCGTCAAATGCTGGATGAACTGCTGGCATTTCTGAAATGCTTTGATCATCCACGCATTAAGGCCAAAGCCATTATCCTGCTATCAGAAAATCCATTAAAGTGGTCGCCTTCACCCGTCCAGTGCCTTAGGCCATTATTCAGAGTCAAAAAAGAAGTGTTTCCTGAAAAGGCTAAAAGAGCATCTTTCGAGATTGAAAGCAATTACATTGAAGAGCAAAATTCCCAAAATGTAATCGCCTGCATCAAAGGTAAAACCAGCCCAGACTCTATGATTGTGGTGACTGCCCATTACGACCATCTCGGCAAAATGGGAGAAACCGTGTATTTCCCGGGCGCCAATGACAATGCAAGTGGAATTGCCATGATGCTAAGCCTGGCCAAACACTTTCAAACGCCTGGCAACAAGCCAGATAAAACCATTGTATTCATTGCATTTGGTTCAGAAGAAATTGGCTTAAGGGGATCTTACTACTTTACAGAAAATCCCTTGTTCCCATTGGAGAATATAAATTTCCTGATCAACCTTGACATCCTGGGCACGGGAGATGATGGGATACAGGTGGTTAACGGTACTATTTTTAATAAGGAATTTGACCAGTTATCGGATTTAAATACCAAAAGCCGTCTTTTGAAAGCCGTCAAGATCAGGGGGGAAATGTGCAAATCAGATCATTGTTTTTTTCACCAGAAAGGTGTCCCCAACTTTTATATTTACACGCTTGGTGGCGTAGCACATTATCATGATATCTTTGACCATCCTGACACTTTACCCCTGACCGAATTTGAAGATCTGAAGGAACTACTCATTGCTTTTATTGAAAAATTAAACCTTTCACTTTAAGGATAATGACTACAGCCTTTCAGCTCAAGACACCACCAATTTTTGACTATGAAGCCTGTTTGAAATTTCTTGGGCGGTCGCCGCTGGAATGTCTTTTTCGAATCGAAGACAAAACCATAAAAACGCTTTACCCTTTCGGGGAAGACAAGATATTTGTAAAGATCTGCCAACAAAACGATACTGGACTGTCGATTCACTGTAGCGGATTCAATTCTGATGAGTCAACAGTGATAGAGGCCGTTAGTCAATATATTCGTCAATGGCTTGACCTTGATACTTCATTGGTGGACTTTTACAACGTGGCAAAAAACTCGCCTGTTTTAGCTCCATTAGCCAAGCAGTTTCATGGTCTCCGGTTAATAGGTATACCGAGCCTTTTCGAATCACTCTCGTGGTCAGTCATCGGTCAACAGATCAATTTGAAGTTTGCCTACACTATTAAAAAAAGGTTAGTTGAAAATTATGGCTATTCTGTCAATATTGACAATATCAACTATTACTGCTTTCCCGAACCAGAGGTAGTAGCCGGATTGACGATAGATATACTAAAGGCGATCCAGTTTTCAAGACAAAAAGCCGAATACATTATCGGTATTGCACAGATCATGAGCAAGGGTCAATTAACTAAAAGCCATCTGGCACAATTTTCATTCGATGAAGCCAGGAAAGAACTGGTCAAGATCAAGGGTGTCGGCAACTGGTCGGCAAACTACGTACTGATGAAATGTGTCAGGCACCCGCAAGCCTTTCCCATAGAAGATGTGGGACTTCACAATGCCCTCAAATTCCAATTGGGCCTCGACAAAAAGCCTTCAATAGACACCATCAAACAATTAGCCGAACCATGGGGTAACTGGAAGGCTTATGCTACATTTTATTTGTGGCACAGTTTATTGAATGGTTGAATTGTTTGGCTCTTTGAGCATTGTTTTAGCATCGCCAATTATTCTGCCTTCGGTATTGTCGTATTGTTTTAGCTCAATCGATTGTTGAACTGTTGAATTGTTTGATTGTTTTGGGTTTGAGCTTAACTTGAATTATTTTAGCCTTATGTCTTCCCAATCTACTGAAACCAAGTATACCTTTTGCAGGATTTGTGAATCACTATGTGGCCTTGAAGTCACCATGCAGGGTAATGAAGTGGTCAAGATAAGACCAGATAATGATCATGTAGCCACGCGTGGCTTCGGTTGCCCGAAAGGGTTAAAACAGCACAAGCTGTTTAGCCATGACGACCGATTGAAACACCCTATGAAGCGCGTGGGCAAAGAATGGCAAAGAGTATCATGGGACGAGGCCAATAAAGAGATTGGTCAGAAGGTCAGGAAGATCATAGATAAATATAGCTCTGATTCGATTGCCATGTATGTTGGAACAGCGGCTGGATTCGGCGTTTTACACCCGATCTTTGCACAGGGATTTATGACAGGGGTTGGTTCAAAGAGCATGTACGCATCTGCTACTCAGGACTGTAGTAACAAGTTTGCGGTAGCGCACCATATGTACGGGTTTCCGTTTACACAACCTTTTCCCGATCTCCATAACACTAACTGTCTCATTATTATTGGGGCAAACCCGGTTGTTTCAAAATGGAGTTTTCTTCAGGTTCCTAATCCATCGAAACATTTGAAAGAGATGGAGGCAAGGGGTACGAAGATATTCATCGTTGACCCAAGAAAAACGGAAACCGCAAAAGTGGCCGGCAAGCATATTTTCATCAGGCCTAATACAGATGTCTTTTTCTTTTTGTCCTTTTTGAATGAATTAATTACCCTTAACGGAATTGATTCGAAAAAAGTGGAAACCCATATGAAGGGATTCGAAACTGTGGTTGAACTTGCCAAACAATGGCCTGCAGAAAAAACAGCAGAAGTCACCCAGATTCCAGCCGAGGCCCTTCGAGAAATGGTAAAAGCCTATGCCGAAGCAGACGGAGCAGCGCTTTATTGTTCGACCGGCGTCAACATGGGTGCCAATGGTACCCTTGCCTTCTGGATACAGGAGTGTATAAACGCCATTTCGGGTAACCTTGATAAAAAAGGCGGAACTCTCGTGGGTCGTGGTGTCATAGACTTCCCCAAATTTGGTAAGAAAAATGGCGTATTACTGCGCCCTGACAAATCAAGGATCGGTAATTTTTCGTCTGTAAATGACACTTTCCCGGGAGGTATTCTGGCTGATGAGATCCTCACGCCGGGCAAAAAGCAGATTAAAGCGCTTTTTGTAACAGGTGGCAACCCGCTGATAACGATGGCCAATGCCAATCGGCTAAGAAAAGCCTTCAGTGAGTTGGAATTGATTGTGACGCTGGATATCCAGCCAAGCGAGACAGCGTCGGTTGGTCACTATATGTTGCCTTGTACGACTCCGCTTGAACGACCTGACTTGCCTTTCATATTCCCACTGATGCTGGGCCTACAGGCAAAACCCTATTTGCAAGCCACCAAGGCACTTGTGAAGCCAGAGGGTGAGCAACGCGATGAAGCGACGATCTATCTCGACATCTGCAAGGCATCCGGTATCAATATTTTCGGATCAGCAATTGCTCAGCGTTTTTTCGAATTTGGAAAAACCATCCATTCCATGCGGAAACCAAAAGGCGAACAGCCCTCCATTCCGCAGGAAATGCTCTTGTCCATGATCCTGAGAGTTACTGGTCAGGGGAGTTTTAAAAAACTGCTTAAACAGAAACACGGCCGTTTAAGAGAAAATCATAAATCCGCCGACTTCCTCGGACACCGCGTAACCACAGACGATGGTCTCATTGATCTTGCCCCGAGAGTTCTGATGAATTCAGCCAAAAAACTGGAGTTGGATTTCCAGATGGAACTCGACAACCAGGATCAGCTAAGACTCATCTCAAAAAGACATGTGACCACCCATAATTCCTGGACACATAATATCGAGGAATTTGTGAAAGGTGAACGTCATACCAACTATCTCTACATGCATTCGCTCGATGCGGAAAGACTTGGATTGAAGAAAAAGGACATGGTCGATGTGACTTCAGCGACTGCCACTGTGCGACTGCCGCTTTGGATCCTTGACGATCTCATGCCCGGCACTGTTGCACTACCACATGGATGGGGTCACCAGGCATCAGGACTTGGTGTAGCCAAAAAGACCAAAGGCGTCAATGTCAATGTATTGGCAGCCGATGGACCGGATAAGATTGACAAAGTCTCTGGTATGGCACATCTGACGGGCATTCCGGTAACGGTAAAATTAGCTGATGGGCCGCAAGCGAATAGCTGGTCTGGTCTGGAGAAGGATGTTTGGAATTAAGGGCTTGTTTGGAATTTGTTTTCTGAGGCAAATGCGGCAAATTTAATTTTGTTTAAGGCCGTTTTTTGAAAGCATAGCCAAAGCTACGGTAAGAAAAAATAACGCAAAGCAGATTTAAATTTGCCGCGTTTGACCAGATAGATAAATTCCAAATAAGCTCTAAGTGCTTCCTATTATTTCAACATTGATAACAGGCCATATTTGATCCTGTTCCGCTCAATGTCATATTCCTCTTTTTCGATAATATTGAGAATGTTGAATTTCTGGTTATTACCTGAATTTCGGGAAGCCAGCATGATAATGCCTTCTAGCGGCTTTCCTTTCATTTTTCTGAGAGCCATCATTTCGTGAATCACTTTTTCAACCTCATTCTCACTGATATATCCCTTCCATTTTGATGGATCAATATCCTGTTCGTCAGTAGTTTCATTACCCTGGAGCCAATGGTCAGACATTTTGGCGAAAGTCAATTCGTTAACCCAACTAAAGGTATACGACAAAATGATCACTGATAAAACCAGTACCGGGCCGAGAATAGCAGTGTTCATTTCCTCAAAAATATTGCTTTCTTCCCTCGTGAAAACATAGATTCGAACGCCAAGGAATACCAGGAAATAAGTAGCTGAAAACAACCCCAGGAAAGCATGGCGCTTCAGGAAAAGATATCTTACCAACATTAAGCCGAATAGCAAAAAGGAAAATATACCGAGCAGGATATCCATCCTTGCGTTGAATCCTTCAGCGTCTTCAAAGTTAACTAACACAATTAGTGCCCATAAAGGGATCATTACCAGGGTGCCAAATTTCCAATAATTATGGTTGAAAAATTTATCAATCTTATGCAGATCAAGCGTAAAAAACGACAATGAAGACAGAAAGAGCAGGCTTGCCGCCCCATTGAGCATGTAGTAATAAAATTGTGGGGTTTTGTAAAAGTCAAATTCACAATCTGCAACACCTTTGCACATATCAAGTGTGTCGATTACAGACGTAAACCCCAAAACAAAATAAAGGATAAAGGCGATCGCCAATTTGATTAGACCCAATCCATCATTTTTCGCAGCTTTAATTTTACGCCTCGAATCGATATAAAAGTAGGCGAGCAAGATGCCACATAAAAAGCAAAAAGATGAGAAAACCAACCGATTGGGTTCTTGGGTAAGAAAGTTTTCCATAAGGAGGTGATTGGAAATGAATGATAACTTTCTAAAGTTAACCAATTTATCATTGCGCTTGCCTTAATCGATTTTGTAGTCGCCGTTGGCCTCAATTTTCACGGCAGGTATCGTCTTGTAATCCTCGAAAAATTGGTAGCCCGGTTCCAACTGATCCCAGAATTTTGCATGCTGGGGGTATTTCCTTTTTAATGGGCTCATATTCCTTGTAGTCATCCTTGCCGGAAAAATATGGACTGGTATCTTATCCTGTCCTGATGTTTTTGCTTCAACGGCTGTGATATAAACCTCCTTGATTAGGTCATCTGTAATCGGTACACAGCCAACTGTAGCACATCCACCATGAAAATAAATATCACCACCTGGATCCGTTTGACTCCCCAAAATTTTATCAGATTTGTTGGGGTAGTTGACGCCAAGTGAAAGGAAGTAACTGCTCATTGGGTTAAAGACTTCTATCTCATAAAACCCTTCCGGGATTTGGAGGTCACCCTGCTTTCTCTTTGGTCCCGGTTTCCCGGAATTATTGCAAAACGGGTAGGTTTTAAGTAAACTGAACTTTTCGCCGTTTTGGGGTTTGACCCAAAGCTCCATGGCTTCCTCCTGTTTGAAAATCCTGAAGAACAACTCAAACCCATCACCTTCTATCCCATTTTTCCTCAAGCTTGAGGTCACGTTTTCCTTTGCGTCAAGGTATGCAATTCTTACTCTTTCGAAACCCAATTGCTTATCCTTGAATGCCGGATAATTCTTTCGATTATTAATATTATACTCTTCAGGTACAGGCACCGATGCTTTTTTTTCTGGTTCGGTAAGACAGGTAATGGCTACAAAGGCAAAGGTAACACATAGCATTATCAGCATGAAGAAATTATTCATGTCAAATAGTTTTAATCAATTACAGAACGTGGAACAAGGGGGAAGGAACAGCTGGGGGCTTGTAAGTTACTAAGATATCTTGACTAATGTGGTTGATGGGAACAAAAATTGAAGATTGCAGATTACCAATTGAAGACTCCCAACTGCCCAAGGAACCAGCAAACACGAATCCTTGTTAACCTAGGTCATAACCACTATTTTAGAGACCTGAGCAATAACTCAAAAACCATATCATGGCCTTCTTTATCCAATTAAGCTATTTACTTGCACTACTGACGATTGGGACTTACATATATTTCTGGAGTTCTACATTCAAGAAATTGGGGAGTTCCACTGTGGAAGAGTTGAATGAGGGAGAAGAAAAAGTGGAAGACCTGGTAAATGAAGGCGAGGCAAGAATGATCAATTATTTTGGCTCCTCAGTTTTCCTGCTTATCGGTTCTCTCATTTGGGTTCATTTAGGCATTGCCATAGGACAATTTGCCTTAGACATAAGTGATAATAGAATAGTCAGGTATTTTGGATATTTCTTTATGTACTTTATTTTCCTGAAATTTCCTTTTGGGGTAGGCAACAAGATGGTGAAACGGTCTTATGACTTTAAGCATTTCCCCGAAAAAATCTGGTTTGCCCTACTTATGATTGCATCGTACATCTTTTCAATTTGCTGCTACGATATGATACCTTCTTTCTTAAAATGGCATCTAAGCCTATTAAACTAAAGGTTGATAATCAAATTGAGGATTAAAACTTTTCTATAGCACTTTAATGGAATAATGGTTATCTTTAGAGGACATCCACGTTAATAAGGATAAAGCTTCTTTTATCGGCCCTCTCATTAGTTTTTCTAATCCAACTCTTATACTATGTTCTTTTTTTACAAACTAAAGGACTTATACTCTTCGACTTTGGCAACCGTGGTTACGGTTTTGCTGGTTATCTGTACATATACTTCAACTAATGCAACGCCAGTTAATGAAACTGATTCGCTGGCCCTGGTTGCTATTTACAACAGCATGGGCGGAACATCCTGGAATGCCAGCTATAATTGGTTAACAAGCACTCCTGTTACTTCATGGTTTGGGGTTGGTGTTACTAATGATCGGGTAACCACATTAGCCCTCAATGGAAATAATCTTACCGGAGCAATTCCTTCAGAATTAGGCGACCTTGACGCGCTTGAAATCATACAAATGGTCGGCAATCAGATCACCGGAGCCATCCCTGAATCTATTGGTAACCTGGTTGATCTGCGAGAACTGATCATGTTTGCAAATTCACTCGACCAACCTTTGCCTGATGCTTTTGGGGCAATGACTCAGCTGCAAATCGTACAGATGAGTTCCAACGCTATATCAGGCCCACTTCCGCCAACACTTGCAGGGGTATCCTCTTTGATGATTCTTAACCTCAGTGACAACCAACTGTCCGGCGCACTTCCATCGACATTTGAGAATGCTTCCAGTCTTTTGAATCTCGACCTCAGCTTCAACAACCTGATCGATGCCATACCGGCAGAAATAGGCCGAATGACCTCCTTACAAACCTTATTACTCAACAATAATGAACTTTCGGGGCCTATCCCTGCAGATTTTGGGGATTTGAGCAACTTACAGGCGCTCAGCCTCCATACAAATAACCTATCTGGAAATCTGCCGCCGCAACTGGGTTTCCTTTCAGATATATTCGTACTATATCTTGAGAACAATAGTTTTAGTGGCCCATTGCCACCAGAGTATGGGAATCTTGGAGAATTAATTTTCTTCTATGCCAATAATAATAATCTTACTGGTCCTATTCCTGAAACTCTTGGTAATTTGACCAAATTGCGAACACTTAGCCTAAGCAATAATGACCTTTCGGGTGAAATCCCTGATTTACTGGGTGCTATGAATTTGCTTAGAGAACTTTACCTCGATGGCAACCAGTTGACTGGCGAAATCCCTCCTGAGCTTGCTGATCTTACACAACTCCAATCATTGATTTTGGAGTCGAATCAGCTTTCAGGTCCTTTCCCTGTTGAATTGACGAATATTGATGCCCTCAAGTATATTTCCATTTCAGGTAACGACATTTCAGATTTACCGGACCTAAGTGTTTTGCCTAATCTTGTTTCTCTTCAGGTACAGGGCAACAAACTTACTTTTGAAGATATTTACCCCAATATTGGCGCACCCACAGGGTTGTTTTCTTATACCCCACAACAGGAGGTCTATACAACCTATACAGATGTGATTTCTTATGGCAGCAGCTTATCAATAGAGGGTG
This sequence comes from Bacteroidota bacterium, assembly GCA_039028895.1. Lineage (GTDB taxonomy): Bacteria > Bacteroidota > Bacteroidia > Chitinophagales > Saprospiraceae > JAHDCJ01. The sequence goes on along the minus strand of JBCCHF010000005.1, from coordinate 44,995 downwards.
CCATTTCAGGATTTGCGAATCAGTATGAATGGATCAAAGACAATGTAACACTAACAAGCTCTGCATCAAGTGAATTGAACATTCCTTCTGTTGATTATGATGACGCGGGGGTGTACTCAGCCCGTATAACCAGTCCTTTGGTACCAGGTCTGATCATTTCCAGGCGGCCAGTAACGGTGGAAGTATTCTCTCCATTACCGATCGAATTATTAAACTTTGAAGCCAACCTTGAAAATGGTAAAGTTTTGTTGGAGTGGGTCACTGTTTCCGAATTTCAAAATGATTTCTTTACCATTGAACGTTCATCAGATGGTGTCGTTTTCGAAGAGTTGGTAAGGATTGAAGGTGCCGGAGACAGCAACACTGAAAATTATTACCATACTGTTGACGAAGCCCCTTTCCTGGGCACATCGTATTATCGGCTTAAACAAACAGACTTTGACGGCGAATTCACCTATTCCGATGTAGAAGTCATCTATTTCAGACCAGAAGCTGATCTTGTGGCTTTTCCCTCCCCCATTGCATTGGGAGAAACACTTTCAGTTCGCATATTCATGGAGGGAACGATCACTGTTGAATTGTTTGACAGCCAGTCACGACTTATTTATATAAAAAGTATCGAACATAATCCTGGAGACCGTGAGTTGCAAATCTCTACCTCTGGTCTTAGTCCTGGTGTTTATTTGGTTACTGCCAAAAATCGTGAGATCGTTAGTCAGCAACGCATATTGATTGCTGATCCATAATTAGTACTGACCGGGAAATTCGAAAATTATTTACCTTTGCTTTCTTTTATGAAGCCTGAAAATTCATAGGCTTTAAAAGGCAATTTAGCATGGGTTTTCTTGAAGAGATCAATCGGCGCAGGACATTTGCAATTATCAGTCATCCTGATGCCGGAAAAACTACCTTAACTGAAAAATTACTTTTATTCGGTGGTGCCATCCAGGTCGCCGGAGCTGTAAAGTCCAATAAGATCAAAAAGTCGGCGACTTCTGATTTTATGGAGATAGAGCGGCAACGTGGTATCTCTGTTGCCACATCTGTCATGGGATTTGAGTACAAAGGGCTTAAGGTGAATATTCTCGACACCCCTGGTCACCAAGATTTTGCAGAAGACACTTACCGCACACTTACCGCTGTTGATAGTGTTATTGTAGTTATCGATGTAGCGAAAGGAGTAGAAACCCAAACAAGAAAACTGGTTGAAGTTTGCCGGATGCGTGACACACCGGTCATTGTATTTATCAATAAACTTGACCGTGAAGGCAAAGATGGCTTTGATCTGCTCGACGAAGTCGAACAAGAGCTCAAGCTACCAGTTGTTCCATTGACCTGGCCGGTTGGTATGGGGCAGGACTTTGAAGGTGTTTATAATATTTATGAAAATAAACTGCGATTATTCAGTCCTCACGGCAAACAGACTGAAGAAGATACTATCGACATTACCAACCTTGATTCTGATGAACTGGAAAACCACGTCTCTGGGAGGCTGGCGGATGACTTAAGAGAATCAACCGAAATCATTCGCGAGATCTATCCAAAATTTGACCCAGAAGAATATCGAAAAGCCAAAACTTCTCCGGTGTTTTTTGGTTCAGCCATTAATAACTTTGGTGTAAAAGAACTGCTTGATGTCTTTGTCGAGATTGCTCCTCCGCCTCAGCCGTGTGTTACTGAGGAAAGAATTGTTGAGCCTCAAGAGGAAAAGTTCACAGGATTTGTCTTCAAGATTCATGCTAACATCGACCCTAAGCATCGTGATAGAATTGCCTTTGTCAGGATTTGCTCGGGAGAATTTGAGCGTAACAAGAATTATCTCCATATCCGCTCAGCAAAAAAACTTAAATTTTCGAATCCTACATCTTTTATGGCCGCTAAAAAGTCAGTAATAGATGTTGCTTATCCGGGAGATATTGTAGGTCTGCATGATTCAGGAAAATTTAAGATCGGTGACACTTTAACGGAAGGTGAAAAATTACATTTCAAAGGCATACCAAGCTTTTCTCCAGAGCTTTTCAAATACATTGTCAATGCTGATCCTATGAAAGCCAAACAGTTGGCCAAAGGCATTGATCAGTTGATGGATGAAGGGGTAGCCCAATTGTTTACCCAGACCTTAAGTAATAGGAAGATCATTGGAACGGTTGGTGCACTACAGTTCGAAGTTATCCAATACCGCCTTCAACACGAATATGGAGCTTCATGTAAATACGAACCGGTTGACCTTCATAAGGCATGTTGGATAACAAGTGACAATGAAGAGCAGTATGAACTTTTCAAAAAAAAGAAAAACAGGTTTATGGCCATCGACAAACAGGGGAAAGATGTATTCCTTGCAGAATCAGCCTGGATGCTGAAAGTTGCCCAGGATGATTTTCCTGAGATAGAATTTCACTTCAAATCAGAATTCTGATAAAGAAAAAATATTGACTCCTAGACCTAGAATGTAGGGCATCCACCTCTATATCCCATATAACCTCCGCTGAACATAATACCCACTCTGAAGGTAATGGAATAAAAAGAATCCCTGTCTGAGGAATCACCTCTGATACGCCCAGGCTCTGTAATACGTCCATAAAGTTCGCCTGGATCAATTTCAGGTGAACGTCTGGCAAGAGCTGCGATCATATCAGCTACAGGTGTTTCATAATTGGCATAGAATAATGCAGGATCAACATAAGTTGTACTGACATCATCGATATAGTCAGTCATGGTAAGTCTATGCATAGCCTCTATTCCGAACACATATTTGTTTTGGAGGATATACCTGACACCAATGGCTAGAGGAACTTGCATTTCAAGTAATTGATATTTGCTCCTTCCGGTTCCAGGGATGCCCTGGCCTTCGGTACCAAGTGGCTGAAGCTTAACTGTTTCAATGGTATTGGTCTGCGGGTTGAAGTAATCGGTTTTAGGATCGAAATGAAAAACGCCGATACCGCCCATTCCGTAAGCAGAGATAAAGTCTCCGCTAACTAACTCAATATTGATGGGATGAAACTCCACTACTGCCTGGGCTTCCAGGATATTGGTCATAAAGTGAAGATTCCTGATATATCTGAAGAACTCAGGACTCGCATCAGATCGTGGTCTAATAGCGCGGTCAGCAGCCTCAAGTTGAGCCCAGTTCGCATTAATACCAAAAGAAAGGAATTGATTGAAATGATACCTCATGTACAGACCAACAAGTGGTTTGGTAAACTGGAAGTTGGTATCTTTTATAAAAGATTTCCCTATCCCTTTTCCACCACCTAGGTCTCCAAGAAACCAGGTAGCTCCAAAGTTCAAACCCACTTCAAAGTTCATTTCGCCACCGTAAAGATAGGATTGACCTTTTGCGGTATTGGGAGTAAGATAGGAGAAAGCAAAAAGTAAAAGTAAAATCGGAATTGGGGCTAAATTAGAGTTTTTCTTGATGCAAAACATTGTCTGGGCTTTAAAGAGATGTTTCTGGCTATTTTAGTTTGGCAAATCCGCTCAATAATTCATTTGATACAGTATTCTAAATTAGGAAAAGACCCAAGTCCACTCCTAATTATGGAACGCATTAACAACAATTTTTATTTTGGAGAATCGCACCTATGCAATTATAAGTAGGATTATTGCCTCGTAAAGTCGTTAAAATGGCAAATTGTGACTAATAATATGGACTAACTCCTACCTATAACATAGAGGCTTGAATATACAATAAATTTTGTCTAATACGTACCTCTCGGGTATAAATTTAAATTTTCCTAATTGTACCAGATGCCTTAAATGGCGCAGAACTGTGACAATAGAAATTTACTCTTCTGGAGCGTTATCGTTCTTTTTGGGGAAGAATAAAAGATTCAGGCCTGCCCTAATATTAGCATTTTTGTTTTGATAGGGAGAAAATACTGAAAGGATGTTATCTGTACTGGCAAACAGTTGTACCGGGCCTATGCTGGCCACTCCATTAATGCCAAGGTTAAATGTTCCTCCATTCCGATAGGAAGCGCTTGCACCCAAACTCAGTTTGTCTTTGAGAAAATCCATTTGACCAAAAACAGCAAAAGCTGGGTGACTGTGACCTCTGAACGTCTCATTATATATCAAGCCACCTACCCTTAGATCGTCATCGATATCATAGGATGCGCTAAGAAAGTATTTTACAGGCAATGAACTTTTATAACTCGAAGAATTTGTAGACGTCTGAATATCAAATATTTCGCTTAAAGTATCACCGATGGCGGAAAAGTCGAGTGTATCTCCTTCGATTAGTGGACCGATATCAATTCCATCATATCTGAATTCGTCGTTACTTACGTAATTGTTCAGATTTTCACTCCAGGAGATTGTTCCGCCAAGATTAATGACTGAACCGGCAACGCTTAACTTGTCATTCACATCAAACTCAAATCCAAGGTCAAAGGCGATTCCACTGTTTTTTCCAAAATTCCCGGTATGGGGAAATAATTCCAATACCTCGCCTCCAATTGTCTGAAAATCCTCATCCAACTCTGGAAATGAAGAAGACTGTATGACATAATCAGTATTCAAAGTGATCTGGTAGATATCATCATCAGTAAACAACTGGATAGATTGACGGTCTTCACTGGCAGAAAAATCTGCTACGCCAGCCAGGTATTTCACTCTCGCACCTACGGAAAGTCCAAAATCAAATTGGTAAGCAGCGCCTGCTGCAATTTCGTGGTACAAGAATGTTTGGAAATCTGGGCCAACCTCTATGTTTTGACCAACGTAGTTACCATTGCCATTCCAAACCACATCGGCGAAAGTCTTTGAATAATTCGCGTAAGCGTTATGTTTCAAACTATAAGAGAGGCTATACTGCCAATTTTTCCAACGATAGGTAAGGTGCAGGATGTCATAATGAAGATTGTAAAACGTTGAATTATTTTTATCGTCCATTCTTTCAATGGCTGGATCAAGATCAACTCTCAGGGAATCGGTTCCCGGAATTTCGAATAAAAAGTCATTAACGACCAAAGATGTATTGAATAGATTAATGTATGGTGAAGCGAGATTTACGCCAATAACGTGATCACTGATAAATGCCGGATTGGTCAAAGCAGACTGGCCAACTTGTTTCATAAAGTGAAGGCCAAGTTCGTGCTGAGCCTTTGCACCAATTGACAAAAAAACAATTAGTATTCCGGCAAAAAAGACTTTAAAATTCATAGTAATTTATGTGAGCGAATGGTTTTGATAAAATTGGGGTAATTAATCAGGATCTACACCTGCAATAAGGCCTACGCGATAATCGACACTATAATCCGCATAAATTGGCACGGAAACATCTCCGCCGTTGAGTGTGGATATCGAAGTGCGAACCACAATCCTTCTGGCGTTGAGTCTAATTCTTTCAAGGCGACTGTCTTCAAGGCGGATAAATGTTTCTTTTACCTGGGGTTGAGTGACTTCCCCTTCACTGTTGACATTTGCCGCAGTTAATATCCTCGAATCGTTGATCATAAGCGAATCAAGAATTTGATCTTCTGCGTCAATAAACGTTAATTGCATATCGACATCTGTCGGGAAGCCATTTTCTGTAATCAACTTAAATTCTGCGTAGTTTATTTCATCACGGTCCGTTATATCAAAATCAAAGGTGTCCGCAACTGTAAACCCGTTAAGGCGGCCGTAAAATGGTAAATCCGCTCTGACCTCAAATCCCATACTACTCGAATCAGTGACAAATCCAATTATGGTGCTGTCTCCATCCGGATTTGCCCACGGCGTGGCTTTGTAGTCCACAAGACTAATAGGCTGGCCAATCACATTTTCAATATTCGAATTGTTCTTGTCAAATATGAATGAAGTGTATTTGGTCTGACCTATTTCGTTTAGAGAGGGATAATTAAAGTCTATACCTTCCTCGAGATCAAGGTTGGCTATTGGAATGATCGAACCGTCTGTCCGCACTGCTTCCAGAATCTCTACTGATGCCCTTACCGGAAAACCGAATGAGTTGTCTACAATCACTTCCACAACAGGATCTTCAAAAAAGGCAGAACCACTTAGGAAAAAGTCAAAAAAGTCGATTTCAATGCTATCTCTGGGAACAAAATATGTAGCAGTGCCCAGGTAGCCTTGAACGAAAGTATGTTCAACATCCTGAAACTGGAGGGAAAAGGTATTATTAAACTCAAATTCAGTACCATTAGCTGTACGAGCCGTATACTTAAAAGTTACTGTATCATTTGTAGGTCTTAAAGAATAGCCTTCAAGATCAAAATAGCCCTGGGTTAAAAAACTAGTCAGTGGAAAATCTTCATTGAAAACCACGCCATCTTTTGTAGCCTGCGGTACGGTAAGGTTAACCGTGACACCGCTCCAGGTAAGATGACCAACTTGATAGAATAAATTACCGGATTTTACTCGGATTTCTTCAATATTGGCATTATTGAGATCCAGTGTATAATGCCTGACAGTATCCCAAAGCACAAATGTATTTTGGGGAACCAGGGTCAATAGTTCAGTGCTGGTTACCTCGTAATAATCGGATTTGTAAACGAGTCTGATCAGGTTGTCGGGGTCAATTTGCACTTCACCCAACTCATCAAACCCTTCAAGCAGGTCAACAACATTGACCGAAGATTCAAACAGGGGAACAGCTAATTCGGGCTGCCAATCGTCAAGAGAAATATCGTTGGCAAACGGATTACATCCTCCCAGCCAAAGCAGACAAGCCCCAAAAAGTAATGATAGTAAGCTTTTGGTTTTCATAAATACGCTTAAAGTTAACACTTCTGATCTTATCCCTAAAAAGGGATAGTTCAATTATGGAGGATAGCTTTAACCTTGTTCAGGTCATTTTGGAGGATCAGTATCAATTTTGTCCCAGGGAAACAGTTCCCTAAGTACCTTTAATCAGGATCTACACCTGCAATCACGCCCAATCGGGCATTAACAGTGTAATCACTAAAGATTCGAACTGATGTATTCCCACCATCAACAGTGGAAAATGTATTGGTAAGAACTGCTTTAACAGCCCTGTCTCTAATATTGGTAAACCTGGTTCCTTCTACTTTTTCAATCGTCTCAGTCGTCGTTACACCATTCACTTTTCCATCTTCATCAACAGTGGCCGCAGCCATTACCTGGCGATCAGCATCTTTAAAAAGTACATCGATTTCCTGCCCGGCATTATCATAAAAGTAAATCTGCATATCTACATCCATTGGAAAGCCATTATCAGCCACTAGTTTGAATTCAGCATCTGTAACCCGGTCCAGATCAGACAAATCGATGTCAAAGGTGTCAGAAAACACAAAATCCTGTGCCCTGCCATAGAGCGGCAGTTCAACAAGTACATCTACAGAAAAGAAACTGGTATCCGTCAGGAAGCCAATTACTGATGTGTCACTATCAGGATTGGCAATAGGTACAATCTCATAGTCGATACCCGAAATGGGTTGTCCAATCATATTTTCAAGGTTGGAATTTTCCTGGTTGATTTCAAAGTAGGTATCTTTAAATTCTCCTACTTCCGAAAGTAGCGGATAATTAAAATCAATCCCATCAGCCAATTGGGCATTGGACAAAGGAATTCTATCCCCATCTTTTGTTATCGCATCTAATATGGAGAATGTTAACCTTACGGGAAATCCAAAGGAATTACGAATCGTAACCTGGATGGAAGGTTCCTCCAGGAAAACCGTTCCCGAATTGAAATACTCAAAAAAGTCAACATCAATGGTATCCCGGTCTGTTTCATAAGTCCCCGTACCAAGGTATCCTTGTGCATAGGAGTGCTTCAACTGAGAAAACTCTATGCCAATAAGGCCGTCCAGATCTACTTCTGTACCATCGGAAACTTTATAGGCATCATACTCGATATAAAGTGTGTCATTATCAGGGGTCAGTCGATAATCAGCGACATCGAATTCTCCATTGTTCTGAAGAAAGTTAACGGTAAATGTTTCTTCAAAGATCGCCCCTTCAAGGTCGATTTGTTCAATTCGAAGGGTGACGTCTATAGGCTCCAAAAATGGAGAGATAATCTCATATTTGATTTTGCCTGATTTGATATCGATATAATCAATGCTGATATTATTCGGTAATTCGTAAGGAAATACAAAAACGTTATCTGGTAAAGGGAATTCTATATCCGGAATGACCTCAAATAATTCTGCGAGGTCGACTGAATAACCTTCTTCGGTATAAACAAGCGTCAGCCTGCCTTCGCCGTCATCTTCGATCACAGCCCCGTCATCTTCATAACTCTCAAGCAATTCCTCTACTGTGACCGTTGCATAGAAGAGGGGCGCTGCAACGCCCGGATTCCAACGTGTAAGGTCAATCCCGTCATTGGCAAACGGATTACAAGCAGCTATAGTAAGGAGGAGGATTAGTACAAATGGAAATAAGGTACTTTGATACTTCATACGGTTTAATTTTGGATAGCCTCCTTCTCGATTCCTCGGGTATAAGGGTTAGCAAAAAGAGTGCCGGAGATGATAAACCCCGGTTTACCCAACGTCAAGTTGACAAAATTATTGCAAAACCCGATTTAGTGCAGTTCGGACTTATTGAGGATTGAATTTCTGCAAAAAACATTTGCTGAACAAACCCTTGGTGAACTTTATTGGTGTAAACGTAGCCAATTGTCGTCACGCTGGCTAAGGTAGTGTAAATTCCTGGCCAAGTGACGGTATTTCTATATTTGAATAGCCATATTTTTCCAGATAAGCTCTGAACTCAACCTGCGACTCGTACTCACCATGTACGAGGTACATGGACTTCAATTTACGTTGATTGCTAATAAAGTCACGCATCTCTCCACGGTCTCCATGACCGGAAATAGATTCAAGCCTGTGTATAGATGCCTTTACAGGAAGGGTTTTGTAAAACAAAGTGATCTCTTCGGCTCCGGCCTGGAGTCTTCCTCCAGGAGTTGAAGGCGCACAATAGCCAACCATCAAAACACCATTTCTGGCATTACCGATCATATTGAACAGATGATGTTTGGACCGACCTGCATTCAACATCCCTGCTGCACTGATCACCACACAACCTCCCCGATAGTCATTCAGTTGTTTAGAAGATCTGCGATCACGGATGTAACTCAGGTCTCTAAATCCAAATGGGTTGGAGTCGATTAACAGGTATTCGTTAAGTTCTTCGTCATAACATTCAGGGTGTGATCCGTAAATCTGGGTGGCATTTACCGCCAGCGGACTATCAACGAAAACAGGAATCTTTGGCAATAGGCCTTCATTCTCCAGTTGGTCCATCATGTAAACCACTTCCTGGGTGCGCCCTACGCTGAAAGCTGGGATCAGAAGCTTGCCTTTTCTTTTGACGCAAACTTCCTTCATAATTTCGATGAACTTCTCGGTTTCCACTTTTGCTGCAATATGATCGCGATTGCCATAGGTTGATTCGCAAATCAGGTAGTCCACTTCCGGCATTTGAATGGGATCTCTCAATATTGGGCGCATCGGCCTACCGATATCACCTGTAAATCCAACCCTAACAGGGTCTTGCCCCGGACGGTCGATTTCAAGGGTGACACTGGCGCTGCCAAGAAGATGACCAGCATCGCGCAACAACAGCCTCACGCCATCAGTCACATAATGCCACCTGTCATAACTAAGGCCGATAAACAAGTTCATGGCCTTTTTGACATCCTTGGTTTCATAGAGTGGCTCTTCCTTCTCGGCTTTGGGGTTTTTCTTATTGTAATATGCAGCATCACGCACCTGGATCTTGGCACTGTCGAGCAACATGATCGAACAAAGGCTTCTTGTAGCATGAGTACATAGTATATTGCCTGTAAAGCCGTCTCTGACCAATTTAGGAATTCGCCCACTATGATCTATATGAGCATGAGAAAGTATCATCAGGTCGACTTCTTTCGGATCAAAATGAAAAGATTCGTTAAAGTCTTCCAAACCAGGGTTTCTACCCTGGAGCAGGCCACAATCCATCAGGATCTTGTATCCATTGTCTAGAGTGAGTAAATGAGCACTCCCGGTTACTACGCGGGCTGCACCGCAAAATTTTAATTTCATTGGATGAAGAATAGTTGTGCTGCTAAAATACAAAAAAACCATTTCAACAAGCAGCTAACCTGCCCGAAGAAATGGTCCCTCTCTCACAAGTATTTTTAGCGTATTTCGCGTTTCAACATTTTGACATGGTTGTTTTCTACTTTAAGAATTCTCCAAATGTCTTTAGAATCGCTGTACGTTTTAATCTATAATTAACTGCCCATAGTACGTATCGGCTCTTATCTCTGATTGTGTATCGCCATCACGGCCAATTATTCCGTCAAACTCAAGTTTTGCACCCTCCCGGTCAATATTAGAACGCAATATCTGCTTAGGATATTCTACATGAGTGTACACAGACTCAATATTTAACATATAGGAAGCATCCTCATCTGGGAAAATCTTGAAATCTACATGATTACCTTTCAATTTTACCCGGTTAAACCCGTCTACCAAACGCTTGATCTTGGCATCGCCATATTCCATTTGCAAATCAGCAGATTGGGAAAGATGGCCAAGTATGTAATCGCTGTAATGGCTTTCAACATTTAAATTATTAACTCTTTCAATTTCAATGTCATCATATCGGCCATTACTCTTAAAATCTTCAGCTTGACCAATTGAATAATGATCGTATTGCGATTCGGAATCCACTTCATCTGCATAGTCCACTGAAATATCTGAATAACGACTTTCAATATCCAGTTTGTCAAGTGAAGTGATGGTGAATTCACTATACCATATTTCCGCATCCACTTTTGATGCTTCATTGACTTTTGCTTCGCCATATCCCAGCTCAAGATCCAGGTCTCCTCCAATCTTTCCCATCTTTAAATCTCCATACTTTAATTCTATGACGGCATCAGCTAGTAGATCGGTTACAGTTGCATGCCCATAAGAATGCTCAAGGTCGAGATCACAGGTCTTTGGCATCTTGACTTTATAGTCTACAGAATAGTCGATTTTGTTCTTGCCGTGCCATGACCAATTCCACCATGAGCGCTTTTTATTTGAAGTTTCGACCTCTGTTGTGGCACTGACTGACTGACCGTTATCGGAGAAGTTGATGTCGATTTTATCGAATACTTCATTGGCATCGTCTTCGTTTCTGGCTTCTACGGTTATAGTGACTTCAATTTCAACGCTAGGCTGGTCCCATGAAACGACTTCTACAGTACCACGACGATTTTCAAGAGAAACCTCCCCTTCGGGATCGATACTGAATTCCTTATGGATAACTTTTGTGTATTCCTTATTGGCTTCCGCCTGGTTAAATGATGTCAAAAGTATGACGGCAACCAACAGAGACACGGTTTTAAAGTTGAATTTCATCATTATGTTTAGTTTTTTCTTGTTCAGATTTTTCCATACGGTCAACTACTCTTTCAAGAATACGGATCTTGGTCTTATAGTTTTCAATCATTGCTGAAATGATCACCTCATCAGTTACCTCATCCCCTAGTTTTGAGCGTAGGCTATTAAACTCATCATTAAGCGACTGAATATCTTCAACAACAGATTCTGACAAATCAAAAGTTTTTATTTGATCCATCTTCTGATTGATCTGACTCACATAGTAGGCTTCTGCTTCAGCGTACTCAGTACTCAGGTCCTGCATAACAAGGCCTGGACTTTGGTAAGCAGACCCGGAGAAATAACTACCACCAATGGCGCCAATGGTCAAGAGTAGTATGGCTACTGCGGCAACTCTTGCATACCCCCAGATATTGACAACTTTTGACTGGCCTGCTGGTGTGATGGCCTTTTCAATATTGTCCCATATCATGCTATCGGGCTCAGCGGCATCAAAGGCAGCCCGGTTTTCCCTCATAAATTTATCAAGCTGGTCTTGCATTGGTCATATCGTTTTGAAGATCAGATAAAATGATCGATTTCAGTTTTTTCTTAGCACGGTTCAACTGAGATTTTGAAGTAGAGACATTGATATCCATAATTTCAGCAATTTCTACATGATCATATCCTTCTAGCATGTAGAGTGAAAATACGACCCGGTAACCATCTGGTAATTGGGGTATCGCTTTTTTGATCAATTCGATGTTCTGAAGGTCTTCTTCAAAAGTAAATTCAGGTTCGTTAACCATTGGATGATTCTTGTCTCCCAATTCAACTAATTCAAGTTTTCGCTTTTTCAGAAAATTGATACAGTTGTTAACTGTAATTCGTTTGATCCAGGCACCGATGGTTGATTCGCCCCTGAAGTGATGTAACTTTGTAAAAACATCGATAAACGAATTTTGTAAGACATCTTCCGCATCGGATACATTATTCAACATGCGCAAACATATATTGTACATCGCTTTCGAGTACAGTTTGTACAATTTGAACTGGGCAGCGCGGTCTCCTTGCCTGCAGGCATCGACAATTTCCTTATGGATATCGGTGTACTTCAATTCCCGGTTAGTGTGCTTTTGATGATAAAGACAAAAGGTAAAATGGAGGGTTGCACCAACCATAAAAAAATTTGATCCTCTTTTTCATAGAAATGAAATTAGGCGAGTCGTTAAAACAGGATCGAAGGTTTTTGGTTCTTATCTCGGAACTGGTACTCCGCTCTTACCATAAAGCCTCCATTATGGTAACGGTTCAGTTCGTTCATTTCAAAGGTCTGTCCAAACCCCAGACGTAGCCTGGATGCGGCCTGCACCTTTATATTAGCTTCAAAGAGGCCATCACTACTGTAGATGAAGCCGGTCCATAAACGATCAAAATAGACCATATTGAAATTAAGGCTCACATCAAGCCTTTCCGAACCGTTTTCAACGATGATACCAGGCAACAGCTTTATTTTGTCGGTAAGTTTTAGAATACCTCCTGTTGTGATATAAAATGACCTTTGATCCTGAGTTGCTAATTCTCTGAATTCATCTTCGAGCTCTTCATTATCTCTGTTGGTTAATTTGGGTACAGATACACCGAAATACCATTGATCATTATAATACATGAGCCCTACACCGTAGTTGGTATAATAAAGTGACTCGTTATTTTGTGGTAACGCAGCATCAGCAAGTGTTTCTGCCCTTAATTCGCTGTATTTAATTCTGTAGGCTGTGGTAGAGGTTCTTAGGCCAATAGATAACAATCCTGACTTGACTTTAATCCTGTAGGCATAAGACAAGCCGATTTCCCATTTTTGGGTAACTCCGATGGCATTCAGTCTAAAGGTAGCACCAATTGCAATCCTTTGATCTTTAAGTGGAGAATGAGCAGAAATGATTTGGGAAATTGGGGCGCCATCTACATTATTACCCCAGGCAGAACGATAAGCGACTGCAATATGAGCAGCATCCCGTGATCCCGTAAATGCAGGGTTAAAAAGCATTTTGTCATACAATAACTGATAGTTACCAGCGTCCAGCTGTCCAAACAGCGGGAAAACTATAAGGCAAAACAAGTTAAGTAGCAGGACTTTTTTCATTAAAATGGCTGACTTACAAAGGGTTAACGGTGTATCATAAAGAACCCCTGGATCACATCATTGGTTGTATTGTTCAACCTGATCAGATAAAAATAGGTTCCTCCGGGAAGATCTTCTCCCTGGTAACGGCCGGCCCAATCATTCTTATAGGCGCTTTGCTGGTAAAGCGGTTTACCCCGGTTATCGAAAATAGCCAATTCAGCATCCGGGTAGTCATCAAGACATGGTATTTTAAAATAGTCGTTAGCACCATCAAAATTTGGCGTCAGTATGTTCGTCGGCTCACAGGCGATGCCATCAGCAATTTGGATTGCAATCGTCGCTTCTTCACATAATGCTGGACAATTAAGACTGCACCACTGGTAAACAATTTCATCAAAACCGGAAAAATTATCGAATGGGGTATATTCCAAAAATCCTTCTCCGATATAAGCCACCTGGCCAAATGCTGGCTCTTCAACTAAACCAAAGGACCAGTTTACTTCATCAGGCAGGTCATCCGGATCGCTGAACACCGGAAACTCCTGTGTGGAATTAATTGGAATATCTACTGTCATATCTACCAGATCAGGAGACTTTTCAAAATGAACAATTACAGAATCGAATACAAAATCCTTGCATGCACCTTTTGAAATAGACCAGTAAAAAACCTGGGCACCCTGTTTAAGGCCATATACAGGGGTAGATTCACTATCAGGAAAATCAATCACAGCATTGCCCGAAGCGGTACTCCAGAATCCACTGCCATCAGAAGGGGCATTTGCTTCAAGCATCACAGAATTGACGCCACAAGTAAAAATATCGGCTCCGGCTTCGGCAAATACTTCTGGAGGATCTTCGGTAAAAACAGACATCTTGTCATAAGCATTCATTCGGCACAATTCACTGACCAGTGTCCAGGTAAACTCATAGACTTGTCCTGGCTTAAGTCCTCTTACCATAGTAAAGGGATCTGATGGATCGTCAAAGCTAATCCCTTGTCTTTCCTGGCTTAATGGCTGAGACCATTGACCAAAAACTTCCGGGTGAACAGAAGGTTTTGCCTTCAAACGTGCCACTTCTTCGCCACATACATCGATGTCTCCTCCTGCCTCGGCAACACAGATCTCAGGGTCTTGTTCTGCAGGAACAACAACCCCAATTCCCGCCTTAACACAGTTAGCCAGGAGGAAAGCCATTATTATTGTGTAGCAATTTTTCATTGGTCTATATCAGTCCAATCATCTTCCTCATCTTCATTCTCTTCATCTTCAGGAAATGGTTCATCGTGATCCGGTTCGCCGGATTGAAAACCTTTTAGTTTCTTGTCCTCAACATTTTCATCAAGGAATTCATTAAGTTTCTCAACACCCATATTGGTAACGATCTCACCAAATTCATTGATGGAGATCTCAAAACCTTCCAACTCATTGTGGACTTTGGGTTTCTTTGGGTCTTTTTTCTTCTTGGCCATCTTGTGTATTGTTCTTACTTCCTTTCAGTCGTAATGGTTTTTGCCTGTGGCAAAGTTTATTGTTCCTGCGGTGAATTTTTTAAGCCCTCGGTTTTATTGTTTGCTGTCGCGAGGCTTTGTTTTTGCCTGCGGCAAAAAGTTGTTGTAATTGGGAAAAAATCTAAATGCTTATTTCTAGCTGTCCAAACAATTGAGCGTAACTCAAAACAATTCGCGAAAGCGGAAGCTATTTGCGTCAGCAAAAATCAATGAGCGCAGCGGCAACAGAACGCGCAGCGAAGAATAATTCGCGAAGCGAAAAAACATTCCAGATTTAGTCAGGTCGACGTATTTTCGATAAAGGAGGTTTTAGAGGATTTCTAAGTTAATCATTTTCCACGAGTTTATCAAAATGGGAAAACGATGTTGCCAGGCGGTCAACTGCTTTATCTTTTCCCATAAGGGAAAGTATTTCGAAAACAGAAGGTCCGCTCATTGATCCTGTCAGAGCAATACGGAGAATCGGGAAGATAACACCAAAACTGAGTCCATTTTCAGTCATAAACTCTTTGATGGCACCTTCAATTACTGCAGGAGAAAAGTCACTGATTCCTGAAATCATTTCTTTCAGTGACAAGAAGTGAGAGACGTTGTCAGCTTTCCAGCGTTTACGAACGTTTTTTTCGTCGTATGATTTGACATCTTCGAAAAAGTAATAACCAGCATATTTAAATTCTGCAATAAACTCAACACGTTCTTTGAATAAGCCGGCATATTTTTCTGCAAAACCTATATCGGCGGTATATCCATTTGATGCTAAAACATCTTTAACAACTGGCGCCAATTCTATATCCGGGGTTTGAGAAATATACTGTTGGTTAAACCATTTGGCTTTATCATAATCAAAACGGGCACCTGCCTTGTTGATTCTTGAAGCATCAAACCGTTCTACCAGTTCATCAAGACTCATGATTTCCTGATCGTCACTTGGTGACCAGCCGAGAAGGGCGAGGAAGTTTACAACGGCCTCAGGGGTAAACCCTTGTTCTCTGAAGCCCATATAATTATCACCAGTCGATTCATCGCGCCAATCAAGAGGGAACACCGGGAAACCAAATTTTGCCCCATCACGCTTGCTCAGTTTTCCTTTTCCGGTAGGCTTGAGAATCAAGGGTAAATGACAGAATGCCGGCATGGAATCTTCCCAACCTAGAAATCGATATAACAAAACATGGGTTGGCGTACTTGGCAACCACTCTTCTCCCCTGATGACGTGACTGATTTGCATCAAATGGTCGTCAACAATATTAGCCATATGATATGTCGGCATACCGTCAGCTTTCAGCAAAACTTTATCATCGAGTTGGCTGCTGTTGAATTTCACCTCTCCCCTGACCATATCCTGGAAGATGATGTCTTCGTCTTCAGGCACCTTGAGGCGGATGACATATGAGATATCGGTTTGCACCAAAGCTCTCCAGTCTTCTTCTGGCATATTGAGCGAATTATTCATTTCCCCTCTTGTAGTGGAATCATATTTGAAGGTTTCCTTCCTCGACTCATATTCAGCCCTGATGGCTTTGAGGTCTTCATCGCTATCAAAAGCATAATAAGCGTGGCCGGCATCAACTAGCCGAAGCGCATATTCGGCATACATATCTTTCCGCTCGGATTGCCTGTACGGCCCAAGGTCTCCACCAAACCCAACCCCTTCTCCTGGTACCAGATTAAGCCACTTCAAAGCTTCAATGATATAGTCTTCAGCACCTTCTACATACCTATTTTGGTCGGTATCTTCAATCCTTAGAATAAAAGTCCCACCATGCCCTTTGGCAAACAGGTAATTATACAATGCTGTCCTGACACCACCAATGTGGAGGGGCCCTGTTGGGCTGGGAGCAAACCGAACTCTGATATTTTCTTTCATTTGTTTAATTACAATAGTCGTAAAAGGGCGTCAAAATTAAGGAATTCCGTCCATAAGAAGCGGTTTCACCAAAAAGATGTCGATTTATTGTCAAAAAAGAAGGATTTCAGAAAGTGAAATCTGAATTTTCCAAAAAGGGAATAATTTTTGGTACTTTTAGATCGTGACCAAACGCGTTTCCCCACCCCTGGAGCTTTTGCTTCAAGTCGGCTTTTAAAAAGCCAAAACGCGGAATAAGTATTTACCCAAAAGCCAGATTATGTATCTAGTTAAAACCCCCCGTTTTATCCAGAGACTCTTTCCCCATTTCGTATGGAAAGTTCCGACAAAACAGCGAGAACTTTTTCTGACTTTCGATGATGGCCCTATCCCTGAAGTTACCCCTTGGGTGCTCAAGACTTTAGAACAATTTAACGCCAAAGCAACTTTTTTCTGCGTAGGTGACAATGTAAAAAAGCATCCGGAGGTCTATGAGCAAATCATTAAAAAGGGCCATGCCGTTGGCAATCATACTTTCAACCACTTTAATGGATGGCAATCAGAGAGTCTCCCCTATTGTCAGAATGTCCAGAAATGTTCGAAACTGGTTGAGTCGAGGCTCTTCAGACCTCCATACGGCCGATTAAAACCAACCCAGGCCCAGATCATCAACCGTTCTTATGACATCATTATGTGGGATGTCCTGAGTGGAGATTTTGATCAAAAGTTGTCGAAAGAGCAATGTCTACGCAATGTGATTGATTACGCCCGCAAAGGGTCAGTCGTTGTTTTCCATGACAGTATCAAGGCCAAAGAAAATCTGATGTATGTATTACCGAAGGTACTTGAACACTTCTCAAAGCATGGTTTTACTTTCCGTAGTCTTGACTCGGCTAAGGTAAAGACGCGCACTTACGCTGTAAGCGAATCAGCCTGATATCTAATATCTTTCTTCCAGAGCAGCATAGTTGATTTTCAATTGATCGGACTGACGCAATTTTGTCTTGACATCAGTTATGATGCCCATGGTCACCCCTTTATCCACTTTCAATGACGTAATGCATTGTCCCTGGAAAACCGGATCACAGGAAGCAGCAACAAATGCCGGAATCTCATCTAAAGAGTGAAAAGCATCGTTGAACTGAATAACAGGAGCCGCATCCGGCGTAGCATTTATCGGCTTACCCACATAAATATGGTGAATCAGGCTTCGATTTTCTAAGGTCTCAATTTCAGAAACCCTGGGTAGTTCTATCTCTACCAGTTTTTGAGCTTGAAATACCGTTACTACCATAAAAAAGAACAGCAGTATAAAAATGATATCAGGCAATGAAGCTGTCGAAATTACCGGCAGAGTTTTCTTTTTTCTTGGTACAATTTGCATAATTAATGGTTTTAGAGGATATGGTGTAGAGAGAGGACCCATCAAAAGGTGCTCGGTTCCGATTCTGATATGATCAATGGAATCTTCGTTCTTATTTCTTTTTTGCTTGCATTATCAAGGTTGGCATAAGCCAATCCATAGGTATTTTGCGATTCCGCTTCCCAGAGTTCGTTATACGCAGCTTTCAATTCGTTGTAAACTGAGATATAGGTATCGTAAGTGGTATTACGATCGTTTTGAAGGGCGATGACGGCCTTCCTGGGGCTTGAAGACAAATTAGGGTCAACACCATTATTGGAAATAAAAGCTTTGGCTTTGTCCCTAATAGCATCCAGTACGATCGGTTCTCCTCTTACCATGATCTCGTTCCGTGCATTCACCTTTACTGAAAAGAGATTATGCTTGGCTATAGGAATGTAGTCGTCGATACATTCTTCACACCATGGCGGAAGCTTCACGGTTATTCCTTTGTCGACATCAATGGTAGTTACAACCAGAAAAAAAATAAGGAGTAGAAAAGCGACATCAGCCATTGATCCGGCATTGATGCCTTTGGAGGCTCTTTTTTCATTTTTCATACTAAATCATGCGGTTTAATAATACTGATGCTTTCCGCAATGATTTTGGTGTATACAAAAAAAGCCATCCCGGAATATTTCGGGATGGCTTTATATAATTCGTTGAGAAAATTACTTCAGTGCACCGGCACGCTTTCTTGCTGAGTAGTTAACTTTCAGCTGACCGGCTTTACGTAGTTGAGTTTTGATATCAGTAATGATACCCATGGTAACTTCCTTATCTGCACGGAGTGAGGCAGTCATCAGGGGTTGCATTTGCTCTTGTATCTTAAGCTTTTCCTGCTCGAGGAAAAGTGGAATTTCGTCAATCGTTGCGAATTTGTCATTAAGCTGGAGGCGAGGTGCCGAACCATAAATTGACTGGAATTTCGCAAGCGGCTTTCCAATATACAGGTAGCTAACGAGTGACTTTTTCTCGAGCTTTTGCAGTTCTGTGGCCTCAGGGACAACAACTGCGACTTTAAGCTCTGAGGTTTTCATCACGGTCACAACCATAAAAAAGAACAAGAGGATAAAAATGATATCAGGCAGCGATGCTGTAGAGATCGCTGGCGTTGTTTTCCCTCTTTTTTTCTTAAATTTTGACATTGTTCAAAAATTATAAAATGGCTGAATCCTGTTCTGAATCAGAACAGCTTGCGCTTTACCCTTCTTCACCAAAAGAAGTAGGCTCTGCTTCGGAGATTACCAGTGGTATATCTGCACGAATGGCCTTCTGTTGGCTGATGTCAAGGTTTTCATACTTGCTTCCAAATCGCCTGTCAGCTTCAACCTCCCAAAGTTCTGAGTAAGCTGCTTTCAGTTCGTTATAAACTTCGAGGTAAGCTTCATAAGAAGTACCGCGGTCGTTTTTCAACGAGATGATCGCTTTCTTTGGGTTTTCTGACATATCAGGGCGTTTCTTAGGATTGGCGATAAACTCTTTCGCGTTTTCCTTAAGGTCACGCACCATCATGGGTTCACCCCTGACAAGCAATTCATCACTGGCGTTAACCAGCACAGAATATACGTTCCTTGTATTCAGCTTCAGTGATTCAGGTGGTTCTTCAGACCATGGTGGAAGCTTCACTGTAATCCCTTTATCAACATCGATAGTGGTAGTCACCAGGAAGAAGATAAGGAGCAGGAATGCAATATCCGCCATGGAACTGGCATTGATCTCCGGCTGTTTTCTTTCTCTTTTAGGCATAATTGCTTATTTAAAGATTCCGCGAATTTCTCCGAGAATGGCAACTACAACCGCTCCTATAAGAAGTATTGAAGTCGTAGTAATGCCACCACTTATAAATTTGCTGATACCATCAGTGATGTTCTCCTTAATCTTAAGGGCTTCATCAACATTATCTGTTGAGGCCATAGAATAAGAAATAATGAAGATTACAGCTAGAATACCAACACCCGCGATGCCTTTGATAGCTCCTTTAGGATTGGTAACCACTGTCCATAGTCCGAAAAGGACCAGGGCAGCAACAGCCACAATAAGCAGGAAGTAAGCGCCTTTCAAACCAATGTCGAAAAACCCTTTAGGGTACAAGTCTTCATGAGTTGGATTCCCTCCCATGCTGTTCACGCCGGATACGGCAGTGATCATAAACAACACGGCAATCAGGAGACCAATCCCAAACGCTATTGCTGTACCATATTTAATAAGAATATTATACATGATTGATTAGGCATTAGATTTAACGATGTTGTTTTCTACGAGCAGGTCAACCAAAGTGATTGAAGCATCTTCCATTTTGTGAACGATACTGTCAACTTTGGACACAATGTAGTTGTAGAAAATCTGGAGGATAATAGCAGAGATCAAACCGAATACGGTTGTCAAAAGTGCCACTTTAATACCACCAGCTACAACTGAAGGAGAAATGTCACCTACAGCTTCGATCTTATCGAAAGCGAGGATCATACCGATTACCGTACCCATAAACCCGAGCATCGGGGCAATGGCGATAAACAGTGAGATCCAAACGAGTCCTTTCTCAAGTAGACCCATCTGCACAGCACCGTAGGAAACAACTGCTTTTTCAACAGCGTCAATGCCTTCATTTGAACGTTTCAGACCTTCATACAAAATAGATGCTGTAGGTCCTTGTGTTGATTTACAAACTTCTTTAGCGCCTTCTAGGTCGCCATCTTTCAATGCCTCATCAATACGACTTAGCAATTTGTCGGTGTTAGTAGATGCGATGTTAAGCGTAATGATCCGCTCAATGCAGAAAGCGAGTCCTAAAATAAGACAGACCAAAACGAATGACATAAACATCCAGCTACCCTGGATAAAATACTCTTTCAAAAGCTGGTGACCAAATTGTGTAGTTTCAGCAGCTTCATCCTGGGCATACATTGCGGTCGTTGCAAAAACGGTCATGGCTGGAACCAGGAGTAGCGTTAGTAATTTTCTCATAATGTTCGAATTTACGAGTTGTTTTAGGTTAACGAATTTATTGGATTTTCTGTAATTAGATCTCTTGATTTACACCTAATAAAAAAGGATCAGGAACTTTTGCCTTCACTTGCTTTCAACTTAGGCGATTTATGGCGGAGAGTGAGGGATTCGAACCCTCGATACCCTTTTGGAGTATACACACTTTCCAGGCGTGCGCCTTCGACCACTCGGCCAACTCTCCGGAAAGATAAACAAAGACACAAAAATTGCAAATTAATGTTGAAAAACAAAATTTTTCATTCTTCATTAATTTGCCCTTTTCCCGGCCTCTTTTCTAATCTTTCTTTCCATTTGAAAGATCAGATATTTATCTGCGGAGGCAACAAATCTAATAGTTTCAGTCATTTCCCACAAATAATTAATACTTAATATTTTAAGCATCAATATCATTGTTGGATTTTTTTGACAAAATAACTACCAAGATTTAACGCTCAACTGAGGTCCTTTCAAAAAGACGTAAAGCGTTTTCGGTTGTTATTCTGCCAACAGATTCAACATCAACTTCTTTGACTTCGGATAATTTTTGAGCAATGAGGGGGATGTAGGAACTTTCATTGCGCTTCCCCCGATACGGGACCGGAGAAAGATAAGGGGCATCAGTTTCAAGCACAAGATAAGACAATGGGATATCTTTTACAACCTTGTCCAAGCCAGCATTTTTGAAGGTTACAACCCCGCCAATTCCCATGAGGAAGCCGAGATCGATTACCTGGTGAGCCTGGTCAAGACTCCCCGTAAAACAATGGAAAATACCGGTTAGCCGATCATCCTTTTCCTCTTTAACGATCTCAAGTATCTCATCCGTTGCCTCACGAGAGTGAATCATTATTGGCAACTCCAATTCTTTTGCCCATCTGATTTGGCGCCGAAATGCATCTGTCTGTATGCCGAGGGTGGTTTTATCCCAATACAGATCAAGTCCAATTTCCCCAATGGCACAAAACTTTCTTTTGCCTAACCACTGTTTTACCAAATCCAACTCATCCTCGTAATGCTCTTTTACCGAACAAGGGTGTAAGCCCATCATCGCATAACAATGCCCCGGATAATCTTCTTCAAGTTGGAGCATACCTTCTATAGACGAACTGTCAATATTGGGCAGGTAAAATCGATTTACCCCGGCTTTTATCGCCCGTTGCAACATCTCATCACGGTCGTTTTTAAACTGATCAGCATATAGATGTGCGTGCGTATCAATAAACATTTAATCACATTTTGGGTTCAAAAGTATAAGTATTGATTTATTTTTCCAGAAGCATGCAAAGTTGGCAATTTTGTAGCTAAGGATAAACTTTGATCAAAAAACTTAACTATTGGAACGCCCTTTAAGTTCCACACCTATTGTACATATGAACACATCTTCATAAATTTGAACATATGGAAATCAAAGTCGTCCCACACGGAATTGATGCAGAAAAACTCGAACGCATTGCTTTTATCCTCAAAACGGTAGCCCATCCTGTCAGGTTAGGTATTATCAGTTTGCTGGAATCAAACAAAGAACTTACAGTCACTGACATCTGTGAAACCATCCAGACAGAACAATCACTAACCTCTCATCATCTGAATACCATGAAACTAAAGGGCATTCTCAACTCAAGAAAAAAAGGCCGAAATGTCTTTTATTCATTGAAAGAAAAAGATGTCACCCAGATTATTCGATGTCTCGATAACTGTGGCTGTAACATGTAAGTTGTTTATCGATGGCTGTCAGTTCCGAGTTGTTTCTTCATCGTTAATCATTGCCCAAGGAAGATTACCAACTGCTAAAAACAAAAATCGACCTCCTAGTAACTTAGACCATGCCCATACTCGATACAAGAACGATCGTCAAAAGTTTCCCCTACATCACTGAAGTGAAGTTGCAGAAAGAGATTATTGACCACGGCGAAATCAGAACCTTTGCCGATGGAGAGGTGATCATGGACTTCGGACAATACATTCGGAGTGTACCCCTCCTTATGAAAGGATCAATAAAAGTGATCAGGGAAGATGACAAGGGAAATGAGATCTTGCTTTACTTCCTTAAACCTGGGGAAACATGCACCATGTCGCTCACCTGTTGTATGGCCGATCGCAAAAGCCAGATCAGGGCAGTAGCTGAAGACGAATCAGAATTATTACTTATCCCAGTAAAAAAAATGGAAGACTGGATGGCGCAATACGGAAGTTGGAAAAACTTTGTCATGGACTCCTATGGTAAAAGATTTGAAGAATTGTTATCCACTATTGACGCTATTGCTTTCAAGAAAATGGATGAGCGGCTTCTGGATTACCTCCAAAAAAAGTCGGCAGCTGCAGGCACTAACACCCTCCACATCACGCACCAACAAATTGCAGCTGAGTTAAACGCATCCCGTGAAGCCATATCAAGGTTGCTCAAGCAGCTCGAAAACCAGAATATCATTTCCCTGGGTCGCAACCGAATTGACATCAGCCACACTATGTGATAAAAATCACCAAAAAGCGACTTGTCATTTTTTACCTTTGTTGCCAGGCGCTAATTGCAGATGGCAGATTGCAAATTGAACACAGCCATCAACCAATATAAATGACCTTAAAAGAAATCATACCTTTTTTCAGCTGGATAAAGACTTACAACAAGCGTTTTCTCGCCAGTGACCTTATGGCGGGACTGACAGTTGGGGTAATGCTCGTTCCTCAGGGTATGGCTTATGCTATGATAGCAGGACTTCCGCCGATCTACGGTCTTTATGCTTCCATCGTTCCCTTGATTATTTATGCTTTTCTGGGTACATCACGCCATTTGGCTGTAGGTCCGGTGGCTATGGTGTCTTTACTCATCGCTGCAGGAGTCGGACAACTGGCAAACCAAGAAACAGAGCAATATATCGCACTGGCAATATCGCTTGCTTTACTTGTCGGTCTAATTCAGGTGGCAATGGGCATATTCAGACTTGGTTTTTTGGTCAAATTCCTGTCCCACCCTGTCATTAGCGGTTTCACTTCAGCTGCAGCACTTATTATCGGGTTCAGCCAATTGAAACATTTGCTGGGGATTGATATTGAAAGAAGTCATCACATTCACGAAATTTTGATTTCAGCTATTCAAAATTTTTCGGATATCAATTGGGTAACTCTGGGAATCGGAATCGGCGGGATTTTGACCATCATCATTTTGAAGAAGATCCATAAATCAATTCCTTCAGCGATGATTGTTGTCGCAATAGGGATTCTAATTGTCTATTTCTTTGAACTGACCAACCTTGGTGTAACAATCGTTGGTGATGTACCGAAAGGGTTACCAATATTTGGAGTACCTGAGTTTTCCAGCGACACAATTATCAATCTGCTACCGATGGCTCTAACGATTGTTATAATCAGCTTTGTTGAATCAATTGCAATTGCAAAAGCCATACAGTCAAAGCATAAAAACTATGAGATTATTCCCAATCAGGAATTAATAGCATTGGGAGCAGCCAATGTCGGAGGTGCTTTTTTCCAGGCTTTCCCAACGACTGGAGGTCTATCCAGAACGGCAGTGAACGATCAGGCTGGTGCTAAAACAGGTATGGCTTCTATTTTTTCGGCAGTATTGATTGGTTTAACCTTGTTGTTTCTGACACCTTTATTTTTCTTCTTACCAACAAGTTTGCTTGCCGCAATAATCATGGTAGCCGTTTTCGGTTTAATTGACACTAAACAGGTTCGATATCTTTGGAAAGCTGATCGCCGTGATCTTGTCATGTTGCTGGTCACCTTTTTTGCTACACTGTCTCTGGGTATCGAAACTGGTATTTTGATTGGTGTTGTGCTTTCCCTCGGCATGGTCATCTACCAGTCCACTAAACCACATATTGCAGTTTTAGGACAAGTTCCGGGAACAGAATATTATAGAAATATCAATCGTTTCAAGGAATTGAAGGTAAGGGAAGATGTTTTAATCTTCAGGTTTGATGCCCACCTATATTTTGCAAATGCTGACTACTTCAAAAAGTCTCTGAACCAGAAAATACTTAACAAAGGAGATAATCTTCGATTGACAATTCTCGACACTGATAGTATTAATCACATCGACTCTTCAGGCCTGCATACGCTGGAAGAAATTTGGGATGATATGCAAAACCGAAACATTGCATTTTATTTCACAAGTATGAAAGGCCCGGTAAGAGACATCCTTTATAAATCTGGTTTATCTCAAAAAATGGGTGATGGGTGTTTTTTCATGACGATCAATGACGCCTTGGTTTATTTCGATGAAAAAAGAGATCCTAATACCAATAAATATACAATGCAAACCAACGCTATAAAAGCCACCTGATATTAGGCAAGGTTATTAGTTGGAATATTTTAATTTTAAAGAAAAATACCATTGATTACTGTTAAAGAAGCCACTGAAATTGTTCTTAGCCATAGTTACCCTTTCCAGGAAAAACTAGTCCCCTTGGAAGCTGCTGTCGGCAATATACTTAAAGAGAATCTGTATGCCGATCAGGATTTCCCTCCTTTCACCAGGGTCACTATGGATGGGATCGCAATAAAATATAGCGCCTTTTATGAAGGACAAAGAAGTTTCCCTGTGGAAGGTGTACAAGCTGCTGGATCAGCGCAACTTACTCTAAACAAAGCCGAAAATTGTTTTGAAGTCATGACCGGTGCCATCCTGCCCGGAAATACGGACTCCGTTATCAGGTATGAAGATGTAGTGATTTCTGATGGTATAGCAACCATACAGGTCAACGACATAAAGGAAGGGCAAAATGCCCATGACAAGGGAAAGGACAGGAAAGAAGGTGATTTGCTTATTAAAGCAGGAACTTTGATCACCCCTGCAGAAATTGGCGTTGCAGCAACTATAGGTAAAACCCATCTCAAAGTTTGCAGCTTGCCCAAGACCGCAGTTATCTCGACAGGAGACGAACTTGTAGAAGTCAATGAAAAACCCCTACCCCACCAGATCAGAAAATCGAATGTCTATACTATACTTTCTCTGCTTCAGCAACATCACGTACCAGCTGTAACCTTTCATGTTGACGATGATGAAGCTGAAATATTTAATGTCCTCAGTAAAGCATTTAACAACTTCGATGTCATCATACTGAGTGGCGGCGTTTCTAAAGGAAAATTCGATTATATCCCTGGCATGCTTGAAAAACTTGGCGTGAAAAAAACTTTCCACAAGGTAAAACAGCGTCCGGGAAAGCCATTCTGGTTTGGGCGCAATATGGACACCACCGTTTTTGCACTACCCGGTAATCCGGTTTCTTCTTTTATGTGTACGTGCAGATATTTCCTGCCGTGGCTCAGGAAAGGCATAGGGCTTGACCCTTTAAGTTATCCACATGCAAAACTGGCAAGCGATTTTTCATTCAACCCCGAACTTACCTATTTCCTGCAAGTAAGGCTGAATTACACCAAAGATGCTGAGATCCTGGCTGAACCTGTTGAAGGAAAAGGCTCAGGAGACCTGGCAAATCTCGCAGATGCAGACGGGTTTCTGGAATTACCATACGAACGAACAAATTTTAGTGCAGGGGAAATTTTTCCCTTTATCCGCTATAGATAATATAATAAGCGTGCTGTATGTCCAAACTAACACATATCAACAAAGACGGTAACCCTTCCATGGTGGATGTAGGTTCGAAAAAAGAAACCCACAGGATCGCCAGGGCAAGGAGCATCGTCAAACTCGATGAAGAGATTCTAACTCTGCTCGAAAATGAGGAGATCCAGACAAAAAAGGGCCCTGTCTTCCAGACCGCGATCATTGCAGGTGTCATGGCAGCCAAAAAGACCGGTGAGCTCATCCCGCTCTGCCACCCGCTGGGCCTCGAAAATTGCCAGATCGACATTCGACTCAGCAACAATAGAGATGTAGTAATCGAATGCACAGCCAGCCTGACAGGAAAAACAGGTGTTGAAATGGAAGCACTGATGGGCGCCTCCGTTGCCGCCCTTACGATTTATGATATGTGCAAAGCACTTTCGCATAATATTACCATAACAGAAACTAAACTCATCGAAAAAAGAGGAGGCAAAAGTGATTTTAAAAGAGACTAAACATCAAAAGCACGCCAATTTAAAAAGACCGTCAACGGGTTCCTTTTCAAGGAATGAATGGTCAATCCTTGGTACGCCTTGTGGAAAAATCAAAGCACTCGCTTTCCGGCTCACGGCAATTATGTCGCAAAAATATAGTGTCGGCTATGTCGATGCAGATCATAAAAGTGGAGACGATGAAGCCAACCAAGGGCACGACAAAAAATCAGCTATGGGATGGGGAGCAAAAACAGAATACACTGACAAGATCACTTTCCATCGATTCGATAAAAAAACTCATTACGATATCTGGCAGTATCGACAGGAGTTCAATGGAGTGGATATGGTAATAGTCAACGGTAATCACTTTAATGCCAAAGCCCAGATCGTGGTCATCGATCCCAAAAAAGAAGAATCTTTATCAAGAAAACTGGACAGGCTTACAGACGTCCATGCATTGGTCGTTACGCCAGAAGCGGATGGACTACCACAATTCTTGAAAGACCATTTAGCCAATTGGGAAACCATACCGACTTTCAAAATCGATGATGTAAGCGGACTCTCAGCATTAATCGAAGAAAGGATGAAAGTCAATCGACCTAAGCTGAAAGGACTGGTGCTGGCAGGAGGAAAGAGTCAGCGTATGGGCCACGACAAAGGCCTGATCGACTATCATGGCAAGCCACAACGTAATTATATGGCCGATCAGTTATCTGAAATCTGTGAAGAAGTCTATTTTTCCTGTCGGGAAGACCAGGTAGGAGAACTCGGCAATGCCTACCGCTGCCTACCGGATAAATTTATCGGATTCGGACCTTTCGGCGGTATGATGACCGCATTCCTGCATGATCCTGATGCCGCTTGGATGGTTGTTGCCTGCGACCTTCCCTTACTTGACAACACCACACTTGAATTTTTAAAATCCAAAAGAAATATTTCGAAGTTAGCTACCGCCTTCCAAAGCCCGGTCAACAAATTTCCGGAACCGTTGATCGCTATTTGGGAACCCCGTAGTTACCCCATATTACTTCAGTTTCTTGCACAAGGATATTCCTGTCCAAGGAAAGTATTGATCAATTCAGAAATAGAACTCGTTGAAGCAGAAAATGCTAACGCATTAAAAAACATCAACAACCCCGAGCAACATGATGAGATCATGGATATCCTCGGAAAACACTTCACTTAAAAACCTAAGATCATGATAGTAGAACAAATTTACACCGGATGCCTCGCCCAGGGCGCCTACTACATTGAAAGCGAAGGAGAGGCAGCAATCATAGACCCTTTGCGGGAAACGGAACCATATATCAAAAGAGCCAATCAATCCGGCGCAAAGATCAAATACATTTTTGAGACCCACTTCCATGCTGATTTCGTTTCAGGTCACCTTGATCTGGCTAACAAGACCGGAGCCAGAATCATTTACGGACCGCTGGCCACAACGGAATACGAGAAGCACGAAGCGAAAGATGGAGAGGAGTTTAAACTTGGGAAATTAACTTTCAAAGTGCTGCACACACCAGGTCATACTTTTGAAAGCACTACATATCTACTCAAAGACCAACACGGAAACGACTACGCGATTTTTAGTGGCGATACTCTCTTCATTGGCGACGTAGGTCGTCCAGATCTTGCTCAAAAAGTAGGTAAGGTTACCAAAGAAGACCTTGCCGGAATGTTATTTGACAGCTTGCGCGAAAAGATCATGACATTGGGTGACAATGTCATCGTGTATCCTGCTCATGGTGCCGGATCGGCATGCGGGAAAAACATGAGCAAAGAAACGTACGATACACTGGGCAACCAGAAAGTAACCAACTACGCCTTGCGAGAAAACATGACAAAGGAGGAATTCATCAAGGAAGTAACTGACGGTATTATGCCTCCTCCACAATATTTTGCCAAAAACGCAAAGATCAACAAGACGGGGTATGAGAGCCTTGACATTGTCATGGAACGTGGGGCAGTTGCTCTCAACCCTGAACAATTTGAACGTGTTGTAAATTTCGAAGGTGCATTGGTTATCGACACCCGTGATCCGCAAAGTTTTAGCAAAGGGTTTATTCCTAATTCAATTTTCATAGGAATTGATGGCAGTTTCGCTCCCTGGGTAGGAACTTTGATTCCGGATATCACACAGCCAATCGTGATTGTGGCTAAGGCTGGCAGGGAGGAGGAAATTATTACCCGTTTGGCCAGAGTAGGCTACGACAATACATTAGGTTACCTCAATGGTGGTTTCGAGGCATGGAAAAACGCCGGGAAAGAAGTCGACAACCTTCCTTCCATTTCCGCTAAGGCATTAGAAAATGCCATAAACGATAATCCTGAAATCAAGGTCCTGGATGTTCGCAAATCAGGAGAATTCGATGCCAATCATGTACCGGGAGCTGAATTATTCACGCTTGATTACATCAATGATCAAATGGGTAAAGTCGAACGCGACAAAACCTATTATATCCATTGCAGAAGCGGATACAGATCCATGGTAGCAGCTTCTATCCTTAAGTCAAGAGGATTTGAAAATGTCATTGACATTGCCGGTGGCATCATCGCTATTGAAAATGATACCAATATTGCGCTGAAGCAGAACTTTTGTGATACAAGTGGATAATGCCGCTTCCCCAAACACAGAATACACCAAATGAGTAAGCAGGGTCGTCTTAAAACGACTTTGCGAATACCAGAATCCAAGAACTACCACGACTATGAAATACGGCTTTGTAATAGACAATCGGAAATGCATCGGTTGTCATGCCTGCACCACCGCTTGTAAATCTGAGCACGATGTTCCTGTCGGCGTCAATCGTACCTGGGTAAAACAGGTCGAAAAAGGTACTTTCCCCAACACGAGGAGGGTATTTTCTGTAATGCGCTGCAATCATTGCACTGATGCACCCTGTGTAGAAATATGCCCTGTTGAAGCACTATTCTTTCGTCAGGATGGAATTGTTGATTTTGATAAGGACCGTTGTATCGGGTGTAAGTCTTGTATGCAGGCTTGCCCTTATGATGCACTTTATATTGATCCGGAAACTCACACCGCAGCAAAATGCAATTATTGCGCTCACCGCATTGACATTGGCCTTGAGCCGGCTTGCGTTAATATATGTCCCGAACATGCGATTATTTCAGGAGACATGGAAGATCCTGAATCAGAGATCTTTAGCCTGCTTAATCGCCAACAGGTAACGGTCAGAAAATCCGAAAAAGGCACTAAGCCAAACCTATTTTACATCAATGGTGACGAAGCGTCATTGAACCCGATAGCAACTGAAAAATCAGATAATTACTTTTGGAGTTCGCAATCAACCGGAGTTGGTCATTTTGCCAAATATGCAGAAAAAATGGCCGATTCATCCGACATCGTGCAAATGGCACTTAAACTAAACGGTCAAGGCGTTTCAAAAGAAGAAGCCAGCAACAGCAAAAACCTGAAGTCGGTAGATGTTTTGATGGGGAAAGCCAGAAGGACCTATGATGCACCCGATAAAGGAATCCTTTGGGGCTGGGAAGTTTCTGCTTATGTATTTACGAAAGCCATTGCAGCTGGTGTGTTCCTGATCCCATTCCTCGCATGGTTTTTCCAGAAAGTCACTTTTACACCTTCAATCGAATGGCTGACCATTATAACAGCGATGGTAGCACTTGTACTAACAGGCGCTCTCCTGGTCAAGGATCTTGATCAACCAAGCCGTTTCCTTTATGTCTTGTTGCGCCCTCAATGGAGTTCATGGCTCGTTAAAGGGGGATATGCAATTACGGCCTATGGTGGCTTACTGACCTTGATAGGTATATTGACATTTCTTGGCTTGAATGGTTTTTCTACTCCAGTCATGTGGGTCACTGCCTTGACTGCAGTTTTTACCGCTGTGTATACCGCATTCCTTTTCGCCCAGGCCAAAGGGCGCGATTTCTGGCAAAGTCCGACTTTAGCTATTCACATGTTGGTGCATAGTATAATGGCCGGAGCTGCGATTTTCCTTATTGCCGGGCAAGTTATGGAGTTGGGGAGCGACTGGATTGGCTTTTCCACCTTCGCATTGAAAGGTGCAATTGGCCTCAATCTTGTCGTCATTTTGGCCGAATTGTTAACACCGCATCCTACTGAATCTGCAAAGCTGACTGTTGACATGATCACCAAAGGCAGGTACAGCCGTCAATTTTGGGCAGGTGCTATCATGGTTGGTAATATTATTCCATTGGCGGTTGTTGTTTTCCTGCCGACTCTACCAGCATTGGCTGTTGCCGGAGTGTTGACGCTAATCGGCATTTACATTACAGAACATATTTGGGTTGAAGCCCCACAAAGACTCGCACTTAGCTAATATGCTTTTCCTTCCCGATTGAATCGGGAAAACGACTAAACGACTTACGTCTTATGAGCTCATTCATCGAAAAAATAGCGACCAAACTAAAACTCATTCCTGACCTTAGCCAAGGGAATAACAGCGACATCCCTCGTCTTACCAAACCTGGTCAGCTCGACAAGTTTCCTCCACCCGAATCTTGGGATCATTGGGAAGAATATGAAGCTAAAGCATGGCCAAAAAAGGAAAAGAAAGCTTATAGCATTGTGCCGACAACCTGCTTTAATTGCGAATCGGCTTGTGGCCTCCTGGGTTATGTCGACAAGGCAACGAATACGATCCGGAAATTTGAAGGCAACCCGTATCACCCTGGCAGCAGAGGACGGAATTGTGCAAAAGGGCCTGCAACAATCAACCAGATCACTGATCCTGACCGAATTTTGTACCCGCTTAAGCGGAAAGGAGAAAGAGGCTCAGGAGAATGGGAAAAAGTTACCTGGGATGAAGTACTCGATGACATCGCAGCACGCATCAGGAAAGCGCTACAGGAAGAAAGACATAACGAAATTGCCTATCACGTAGGCCGACCAGGCCACGAAGGCTATACTAACCGAGTACTACAGGCATGGGGTATTGACGGTCATAATAGTCATACTAATATTTGCTCTTCAGGTGCGAGATTTGGGTATAATTTATGGTACGGTTACAATCGCCCTTCTCCTGACCACGCCAATGCACAGTTCATTTTGCTGATTAGTGCTCACCTTGAATCAGGCCATTACTTCAACCCGCATGCCCAGCGCATAATCGAAGGCATGATGAAAGGGGCCAAGCTGGCTGTAATGGATCCAAGGTTGTCGAATACCGCCAGCATGGCCAATTACTGGATGCCAACTTATCCGGGCACCGAGGCTGCAGCACTTTTAGCAATGGCTAAAATCATTCTTGAAGAAGGCTTGTACAACCGCGAGTTTCTGGAAAACTGGGTCAACTGGGAGGAGTATATGATCAAAATGCATTCTGGCAAGGAAAAGACATTCGAAAACTTTATTGAAACGATCAGGGAAGTTTATGCCGAATACACCCCGGAATTTGCCGAGCAAGAAACCGGAGTAAAAGCAGAAACCATCATTGAAGTAGCCCGAAAAATTGGCGAAGCAGGCACTCGTTTTGCCACCCATAACTGGCGCAGCGCTTCCAGTGGCAACTATGGAGGATGGACGGTTTCAAGAGCACTACACTTTCTCAATGTACTAACCGGATCAGTTGGAACCGTAGGTGGAACATCCCCAAATGCATGGAACAAATTCAAACCCAAGTTTTTCGATACACCGCCTGCACAGAAATTCTGGAACGAGCTGCACTTCCCTAACGAATACCCACTGGCCTTCTTCGAGATGAGCTTCCTTTTACCCCATTTCCTCAAAGAAAATCGCGGTAAGATGGATGTTTATTTCACACGGGTTTTTAACCCTGTATGGACATACCCTGACGGGTTTTCATGGATGGAGGTATTGCAGGACGCAGAAAAAGTAGGCCTGCACATCGCTATGACCCCAACATGGAACGAAACGGCCTTTTTTGCGGATTACGTTTTACCAATGGGGCATTCTGCCGAAAGGCATGATCTCAACAGTTACGCGACACACTCTGGGATGTGGATCGCTTTCAGGCAACCCATCCTGAGAGAAGCAGCAAGACGGGAAGGCAAAAAAGTAGAATTCACATACGAAGTCAATCCTGGAGAAGTTTGGGAAGAAGACGAATTCTGGATCGAATTGTCATGGCGCATTGACCCTGATGGTAGCCTGGGTATTCGTAAACACTTTTTATCCCCTTACCGGGAAGGGGAAAAGATCACCATCGACGAATACTACCAGTATATTTTTGAACACACAAAAGGCCTACCAGAAGCCGCGAAAAAGGAAGGGGTCACCGAATTGGAGTACATGCAGAAATACGGTGCATTCGAAGTGGAAGCTCATGGCTACCAAAAGCATCTGCATGAAGTGAAGGAAAAAGATCTTGAAGGTGCTGACATCAACATGGATTCTGGACTGATCACCAAGAACGGGAAAACTATTGGCGTAATGGTTGACGGGAAAGCATGCACAGGGTTCCCTACCCCATCAAGGAAAAACGAGTTCTATTCACAGACTATGGTCGACTGGAAATGGCCCGAATATGCCATTCCGATTTATATCAAGAGCCATATCCACGAAGAAGAAATGGATCGAGAAAAGGGAGATTTCCCGTTGGTGCCTACTTTCAGGCTGCCAACACTCATCCATTCCCGTTCAGGGAATGCCAAATGGCTGACGGAGATTTCGAACCGCAACCCGATCTGGATGCATACGATTGATGCCAAAAGAATGGGGATCAACACAGGCGACTTGTTGCGCATCAACACCGACATCGGCTACTTCGTTGACAAAGTCTGGGTAACCGAAGGAATGAAACCAGGTGTTATTGCCTGCTCTCACCACCTTGGCAGATGGAGAAGACCGCAAGATAAAACCGGTAACCGATGGGCCACAAACACCGTTTCGATCAAAGAGAAGGACAGTGGGCAATGGAAAATGCAAACCATTAGTGGTATCAGGCCGTTCAAAAGTAGTGATGCAGATTCTTCGAGAATTTTCTGGTCAGACGGCGGTGTACACCAAAACATCACCTTCCCCGTTCATCCTGACCCGATTAGCGGCATGCATTGCTGGCACCAAAAAGTTCGCGTCGAAAAAGCAAAACAAGAAGATAATTACGGTGATATTTTCGTTGATACTAATAAATCAATGGAAGTCTACAAGGAGTGGCTGGCTAAAACCCGTCCGGCCCCAGGTCCTGACGGGCTAAGACGTCCCCTCTGGTTTAAAAGAGTATTAAGGCCTGAAGAAAGTACCTTCTACATCAAATAAAATCCACTTGACTAAAAGACCTGTTCACTAAATAATAAAAGTTTGCATCCTTTGCGACCCCGATAGCTATCGGATTTTGCGCCTTAGCGTGAACCAACTATGCGCCTAAAAACCTACATCCCCATTACCGATTGGCTTGCCAACTACAAAAAAAAGGATCTCCTTCCTGATATTCTGGCTGGTCTCACCATCGGTTCTGTAGCTATCCCTTCCGGAATGGCTTATGGGATGTTAGCCGGACTACCTCCGATCTACGGCCTGTATGCTGCTCTTGTCCCTATGTTTGTGTACGGCATTTTTGGCACTTCAAAACATATGATCATCGGACCTGCAGCGATAATTGCCTTACTGGTTGCATCGGGCCTGACCCCACTGGCGGAACCATCAACTCCCGAATATATTGGGTTGGTATTTACCCTGACCTTTGTGGTTGGAATAGTCCAATTCCTGATGGGCTTATTTCGAATGGGTGTACTCACCAAACTCTTGACCCATCCCGTTGTCAACGGGTTTACCTCAGCAGCTTCCATTATCGTGTTTTTCAGTCAGTTGAAGCATCTTCTGGGCATCGAAATGATGCGTACCAATTTGGTGTATAAAATCGTTTTTGAAGCATCGCAAAAACTCAACGAAGTGCACCTACCCACTCTCATGATTGGGATAGGCGGAATGGTGTTATTAGTAATTGTAAAAAAAACCCACAAGCTTCTACCTGGCCCTTTAATTGCAGTCGTTGTCGGTATTCTTGTCGTTTGGTTACTTGACCTTGAAACGGCTGGAGTTGCCGTTGTATCCACCATGCCGAGTGGCTTGCCTGACATTATTTTACCTTCACTGGAAAGTGCAACCATATTAAAAATGATCCCAGTGATCCTTACGATTACCATAATCGGCATTGTTGAATCATTAGTGATCGCAAAAGCTTTAAGGGCGCTTCACAAAAATGCTTACGACATCGACCCCGACCAGGAAATGCGTGCATTGGGTATTTCCAATGCAGTTGGTGCATTTTTCCAGGCCTTTCCGGCAGCAGGCAGTTTTTCCAAGACCGCGGTTAACGATAGTGCCGGGGCCCGTACCAGTCTTTCCTCAATCATAGGATCTTTTATGGTTATTATCACGCTTGCATTTCTAACACCCTACTTTTACTATTTGCCAAAAACCATCCTGGCATCTATTATCATGGTGGCTATTGTGAAGTTTATCGATTACAAGGAAGCAATTCGCTTGCTTGACACTAATTTACTTGACTTCACTACACTACTGGTCACCTTTCTTGCCACCTTTTATCTTGGAATTGAGCTTGGACTTCTCTTTGGGATTGCCTTTTCGCTGCTGACCATTGCTTATAGAAAATTTGCTCGAAAACGCCCGTCTTCATAGATCTTGACTTTCATGTGCAATGTGATGAAAATCATTTTTATCCGTGATTATTATCACAAAATCTCACCTCTCATCTCGGTATTTTTAGGGTATTCAAATATCACTGATAAAACTTCAATTATGGATTTCGTCATTTTCAATAAAAAAGTAGTCAAAGAAAAGAAGCTTCGAAAAAAGATGGTTTACGAGATTTCACTGGTAGCAGAAAAACTGGGAAAATGGTTTGAACGTTATCCAAAACAGGTAAGATTTGACGTACATATCAAAAAAGAAAAAGATGACTATCGCCTCACTTATTCCGTTGACCTGAAGTCAGGTCCCGTCGTACTTGAGGAAACTGGTGAACATCTTTTGGAAACCGTACATCGCCTGTTCAAGGAATTCAAGAATGTTTTGAAAAAACGCCTTGAAAAAGAAAAGAAAATGCACAAACGGCACAAGGTATCTCTAGACGTCATTTCACCCGAAATTGAATTAGAGCAACTTAAGATCGTAAAGCGGAAAGAAAGAAAAACTGACTTTCGCAAAATGCTTAAGGTAAACCTGCCAAGTATCCGGAACTATATAAGCCGGGTATTTGATAAAGCAACCAAAGACGAAGCGTGGATGGAAAATCAGTACCAGTTTGAAGATGTGTTGGATGAAGTGTACCTCCACCTTTTCGAAAGGTTTGAGGAACATCCTGAACAGGCTTCCGAATTCAAAAAGTGGTTATACGCTGAGGTGAATGATGTTCTAAAATCAATCCTTAAAGAGGAAACCTTTAACAAAGACTATCTTGAAAGCTATGAGGTACTTCTCGAAGAAGAAACCAAAAGTCTTGAAGAAGCTTACAGTGTAGAACATGGCGGCGGCCTCGTCATGATGGAAGATCTTGATGACCCTTCTTACCAAAAAGAATAGTCAATATCAATGAATATCATAGATTTCCTATCCCAGCCTTGACACGGGTCGAAGTCAGGGTTTTTTATTGCCATAACGATGATCCTGCTCATTCTATGTGGAAAGAATTTTGGCATTTTTAGCTTTGCTTGGGCAATGACAGGAGCTTGTCCCGGGCCAAGGTATACTTTGGTTGGTCACGGTTATTTCATTATTTTGATCATTATTGCTTCTGCATTGTTAGATACATGGATATACGGTTTAATGATAAGCCGCTTACCGTATTAGATCATTTTTACAGGAGAAATGGAAAAGTATATTAAGATCATTGGAGACAGTTACTCAGGCTATGCTTCCTACCTCTGGCGAGAAATCACGCAGCCCCATTGGCAAAATTATTTTTACATGCTGATCGGGATTTCTGCATTTTTCTTTGTGTTGGAAGTGGCAAGACCCT
The DNA here is from genome assembly GCA_039028895.1 of Bacteroidota bacterium. Classification (GTDB taxonomy): domain Bacteria; phylum Bacteroidota; class Bacteroidia; order Chitinophagales; family Saprospiraceae; genus JAHDCJ01. The sequence continues at coordinate 7,880 of JBCCHF010000005.1, read as the reverse complement.
GGCGCAAGGACCAACCCAGGTTCAGGAAAGACTTCTGGCTTGACTTTTTCTATATGTTTTTCAATTTTTTTCTGTTTTCCCTGATCATCTTCAGTGCTGCATCCAACGTCATTGTCGAATTGTTTAATGACTTCCTGGCTTTGTTTGGCGTTACTAACCTTTTGGCCATCAAAGTTGCAGAAATGCCACGATGGGCACATCTGCTTATGGTATTCGTAATCGCTGACTTCATCCAATGGTGGACACACCGATTATTACACAGAGTGCCATTTCTATGGGAATTTCACAAGGTCCACCATTCTGTTGAACAAATGGGGTTTGCAGCCCATCTGAGATATCATTGGATGGAGAACGTTGTTTACAAAACCATTCAATATATCCCCCTGGCGATGCTTGGTGTCGGTTTGAATGATTTTTTCATCGTTCACATCTTCAGTCTGGCTGTTGGGCATTTCAACCATTCTAATATTAAAGTCCCTCTAGGCCCATTGAAATACATTTTTAACAATCCTCAAATGCATATCTGGCATCACGCCTACAAATGGGATTCAGATCATAAGTATGGCATTAACTTTGGCCTTACCCTCAGTGTTTGGGATTACCTATTCGGAACAGCACACGTCCCGCACGACGGCAGAGATATCAAACTTGGTTTCCCAGGGATGGAAAACTTTCCCGAAAACTTTGTCGATCAGTCACTACACGGATTGGGACTGCATGGGACAAAAAACAAGTCCTGATTTCCAGTTGTTGATATAACTCATGCCAATTGCTGATAGTCATCAGTTCGCTAATTCTTTTTTATGGATAGCTTGAATGGATAACGTCTTGGATGGTCAAGGCATTTGATTCACCTAAATCTATCATTATGAAAAAGGGAATTCTTTTGTGTACTGCCTTATTGCTCATCTCAATTATTGGCTATGGCCAAGAAGGCGTTTTCATCGATCAAAATATTGAGCAATTCATTAATGATTTTCAGGCTACCAACAATGGTTCTGGAATTATCGTAGGTGTGGTTGATAATGGGAAAACCACTTATTACAAGTTAGGGACAACCAGTAAAAAGAGTAATAATGTATTAAGTGAATCAAGTATTTTTGAATTGGGCTCAGTGTCCAAGGTATTTACAACGGCTGCCCTTGTAAACATGTCAGATAACCAGGAACTATTCCTGAATAATAAAATTGATGGTTATCTCCCCAAATACATCATTGCCCCAAGGTATAAAAATATCATTTGTACAACGATTGAAGTTCAGCTTCCGCAAGGTGAGAAATGGTTACCTGCTGTTACTTCTTGTCGACCAGATCCGTTTACACCAGAAAAGTTTGTAGCTATATGTGATCTTGCTTCTCATAGCTCCGGACTTCATAATCCGACTGTTTCAAACAAATCTTTCCATCCATTTCATAGCTCTGATTTCATAAAAAATCCAAAGCTATCTTTTACAAAAGATGATATACTATCCACAATTGACAATTATTTACTGGACTGCCCACCAGGTATCGAATTTAATTTTTCCGATCTAGGATATGGAGTTCTGGGCATCATTATGAGTGATATCGCAGGAATGGAATATGATCATCTGATTGCCCATAAACTGTCAGAAAAACTAGGGTTGAAAAATACAGCTGTATGGCTCAGTACAGCACAACGAGATCAAGTAGCAGCAGGGTATAACCATAAGGGCAAAGAGGTAAAACCAATGCTACAGGATGCAATGGCCCCTGCATATGGTCTCAGGAGTTCAGCAGAGGACTTAGTAACTATGTTAAAAGCCAATTTAGGGCCGGCTGAGACACCTTTGGAAGTTGGCCTGGTTGAAGCTCATCACCCCAGAATCTTTTTCGAAACAAGCGAGAAGGTTTATGGCATAGGTCTGGGCTGGTTTATCTCTGCGGCAGAAGGTAACGAAGAAACCAAGTTGATTTGGCAAAATGGTCAGACAGCAGGATATGCAAGCTTTATTGGCTTTTCCAAGGACCTTCAGAAAGGTATTGTTGTCCTTTCCAATTCAAGCAAGGATGTTACGCCGCTCGGCATGAAAATATTGGAATACCTGGCTTCAAAAAAAATGACCATTAGACCTTAATCTTTAAAATCAAGGCTTAATACCGGCACATCGGAATGATTGATCAGGGCCTCTACATTAGAGCCGGTAAACATTCGTTTTATGGGGTGCCGATGTTCATTGGATACTACAATAAGATCAGCATCAATATCATTGGCAAACTCCCTGATCCCAGGTTCAATAAAGGGGTTGGAGATCATATGAATCTCGCAGTTGATATCATCTCCGCAAATGGCTTTATATTCGTCCATCAAGGTTTTGGTAAGCACATAAGGCTGGCTAAAAAATCCAAGGGTGTTCACTGATAATAAATGTATGGTTGGATCAAAATTCCTTACAAATATCAAAAACCTCAAAAATGCTGCTTTATCACTTGCATTGAAATCAGAAGCATAAACAATGTTTTTAAACTCAATTGTTTCACGCTTATTCTTAACCACTAGCACCGGGCAATGAACAAACCTGACAATGCGCTGCGTATTGGAACCGACAAATAACTCTTCAAGTCCGGATGAACCATGAGACCCCAAAACTAAAAGGTCGATATTTTCTGATTCCACAAGGTCTCTAACCATCTCAATTAGTTTCCCGCCGCTAAAGAGAGTCTTGATTTTTACTTTTTTATCCGCATATCGGTCTTTTAATGCGTCGAACAGAGCTTCTGTATTTGAAACCAAAGCTACAGCTTCCGGGTTTTGTGCTTTTTCAGCATTAGTAAGGGTTTGCCAGTTGAATGGGATTTTAACCCTTGAATATACGATCAACTCAGCACCTGAATTCTCTGCCAGTCTAATAGCCGTATCAACGCCATTTTCTGCGCAAGCTGAGAAGTCTGTTAATGCAAGAATCTTTTTCATAATGTTCATTTTTTATGTAGATGGAAAACAATTTCCCTATCCATAAAATACATCAGAAAACTATCTCCAATAGTTGAGCACAGTCACCTGTCAGGCTGACTTTTGTCATTTTTAACGGGCCTGTCTTCCTATAATTTTGAGGTATCAATTTGAAAAATTCTTAACTAAAATCTTATATCATGAATTTGTATGCGCCTATTTCTGAAATCATGACAACCAACCTGATCACTGTTTCTCCGAGAGAGAAAATGACCATTGTTGACAAAATCTTCAAAGAGAAAAGAATTCACCACATTCCTGTGGCGGAGACCGACGGAACCCTAGTCGGAATAATTAGTAAAACCGATTACCTCAAAATGCACCAGGCTCTTGCACTTGGTAATGGCGGTGACGATTTTGAAACCCTCCTCGATTCTTACACCGCGGAAAATATTATGACCAAAGGTATCGCAAAATTGGGCGAAAATGACAGAGTCGATGTAGCTGCAAGAATATTCAAGGAAAATCTTTTCCACGCGATTCCTATCGTTTCACAGGAAAACAGACTGGTTGGTATCGTAACTACATACGATGTCATCAACTATTGTTTCAAAGAAATTTGGGAACCAGCAAAGAGCTAACCCAAACAATGTATGATTGGTGAAACGCATTAGACAACATCTCGGAGAATTCGTATATGGCGGAATCGACGGATTGATCACAACTTTTGCGATAGTGGCTGCCTCAACAGGCGCCCATCTTGAATCAGTAATTATCATCATACTTGGTCTTGCGAATTTAATTGCCGACGGATTCTCCATGTCCGTCGGTAGTTATTTATCAACCAAGTCAGTAATCGAACTGAACAAGACCGGACAGAGCCAAAAAGCTATTAACAATGGTTTGGTCACCTTTATCGCATTCCTAATGATCGGGGCGATCCCTTTGACCGTTTATATCATTGACTATTTCCAAGCCCTGCATATTGACCTTTTCTTCTGGTCCTGTGTGCTTACACTTATTGCCTTTGCAGGCATTGGTTGGCTAAAAAACTATTTCGCAGGTACTTCCCCGCTAAAAGGTATCCTTGAAACGACTTCTCTGGGCGTACTGGCAGCGTTAATCGCCTACTTCACCGGACAGTTTCTCGAAAATCTAATTACCTAGATCACCAATTTATGACCACGGTCACCGCAACGACAACCTGTTTACACTGTAATGATGAAGCAGGCGATCATCCCGTTATCTGGAATGAGAACATATTCTGCTGTGAAGGGTGTAAGATGGTTTATGAGATCCTGCAGGAAAACGAATTAAGCACTTTTTACCAGCTTGATGAGAATCCGGGGTTTTCACTTAAATCAAAACAACAAAAAGACTATACCTACCTTGATGACCCCGAAACGCTTTCCAAGGTCGTTAACTTCCAGGACGAGAATTTCACACGGGTCAATTTCACACTTCCACAGATTCACTGTGCTTCGTGTATCTGGCTGCTGGAACATCTTTACCGGGTAAACCCCCATATCGTACAGTCTAAAGTCAACTTCCTGAAAAAGGAAATTGACATGACATTCAACACAAAGGAGATAAGCCTCAGTGAAGTTGCCAACTTGCTTGACAAACTGGGCTACTCTCCTGACATCAACTTGCAAAGTATTGATGAAAAGCAAAATAGATCCGCTAACAAGACCATTATCTACCAGCTTGGGATTGCAGGGTTTTGTTTTGGTAACGTAATGCTCCTGAGTTTCCCGGAGTACCTCGGGCTGGATGAAACTATTGATCCTCAATTCACGCGCTTCTTTGGATTACTGAACATCATTTTATCCATTCCTGTCCTAATTTTCAGCGCAAGGGATTACCTGATTTCGGCTGTTAAGGGACTTCGTTTTGGCCAGTTCAACCTTGACATGCCTATCGCACTGGGTATTATCAGCTTGTTCGGCCGAAGTGTTTATGAGATCCTGACACATACGGGTGCGGGTTATCTTGATTCGTTTACGGGCCTTATCTTTTTTCTCCTTATCGGAAAATGGTTCCAGCAAAGGGTATATAATCATTTGTCCTTTGAACGTGATTATAAATCATATTTTCCGCTTGCCGCAATGGTATTAAAAGCAGGTAAAACCATCAGTACGCCAGTAAGAGAACTCAGGCCTGGAGACCGGGTGCTCATTAAAAACCAGGAAATCATCCCCGCAGATGGTATCCTAATAAACGGTGATGGAAATATTGACTATAGTTTCGTTACCGGAGAATCTCACCCGGTAACAAAGGCCTCTGGTAGTCGACTATTCGCCGGTGGCCGCCATGTGGGTGGAAACATTGAGATTGAACTCACTCAAAAAACCGATCAAAGTTACTTGATCCGACTTTGGGACCATGATGTATTTCACAATGCAAAAGAAGGCGAAACCACGCGCATCGCAAATCTCGCTGGCAAGTTATTCACCATAGCCATTTTGATTATCGCCTTTTCTACATTAACCTGGTGGCTTCAGTTTGACACAGCAAAAGCCATTAATGCTTTTACGGCTGTACTTATTATTGCATGCCCCTGCGCAGTGGCACTTTCAATTCCATTTACCCTGAGCAATATTGCGCGAATAATGGCGCGTAATAAACTGTTTCTGCGCAACACTAATGCTGTTGAGAATTTGTCAAGGTTAGACAATATTGTATTTGATAAAACCGGTACCCTGACAACTGGCATGGAGCAAAACATCCATTTCGAAGGCCAATCCATGACAGGGGAAGAACTGGAAATGGTCTATTCACTTGTCAACCAATCTAACCACCCCAAAAGCAGAATGCTTGCAAAACACCTGGGTGATTTGAATCGCCTCCATGTAATCGGTTTTGCAGAAATCGAAAGCAAGGGTATCACCGGCATCGTCCGACAGGCAACTATACATGTAGGTTCTGCAAAGTTTATAGAGGAAATCATCGGTCATAAGCCGGATAACAAACATGGCCTATTCATAGCAATAGACCACCAGGTCAGAGGTCATTTTTTGATAAAACAAGCTTTTAGAGATGGTGTGGAAGAGGTCGTAAAAACCCTGAACAACACCAATGACACGGCCCTGCTCTCCGGAGATAACGACAAAGATGAAAATCGGTTCATCCAACTATTCCCTGATAAAAATCGTCGAAAGTTTTTCCAGTCTCCGGAAATGAAACTTGATTTCATTCACACCCTTCAAAAAAATGGTAAAACAGTGATGATGGTTGGTGATGGCCTGAATGATGCAGGAGCATTACAAATGGCTGATATCGGTATGGTCATTTCAGATGACACCAACAATTTCAGTCCGGCCTGTGATGCCATTTTGGATGCCCGGGCTTTCGACAAACTTCCGGCACTAATACAGCTTTCCAGGGGAGGCATTAAAATCATCTATCTGGCATTCCTGCTTTCCCTGACCTATAACATCATTGGGTTAAGCTTCGCCGTTCAGGCGCTTTTATCACCTGTTATTGCTGCTATTCTTATGCCTTTAAGCTCAATTACAGTCGTCATTTTTGGTGTATCTGCGGGCAATTTCCTGGCTCGAAAAATCGGATTACACTTATGATGACAAAAATCATTTTTCACGTTGAGTTAACTCATAAAACGAGGTTTGGTTTAGCAATACCTTGTGACAACAATATTCAATTATGAGTATCCTTTTTCTCTTAATCGGTATCAGTTTAATCGTTGCTCTTGTCTTTTTGGCCGCCTTCATTTGGGCCGTAAGAGATGGACAATTTGAAGATGATTATACGCCTGCCGAACGCATCCTTTTTGAAGATTAAAAACACAAGACTTATGGCACAGGTTGAACGTTTTCAGTACGACAACGCTATCGTCAAAAATTTTGCTTACGCCTCTGCATTTTGGGGGATTATCGGTATGCTGGTTGGACTGGTACTGGCCCTGCAACTCGTTTTCCCGGCGCTGAATTTTGACTCTCCTTACACTTCATTCGGCCGTCTGAGACCCTTACATACCAACGCCGTTATCTTCGCTTTTGTAGGTAATGGTATTTTCATGGGGGTCTATTATTCTTTACAACGACTCCTTAAAGCAAGAATGTACAGTAAGATCCTGAGTCAAATCCATTTCTGGGGCTGGCAAATTATCATTGTGGCTGCCGCACTAACGCTGGTTTTGGGTATCACCTCCAGTAAAGAGTATGCTGAACTTGAATGGCCCATTGATATCGCCATAACCCTTATTTGGGTGGTTTTCGGTATTAACATGTTTGGCACCATTCTGAAAAGAAGAGAAACCCACCTTTATGTAGCCATCTGGTTCTACATAGCGACCTGGGTTACAGTTGCCGTTCTGCACATTTTCAATAACATTGAATTGCCAGTCCACATGTGGAAAAGCTATTCCGCTTATGCCGGTGTCCAGGATGCCCTGGTCCAATGGTGGTATGGGCACAACGCGGTGGCTTTCTTCCTTACAACGCCCTACCTGGGACTAATGTACTATTTCCTGCCTAAGGCGGCAAACAGGCCGGTTTACTCCTATCGGCTTTCCATCATTCACTTTTGGGCTTTGATCTTCCTTTATATCTGGGCAGGTCCGCATCACTTGCTGTATACTTCCTTACCTGAATGGGCACAGTCTTTAGGCATGGTGTTTTCACTGATGCTCATTGCACCTTCATGGGGTGGTATGTTAAACGGTCTCCTCACACTTAGAGGTGCCTGGGACAGAGTTCGAAACGACCCGATCCTTAAGTTTATGGTTGTGGCAGTTACTGCTTATGGTATGTCCACATTTGAAGGGCCGATGCTCTCCATCAAGGCAGTAAATGCAATAAGTCACTACACAGACTGGACAATCGCCCATGTTCACGTTGGAACGTTAGGCTGGAACGGGTTTTTGACCTTCGGTATCTTTTACTGGTTGTTCCCCAAAATTTATGGCACCAAACTTTATTCAGTAAGGCTGGCCAACATGCATTTCTGGT